>MFXP01000001.1 GCA_001787535.1 Candidatus Peribacteria bacterium RIFCSPHIGHO2_01_FULL_51_35
ATCCCACAAAGTCGGTCTCAGTTCGGATTGAAGTCTGCAACTCGACTTCATGAAGTTGGAATCGCTAGTAACCGTGAGTCAGCCATATCACGGTGAATATGTTCCTGGGTCTTGTACTCACCGCCCGTCAAGTCATGAAAGCTCGGAGCACCCAAAGCACCCTTACCATCAATGGGGGGTACCACGGTGAAACGAGTGATTGGGACTAAGTCGTAACAAGGTATCCGTAGGAGAACCTGCGGATGGAACACTTCCTTACCAGGGAAATTTCCCTGAGTCCCGTACCAGACGCTCTGCGTCGGTACAGGACGAAACTTGCTCTGGAAGATGCAGTTATCCATCAAGTAATTTTTATTGACCGAGGCGCATCTCCAATGCTTTTTCCCTCTTGTCCTTCGAAGCTCCGCAAGGAGCGAAGAAGGATCCTGGGGATGAAGTATTGGACTCGGATATAGGCTTTTTTCTCTACTACACAATGCTGTGAATAGAATCTTGCACCGCGGGAACGGCGCTGCTTTGATGAGCAGGATGAATCCGGAAGATCTGCCTGCAGGCATTGATGTGGATGATTTGATTGTTTATTTCTTTGGGGAGGAATTGAGCCCGGAGAAACGAGGCATTATCGATCGGGAAAAAGGAATCATCGGTAGCCCTGTCCGGGAGTGGCTGGCTACAGGCCTGCAGCCCATCGATTGGGATGATTTTGCCATCGATTTTGATCCAGACCCGGATGAGGACGATGAGGAAGCCCCACGATTTTGATATGCTTTTGGACAAATCTGACTGGTTTAGCGTAATTCTTGCTATGTTCCATTTTTTGTTTTACGGTGACATAAGTTGGCTTTCACTTACCTGTTCTTTCTTTTGAAAGGAGACCGCCTGATGTTCTTTCGTTTTGTCGTATGCCCTATGATAGCCAGCGTTATCATCGCCGCTGTGCTATCCTTGAGCGGTATCATCCTCAAAATAAAAGCCCAAGAAAAATCTGGCTTTTGGGGGATGGTTTGGCTGTTTGTTATCCACACCTGCCTCATAGTTTTGTTTGTAGGATGGAATCTCCCTTCCAATCCTCCGATACAAAATCAGTCGGAACTGAAAAAGGAGGACGTGGAAAAAATCGTGAAGGAAGCCACGCATCAAACTAGCCTTCCGCTCATTAAAGAAATAGCCATTCTCAAGATGGAAATTTATGAGCTCCAACATGAGGTCGAATGGACGCGAAAAGATGTAAGGCTGGCTGCTGGAAAATAGCGGCACGCGATTGTGTGGAAGTCAGCGCTAAGGGGCTGAGGCGCAGTATGCGCCTCTCCCCTCTTTTGGTACGTGTTTGCCCTAAGAAATATTTGCTATACTTCTTCCTTCATTTCTTTGCCATGCTCCTCCAACAACCACATTCCGAAAAAGCCTTTGAAAAATTGTACGAGCAAGGAGAGCAAGATCGCCTGTTCGTGCGAAATCTTTTAAAAGAAGAAAATATCGAGACGGTAGGGTATATCGCGATATTTCTGGCAACCATGTGTGCAATCTTCAATGCTGGATTGAGGGAGCAAGGGGGCAAGCAACCGCAGCAAGTGGAAGCAAAGCCTTAAACTTCCGGGATCCCTTTATCATCGTGTCCTTTTTTGATGCCTGCGCGCGCACGCTGTGCCAGCAGTTCGTATTTTTCTTTGACGGCGATGAGCTCGGCTTCCGTGAGTTCTTCCAGGTCGAGCAATGCATTGTGCGCATCGGCATCGGAGCGGATCAGTTCATCCAATTTTATCTGCACTGCTTGGTTGTCCCGGTTCTGGCTGCTTTGGATGAGGAAAACCATCAAGAATGTGACGATGGTGGTGAACGTGTTGATGGTGAGCTGCCAGGTCGTGTTGTAGTCGAATATCGGTCCTGTCACGATCCAGACAACGACAACGGTAATGGCGAGAGTGAAAGTAAGAGGATGCCCCGCAGCACTGGAAATAAACCGCGTGAAACGCGTGAAAGGATGTTGGGAAGTCATGCTCTTGAACGCTATTTGAGAGTGGCGACGCATGGGAGGAGAAGAAAACAAGCTGAGTATACTCTCGTACCAAGTTTCAAGAATATGGATACTTATCCAGAGAACAAATACTTCCTCCTCTTGTACCGCGTAGTCCCGCAAGAGCGGGACGAAGTGGTACTGCTTATTTCGATGCATATTTTGCTTCGATGGCACTGCGGATGCGCTCACGGTCTTCCTCTTTCTCCAGCGTATCGATGGCGTCGCCCAGAAATCCTTGCACGTACATTTTGCGTGCTTCTATCGCTTCGATGCCCCGTGCATCGAAATAGAAGAGATCTTCCGGCGTAATGCGGCTGACAGAGGCGCTGTGGCTGGCACGCACATCATTCGTGTGGATTTCGAGTGCAGGAATGGCATCCACTTTTGCCGTGGGGTCCAGCATCAACACTTCTTGCGTCAGGTACGTTTCCGTTCCCGTGCCGTGCTTTCCGATCTCGATCATCCCCTCTTGCGTGGCTTTCCCTTGTTCTTCCGCAGCGCTGCGCATGTGTATTTCTCCACGCCCGTCGGCTGCGGCAAATACATTGCGTGCCGAGAGCTTCTGGCGCTCGCTGCCGCGCACGTATGACGTCCATTCCACGGCACTTGTGGCATTACGTCCTGCCACATCATTCACGAGTTCTTGCGTCAAATCAGCTCCCAGCGACACATTGTGCCACCGGAGAGTTGCGTTCTCTGCGATGCTCCCGCGCTGCCGAAGCACACACGCAGATCCTTCCTGCAAACAGATAACGGTGATGTCGGCATCCGGCTCGACAAGAACTTCCAAGTCCAACCCAGCACAGTGCACTTCCAAAAAGACCGTGGCACGCGTGTTGGGTGCCGCAGTGATCATCAAATGAAGATCTTCTTCGATCTGTTCGCGCACAAAGATTCCCGTTCCGGAAACAGGAAGGATGGAGATTGTCCTGCCTTCGACAACGGGCAGCAATCCTCCGGCAAGGGATCGTTCGCTTGCGGTGATGTCTCTTCGTTGCAGCATAATATTGTGATTATCCAACACTTCCCTCCATCTCTAATTCGATGAGTCGATTCATTTCCACTGCGTATTCCAGGGGCAGAGCCCTGACAATGGGCTCTATGAAGCCATTCACGATCATGGCTTTGGCATGATCTTCTTCTATGCCCCGGGACGTGAGGTAGAAGAGGTCTTCCTCGGAAAGTTTCCCGACAGTTGCCTCATGCGCAATCGTCACATCGTTGTTGCGGATTTGAATGTCCGGGATGGTGTCCGTGCGGGAAATTTCATCGAGAAGTAATGCATCGCATTGGACGGTCGCCGTGCAATCGTGCGCGTGCGGTGCAATTTTCAATTGACCGCGATAGACGGCGGTGCCGCCTGCCTTGCTGATGGATTTGCTGATGACTTTGCTGCTGGTGTGCGGTGCCATGTGAAACACTTTTGCGCCCGTGTCTTGCCACTGACCTTGGTTTGCAAACGCGATTGCCAGATGATCGCAGCGTGCGCCTTCACCCACGAGCACCGAACATGGATACAACATCGTAACGCCCGAGCCCATGTTTCCACCGATCCACTCCATGGTTGCATCGCGTTCGATAATGGCACGCTTGGTGTTCAAGTTGTACGTATCGCGGCTCCAGTTTTCTACGGAGCTGTACCTGCACTTGGCTCCGGGCTTCACGAAGATCTCTACGAGCCCTGCGTGGAGCGCCTGTGACCCATATTTTGGCGCACTGCAACCTTCTATGTAATGCACATCGGCACCTTCCTCCACCACGATGAGTGTGTGTTCGAACTGTCCCATGTTCTTCGCATTCATGCGGAAGTACGCCTGGAGCGGATCGCGAACTTTGACGTGCTTCGGAATGTACAAAAATGTGCCGCCACTCCACACGGCTCCATGCAGTGCTGAGAATTTATGATCTGTCGACGGTACGCACTTCATGAAATATGCATGCACGAGTTCTTCGTGATCGCGCAGCGCATCATCCATATCCAAAAAGATGACGCCTTGTTCTTCCCATTCTTTTTTCAGATTGTGATAGACGACTTCCGATTCATACTGGGCACCCACGCCTGCAAGCACTTTGCGCTCAGCTTCCGGGATCCCCAGGCGATCGTAGACACGGCGAATATCTGCCGGAACTTCTGCCCAATTATTCGTTTCCACTGCGCCGGAGGAAGCGTAGTAAATGATGTCATCCAGATCCAAATGCGAGAGATCCGCTCCCCACATCGGCATCGGCTTTTCCCGGAAGATCTTTAACGACATCAACCGATGCTCCAGCATCCACGCAGGTTCTTTTTTATCGCCGCTGATTTTTCGCACAAGCTCTTCATCCACTCCTTTTTTGAGGCCGTCTGCGTACGAGGATTCGTTCGCATCATCAAAGATATCACGACTGAGCCCCCCGAAAATTCGTGGCTCTTCCTTGGCCTGCCTGCCCGCCGTAGCCCTCCGTGACTGCGGAGGCGAAGGCTGGGCGAAAATGGCTTTCGTGCTCATGAGAGCACGCAGTATAAGTCACTTTCCGGGTCAAAACATCATCTATTCTGAAGAATTACCACTTCTTTTCGTCATAGATTCCCTCTTCGGCAAAGTCATGGATCGAACGCCCGGAGGTCGCGGGCAGAACCTTCTTAAATTCTTTCATCGCGGCTTCCACTGCATCCTGCAATGTAAAAATCGTATCCAGAGAAACTTCCAATCGAGGCAATTCAACCCGTGTTTCCGTTGATTGCGCTGCTAGTAATTCGTCTAAAGTTGAAGGCATGCGCACAGAGTACTCGTGGAAATCCTCGCGGGAAACAATCAAAATGTAATGTCATTATTTTGGCTTACCTATAAGAAAAAATGATGTGGTTATGTAGGGGCATGGCGCGCCATGCCCCTACGACCGGAATCATTTTTTCATTTCAACTCGTATGTCAGACTCACTGTCACCCTCACTTCCTGCTCGCCCTGTGGCACATCGATTGCTGCCATATCCATTCCCCCTCCTCCTCCCATGCCACGCGCTGCGTAGGGCATCGGCGGCGTGCCGTAATCACCGCCTTCATTGAATCCTTTGATCTTCCCGAGCGTCATGCCCAATTCCGACGCGAGTTTTGCGGCTTTGGACTGCGCTTTTTCAATCGCTTCCTTGCGTGCTTGCTCGCGGAGCGCATCCGGATCATCGATGGTGAACTGCACGCCACCCACTTGGTTTGCGCCGGCATTGGCGGCACCGGAGAGAACAGTGCCCACTTCATCCATATCACGCACTTTCACGACAAGACTCTGCGTTGCTTCGTAGCCGCGCAGTGTCTGCTTTCCATCCGACCAATCGTAACTGGGATTGAGCATGAGTTGCTCCGTGCGAATATCTTTCTCCTCTATCTCCATGGATCGAACGGATGCGAGCACTTTATTCATATTCTCCTCGAGCATCGTCATGGCGGCTTTGGCCGTCCTCTGCGGTCCTGTCTGTACGCCAAAGCGGAGCTCCGCAATGTCCGGCACGGCCATTACCTCCCCTTCGCCACTGACAGTGATGAGTGTTGGTTCAGAATAACGTGTTTCCACGAATTTACCGCCGATGTACATGCCGCCGATAATCAAAGCGACAACGATCGGGAGCCACATCGGTGGCCGAATGTTGAGAGTTTGTCCTTCCATACGAATGAGGGGGGAAAAGTCGCCTCATTGTACTCCGATTTTCAACCAAGCTCACGCTGCCCTCTGCAATATCACCACCTCTTCTTTTTCGTTGTGCCCGAATTGCATATCGACAATTCTGAATGCACAGTCGTGCAATTCTTTCATAACAGGATAAAAATCCGTGAAGTGAGGAATAGTGGTTCTCACCACAAAAATGTCCGTACCTTGGCGCTCGACCTCACTGAAGCCAAAATCTTTATTCAGAACATGTTCGGCGTCTCCTTCCGGAGCTTCGATAAGTGCCTCGAGTGTAAGTTCTATGGGAATATGCTGACTGGGAATTTCCACAGAAGGAGGATATTCAGACATAAAAACACAGGGAGTTAAATCCATCTGGAAGCATCGGCACGAGGTTTGCCGGAAAATTGGTCATTCGTATCAAAAGGTCCATAACGGGCAGGAGTCCTGTCAAAAAGCCGTACAGGTGCATCCGCTACATCTGGAAATTGTCCTGTATAACCTTCTGGAGGCGCTGGATCCTCCGGCTCATGCGGATCGGATACGAGAAGACGACATCTGTTTTTGATTTCTTCTCGCTGTCTACGTTGTTCTGCATACGCAAGGGCATAGCGACTAGGTACTCGAGGAGCTTCAGATTCAGAATAAACATGAAGACCTTTATTCATGAGCACAAGGAATACTACTGTTCCTTAAGCGATGCAAATCATTGTGTGCATGAACGAAGTGCTTCCCTTCACAAAGCCATCATCCCAAGGTTGCATATTTTTCATAACCTTGTGCTTCCAACATTTGCGCCAACGCCGCTCCTCCGCTCTCCACAATCTTCCCCTTCACCATCACATGCACATGATCGGGCGTTAAATAATCGAGGATGCGAGCGTAGTGCGTCACGACTAAGAAGGATCGATCTTTCGAACGCATGGCCTGGATGCCTTCTGCGACAATCTTGAGCGCATCGATGTCGAGACCGCTGTCCGTTTCATCCAGCAATGCGAGCACCGGCTCCAGTACGGACATCTGCAGCACTTCCGCTTTCTTCTTTTCTCCACCACTAAAGCCTTTATTCACGTGCCTCTCCGCAAACCCGGCATCCAGATGCAGCGTCTTCATTTTTTCCTCCAGAAGTTTCCGGAATTTGATGGGTGATAATTTTTTCCGCTCGGGATGGCGTGCGGGAATCTGCGCATTCCATGCGGCGGAGAGAAAACTGCGGAGTGTGACGCCCGCTATTTCTTTGGGATACTGAAATGCCAGGAACATTCCTGCGACGGCACGCTCATGTGGCTTCATGGTAAGAAGATCTTTGCCCATGAACCGGACTTCTCCTTTTGTGATGGAATATTTCGGATGTCCCATGAGCGTATTCACGAGCGTGGACTTTCCCGATCCATTCGGCCCCATAATGGCGTGCACTTCGCCCTTCTCGATCGTTAGATCAATGCCACGGACGACTTCGGTGCCGTCCACGGCAATGTGCAGGCCTTTGATGGTAAGAAGGGATATCACTGCACAGGACAGAGTACACGACTATCGGAAAATCAGCCTGCGGGAGCCAAAGAACCGGATTCAGATTGTTCGATCTTCTGATATTCTGCTTTGGAGCCATGCCCAAAGTCCGATTCCTCCAAAACGGCCAGGTAAAGGAAGTGGAAGCAAAAGAAGGAGACTCCATTCTCCAGATAGCGCTGGATGCCGGGATTCCCATGGAACACGCCTGCGGTGGCAACGGCTTCTGCACCACGTGCATGTGCCACGTGAAAGAAGGGATGGAGAACTTGAGTCCGCGAAACGACCGCGAGGAAAATATGGGTGTGATGAATGATCCCGAGCGACTGAGTTGTCAGGCACAGGTGCAGGGAGATGTTGAAGTGGAGGTTATCGAATATTGAGAAACCTCGGAAAAATGGACAACTGACAATGGACAACATTGGAAATAAACCTCGACTCGGAACGTTCGTCGTTGTCAGTTGACCATTGTCCATTGTCAATTTTCACTGGCGAATTCTTTCTTCGCTAAACCTTCGCCAACTCACTGAGTTTCGCCTTCACCGCTTCATCGTACGGTTCCAATTTGTTGATACGTCGATACGTCTCCTCTGCCTTATCCGTGTGTCCCAATTGCAAATAACATTCGGCCAAAAGATGGAGGAGTGACGTGTCGCGTGAGAGGCGCACACTTGCTTTCTCCAAGAGTGGAGCAGCCTCTTCAAAGCGCTGCGCGGCAATGCAGGCTCGACCAAGGGCTGCGGAACGGTCGGGAGTTTGCGGATCGCGATTGAGTGCCTCCTGATACGCATGGCATGCATCCACATATTTGCTTTGTCGATAGTACGCCAGGCCAAGGTTGCTGTGGAACGAAACATCGTCACGATGTTGCAAGAGTTCTTTGTACATCGCTTCCGCTTTCGATTCGCGCTCGGTCGTCAAATATAATTTCGCAATCTGCGCTTGGACATCGAATGCCAGTGGTTGAATGGTGAGCGCTTGGATGAAGAGACGCTCCGCCTCTTCGATTCGATTCTGTGCCAGCGCTTTCTCCGCCAAACGAACAAGGGATCGCACTTGCTGCAGTTCGATGGCGGATGTGCGAGGACTCTTCTTGGTTTTCACAATTTTTGTTTCCTCCACCAATTGAGCGCCGCGTTCCTCCGCGGAATCAAAACGTTGGCGGATGCTCCGCACAAATCGACGCACTTCCCTGTTGCGAAGCAGTAAACGTGCGCCCAGAAGAGCGCAAATGCCAAAGAGAGACCCTAGGAGAACGAGGACGTACGTCATAGAAGGCAAAGAAGCCTAGCATCGCAGACATTATGAGGCAATGGCATAAGAGAAGAAGAATGCAACTTTTGAAGCAAACACCAAGAGACAAGATACAAGATGCAAAAAGGTTCTGTCTCTTGTTTCTTGTATCTTGTCTCTTCGTTACATGACAGCAAGTGCAAACTCCTGCGCCAACAGTTTCCTCTGCGCATTCGTTTTGAGTCCTCGCACAAGTTTGTGAAACGCTTGGGAGCGCTGCTGCAGATCCCCTGGTTGTTCACGAAGCGAGAGCGCCAGGTGTAGAAGAAATGCATCGGATGCTTCGCCGCGTTCCGCGATGGGTTTCAGCAATTGAAATCGTTCCAGCGATGTCGTCGCATTCCAGAAGGCCGATGCGTTGCTGTAGACGCCACGCTCGGCGCGGAGCTGATCGGGATCGCTGCGGAGTCGCTGCACGATGCCCGGCGCACCTTGCGCAAGATTGAGTAAAAAACGAATATCTTCTTCCTGCATATTTTTCAGGAGTGGTTTCAGTTCATCATGCGAGAGCCGATTGAATCGAAGTTGGCGTGTGCGGGAGAGCAATGTCGGAAGTAGAGCCGATGGAAATTCGCTGGTGAGCATAAAGATTGTCCCCTGTGGCGGCTCTTCCAGAATCTTTAAGAATGCATTGGCCGCAGGCTCGCGCATGCGCTCTGCAGAGCGAATAAGACAACATCGGTATTTGCCCGTGCCGATGTCGTGCAGGCGGTCTTGGAGTGCGCGGATGTCCTCGATGCTGATCTCGTTCGTCTTCGCTTTGGATTCCTTGCGATGCTGTTGCGAAATATTCGTGCTGCATGCAATCACTGCCATGTCTTCCATCGTGTCCTCCATCCAAAGCTGGTCCAACTGGAAGTAATCGGGATGCAACAGACGATCAATTTGATCGAGTATCCGTTCTTTTTCTTTTTCTTCCGTCACATCCATCGTCAAAAGTTGTCTGGCAAACCACTGTGCCACCGTGAATTTCCCCACGTGTTTTGGTCCTGAAAAAAGATACGCATGGACGACATTGCCATTTGCAAGATCCTCTTCCAACGCCTGCATTTCTTTCCTATGTCCTACGATGTCGATGGGAAACGGCATGGAGGATCAGTGTAGCAAATACCGACGTTTCGATCATTTAGAACCATGTCGGCTGCTCTTCCTCCGAAGCCGCATGGAATGGCCTTCTGCCTGTGTCTATGCCCGCGTGAATGCCTCTACTGCGCAAATATGCCTGCAATGATTGCAATTCTTCTAACTCGCCGGAAAGCCGCAAAAGAAGATGCATTTCACCAATTTGTGTAATACGAGAACGATCAATTCCTTGTTCCACAATCATTTGTGCAATTTCTTCCCATCCTTCTTTTCGTTTTTGCTCGTCTCGAAGATCTGCTTCTGGGAGAAAACCAGATGTGGCAAGAAACAAAGTGGCTGTCATATTTATGAGTATAATTAACGCAATAGTGAAGACAAGGATTCTTTGCAGCGATCTGATGTTTCTTTCACCAGAAGCCATTATCACGCATTCTTCCCATGACATTTCTTGTACTTTTTTCCTGAACCGCACGGGCACGGGTCATTGCGGCCGACGTGCGGTAAAGCGCGGCTTACGTCTTGAGTCTTACGTCTTACGTCTTTCTTCGGTTGCATCTCGATCAAGTTCTCCCCTCCTGTACTGCCAGAGACACCCGTCGCCGTAAGTTCTGCTTCTATTTCTCCTTCATTCGTTACTGCTCCTTCTATCTCCTCTTCTTCCAGCTCAGCGATGACACGCGGGGCGAAGTCCGCGAAGTTTGCTTGGAGCAGCATGCGCACGATGGTTCCTTGGATGTTGCCGAGCAGTTGCTGGAAGCGGCGGAACCCTTGGTCTTGGTACTCGATGAGCGGATCGCGCTGCGCGTAGCCTGCGAACGCAACTTGTTCACGCAAGTGCGACATGTCATCGATGTGATCCATCCAGTGGCTGTCGATGGAACGCAACGTGATGACGCTCTCCGCGCGGTTCACTGTGGCTGCATCGCTCTTGGCACATTTCTCTTCGTATGATTTCGTAAAAAGATCCGTGAGGAAAGCGGCAAGCAGGCTGCGATCCTGGAATGATTTCAATTTTTCCTCAGTTGCGACAGATCCGAATGGTTCATGCAGAGCGAGGATAGATTCGCGAAGTTCTTTCACGTCCCAGTTCTCGGAATCTTCGCCACGCCCATGCGTGTTGATGAGATTCTCCGCTTCTTTTCTCAAACTCTCAACAATGTCCTGATGCAACGAAGAAAGGACTTCGTTGCTCTGCGCTCTCTGCTCTGCGCTCTCTGCTTCTTCTGCGATCTTCTCCAATATCTTCTGCCTCCGCGTGTAAATAATTTCGCGATGCTTGTTCATCACGTCGTCGTACTGCAGCACGTGGCGACGAATATCGAAGTTCCTGCCTTCCACTTTTTTCTGCGCACTCTCGATGGCGCGGGAGACCATCGTGTTTTCCAGCGGAACGTCATCCGGCACTTGCAAACGCTCCATCATGGACTTGAGGCGATCGCCGCCGAAGAGGCGCATGAGGTCATCCTCCATGGAGACGAAGAATTGGCTCTCTCCGGGGTCGCCCTGACGTCCGCTGCGCCCACGGAGCTGATTGTCGATGCGCCGCGCCTCATGCCGTTCTGTGCCAAGAATGCACAATCCACCGATGTTCGCGATGCCCTCACCTAATTTAATGTCTGTTCCACGACCGGCCATGTTCGTGGCAATGGTGATGGATCCATGTTGGCCAGCATTCATCACGATCTCCGCTTCTTTTTCGTGCTGCTTCGCATTGAGCACCTGATGCGGCACTTGTTCTTCTTTCAAAAGCAGACTGAGTGCTTCCGATTTTTCGATGGACGTCGTACCGATGAGCACGGGCTGACCCTTCGCATGTTTTTCTTTCGCAATTTTTGCGACGGCTTTGAACTTGGCAGCGACGGTACGGTAGATAGCATCCGATCTGTCATCACGTTGGAGAGGATGATGCGTCGGCACCACGATGGTGCGGATGCGATAGATGGATTCGAATTCCTCTTCCTCTGTCTTCGCCGTACCCGTCATGCCGGCGAGTTTTTTAAAGAGGCGGAAGTAGTTTTGGAACGTGATCGTCGCGAGTGTCTTCGATTCTCTTTGAACTTCGACTTTCTCCTTCGCTTCGATGGCTTGGTGGAGCCCGTGGCTGTAGCGCCGTCCCGGCATCAGACGTCCTGTAAATTCATCCACAATGATGATCTCGCCGTCTTTTACGACGTAATCCACATCTCGCTTGTAGATGGCATACGCGCGCAATGCCTGTTCGATGTGATGCACTTCTTCGAACCCGCGTTCGGTGTAGATGTTCTCCACTCCCAGCATCTGCTCCATTTTTTTTATGCCTTCTTCCGTGAGCACGGCAGCGCGTTGTTTCTCATCACGATTGAAGTGAATATTTTCCTGGAGTTCCTGCACCAACTGCGAGTATTGCTGGTACTTCACCGTGGATTCTGCTGCCGGTTGGCTGATGATGAGTGGCGTGCGTGCTTCATCGATCAAAATACTGTCGACTTCATCGACAATCGCATAATGGAGTCCGCGTTGCACCTGGCGCTTGAGCGAGCTCGCCATGTTGTCGCGCAGATAATCGAAGCCGAATTCATTGTTTGTGCCATACGTGACGTCCGCTGCGTACGCCTCGCGTCGCTGATCGGTGGAAAGTCCGTGCACGATGCATCCGACGGAAAGCCCGAGTGCCTTATAAAGGAGCCCCATCCACTGGCTGTCGCGTTTCGCCAAGTAATCGTTCACAGTGACCACGTGTACGCCTTTGCCCTCCAGTGCATTCAAATACACTGGCAGCGTACACACGAGCGTCTTTCCTTCACCCGTCTTCATTTCGGAAATATTCCCTTTGTGCAGCACGATGCCGCCAAGGATCTGCACATCGAACGGTTTCATGTTCCACGGGAATTCTTGCCGTCCGATTTTGATGGATTGTCCGACGAGGAGATCGCACGCACGGAGCACAACGGCAAATGCATCCACCAAGATGTCATCGACGGTTGCCCCTGCTTTGATCTTTTCCTTGAACTCTTCCGTCTTCTTCGGGAGATCCGCCATCGTCAATGCCTGCACATCGGCACGCTGATGCGCAGCACGCACTTTTTTCATGAGCGGACGGAGCTTTTTCAGCTCCTTCTCGTTCGGATCGCCGAGGAGTTTATTGAGGTAATCGAGGATATCCATGGATGCCCTAGGGTAACGCAAAAACGACAAATGTGGAATCATTTGCCTGACAACAGTGCTATTATTCATCTCCTATGAACACTCCTCAGAATACTGACACATATCAAATGGGCTTTGCTCCGATCGCTGGCAAAGATGCCGAAATATACCAACCGAATTTCGAGCTTCTGTTCCATGAGGATCCGAACGTCAACGGAAAAGCCATAGATGAGCTACGCACGTTCGGCATTCGTACAAACGGGCATATTCTCCCCAGAGGAAATGCCACGGAGACTGCACCATCGCTTTTGCCTCCGGGGACTGCGGAGCGCCTGGAAGCAAAACTGCCGGAACTGACCCACGCGCTTCGCCAAGAGTATGTATTCGTATTGTCATGTGTCGGAGGAGAAGAGGAAGTTGGTATTGCAAAAAGATTGTTGGTACAAATACTGGGTGGAGATACGCCTCTAGAAAAAGAGGATTTGGAACTTGTCCAAGGCGCTCTGCATGTTTTGGGTGATATTGGGGGACCGGAAGCTTTTCACACTCTCATCGCCCTGCGGGAATATCCTCATGAGACGATTGCTTTTTGGGCGAATGCAGAAGCTCGTAATTTATGTGTCCGCGGGATCCCCCATGACGATGTGGGTGATTATGCCGAGCCTTCTACGACCGAAATCCATCGCCAAGGAGATTACAGGCGGGATTGGGAGGACAAGCTATAAGATATGCGTTTACCACATACGTCCGTACCACGGAACCAGCAGATCGTGCGTATAAGGAAGCGCCTGGAGGAAGGATGGCAAAGCCTCTTCCAGGGATCGCAGCGGGATTGCTTTCATACCGCGCGGTTCTATCGCTTGTTTGTGCTCGTCGATCAACTCCCCTGTCCACAGTGACGCTTCTGGAATCTTCGGAATGATCTCTTCGATTTTTTCACAACGTGCTTCCGGCGCGATGTTTTTGAGTGAACCGAACCCGCGAATAAAAATCTCGTGCTTCTTCGTCGAATGCAGCCAAAGGAAATCCTCTACGTTCGTCCCCTCTCCCGCAGACGGGAGAGGGTGGCGCGAAGCGCCGGGTGAGGGTACACGTGCCGCGTATAAATCACTCAAATGAACACCCGCCATAGGAATTTGCAATTGGGATGCCAGCGTGTTCGCAAACGCCACGCCCACACGCAGACTGGTGAATCCTCCCGGTCCGGTGACGCACGCAAGATGCGTGAGGTCTTTGTACGTCCACGCAGATTCCTTTAATACATCTTCCACCAGCGGAATGAGATCAGCATCCGAAATACGATGATCAAGATGGCGAATGATCAAAGTCTGACCATCCTTGATCAAGGCAAGGGATGCTTTGTTTGAAGCAATGTCGAGAAAGAGAGTGTTCACAGGGCTTTGAGCTTAGGGCTTCCGGCTTTAAGCTTCAATCATGGCAGCCAGCCTTTCCATCATCATCCCTACGCACAAGCGCGCCCAGATTCTTAAAAAGTGTCTGGAGCACCTGGAGCAACAAACCATCCGCGACCAGCTGGAAGTGATTGTCGTACACGATGGCGAAGACGACGGAGAAACGCGGGGCATAATCCCATCGGGGGTTACCTACTTTTCGATTCCCAAGAGTCAACAAGGCGTCGCCCGCAATCGCGGTGTGGATCGTGCAACAGCACCCATCGTCCTCTTCATTGGTGATGATATTTTCCTTGCACCGGATGCATGCGAGAAACATCTCAAAGCCCACACCCGTGTCGTAGGGGCGACGCATGCGTCGCCCCTACAAACCACGGTGTTGGGCTTCACCACCTGGGATCCCGCCGTCGGCATCACGCCCGTTATGCGCTGGCTGGAGCGCACAGGTTGGCAATTTGGCTATCCGAAAATTGCAACGTACGCGCACAATTTTCTTCCGGAAGATCTCCAACATCGCTTCACATACACCAGCAACATCAGCCTTCCGACATCGACTGCAAAACAGATTCGCTTCCGCGAAGATGTATCACTCTACGGATGGGAAGACATCGAATGGGGACTTCGTTTAAAAGAAGCCGGTGTGAAACTTTTCTACGAACCGGATGCGAAAGCACTGCATCATCACAGAATCACGATGGAGGAATCGCTGAAGAGAATGGAAACACTCGGGCGATCCCTTCCAACGATTTCCAAGATCAATCCGAAACTCGATCGAATGCCGAAGGGATGGAAGTTGCTTTTATATCGAATTTTCAGTGTTGTTCCATCGATGCGTGGAACTCATTACAAGGCTTTCCTTAGCGGAATAGTCGGAACAGCAAAAAGATAATAACCTAAGTCAATTGCGCCAGCTCCCCATGCCCTTTATTGTGCATTTCTTCCATGGCACATGACCCCCAAGCAGCGGCAACAAAGCAGGATATTCAAATGCTCATGGAGCAGATAGGCACGTACTACGATAAAACCGAGAAAAAAATCGCGGAGTCTGAGGAGCGAATGAAGCAGCATTTTGATGTTGTGGCAGAAAATCTACACTACGATATGGTGGGAGTGCACAAAGATAAGATTCAAAATCACGAGGATCGCATTAAACGGCTAGAAGACCATACGGGCGTTTTGGCTGCGTAATTACCTGTTATAGGCAGTTGACTTTATCTGTAAATATTATATTATAATACATAGATTTGTTCTTTCCTCAACCCTTTCTCACGGAGGAGATTGTCATGAAGAAACGAATTGTGGAAACACTCGACGCCATCGCTATCGAGTGTGCGCGGTGGTTCGTCCCGGTCTGCTGGATCATTATGATCCTTGCAATTGGAGCGATTATTACCGTCCTCAGGGCATAGAGCCTTGAGTAAACAAATCAACCAACCGGCGCAATCCGCCGGTTTTCTTAGTCCTCTGAGTTTAGGGATCTAGCTTGTTTTTCACTGTAAAGCCGCTTATACTATCTTCGTACTGATCTTTCACTGTTCCATCCATGATGGAACGGTGGTTTTCCCAACACATCATGCGCGCATCCTTCTTAGCGGCACTCAATCAAATCTGTTCTGAAAAGAACGTCAACCCCGAGCAAGTCTTGGAGGCCGTCAAACAGGCCATCGCGACGGCGTACCGAAAAGATTACGGCAACAAAGAACAGGAGATCCGCGTGGAGCTGTTGGAAGGTCGCGACATGCCGACGATTCTCTTGGTGAAAGAAGTGGTGGATGCCGTGGAGAACGAGAACTTCGAAATCAGTTTGAAGGATGCAAAGAAAATTAAGTCCGATGTCGATGTCGGTGATGAAATTACGATTGATGTCACGCCGCTGGAATACGGACGCATCGCGACGCAAGCTGCCAAGCAAGTCATCCTCCAGAAACTGCAGGAGGCGGAGAAGCAGAGCTTGTACGAAATGTTCAAAGATCGTGAGTCTGAATTGCTCACTGCCACCGTCACAAAAGTAGATCCCAACTGGGTAACACTGGAGATCGAAGGCATGACCGTATCACTCCCCTGGCGCGAGCAGATTCCCGGCGAGCACTACTACACAGGCAAGCGCCTTCGCGTGTACTTGGACCGCGTGGAGCTCACGGGCAAAGGTCCTCAATTGAGGATTTCCCGCACGCACTCGAATCTTGTGAAGAAACTTTTGGAATTGGAAATTCCGGAAGTCCGCAACGGCGATGTGGAAATCAAAGCCATCGCGCGCGATGCCGGTTTCCGCAGCAAAGTCGCGGTGCTTAGCACCGATCCTCGCATTGATCCCATCGGCGCGTGTGTCGGTCAGAAGGGCGTGCGTATTCAAGCGGTGATGGAAGAAATCAACGGCGAACGCGTGGACATGATTGAGTGGGCAGAAGATCCCATCAAATTGATTTCGACCGCGCTGCAGCCTGCCGCCATCTCCGCTGTGATCATTGTGAATGACACGGAGCACTTGGATGACCAAGGACGACGCATTAAGAAACGCGCGGCAGTATTTGTAGAGGAAGCACAACGCCCCATGGCCATCGGCAAGAAAGGCCAAAACATTCGCCTAGCTACGGAGCTCACGAACTACGAACTGGACATGTACAACTACGAGGAGCTCCCTGCCTTCAAAGCCAAACTGGCGGAACTCAAAGGAGGAGAAGTCCCTGTCACGATGC
>MFXP01000002.1:0-86563 GCA_001787535.1 Candidatus Peribacteria bacterium RIFCSPHIGHO2_01_FULL_51_35
AGCTCATGAACGACAGACCTCGCAAAGTGTTAGGCTGGGCATCGCCCAAAGAAATATTTCATTCGCACCTCGCTGGTGCACTTGGAACTTGAGACCATCCGCCAAAAGAAAGTGGAGAAAGAAAACAGTCGCTCTGAAAAATTTCCTGCGCAACAATGACTCGCTACGCTCGTCCTCAGACATGCACTTTTCGGGCGCTCCGCTCGCCAAGTTGCGCGACGGAAATTTTTCAAGGCGACAACCCTGCTGTTCTCAGGCTCGCATGATGCAGACTTCTTTTACGGTAATGCCGCATTCCTGTTCCAAGTATGTCTTTAATTTCGAGGCAAGCATTTGGCATTCCTGCGCAGCCACGCTGTTTTTGCAGCGGATGATGAGCGTTGCATCCTGCAATTTTTCTACGTGGATGTCTGCCGCTAAGGCCGGCAGCTGTTCCCGTATCCAGAGGGTAGATCGATGCACGACAAGCGATGCTTCCGCATGTGCATGAAGCCCACGCTTGCGCAGCACTTTTGGCAGCAGTGATCGAATGGAATCCATACCGCCGATTATACGCTCTTCGCAAGAATCAGCTCGGCTATTTTCGTCGCTGCGTCTTCCCAGCGAAAAGGAAGGGGATCGATGTGCGGTGCGCGCGCAGGCGGATTGCGCAATGCTTTCGCGAACGCTTCCACCGTTGGTTCTATCAACAGCGATCCCGCACTTGCCACCTCGCGGATCGCCGCTCGATTGGTAGCGATGACAGGGCAGCCCATGGCCGCAGCTTCTATGACAGGCAAGCAAAAGCCTTCATACAAAGACGCCGTGACGAATGCGATGGCCGAAGCGTAGAGAGCCGGCAAATCGGCATCGCGAACAGGATGGATGATGCGTGTGCCATGGCGTTGGTGCAGCCGTGTTATTTCCTGTCCGCCGGATATGACAATCAATTCTTTGGATGGATCATTGAGTTCCGCGAAAGCGTCCATCAGCATCTGCACATTCTTATGTTCTTTTGCATTGCCGACGTAGAGGAAGAACGGTTTCTTGAGTTCGTATTTTTGTAACACAGATTCGATCTTTTCTTTGGATTGTGGAACGAAATCATTGCCGACTCCTTCGTGAATCACAACGGTCTTTGCAGTGATCGTATTCCCATAAACGGCTTTGAGCTCCGCAGCTGTAAAATGGCTGACGGCAATGATAGCTTTCGATCGTCGCACGGCATGGCGCATAACGCATCGGTAGAGAAATTGTTTCAGCCATGATGTTTTGTTCGGAAAACGATGCAGAATGAGATCATGGACAGTCACGACAAAGGGCACGGGGCAAAGCAGCGGAACATTGAAATGTGGAGAAAAGAGAAGATCAATGTTTGCCTTCTTCAAAATTGATGGAAGAAGAATCTGCTCCTGTAGCGAATAATGCGGAATATCCGTTTTGATCGCTTGGTCGCGAATGTGGCGCGGGAGCCGATAAAACCATTCTTCCTGCGTATCTCGTACGAACAGCACGTATTCTGCATCATTCCTTTGCAGCACATGCGTCACGATCTCGCGCGTGTACCGCCCCAGTCCTGTCGGAGAGTTTGCAAAACGGCAATCGATTCCTATGCGATGCATAATGCAACGCTATCATAGTTGCATGGACATTCGAAGTGCACTCAATGGTTCGGGATTGCCGATGCCGGATACGGAGATCCTGTTGGCAGCAGTGCTCGGCAAAGATCGTGCGTGGATTATTGCCCATGATGAAGAATCGTTGACCGATGCACACTGGTCAAAACTCCAAACATGGATCGATCGTAGAAAAATGTTTGAACCGATTGCGTACATCACGGGCACACAAGAATTTTTCGGAAGATCTTTTAACGTCGATCATCGCGTGCTCATCCCGCGTTCGTCCACGGAACATCTCGTGCAGCTCGCACTGGATGTTCTTGCGAGTGGCATAGAGGAAACGCGTGAATTGGATGAAAAGATTATCGGCGTTGCAAAAATCTTTCGTGATCTCTTTGCCGTGCGAACAATCGTCGATGTCGGCACGGGAAGCGGCTGCATAGCGATCACGCTGGCACTTGAGCATCCTGAAATGCGGATTATTGCCACGGACATCAGCAATGATGCTCTGGAAGTTGCTCGTGGAAATGCCAAACGTCACGGTGTCATCGATCGCATCACATTTCTCCAAGGCGATGGATTGAAACCTTTGAAAACTTTTGATCAGCCGTTTCTCATCGTTTCGAATCCTCCGTACATTCCGAAAGGACGAACTCTGATGAAGGATGTTGTTGATTTTGAACCGCATGTTGCACTCTTCGGCGGCGAGGCAGGAACATCAGTTCTTGGATCTCTCATTCAATCTGCGGAGATGCATCCTCAGTGTTTGGGCTATCTTGTGGAATGCGAGGCGGAGCAGCATTAGATCCGTCATCCTTCTCCACTTCTTTTCCATCTATTTTGTAGACTGCAGCAGGGGAAATGTTCTTCAGTGCACTTATTTCGGAAATCGGTGCTCGCGGTTTAAGAACAGCAGCGATGGCATCATTCTTCACGAGGACTGTCTGCACTATCCTGCTTGCAGCAAGAGCAGATACATCCGTGCTTTTTGGGAAAACGATTTCGTGATTGCGCCGTTCGCCCTGCAGTTTTGATGATTCCGGGGGTGCCATGGATTCGGGAATTATAAGGTCTATTTTATATCAGGTCAATATTCTGGTATCGTTTCTTTGTGCAGAAACTGCTTGCATCGTTGGGACAGGTATCCGCCGTCATTGGCGCGCAATGGGGGGATGAGGGGAAGGGAAAAGTCATCGATATTTTGACGGAACACTTCGATGTCATCGCACGCGCATGCGGCGGAGCGAATGCCGGACACACCATCGTGGTTGATGGGAAAAAGCACGTGTTTCGTCTGCTTCCGTCCGGGTGTTTGCATGAGGGTAAACCCGTTTTGCTTGGCAGCGGCATGGTCATCCATCTTCCGACATTGCTGGAGGAATTGGATCTGCTGAAACAAGTGGGGATCGATCTTGTGCCACGACTTTGGATTTCCTCCGAAGCACACATTCTTTTTGATTTTCATAAAGACATCGATGCGGCATTGGAGGATCGCCGCGTGGTTGCAAAGGGAGAGGGGATTGGAACCACCAAGCGCGGCATTGGCCCTGCATACATGGACAAGGCTGCGCGTCGCGGCATCCGTTTGGAACGTTTGGGGGAAGATCTGCGCAGTGAATTGCAGGAGCGCGCCAAAGATGTGCAAGCGCAGTACGGTGTGAAGATTGATGTCGAGAAAGAAGTGCAGCAACTGAAAGGAGCAGAGTCGCGCCTGAGCAAGCGCATCGTCGACACAACAAATCTGCTTCACACGATGTTGAGTGATGGTAAACGCATCCTCATGGAAGGTGCGCAGGCCACGCTGTTGGATCTGGATCATGGTACGTACCCTTATGTGACAAGCAGCTTCACAACGGCAGCAGGTGCATTGCAAGGGCTTGGATTGCCGCCGCGTGCACTTAATTCCTGTATCGGCGTTGCAAAAGCGTACTGCACGCGTGTGGGCGCGGGAACATTTCCCACGGAGGTCACAGGGGAGACAGGAGATCGTTTACGCGAGAGGGGAGGGGAATACGGTTCTGTCACCAAGCGCCCGCGTCGTTGCGGGTGGGTTTCCATTCCGGATTTGAACTATTCGGCACTCGTGAATGGTTTTCTGTGTTGGAATATCACGAAATTGGATGTCTTGGATGAAGAAGGTTCCGTTCCCGTGGGAATCGGTGAAAAAGATGGAAAGGCAATTTTCAAAACATTTCCGGGTTGGAAGCAGTCCACGCGCGGCATCACAGAGTTCAAGAAATTGCCGGAGAATGCCCAGGACTACATTAAATTCATTGAAGACAACACAGGGATTCCTGTCCGATTGATAGGTACGGGGCAAGGAAGAGAAGAAATGATTATCCGTTAAATTCTTGCCAGCACAGGATTATTTTCTAGACTGGATTCCTTTTATGGCTGAGCAACTTCCATCCATCGAGAAGGATTGGGTAACAGAGAATGTGCAGAGGACCATTGCACAATGTGCACCTCATGTTGTTTTTAATGCGCAAACAAAACTGTATCTTCCCACTCGAACAATAGTTTCAGGTTTCGTTGAAATAAGATCCTCGCAACAAACACTGCATCTTTTTGATTTATCAATCAATACAGTACTCAATCCACCTTTTGTTGTAGAGGATATCGGTGAATGGAATAAAGGTTTGGCCTCGAGGCTCATCAGCCATCTTCATTCTAATATTGAAAGGATCCTCACTCCTCCTTCCGCAGGGAATCCCCCCACTTTAGTTTTTCCCTAAGTGTTCCAAAGAACGTGTCTTGTTTTCGTCGTAGGAATTTTACGGTTTGCTTGTTGATATGTGCGGACACGGTGTCGCCGCGTTCCAGACGGATGTAGGTTTGGCCGTCCAGCGTTAAGCTCACTTCCACATCGCTGAACTTGTTTTCCTTCGTTTGCACTTCCACGTCTATGACATGGTCGCTGGGGATCACGAGCGGCTTTTGGCTGAAACTGTGCGAATTGATGGGGGTGAGAATTGCTGCAGAGAGGCGTGGATGCACGATGGGACCTCCTGCGGCCAAGCTGTAGGCCGTGGAGCCTGTGGGCGTCGCGATAATGAGGCCATCGGCACGAAAGGTCGTCAGCTCTTCTCCATTGATGTTCGTGCGGAGATTCACAAGGCGTGCGATGGTGCCTTGGGAGATGACCGCTTCGTTTAAGACATTGCCGTGGAATAACATTTCTTTTCCGCGTTTTGCTTCCACATGCAGGACACTTCGCTCGTCGATGACACCGTCTCCTTTCAAAAGTTTCGGAAGAAGTGTGGCCGCTTCATCCATATTCGTTTCCGCCAGGAAACCGACTGCACCTCTGTTCACGCTGAGGATGGGAATCGAAAAATCTTTCAGTTGTCGCACGGCTCGCAGAATTGTTCCATCACCACCGATCACAATGAGAAGATCCAAATTCTTTTCATCTTCGAACAGCGCAATACCTTTGGCGCTGGGAAGATCATGGCAACGCTTGTCATCTAAGAGCACCTCCGCGTCGGATTTTTTCAGTATTTCTAAAACTGTTCTCACAGCCTCGTCACGATGATCGAGGTCGGATTTCACTGTCACGCCGATGCGCTTGTATTGTGTCATGGAGCGCGATTATAGCAGGTTTTACACGTTTCCGAGAGCTTCTAAAAACAGATCCACCGTGCGTTTCCAGGAGAATTGAGCTGCTTGTTTCGTACATTCCCGTTGCAACCGCTTACGCAACTCTTCATCCAGAAGAAGCATGCGCAGACCAATGCGGATGGATTGTTCGTCTTCGGGATTGCAAAAGAGAGCGGCAAATCCCGCGACTTCCTTCAAACTTCCTTTGTTCGATGTGAGGATGGGGATACTCCGCTGCATCGCATCTAAAATTTGCATCCCAAATCCTTCGTAGAGTGAGGGCATGGCAAAGACAGTCGCTCTGTTTAGGAGTGCTTCATACTCTGTGTCGCTGACATATTTTTTCCATTCCACGCCGGAAGTTTTTTCAATCAGTTGTATGATTTCTTCATCGTGCCAACCGCGCGCTCCAACAAGAACGAGTCGGTATTGTTTCCGAAGCTCATCATCTAGTTTCGCATAGGCACGAATGAGTCGCGCTTGATTTTTTCGTGGGCACAAGGTTGCGGCGCAGAGAATGGTTTTTTCGTCCGGAACGGACGCAGGGACACTTTCCCGCAGGGGTCCTGCGTAGAGAATAAAGATCTTTTCTGCATCCAGACGAGGATGTCGCTCCATCAAATCTTTCTTCGTCGATTCGCTGATCACGGCAACTTTCCATGCAGTGCGGATGGCTCTTCCGAGTGTCGCGTACTCGATCATGCGCGCTTTGCGATCGTGCGGTTCGTTCCGGAATGCGATGAGGTCGTGCACGACAGGAATGCACCGCTTCCGTTTTCCCAGCAGTGCCGGAACGATGTAACTGGTCGGACTCAGAAAAATATCGATGTCGGATCGCCTCTTCAATTCTTTCGTAAGCGACCAATGCCAGGCGAACCCTTTTTTTGGGATGATGATTTTTTTCAGATGATCGAATTGCTTTGGCACCGGTGTGTCGGAGCACAGGGTTACATCCGCATTGCGCGTCATCAATTCTTTCAAAAACCCTTCCGTCCATTTGCCTTTTCCCGTGCTTTCCGCACGAAAAGCTTCCCGACAGTCGATAGCAATGCGCATACGTGTGAGGATTATTAGTCTAGTGCCATGCGTCCGTGAATGCTATCCTGGTTCCCATGAACACACGCATCATCCGGAGTGTCCTAACCTTGGAGCTGGAGGAGCAAATTTTGAACGTTGGAGTCATTATTGGCATGGTGGGTGTATTTCTCCCATGGCTCAGTGGCGAATGGCTGGGGGGAGACAGCATTACGTATTCGGGTTTTGGCTTTTACACGTCGTTCCTGGGCATTGGCATTTTTCTGCTGCTACTCACACTTCTTGCGATAACGGTTGTGCCGCTTTCCGGGGGACCCGTGCTCATCAAAAAGCGCCATAAGGATCTCGTGCGCTTCTGTTTGGCATTGGAAGCTACGATTCTCGTTCTGGCAGCGCTCTCTGTCCTCACCAAAGTCACATTTGAATTCTCGCGCATGGAAGTGCGCTTTGGCATTTATATTTGCTTGATCGGCAATTTGGTCGCACTTCTGTACGCATTTTTACGTCTTCAAGAGCAGCGAAAATCGCAAGCGCAGGAACTCTTCCATCATCCGGAAGATCAAATTCTTCCTGTCGCAAAAGAAACCTACGTACCGCCCCCGCCCCCGCCCCCTCCTCCACCGGCACCCGCTCCGGAGGAGCACCGCTTGTACCCATGAGTGATCCTGCAACAGATCCATTGGCTCCCGCGTTCAAGGACGAAGACTTGGTCTACGTCGATCCGGACAACCGCGTCGTTGTCGGAAGAGTGGAATTCTCGAAGACGGGAAATCCCAAGTCCATGGCTATTCCCAAGGCGGAAACAACAGTGGAAGATAAACGTCCGAGCTGGAGAAAATTTTTTCCGTGGGGCACGTATCGTTCCATGAAACGTATTTATCGTCTGGAGGGCAAACAGAGCAAGGTGATGCCGGATAAGACATTGGATCAAGTGATTGAGAAGGCGCTCGAACAACCCTTTTGGGATTGATTTAGGAATTAGGAAGTTAGGAACTAGGAGATTAGGAATATAAAGTGAAGCCTTATTCCTAATCTCCTAACTTCCTAATTCCTAGCTCTTCAGTCGAGCGCACACTCGTTCCACTTCTGTTTTCGATCCAATGATAATCGGAGTTCGCTGATCGGGCTTTTCAATTTTCTTGCTTGTGATAGGAGCTTTACCATCGGAAGAAGCGCCGCCCGCTTGCTCCATCAAGTACGAAAACGGTCCGCACTCAAATGCCAGACGAAGTTTCCCTTCCGGGTATTTGCTGCCTCCTATGTTCGTGAAGATGCCTTGGCCTTTGCTGAGGATATGATGGATATCCGCCACCATGCAGCCGGAATAGCGCAGCGTGAGTTCTTCATCCAGCCAGGTGTTGAGCATTGCACGGTACTGCGGCGTGTCATTCACCGCGCGTAAGTTTCCCGGGCTGTAATTTTTCGCCGTATCGGCGACGCCCAGAAATTCTCGAATCACGATGAACTCGCCGACTTCGTTCAAGCGAAACTCGTGCACGCCGTTTCCTGTGGAGTACACGAGGACGGTGCGAGGGCCGTAGAGAAGATACAGGGCACCGACCTGATCCTTTGGCTTTTGACCGATGATACTTTTTCCCTTATACAAGCCAAAAATTGACCCTATGGCAAGGTTTGCCTCCACGAGGGAAGACCCGTCCAGCGGATCATAGGCAACGGAGTACGGAGCCTCCGGATGCAGTTCCACGATCTCGTTTTGCTCTTCGGAAATGTAGGTCGCGACCATTTTCGATTCCCGCAGATGTTTCTGGATGATCTCTTCACTCACGACATCCAGCTTCACCTGGTCTTCTCCGAATTGGTTTGTTTTTCCGGCGAGTCCGTACTCCGTGTTGCGGATGGCGTCGTGCACGTACTTTCCGGCGTTTGCAATATCCACAATCAAATGACGCAAATCATCCGGCGCCTTGGAGACACTCTGAAGATGTTCATTGAGAGTGAGGCGCTTCGCTGACGCTTTTGCTGCGCTCATTTCAGATAGGAAGCGATCTGTGCCGCCATCTCCGTCACACGCATGCCGTAGCCCCATTCGTTGTCATACCAAGCGAGGATCTGCACCAGCGTTCCATCCACGACATTGGTGGATTCCAAATCGACGGTGCTGGAGTGCGGATCGGAAATGTAATCCGAAGACACGAGTAATCCTTCCTCCACTGCAAGGATTCCCTTCAGCTCACCTTCGGCGGCTTTCGTAAGTTGATGATTCACTTCTTCGATGGTAACAGGCTTTTCCATTTCCAGTGCAAGGTACGAGGCAGAGACATCGGGCATGGGGACGCGCAGCGCCATGCCATCCATCTTTCCCTGCAGGTGCGGGAAAACTTTGCCAACGGCTTTTGCTGCGCCCGTCGTCGTTGGAATGATATTCAAGGCTGCGGAGCGCGCTATGCGCATCTTCGAACTGTCCGACGAATTATCTAAAAGATTCTGCGAGCTAGTGTAGGCGTGCGTCGTGCACATGAGTCCTTTCCGGATGCCCTTCCATGCATCCAACACTTTGATAACCGGTGCAATCGAATTTGTCGTGCAGGAAGCGGCGCTGACGATGGGGAGTGATTCTTTCAGCAGGTGATCATTCACACCCATCACGATCATCGTGACATCGTCTTTGGGCGGAGCCGTTATGAGCACGGCCTTGGCTCCGGCATCCAGATGTGCTTGGCATTTGTCGCGGCTGCGGAATTTGCCGGATGCCTCGATTACCAAGTCCACTTTCAATTCTTTCCACGGACATTGAGCAGGATCCTTTTCTTTGACGACCTGCACCGTTTTTCCATTCACCTTCAAATGCTCGCCGTCCAGATGCACGTCTCCGGAAAATCGTCCGTGCAGCGTGTCATATTTCAAAAGATACTCGCGCATGGCGGCATTGCTGGACGCATTGATGGCGACGACTTCCACTTCCTTCGAAAAGCGCTCAACCAGCTGACGGTGGACGACACGCCCTATGCGTCCGTAACCGTTGATGGCGACCCTGAGCATGGCTTGATGATACCAAGACTCTCCGGAAAGCCAAAGAGGAACAGAAGCATCAGCCCGCGATTCCCACGATAATGCCCAAGAACGCAAAGAAGGCGCCGATGATCCAGAATCGCATGGTTACTTTGCTTTCGCCCCACTCCAAAGCCTCGAAATGATGATGAATGGGGGCGGCTCGAAACACTTTCTTACCGCCGCGGAGGCGTTTGCTTGTGAGCTGGATGATGACGGAAAGCATTTCAATGACAAAGACGAAGCCGAGGAGAGGCAACACGAGGACATGGTCGATCATCAGTGCAATGACGCCGAGTGTGCCTCCAAGAGCAAGGGATCCCGTATCACCCATGAAGAAAAGCGCCGGCGGCACGTTGTGCCAGAGGAATGCTGCCACGGCTCCCGCACAGACTGCACAAAATGCTGCGAGCACTGCGAGGCCGCTCATGTACGCAAGCAGTGCGAAACCGCCGAAGGCGATCATCAAGAGTCCTCCCGCAAGGCCATCCAGTCCGTCCGTCACGTTCACGGCGTTTGCCGTTCCGATGATGATGAAGATGAAGAGTGGAATGTAGAATGCGCCGACGGCAAGCTCTCCATAAAAAGGCACGTGGATTTCCGCGTAGCCAAGTTTAAAGTAGAACCAGAGAGCTCCCACCGTACTGATCACCAGAAGCGATGTGATCTTCGGCAGGACATCCAGGCCGCGTTTTTTTCCGACGCCGGAGATATTCAAGTAGTCATCCAGTGCGCCCAGAAGTCCAAGGGAAACGAGCATGAAGAGCGGCAGGTACACCTGTCCTCGTTGCAGCAGAGAATTTTCCACAAATCCGAAGAGCGCAAGCGCACGGGAGAAGAGCACCGTGATCAGAATCGATCCCCAAATGAGAAGTCCTCCCATCGTCGGCGTCCCCATCTTGTTCTCATGGTACTTGCGGAAGATGGACGCTTCCCGTCCATCGACGGTTTCCACGCGCAGCTGTTTCCCGAGCTTATTTCTGCGGAGGAACGAAATGAACCACGGTGTCAGGAGGAGTCCGACGGAAAACGCAAAGAATGCGTAACCGAGGATCGCGAGCAGAGAAAGTTCCGGACGGATGGGGATGAAATCAGGAGGCATATGACGCGGAGTATAGAACTGCTTTCTCATTGTCACAATTTGATCGCGATGAGCATCAATCTGTTTCCGGCTGCACCCAGACAGGTTCTGTCGCTTCTTTTACTTCGGAAGCGAAACCATCAAGCAAAGATCGCTCGTATTCGCCCAATTCATGTGGTTCTACTTCGGATAATTGTCGTGCTCGTCTGAGTATAGGAGACGGATCATCGGGTATGACTGTGTTGGAAGATACGGTGTTCATGGGAAGAAAAAAGTAAGAAATAAAAATAACCTCCAGCTGGGAAGGGAGGTTCGTATTGTGAGGATTATTATTTTTACCTCGCATGCAACCGCCCTTCCGCACTAAGCAGAGTAAGGAGATTGCCGAGGAGAATTCCGTGACGAGACATCTGTTTGAAGGAAATGTAGCAATCTTTTTTCTTGAGTCAAGAACCTTACGGGTTTCGAGTTCTGTCGTAACTTGAAACCCAAAACCTGTAACATGAAACTGTCTATATATGAGATTTAATCGTTCGCCATTGCGTGTGCCGGTGTCCTCGAGTGCGCTTTATCCACGTCGTAGAAGCGCATTTGTTCTTTCTTGAAGAGAAGTTCGATACGTCCCGTGGGGCCATTGCGATGTTTGCGGATGTAGATGTCCGTGAGGCCGGGGCGGTCACTGTCTTCTTCGTAATAATCTTCGCGGTACATCATCAGCACGATGTCTGCGTCTTGTTCAATGGAACCGGAGTCGCGGAGGTCGGAGAGCTGCGGAATGTTGCCCGGGCGGCTTTCCACGGCGCGACTGAGCTGCGAGAGCGCGAGAATGGGAACGTGCAGTTCGCGCCCGATTTGCTTGAGCGAACGAGAGATTTCTGAAATTTCCTGCACGCGGTTGCCTGCGTAGTGCATGTTTCCCGTGCTCATCAGCTGCAAGTAGTCGATGATGAGCAAATCCAATCCGTGTTCCATTTGCAGGCGGCGTGCCTTTGCGCGGAGTTCCGGCATCGAGGAAGCGACGGAGTCATCGATGAAGATGTTTGCTTTGTTCAATTCATCCATGATGGGACCCATGTTCTGGAAATCGCTGTCATCCAGTTTGCCGCGTTGGAGTTTCCAGCTGTCCACGCCAAGCATGGACGCAAACAAGCGGTCCACGAGCTGCTCTTTGCTCATTTCCAGCGAGAAGATGCCCACGGTCTTGTGGAAGCGAATGGCGGCGTTCTGCGCAATATTCAGCGCCAAGCTGGTTTTTCCCATACTGGGACGTGCGGCGACAATGACGAGGTCGCTGGGCTGCAAGCCGGAGATCTTCATATCCAATGCCTGGAAGCCCGTTGGCACGCCTTTCACCACATTGTCGTCGTCGGATTCGTGCATTTCCGCAAATTTTTCGTAGCGCGCATCCAAGACTTCGCGAATGTGCATGAACTTTTCTTTCAGGAACATGTTCGTCACGTTGAAGACGGTTTTCTCGACCTGATCCAAAAGTTCTGCGATGGGCCTGTCCGTTTCGTAGCCGAACCCTGTGATCTTCTGCCCCGCATCGATGATGCGGCGATGCACGGCCTTGGTCTTTACAATCTGCGCGTACTGGTAAATGTGCGACGATGTCGGGACAACCGATGCAAGCTCCGCCAAGAACGCGCTGCCTCCCACGTCTTGGATTTTTTTATTATCCGCAAGCTTGCTGTTCACCGTCACAAAGTCGATTGCTTCATGCTGTTGATAGAGTTCAAAGATCGCCTGAAAAATGATACGATACGTGGGATCGTAAAAATCTTCCGGCGTCAGGAGATCGGAAATCTTGACTATAGCTTCCGGATCCAACAAAAGCGCTCCAAGCACTGTTTTCTCCGCTTCTGTTGAATGCGGTTGGGTCTCCAGAAGTGGCGAAGCAACGGGCATAGAAATTCAAAGGGGAAGTGATGGTAGCGCGATACGACGTCTCTTTCACTCCGAATCTTGCCGAATAGCGGGACAAATGCTCACCTTATTTCCTTATGCATCTCTGGAAGAATTCTGGAAGAACTGTGGAAAACTATGGGTGTTCGTGCGTGTACCGCAGGAGTGCAAAAGCGCTTGCCGTATGAATCACCGGACTGCTTAAAACCTTTTCAATCGCTTCTTCCAACGGCATTGCATGCACTTCGATCAATTCGTGGTCATCTTGTTTTAACGGATCTTCCGTCAAATCCTTTGCGATAAAAATATGATTCGCAAAATTCATGCTTTCCGAATGCTGTGTTGTGCAGTAGTGCGTTAATGATTTTGAACGAAATCCGGTCTCCTCTTGCAATTCACGCTGCGCGGCTGTTTCTATGTCATTTTCTTTATCGACGCGACCACTGGGCAGCATCCAAATATATTTGCCATAGAATGGACGAAATTCTCGGAGCAAAAGAACGTTGCAATCCTTATCGAAGGCAAGAATATGTACTGAATCACAGCGGTGAACGCGTACAAGCTTTTTCTTCCTTCCATCGGGAAGTGATGCCTCTTCCATTGTCAGTTCCCAGCCGAATTGATTGAAGAGTTCTTTTTCCATACATGTACGGTAGCAGCGAGTCATGACTCGCTGCTACGGAAAATACGAATTACACAACAAGCTTCTCTGCTGCAGCCCGGATTTCTTTTTCCAATTTCTCGGTGAGCTTCTTATTCTCAATGAGGTAGAAGCGAGCCTGCTCGCGGCCTTGTCCCAGCGTTTCCTCGCCGTAGCGGAAGTAGTTGCCGGCCTTCTCCAGTACGCCGTATTTCACGCCAAGATCCAGGACATCACCTTCTTTGCTGATACCGCGTGCGTACAGAATATCGAACTCGGCCTGTCTAAACGGCGGAGCCACTTTGTTTTTGACGACTTTCACGCGTGTTCTGTTGCCGACAACTTCCTGCGATTCCGCATCTTTGCCCGTCACTTTCTCCAGGATTTTATCAATACGGCGCACATCCAAGCGCAGCGATGCGTAGAACTTGAGCGCATTGCCGCCCGTGGTTGTCTCGGGGTTGCCGAACATCACACCGATCTTCATGCGCATTTGGTTGATGAAGACGACGGAACAGTTTGTCTTGCTCACGATCGACGTCAGTTTACGAAGAGCTTGGCTCATCAAGCGCGCCTGCAGTCCCATGTGGCTGTCACCCATCATGCCTTCTATTTCTGCACGCGGTGTCAGTGCTGCAACGGAGTCAATCACGATGATGTCGATGCCGCCGGAGCGCACGAGCGCCTCCGTAATCTCCAGTGCTTGCTCACCATCGTCCGGTTGCGAGACGAGCAGGACATCCACGTCCACGCCGATCTTCTTGGCGTACTGCACATCCAACGCGTGCTCGGCGTCGATAAACGCAGCTTTGCCACCGCGTTTCTGCACTTCTGCAATGCAGTGAAGAGCCAGCGTCGTCTTGCCGGAGGATTCCGGTCCGAAGATTTCTATGATGCGGCCTTTCGGAATACCTCCGCCCAGTGCGATGTCCAGCGAGAGGGATCCCGAAGAAACTTTTTCGATGGTCACGGCATCGCGGTCGCCCATTTGCATGATGGCTCCGTCGCCGTACTGTTTTTTGATCTGTGCGAGTGCAGCTTTGATTGCTTCGGTTTTTATGTTCGTTGTCGTCGATGCAGCCTTGGCGGACTTCGCCGGCGTCGATTGATCGGCTGCTTTTGCTTTGGGTGGTTCCATAACTGCGGAGGAAGAAGATGAAGACTTTGTCATGATAGGGAGGAGGAAGAAGATGAAGAAGGAGGTAAAGAAGAAAACGTTTTGATGAATGTCCGGATTCATGTGATTCTCACAGAGAGAATGGTTCCTAGGGACGTTCTGCCTTGCGACAGAACGCCCCGATGAGGAAGGTGTATGGTTGTACACTCATCTTACGAACTATTTTTTAGGAGTCAAAAAACAGCGCTTGCAGAAGCGGAAATAGGTTGTGGTGTAATAACGTACACCATTAAGCGTGGCATTATTCTCATCGCGTATACTACGAACATGAGCAGAGGAGAAGGTGCCATTTTCATGCAATTATTCTTCATCGCCGTCGCGGATATCGATCTTTATCTTTTCTTCCGCTTTTTTCTCATCTTTTCCATCGGAGGCGTGTTGCTCTCACTTTCGAGTGCGCTGATTCTTATCTCTGGCGCTCTCGTGTTACTGGTGCCGTACTGCCTCAGTCTTTATTTAGTCTTCAAAAAGAAAAAGGCCATGTGGGGCATTCTTGTTCTGGTGGGATCACACTTGTTTACTATTGCAGCATTGTTTGTGTGATCTCTTGTTCGAGTCCGAGAATGTGTCCCAGATGATGCCGCACGGATTCCTGCAGAATGTCGAATCCGGTTCTTCCGGTTGTCTCTATGGTGTGTAATCCTTTTTCTTGCAGGTCTGAAAGAAGCTGCTTGTACCCGTCCGGATTGTGTTCTTGGCCTCCGCTTTTTCGTGTCCGAATACTGTGAGATTTTCCTTTTTCGACAAGAATCGAGAAATCCGGACGGGAAAATTTGCCTCGCGCGTATTCCACGACATGAAAGACTGTGCTTTCCCGTATGGTGCGAGACGCGCGCACAAGTAAAAGATTATGATTGGCGGCCTCACCGTAATGCGAGTCACGCAACGCTCGGGGATCATAATCAAGCTGTGCGTCGATAGAGTGTTGTCGCAAAGCATCGCACACAGGCATGCATAATTTCTTGTCGCCTCTTCGCACGATCATGAGGACAGAATCATATCTCTGGACGGCATTGAGTATGTCGGGGTCTATGCTGTCCGGCCGGGTAAGAGGAATCGTTTTCTCCATACAATAGGTAAAAGTCCTCAGCGCTTCTTGCACTTCCCAATATTCGTCTGCAAATCCTGCACATCGCAGTAAAAGCCCGTGGGACACAGGATGCCGGCAGGACCGCCGCAGGGCTTGCCTGCAGCGGGCGAAGAATCGCTTCCCGCAGAGGATGATGTGTCGGTGCCTTTAGATGCTGCTGTAGAAGCGCTCGACCTCGCCTCACCGGTGAATTTGAGTGACTGAATGATGCGCAGGAAGAGTTCATGCGAGGCTTTAGCATCCTCCGGATTCTCGGGAGTAAATTGAATGGTGATCACTCTCTTTTTGGTGGCAGCCGTGGAAATGCCGCGATCAATGTGAATGCTCAGGATGCCCGTGCTCTTCTCGGTCACACGCAGCGCTCTCTTTGAGGCAATGATAACGGGAGTCATTTCTTTCTCTTCCGTGGAGGAATCGCCGAAGAAATCGTAGGGAATGTCCTCAAAATCTTCTTCCATGATGGTGAGGATCGGCTGCAGCGAGCCGGGAAGGTTGAAAATGGAACCGGATCCTTGTATATGCAACTGCCAGGTGGCGGGGACTTGCAGGCTAATGCCGAGCGCAGAAAACACATGCACGGTTTGCCCTTCACTCTGTTCGGTGATCTCTTCCACAGTCAGCACCGGCAGCCACTTTGCATCGGTGTTCGCTTGCACCTTTCCTTTTACAGTCGCTCGGCTTCCGACGTAATCACGAAGGTCGACCGTCGCACTCTCCAGGAGGTAAAGATCTTTGCCATTGTTGGTGAGCACGTGCGTTCCTCTGCGCACCAGCGAAATCGCGGCATCTTCTATAGTGCCTTCCACGGTTTGGATTCCTTCGGGCAGATCAACAACAACTTCCTTGCAGCCTGCAAGGAAAAGGACGGACAGGATAATGGCAACGGAAGCGCAGAAACGTTTCATAGGAGTGCTGAGAGAGAAACGATTCTACTCCCTTTTCTTACTTCTTGCTGGCATCAAAAGCGTACACGGCGCGGCCCACGCGGGTGAAGTACGGCATCTTCTGGAGATTTAGGGAGATGGTGCCAACCTTCACGGTGCGCTGCTTGCTGACCTCCACAATGATCTCTTTCTTGCTGAGAGGTCCTTTCTCTTTGAGGATACGCTCAATGACGTCTGCAACGGTTCCCGGCTCGTAGCCCCATTCTTTCAAAGCGTAGAGGCCGCGTCCAACCAGCACAAATTGCGGGTAGCGGATGAGTTCGTTGTGGACGGCCTGGACGGTGACGTTCTTGTGGTCGAACTTGGCATCGCGGATGCGGTTGGCAATCTCCATGAAGTGGAGCGGTTCTCCGGATTTCTTGAGGATGATTTCCACTTTGTCGCGAATGCTGCGAGGGCGAACAAAGCGCCACTCGGTCAAACCCCAGCCTTCATCTATCTTCCTCAGACGCTCGTCGATCTTGAGGCAGCTTCCAATAAGCTCTGCGCTCGGGACGCGATCCTTGAACAAGTTCATGGCTTGGATGGCGGACACCAGCTCCTCCTGCTGCATGCAGGTCTTGCGCTTGCGGAGGATTTTGACGATATTGTCGATGATCAATGACACATCATCTGCAGAGAGCGACGTGAGTCTCCAGAACGGCACAAAGGTGATGGAGCGTCCCGTGGAGCTCATTTCCGTATCAATGGAGAAGGAGAGGCGTAACACCGCGCCGTCGACGGTCGTGCTTCCTTGAATGCGCTTCAGAACAAGGGAAACGAGTTCATCCTCTGGCATCACGCCGCCATGGGCGCGAAGCGTCGCCTTGGCAAGGTCATTGATTTCGTCCAAGCGCGTCGTGCGCACCGTTCTCTTCAACTTGCTCAACGCAATGCTCTCGATTTGGCGGATGCGCTCGCGCGTCACTTTGAAATGCTTGCCGATCTTCTCCAACGTTTGCTTGGGTTGTCCAAACAGTGCGAAACGCTTCTTGATCACCGCCACTTCCTTCTCCGTCAAAACCATGAAAAGATTATTAAGCAATTCTTGGAGATTGATGACGAGTTGAGAGCCTTGAGCTTGCTGCTGGGAAGAAGATGTGGTGACGGGCGACGTCATGGATGCAGGGGAGAAAAGAACAACCCTCGTTCTACCAGAAAATTGACAGAAGCAAAAGATTTGCGATCGGTTCGAGTAGACCAACTGATTCACTTATTGCTTTTTCTACATATGTCCAATGTGTCAATCAGTGACCCAAATTTTTGCGTGTCGAGAGCAGCAACACGTGCTTATTTTTTTGTGATGCTATTTCCGACTTTTCGGCAGAGCGATGCTGTTCAATGACCAAGGAAAGGTTATAAAATACCTGTATTTCTTGGTATTGTCAACTTTCTGTAAATGCTTCCAAAATGGCTATGGCTGCCATTGCATTGGGGTCTACAGCCGATCGATCCCTGCCTTTTTTCGGGTGGGTGGCCGTAGAGGTCTGACGTGAGGAATAGCGCTCGTCCATGAGCGAAATGGGGATGCCGAGTGTCTCCACATCTTTCACGCGTTTCTGCACCAGTGCCGCTTGCGATCCTTCCTTTCCGGAAAGCAAGAAGGGGAGTCCGACAATTATGCGATCAATTTTCCGATCGGTGATCAATGTTTGCACAGCATGCATGAATTCTTCGTTGCTCTTATGGTTGATGGTGGGGAGTGGCACGACGAATCCCACATTCTCTTGGTCGATAAATGCGACTCCTGTGTGCTTGGTTCCCAGATCTAAAGCGAGAATCTTCACAGGAATGAGTATAAGTTCAAAGTCAGAAGAGTGGAAGTTACGGTATATGTTCATGTTTCTTTTTAACCCTCTCCCTGTCCCTCCCCCTACAGGGGGAGGGAACGTCATGTATCTGTTTTTGAGAGTCTGAAAAGTGTGACACGCAAAATTCTAAAAAAGAATAATAATGACGTCCTCTCTCCCTTCAGGGAGAGAGACAGAGAGAGGGTTGAAAACAAAGACAGAAACATCTCAACTAAATTCGATGCTAGTTATTTGGCACTAATCATCTTACTCAACCTCGATTTCTTGCGGTCTGCGGTGTTCTTATGAAGGATGTTCTTCTTTGTTGCAGTGTCGATGACTTTCATCACCAGCGGGAAGAGCTCTGCAGCTTCCTTCTTCTTTCCTTCCTTTATAAGATCCGTGTACGAACGCAGTACGCTTTTCAGGCGTGTCTTGAACGGCTGGCGTCGTGCACGCCTCGTCTCGTTCTGGCGTGCGCGTTTGATGGCGGACTCAATAATTGGCATAGAAGAGCTGGGAGATGGTAGGTGGGAGCGCTGAATGCGTCAATAGGAGGAAACAGAGGAGGTAAAGGAAACAGAAGAAACAGATGATGACGCACCGTCTGCTTCCTAATGCGTCTTTGTTTCCTCTGGTTCCTTCCATAAGGCTCCATTGACTGAGGATCGGTTTTCCGCAAGAATATGGCATCTATGTGCGGAATATTCGGGTATGTGGGCACCAGGAAAGATGCAGGAGCATTGGTGGTGGAAGGGTTGAAGAATTTGGAGTACCGCGGGTACGACTCCTGGGGAGTCGCCTGCAGCATTGGTGATGGGTTTTTGGTAAAAAAAGACATCGGGAAGATCAGCGAAGTGAACGGACTGCAGTTCTATGAAGAATGTTCGCTGGCCGTCGCACACACGCGCTGGGCGACGCACGGCGGCGTCACGAAGGAAAACGCGCATCCGCATTTGAGTTGTGACAAGACCATCGCGGTGATTCACAACGGCATCATCGAAAACTTCGGGGAGATCCGCGACGAACTCAAGAAGAAAGGTCACACGTTTGTTTCCGAAACCGATACGGAAGTGATTCCACACCTTATAGAAGAGGAACTGAAAACAGCCGAAGATTTTGCAGCGGCTGTTCGCAAGGCATGTCTCCGTTTCGAAGGACGCTTCGCGATCCTCGCGCTGCATACCGCATCACACTCGCTTGTGGCCGCACGCACGGGTTCGCCTCTTATCGTGGGCGTCGGCAAAGACGGGTACTACGTCGCATCGGACTTTCCTGCGTTCCTAAAGCACACGAAGACGGTGCAATATATAGATAACGGTGAGATGCTCGTGACGGACGGCAACAGCATCATCTTTTCCGATCTTGCGACGGGCGTGGAAAAGCCGAAGCGCGAAATCGAAATCAATTGGTCCATTGAACAAGCGGAGAAGGGTGACTTTGAACACTTCATGCTCAAGGAAATCATGGATCAGAAGGAAAGCGTTGCGCGCGCCGTGAATCAAGATGAAGAACAGATCATGACGCTGGCGAAGGCCATCCACGATGCCAAGGGCACGTTCCTTGTGGGCTGCGGCACGGCTGCCAAAGCCTGCATGGCGGCGGAGTATTTCTTTTCCGTCATTGCGGAGAAGCACGTGAATTTTGCGCCCGCCAGCGAATTCAAGCTCTATCATCACTTTTTAAAACCGGAGAGCCTTCTCATCGTCGTCAGCCAGAGCGGCGAGACGGCGGATGTGCTGGATGCCATGCGGGTTGCGAAACTCAAAGGAGCGAAAGTGTTGGCGATCGTGAACGTCGAAGGTTCGACCATCGCTCGCGAGGCGGATTACACGCTGCGCATCAACGCAGGACCCGAGCGTGCGGTGGCGTCCACCAAAGCTCTCACGGGACAACTCGCAGTGCTTCTTTTGATTGCCTACGCACTCGCGGGAAAATTGCGCCAGGGAAAAACATTGCTCTTGGAAACGTCCTCGCAGATCGCGGAAATGTTGAACCCGCGTTACGTGACGCGTTTGAAAGAGTTGGCGGAGAAGATCAAAAATGATGAAAACCTCTACATCATCGGAAAGAGCTGGAACTACCCCATGGCCATGGAGAGTGCCATTAAAATTCAAGAAGTCAGTTACATCCACGCAGAAGGATTCGCGGGCGGCGAACTCAAGCACGGACCGATTGCTCTCATCGAGCAAGACACGCCGTGCATCGCGCTGGTTGGCAATGATGAAGTCACGACGGACGTCATCACCAACAGCATCGAACTGAAGGCACGTGGTGCCTTTATGATCGGTGTCGCACCGAAGAAGCACGAGGTCTTTGCAGAGTGGATCAAAGTGCCGGATGCAGGCCCCGCGCAAGCAATCGTCAACATCATCCCGATTCAAGTCTTGGCCTATTTCCTCGCAGTGAAACGGGGCAAAAATCCGGATATGCCCAGGAATTTAGCAAAATCGGTCACTGTAAAATAGTTGCGAGGAGCTGATTTGCTGCAGTTAGAACAGGAGTAGCTAGAGCTTTGAGGCCAAAAAGTGTGACCCCGCCAGTAATACCAATTTTCAGAACACTTGGAGATTTAGGGTACCTGTTTTTGAAATCGCAGATTCCAATAATAGTTGCGAGTATGGGGTGACCGGACTTGAGAAGATTTGTTGCTATATCCCCTTTTAAAAGGTCGGCATTTTTGCCATGCCCCGTATTTGAAATATATTTAAACATCATGAGTTTACAATCGACTTTCTGCCATCATCGGTAACAAAAAACTCATTCCCAATCTTTTCGCAGAAACCTTTTGCAACATTTTGGTTCAAGCAATCAGCAGAATTCCCGAGACGAGTTTGACTTGCAGTTCGAAGGGCAATTGTTATTTCACGTGTCGTAAGATTAGTCTTGTTGTATTTTGCTCCAAGCCAAACAGCTGTGACCAGGAATTTTCGTACTTGGCTTACTTTTGCATTTTTCTCAACTAGGAAGGCTGCCAGCGGTCTTCCACTTATAGATTCATCACCTGTAGTAATAGAATGATCAGCTGAGACAGTAGGCGATATTCTATCTACTGTCGGCTCTTTTCGAGAAATTTTTGCTTGAGCGATGATTTTGTCTAGTTGCACCGAGAGCCATTTCTCATCGCCTTCACCGCTAAATTTCATATCACCGATGCTGAATTCCATTTTCACGTTTGCCATACAGAAGTTTGGTAAAATGAATACTGTTGCAATGTATATGATTGCTGTTGCAAAGCAACAAACTCTAGTGGATAAAAGAAGAAATTATTTTGTGGTAATTATTTGAAAACTGGAAATCAACAAAAAGTAATTTGCTTCTGGAGGTTATGAAAATGCTGTATGCATTAATCTCGAAGCTCGCTCTCATCCTAATCAGCTAATAAGCTAATCAGCTATTGATAGGGGTTTTAGGAGAAAAAGCCTGCATATGCTGTCCCTTTTCGCGTGTTTCATGCATACTGTCGTCTGATCTCCATGGATACGCTCATTCAATGTATCATCGGCAAGCAGGCGCATCGCGAGCCGGAAACGGGTCTTGTTGCACAAGAACCTTTTATTGTTCCGGCGGGCATGTCTGCTTTTTCGGAGCAACATCTTCATTTTCTTGCAGAGTCGCTTCCGAAATCGTGTGGACCGCGCTACCGGACGGGACGGTGGATTTCATGAACCAGCGTTGGTTCACCTACACGGGTCTCACCGAGAAGGAGACGTCTTTTAAAGCAAAAATGCGTAGTTGTAAAGAATGCTGAGATATGAGCTATTTGGCATTCTCCTCATCGGGCGGCAATCCGTAGTACTTTATCAAGAATTCCGCAATATCATGGAAGATGGGAGCAGCAGCCTGCGCACCGTGCGTGATGTTTTTTGCTTTGGGCCGGTCGAGCTTGATGAGTGCGACGAACTTGGGATGGTTCGCCGGTGCGTAGCCGATGAACGATGCGGTCGTGGAGCCCGTGCCGGTTTCATACTTTCCGCCGGGACCTGCGATCTGGCTGGTTCCGGTTTTTCCGGCAATGTGGTGCCCTTTTACTTTGGCGGGCTTCGCATAACCATTCGTCACGGAACTCACGAGCATGGCCGTGATGGTGTCCGAGGTCTCCGGCGTGATGACTTGGTCGATGATGCGCGGTTCCGTTTTTTCCACGGTGCCGTCCGCATGCAGTATGGAATCGATTATGGTGGGACGCATCAATTTTCCGCCGTTGCTCAATGCCGCGAACGCCGTCACCATTTGCAAAGGCGTTACGGAGACGCCTTGTCCGAAAGCGGCGGTGGCAAGCAGCGATCGACTCCAGTCGTCCCAGGGGAGCATCTCTCCGGGAAGCTCATCTTCCAGTTCGATGCCCGTCAGGTGTCCGAAGCCGAATCGCGTGAGCATGCGGTGGAAGAGTTTGGGTCCCAGTTTGTCCGAGACGCTCGTCATGCAGGTGTTGATGGATAGTTCCAAGCAATTCGTCATCGTCACTTTGCCGTAGTACGTGAGGAGCGAGTTCTTGATGGTGTATTCGTCCACTTTCACGGGACCCGTGTCATTGTAGATGTCATTGGGCGCCACTTCCCCCTGGTCGATGGCAATGGCCATGGTAATAGGCTTCATGACGGAGCCCGGTTCGTAGATTTCTTGGATCGTGCGGTTCAAGTACGCGCCGACGCCGATGTTGTTCTTGAACTTGAGCCACAGATCCGGATTTTCCGTGGGAAACACTTCGCGGCGGTTGTTCTCACCGATGTAATGGTAATAGCGCGCAAAATCTTCCAAATCGTAGAGCTGCTCCAGGTCCGCGAGCGCCGTTCGCGTTTTCTCACTCAAAAATTCGCGTCCCTCCGGGGTGAAGACGTCATTGCGGTACGCTTTCACCACGCGCACGTTCGTCTCCGGATGGAACACTTCCACGACGATCTGGTTCCGTTTCCCTTCATTCAAGAAAATCGGTTCTTTTTCGTAGACGACCGCGTAGTTGTTGCTGTCGAAGAGCGGGGCGTTCACCATCGCGAGGATGCGTCCCGTGAACGGGTCCATGACGATCACCTGGCCGCTGTCCGCGGCATACTTTTCGATGGCAGCTTGCAAGATCGTCTCCACTTCTTTTTGGATCGATCGGTCGATGGTCAGCGCCACGGTGTCGCCGTCTTTCGGATCGACGATGGATTGATCCGCCGTGAGAATCTGCCCGCCATGCGGGTCGCTGACGGTGCTGATGAGTCCTTCCTGGCCGCGCAGTTGCGGGTTGAACGTGCGCTCGACGCCGTACTGCGCTTCTTGATTGGTGTTCAAGAACCCGATGACGTGCGATGCGATGGTCGTATCGGGATAGAATCGCCAGTGCTCCTGAATGAGCGCGATGCTGCGGAGAGGGGATTGAATCTCTTGCGCTTCCTTGGTGGTTGCCGCTTTTTCTTTCAGAATATCCGTCTCCTTTATGGCTTCCAACTGGGCTTCTTTAATCATTAGCGAGAGCGCGGGCGGCAAACGACGCATCACCGAAACGTAGCGAAGCGGGCGTGACCGAAGCAGGCGACGGAGCAAGACGGGATCCATGGCGAGAGGAACAGCCAACTTTCGCGCATGGGAATCGACGTAGGGTTGCGTGATGTCTTCCGGATTCGCGTAGATCAACTTTTCGTCTTCATGCACTTCGATGCCCTGGATATTCAGATCGACGACAGCTTTCATCTGCACTTTGGTGGCTCCGTACTTGAGCGGGACGAACGTCACTTTCCTCTCCGAAATTTTGCTTTCTATTTCGCGTGCGAAGAGTCGCTTCACTTCCGTGCGATCGGGAAGATGCAGAATGTCCGTCGGTGGGCGTGTGGCGGGAATCGGCTCGAAGACGACCCCCGAAGAGATGCGCTTCATCTGCTCCACGGGATCAAAAGCCGCTGCGTAGAAGGGGATCAATTCGCGCGGACAGGTTTGCTCACCGGCCGTGCAGTGCGCGTGAAATTCCTCCGTGACGAGAATATCGGCAAGCGTTTCCGCCACCTGTGTCGCGTCATCGGTGATCAACGGATCGACGTAGACGAGATCCAGCGTGGTGTTCGTTGCGAGCAAATTCGTTTCTTCCGTTTTGCTGCTCATGCCCAAAATTTCGCCGCGTTTCGCAGGGAGACGCACGCCGCCAAAGTGCTGGGCCTGCGCCGCTTCGTGGTATTCCTTGCCGCGCACGAGCTGGAGTTCGATCAAGCGCGAAACGATAATGAGCAGAGCCAGCAGAAAAAAACCATGAACGATGGTCATTCTCTGCAGCAGCGAGCGTCGCTTCTGCGTTTCGGACTGTGAAATCTTCGGGCGAAGAGCCATGGGGATGTGCGGTCAATCCTTTGTACCAGGATGCGAGCACGCTTTCGAGCGACTTCTGAGGACATTTTGACGAAATGGCACAAAGGAAGAATCTGGCAACTACGCTGCTTTTCTGCTATAATAGTCTGTTATGGCCGATGCGACACCCAAACAAAAAATGAGCACAGAAAACCCCCTTATGAGCATTCCGTATGCAACACTCGGAGGCGAAGCCGTACTCACCGCATTGCAAGAAGCGTCCGCAGCCCTCGGCATTTCCGACATCCACTTTTCGCCGCAGAAAACGGACGTTCGTTTGGAATGTCGTTTGCACGGCGTGCTTCGTTCGGTCGCCTTTCTCACGCCGGTGCAGTACGGGGACATTCTCCGTCGCATCAAATTTTTGGCGAAACTGAAATTGAACATCACGACGGTGGCGCAAGACGGCCAGTACGTCATTCCCATGAAAAACCGCGTGGTGAACATTCGCGCAGCGACGCTTCCTTCGCGTTTCGGCGAAGCTGTGACGCTCAGATTCTTGGATCCCGATCGCGGCATCCTGCCGTTGGAAAAACTCGGGTTTCCGGAGGAGATCGTGAAGAGTTTGCGCGATCTTGTGGAACTCCCGAACGGTCTCGTGCTCGTCACGGGGCCGACGGGCTCCGGCAAAACGACGACGCTCTATGCACTCCTCTCCACCATCGTCGGCAAGGAGCGAAACATCATCACGTTGGAGGATCCGGTGGAATACGAGCTTGCGGGCATCATCCAGAGTCAGATCGACCCCGAGCATAATTTCACGTTCGCGAACGGACTTCGGTCCGTGCTCCGCCATGATCCCGATGTCATCCTGGTGGGCGAAATTCGCGATCTGGAAACGGCGCAGACCGCCATCAACGCGTCTCTCACGGGGCACTTGGTGCTATCCACATTGCACACCAATTCCGCCGTGGAAGCCATTCCGCGTCTACTCTCCATGGGCGTGAGCCCCTACACCTTTGCTCCGGCGCTTCGTGCGGTTTTGGCACAGCGTCTCGTGCGAACACTCAAAACCTCGTGTCGTGGCGGGAAATGTGACCCGGGTTCCCACGATTCGTACGATGGACAAATGTGTTTGCCGGAATTGCTCACCATGACGCCTGCTCTGCAAACACAGATTCTGAACATGGCGCAAGGACCGAAGATTGCGGAACAGGCAAAGAAGGATGGACTCAAGACAATGAAGGAATGGGGAGAAGAATTTGTGAAGAAAGGACTCACCACAAGGGAAGAAGTGGAACGTGTGACAGCTTAAATCATTGAGATCGAATCGATCGTGTTACTCGATAGTGAAGTGTGAGTCCTATTCAAGATCCAAAGCAGCACCAAACGCCAAGGGAATGATCAAGGAACCAAGGACTCAACTTTAGATTCCATATCATGACTCGATGTGAGTAGGGAAATGGTGTCGTATGCCTTTATAGAATTGAAATGAAAATTCATTGGTCATGCGGTGCCTTCTTTGGTGTTTGATGCTGCTTTTGTCCTTAATCCGCACAAAATCTCTTGTTAACAAGAATTGCTCGCAACCCTTGCCAGTCCGCTCTTCTTTTCCATAGGATAACAATCCTCCCATGCTGTTTCATGCGCGCCACAGGCGAGGTACGTATCCGCTTGCGGCGACTTCGGCGTATCCAGTCCTTTTGAAATGGGTGCTTGCCGCCGTTCTTGCGCTGATCGTTCTTTATGTTGTGGGATCCTTCGTGCTCCGCGTTTTTGGCGTGGGGAATCCCATCCGTCACGAGAAAGTGACGCTCCATGTGGAAGGAAGAGATGCCGTGAGCGTGTCCCTGGACGGAGGTGACATCCAACGCGCGCAGGACGGGATGAAACTGTATCCCGGGGATCGCGTGACAACGGGTGCGAACACGCATGCAACGCTCCTCTTTTTTGACGGTTCCATGGTTCGCTTGGATCAGAAAACCGATCTTACCGTTGCGAAAAGCGCTTTTGGTTCCAGACAATCGGAGTTGGAGTTGGAGCTCCAGCAAGGAAAAATGTGGGTGGCAACGCCCCCGAAAAAATCCTTTACCGGAGCCATTGTGCGCACGGTTCGCACACCGATGACGACATTTGCGCTTCCTGCGGAAACGGAGGCCGTTCTTTCCGCCTTGGAAGCGTACGTCTACAGCGCCGATGGCAGCGGCATCGAAGTGGAAGTGCTCTCGTCCGACCTTGATTCCATCTTCATCGGCGAAGGTCAAAAGTGGATTCTTCCGTCCACGGAGGACATCGGGAACGATCTCTACGCCTACCGCAGTCCGCTGGATCCCGGCGCCATTCGCATGCCCCTGGTGGAAGAAAGCAGAGTGCGTCGGACCATCGTGACGAAGCAAGCATCGCAGACGGCCGCAGCGACGGATGGCGGCGTGGAAGGCGGATTCTTGCGCGTGCGCTCCCCCGCGAATGCCGCCAAGCTCACTTCGGGCACGGTCAAAGTGGAGGGATCCTTCGGGGAGGGTGTCGCTTCCATCAAAGTGAATGAATACTTTGCCGTGCTGGATGCCGAGAAGAAAACCTTCTCGCAAGAGTTGGCGCTCCCGACGGGCACGGAATCGTTCGATATCCGCATAGCGGCGTTGGATTCCGCCGGAGAAATTTTGGAGGAAGTGCTGCGCAACGTGACGCGGGAATTCAAAGCCCCGGATGCTCCGACAATTACGAGTCCGGCGAAGCAGGGGCAAACCTATCGCACGCAGACGCAGGAGTTTGTGCTTCGCGGAGGCTCGCCGGCGGGTGCCGTTGGCATCATCGTCAATGATTACCGGTTGCAGCTTTTTTCCCCCAGCAAAGGAGAGTGGAGCTATCTCGCAAGCACGCGGCTTGGTAATTTTATACAGGGCGAAAATATTTTTTCCGTTGTCGCCATCGATGACGCCGGTAACAAAAGCGAGCCCGCCGTGCTCAAAATCATATTGGGCGAAGGCACGGAAGGTGTCATTGCAGAAGGGCAAGCAAGCAGTGCCGCTCCCGTTACAGAGACTCCCGCGGAGCTCCCGAACAATGCTCCTCTAAAACCGGGCTCTCTGGTTGTGACCGGTCCCACAGCGGGTACTGCGCATACGGCTACCGGCAGCGAATTCCTTATAGAAGGCACGACGATTCCGGAGACAGCCAGTGTCTGGGTGAATGACTACGAGTTGCAGTTGTATGTCGATGGCAAAACATTCTGGAACTACATCGCGAACACGGAGTACGGCAACTTGAAGCGCGGTAAAAATGTCTACGTCATTGTCACGCGCAATGCGAGGAACGAGATCCTGGATAAGTTGGAGTACACGGTGACGTACAATCCGTAAGAGTGGTTATACAGGATTAATCACTTGGAATAATTTTCGCAGTGTAGCTCCTGCTTGAAGGAGTAATCGATTGTGTTCCACCGCCGCACTATATGTTTTTTTAACCAGAGGTTCCAACCTGCTGGCGGTCCGAGGGGTCATTTTTGCTTTCAGCGTTGATTCCCAGTAGTTCATTAATGAATCTATATATCCTTTATCATCGAGAATGGCTTCCCTCGTCAGATCCGTCGGACGCGGTCTGCCTGCTGAGTTTGCACATTGTCGTCGATGCAAGTTAAACACGCGAAGAACTTGATCGAATTTTATATGATGAAGAAGATCGTTCGGTGTTTCGCATCTGGAAAGATCATCTTCTTCTATTTCCAAAGTTTGTTTTTCGTTGCCATCAGGTGGATCTACACGGGTGTCCAACTGAAACGTGCGTTCATGCATATCAAAGAGAGGAATAGTGTTGTGATCGTACAACTCAGATCCTGCTAGGCAAGAAAATTGATGTTGAGTTTCTTCAGTATTTCCAAGAATTGCGCTGGCAGATGCGCTTCAATCGCATGATCTTTTGCATCGGCAGGTGATTCAAAAGTAAGTTTCCAGGCATGCAAGCAGAGCGATTCCACTTCCCATTCCTGCACCACACGTTCGCTGAGTGCGCTGCTGTAGCTGCTGTCACCCAGTACAGGATGCCCGATGCCCGCCAAGTGCACACGAATTTGGTGCGTGCGTCCCGTGTGCAGGTCACACTCCAGAAGAGCAACATTGGAAGCTTTTCCTACTATGCGATAGGTCGTCTGCGCCTCGCGGCTCGTGCTGGTTCCTGTTATGGCCATCTTCGTTGGATTCATCGAACTTCTGCCGATGGGTGCATCGATCTTCGCTTGGGATTTCTCCGGAATGCCTGCGACGAGTGCCAAGTATGTTTTTTTCACGGTGCGCGTCTCAAACTGTTTCTGCAATGCTATGTGTGCCGCAGGATTCTTTGCGATCAGCAAGCAACCGGTCGTATCTTTATCCAAGCGATGCACGAGAACGCTCTCTGACGAGAATGGAATCTTCATCTTCGTAAACAGAAGGGCGACGCCATGCAGGATCGTGGGCTCATCGATTGCTCCGGCACCCGGATGGACGGAATACCCCGCGGGCTTATTGATGACGAAGCATTGCTCATCTTCGTACAAGATCTCCAGATGCAGATCTTTCGGTTCGATCGCACTTTCCGTTGGAGTGGAAGCATCGTCGCTTACAATCACGCGATCACCGGGTTCAAGACGATGCGCCGGCTTTTTGACAATCACGTCGTTCACGCGGACATGGCCTTCTTCGATCGCTCTCTTTGCTTTCTCGCGACTGAGCACACGTCCTTCTTCCGCGAGAAAAGAATCCAGCCTGTGGGGATACGAAACGAGCCACTCGGACATGCGGATACTATGCCTCTTTCACGTCATGATTCACAGCAAAGAGTCTGCTACACTTCCGTTATGCCAAATGAGCTCTTAACACGCGCGGTGGAAGCAGTCACGCCAAAGGCTTTGGCGGAGGAGAAGTTGAAGACAGGTCTACCGATCCGCATCTACTTGGGCATCGATCCCACGGGAACCAAGCTGCATTTGGGGCATAGCGTGCCTCTACGCAAGCTGCGTGCATTTCAAGATGCAGGGCACCAAGTGATCTTCCTGATTGGAAGTTTTACTGCGATGATCGGGGATCCTTCCGGTCGCGATAAGCAGCGTGAACCTCTCACGACCGAACAGGTGCTGGAAAATTTTAAGACCTACAAAGAACAAGCAGCGAAAGTGCTCGACTTCACCAACATCGAAGTGGTCTATAACCACCAGTGGTTGGAAAAGCTCATGTTTGTCGACATCATTAACTTAGCCGGTAACTTCACCGTGCAGCAGATTTTGGAGCGCGACATGTTCGACAAGCGCTTAAAGGAAGGAAAGCCGATAGGATTGCATGAGTTTTTGTATCCTCTTATGCAAGGCTACGATTCCGTAAATTTGGACGTCGATTGTGAGCTTGGTGGGAATGACCAGCTTTTCAACATGCTCGCGGGCAGAACGTTGCAGTCCACCTTCGGCAAACGCGATAAGTTCGTGATAACCACCAAATTGATAGCCGGAACGGACGGACAGAAGATGAGCAAGACGTACAACAACTGCATTTATTTGGAGGATGAACCCAATGATATGTACGGCAAAGTCCTTTCCATCAATGATGACCTGATTACGGTGTATATGGAGTGCTGCACCGGTATCCCGATGTCGGAAGTCACAGAAGCCGCAAAGGCTTTGAAGAAAGGCAGTGTGAATCCCAAGGATCTTAAAATGCGCTTGGCTCGCGAAATCGTAACGATTTACCACGGTGCAGACGCTGCTGCAGTCGCAGAGAGTGAATTCCAGAAGGTTCATAAAGATAAGGGTATTCCGGCAGACATAATAATAAGAAATGTGAAGAAAGGAGACCTTGTAATTGACATCATGGTGGAATGCAAAATGGCTCCATCAAAAACCGAAGCAAAGAGATTGATCGAACAAGGCGGCGTAACCATAGATGGCAAAGCAATTACAGCTCAAGATGCGAAGGCTGAGGCAGGAATTTTGAAAGTCGGGAAGAGGAAGTTTCTAAAAATTTTTTTATGAACACTCGAATTGTAATCGGATTATGTGTACTAACATTATTTATAATTTCACTTTTTGTACCCTTTTCTGTTAGGCCTTTTAAACTTGGTCAATCAATTAATTTTAAAGAACTAACCATTGAGCAGTTAGAATTACATAGGGATGGAAATATATTTGTGGATAAGTTATTCAACAAACAGCCAGACTTATCAGATCATTTTATTAACTTTGGAGCAGACCTCAGTGTCTTACAAATCCCCACTGTAGATTTCTCATATAAAACGTGTATTTCCATCAATAATTTTGTAAAAAAAGAGGATAATGATTTGGTTTTCATTAGTAATGGTCCTGTTGGTATGAAAATCGCAATTGATGATAGCCAAGTAGTAGTTGATGCAAATGAATATAAGGATAACTATGAATATTGTGTCCTCAATAAAAATATTAATTTTATAGAATTAAGTACTAGAGAATCTTCAATTAGTCCTGAAATTTACAAATCACTTTGTGGAGAGCAGGAGGTTTGTGAATTATCAGGCAGGTTTCAATTGCTTTGGAGTACAAAAATATTGAACCCATGGAGTTCTATAGTAGCTGCTTTCCTGATTTCACTCATGCTTGCTGTTTTATATGCCAAATACATTTGGCTGCCTGCTGAGTTCTTTTCTAATAAAACAAATGAAAAAAATAAAACGGGGGTATAATGCGATATGTGTCTCAAGATCTTCTTAAAAAGCGCTGCGTTCCCTGCGAAGGAGGCGCTCAGCCCCTCAGCCCGAGCGAGGCTCTGGAGTTGCTGAAGCAGACTCCGCAGTGGAAGATTGATGAAGAATCCAAGAAGATTTCACGAACTTTTAAGAGCAAAACATTTTTGGATGCTGTGGCATTTGTAGAAGCAGTTGCAGCAATTGCAGAGGAAGAAAATCATCATCCTATGATAAAAGTGGATTTCAATCGTGTGACGTTAGAATTATGGACGCACGCGATTGGAGGATTGAGCGAGAATGATTTTATTGTTGCGGCAAAAGTAGACGCGCTGGGAGAGTGATTGAATCGCTCAGGAAAAAATCAGTAAGGATGCCAGCGAGGCACCACTGACCAGAAGAGTGGAGAAGAGGAGTCCCAAGCCGACGCTAATGGTTTCTTTGGACATGTGTTTATAGGACGAATGAAAAAGTAATTTCTTACCGGAGAGAGAAAATTTTTGGTGATAGGGGAGTGGTCGAGAGGGGAGTGTCAGTCTTCGAGACGCCCTGCGGGTGTCAGACTGAGGAGCGAGGCATCGCAATGCCGAGTGTCTCGAAGGCTGACGGGCAGGGCTCCTCAGACTGACACACTGATTTCTTACGCGTCACAATGCAGCCCATGGATTGCAGTGCGTTTTGAAGTGTTCGCACTTGGCCATGGCAACGTGAAGGAAGGAATACATGGATCTTCTGTCCCTGCGGCGATGTGCGCACCCAATTCAAAAGAGTCTCTCCGGAGTCGTCGTGTCGAGCAGTCCAGTCGATCACGATCCAACTCTTTTCTCTTTGGGAAGCCATAAGTTGGTTTAGCAGGGAAGTCATGTATGTAGTGTACAGATGTACACCTGAAGAATCAATTAAACAGTCTTGCACTTCGTACACCTTCCAGGCGAAATGACCAATGACCATAGACCAATGACCAAAAAAGAAATCACCCTGGTCATTGGTCATTGCGTCATTGGTCATTCATCATCATTTATTTCCCATGGAACTTCTTATGAACCTCTTTGAGTTGAGTATTAGTCACGTGTGTATATATTTGCGTGGTCGAAAGATCTTTATGGCCAAGCAGTTCCTGCACCGACCGAAGATCTGCGCCGTTCCGAAGGAGATCAGTAGCAAAACTATGTCGGAGTGTGTGCGGAGAAGGATCCGTAACAATCCCCGCCTGCAGCGCGTATTTTTTGACGACGTTATAAATGCTGATGCGCGACAACCGAAAGTCTTCCCCCGGAGGCAGCATGTTCAGGGCTTTTCCGTGGTCACGAATAAAAAGGGGATGCAGGTGATCCAGACGAATCTCCAAGTAATCCTTCAATGCGCTCACAGCGACATCGGACAGGAAGACAACCCGGAGCTTGCTGCGCTTCCCGCGTACGCTGATCTCACGAGTATTAAAGTTAAGATCCTTGCGGTTCAGAGATCGCAGTTCGGCCAAGCGAAGGCCGGTGGAAAAGAAGAGGTTGAGGATGGCGCTGTCGCGCTTGCCGGACTTGGTGGAGGTATCCGGTGCCTGCAGCAGGCGAATCAGTTCTTCTGCAGTCAGCACTTTGACTTTTCGCTGTTCTTCTTTAAAACGCTTTACTCTGTCCGGCGGGTAGACATCCATTTCTTCTTCCTGCACCAAGTATCGCAAAAAAGCCCGTAGGATTGTGAGATGATGATTTTTGGTACGAACACCCAGCTCCTTGTTTTTCTTGGTGCGGAACTCATGGAGCTTCTGCTTATACATTCGTACACTCTCCTTGGAAAAGTCTTTGACCGATGAGAGAGGGGAAAGGCGCTGCAGAAGAGCCAGGGACTCTCGGTAGTTTTTCACCGTTAATGTCGATTTATTTTCTTCCGATTGCAGGAAGGAAAGGTAACGATTGATAGCCTCTGTCAGCGAGTCGCGTTTGGGCATAGAATGGCTCTATCTTGGAGACTACCAGATCTAAGGTTAACATAAAATGCATTATGTTAAGTTATAGAGAGGTGTGCAAGAGCACTTCCCTGCCCCATTGCCTTGAATAATTCGTGTCCAATGCTTCATACTCATCCTATGGAAATACCGCAAACATTCGCTCGCCTGCTCGATCGCCCTCCGCCCGGCACCGATATTGCTATGGCCATTCTCCACATTCGCCAACACTTGCCCAAAAGGTTCTTGGAATTCCCTCTCAATGAAAATGCAATTCATCAGCTTGAAGCGCACAAGCGTTCCTGGGATGATTTATTGGTGGAACAGTCATATGGAAATGATTGCGATACTGCTGAATATAAAACTCAATGTGAAGAATTTAATGCCATCAGTTTGTCCATCGCTTTGTTGCGCCATTATTTGGAGGACAATTTTAGCCAGCAGAGTGCTACGTCTGCGGCTCAATCGTAATGTGCGAGAGGATGCGTGGCAGTTCCCCGCTCCATGGCGGCCAGAGCTGAATCTGAACTTTCTCGACCTCCGGAAGGTTTTTGATGATCCGCAGCGCATCCTCCTTGGACATACCTGCCACTTCCTCGCGCATTTTCTTATTAAGCCTGGCGCCCGTGGGAGCAAGCGCGTCCAAGACGAATTGTTCGGTGCCCGTGAGATCGACTGTCAGCTTGATCCAGGAGAGGTCATCCGCATAGTCGATGACGTGGACGATCATGCGTTCCATTTTCAATGTATCTTTGAGTAATTCACGGCCTTCTGTGACGTGCGCTTCCAGTTCTTCGCTGAGCATATTTAAGATCGCTTGAGAGTCGTATGCATACGCGGTGTAGGAGATTTTCCCTTCGATGGGGATGGATGTGACGGGCTCGCCCAAGAACTGCGTTGGAAGCACAAAGTCGTGATATTCGATCTTCGTCAGTTCATCGTAGTAGAGCATTTCGTAGACGACGCCTTCACCCTTGCCCACGTTCCGCAGAATCCTCTCCTCATCCACCAGTTGCTTGGCATTGGAAAGCAACTCGTGCTCCAGTTTTTTCTTCGCAAGATCCACGTCCGCTTGCGAGAGCACGGTGCGATAGGACGTCGTTCCGCCCTTCACGTCGGCTCGATTTTCCCCGTAGATGAGGGTGCGTTCCTCGGGAGCCAACCCCGGAAATTCCCATTTGATGCCTGCGGGGACATTCGCGCGCGCGCCGATGATTTCTCCGTAAATGTCCAGGTTTTCCGCACGTGTGCGTATGGTGAGCTCATCCCCCGCCGAAATGTTGATGGGTTCCAAGGTTTTGAAAATCATGCCCGCCTGGTTCATGAGTCGCGTGCCCGTGCGCAGCGAATAGCGTTCGTTGGATTTGTTGATGATCGTGATAAGAGCCTCTGCGCTCTTGCCGATGAATTCCTTGCTGATTTGATCGAACGTGATGGATTTTTCGATGATCACATTGATGGGAATGAGGGGCATGGTACGCACACGGGAGGAAGCTAGCAGCACGGCTCCCGAGGTCGTCAAAAAGATGTTCGCCGTTTGGTTGACGTTGTCTTGTCGCGGCCAAATGCGGATTTCTGCGGACGGGAGCAAGCGGAAAAAGACGAAGAGGAAAAGTCCGGCGCTCACGGCGATCAATATCCAAATGCGGATTTTCGGCAGTGACAGAAGTCCCATGGATTGCAAGCGCGAGCGCAGTTCCTGCCGCCACACGTGCGGCGAAAAAAGGCGGATTGCTTCCTCCGCGCTCGTGTGGTCTTTGAGGATTTCTCTGAGCTCGCGCGTGCCATCCACCACGCGTACGCCGCTTCTGCGGGTCGCCATAGCCAGCGGTTTCAGTTTTGTTGCGATGCGCAGTCGACTGCGAATTTTGACGCACTCCTTCAAAAACCCTTCGCGATCTTCCTTCTTTGGAAAGAGTGTCTCTTCACTGCCGGAGAGCATTGCGATCACTTGCCCCTCGGTTTCCGAGAGTCGTTTTGCAAATGCACTCCATGATTCTTCTTCCTTGGGAAAAAGAACGATGAGAGATTCGGGTGCCATTACGTTTCAAGAAGGGCTAAGGCAGGCAAATGTTTGCCCGCAATGTATTCCAGCATCGCACCGCCGCCGGTGCTCACAAATGTGTATGCATCCAGCGGATAGCCGTAGCGCCGGTGGAAATCAATGGTGTCTCCCCCGCCGACGATGGTAACGGCTCCCCGCTTTGTTGCGGCCGCAACGGCCTCCGCGATTCTCTTGGTGCCGTGTGAAAAACGATTCACTTCGTAGAATCCGAGCGGTCCGTTCCAGAGAATCATCTCCGCTTTCTCAATCACCATGATGTAGCGTTCGATGGTGACTTTGCCGATGTCGAAGATCGCCATGTCTCCGACAATGTCCTCCACCGGAAGATCGATCTTCTCAGCGCCCTCTATCGCTTCGGTGGCAACAACAGCGTCCCGCGGAACGAGAATGTTTGCTTTGCCGTCATTGTCTGCCAACAACATCAATTCCTGTGCTTTCGGTACATATGCTTCTTCATATTTCGATTTGCCGACATCAAACCCACGTGCCGCAATGAAAGTGTTCGCGACGCATCCTCCTAGTAAAATGTCGTCGCCTTTCGATAGAAATTGCTCAATGATCGGAATTTTCGTTTCCATCTTTGCTCCACTGATGATGAGCACCAGCGGTCTGCGCGGATCATCGTGCACTTTCGACAGATATTCGAGTTCGTGCGCCAGGTTGAGTCCTGCGGAGCTTGGGAGCAACTTTGGAAGCTCCACCATGCTGGCATGTTTCCTGTGCGAATTCGTAAATGCATCGTTCACGTACATGTCCCCCAGAGCAGCCAAATGTTTCGCAAGCGAGGGATCATTTTTCTCTTCGCCCGGTTCGAAGCGCAAATTTTCCACGAGCAACACTTCTCCCGGTTTCAAACTCATTGCCATCTTTTCCGTTTCGCTGCCTACAACATCGGGTGCAAATGCAACCGATCTCCCGAGTAGCTTCTCGAGAACGGGAACCAGCGGCTTCTGCGTGAACGCGAGATCTTTCTTTCCTTTCGGCCGACCTTGGTGCGAAAGAACAACGAGCGATGCTTCGGCATCCAGTATCACCTTCATGGTCGGAATAACGGCTTCAATACGTTCAAAATCCACTACTTTTCCCTCTTCGATAGGCACATCGAATCCGGCACGTACGATCACGCGCTTCCCCTTCATTTTTGATGAATCCATTGTGCGGTAACGGCTCATAGGTGCGTAGTGTACGCAGGAAGTGCAGAGTTTTCCACTCTGTTGACGGAAGATGGCTTCAGTATAAAATTTCATCAAGTGAACGCCATGATGGTGTTCGCACGGCGGCTGAGTGTTAAGGGACTAGAGAGGTGCTCAGCCGCCTCTTCATACGAAATGTGATATAATTTCTTCACGTGCAGTCGAAACTGCACGTATGAGAACAGCGGCCAAGAACCTTCGGGTTCTTGGCCGCTTCTTTGATGATATTTTGTAATGATTACTTGACGTTCCTTCCACTCACATTAGTATTTTGATATGCAGCAGCTCTCCAAATCTGTTGCATGTAAGCAAGGCGAGCTTTTGCTCGCCGGCGGTTGGGACAGGTACCCCCAACCGCCTTTTTTCGGCTTCGGACAGAAGTTGACGTATTCAATCTTTTACGTAAATGAGTATTAGTACCTTGCAGCTTGCTGCAAGCGAACAGCGGTCGAGTGCTTCTCCACAGGCCTCGACCGCTCATTTAAAAATTCAAGGAATGAGTCTTTTCCTCTATCATCGGAAGCAATGACTTTGCTTCCACTTCTTGCGTTTGCCCTCACTGCACTGGTTCATCTGGCAGCACTGAAAATTTTTCCGGCGCTCGGAATTCTGGATTTTCCCGAACGGTACGGATTCAACCGCCCGAGACTCCCCTATCCAACGGGAATCCTTTTGATTATTTGTTTCATCGCAATTTTTCTTTTTCTCGAAGAAATGACGATGCAGTCTGTGGGCGTGACCATCGGAATCGCGCTGCTCGGCATCTTCGCATTCATCGATGACCGCACTCCCCTCCCCTCTTCGCTCAGGCTCGGTATTCAGATCCTGGTTGCGCTGATTATTTTCCTCACCGGAACACGCATCTTTTCGCTCACGAATCCTCTTTCTGTCGTTTTCCCTTCCTCTGTCATCGACCTGGATAACCTGGTTATCCCTTGGGCCTTTTTTAGCAATCCTTCCGTCATTGGAGCGCTGTTCACGGTCATCTGGCTCGGGCTCACGATGAATGCCTTGAACTGGTTCGATGGTATTCCGGGACAAGTGAGCACACTCTCGGCGATCGGTTTCTTCACGATTGGATTTCTTTCGTTGAGTGACCGCGTGAATCAACCCGAACTCGCAACGATCGCTTTTGTTCTCGGATCCATCTCCTTGGCGGCACTGCTTTTCGATTTCCCCCCGCCTCGCGTGCTCATGGGCGATACAGGGTCGATGTTTTTTGGCCTCATGCTCGGCGTGCTTACGATCTACGCGGGTGGAAAAGTGGCAACGGCGTTCCTTGTCCTCGGCGTACCATTGATTGATAGCTTGATCGTGATCGTGCGACGTTTGCTGAAAGGCGTTTCGATCTTCCGTGGCAATACTCGCGATGAACATCTTCACCATCGCTTACTTCTGAAAGGATGGTCTGCGCGGCAGATTATTTTGCTCACAGCGGCCATCGGTGCAGGCTTCGGCACGAGCGCTCTCTTCATGAGCACATTGGAAAAATTCCTTGCGGGGATCGTGTTATTCATTCTCATGCTGTTTCTTTCCTATTATTCACGTCCCGAGATCGATCCCGCAGGCGCGGGATCGATCTCTACGAAATAATCTTGCCATGAATTTTTCTCACTATCATCTTATCGTGTACGTTCCCCTTTCGCACGCGGATGCTGTTCGAAAGGCATTGGCCAACGCAGGCGCAGGAATGATCGGGAACTATGACAACTGCTCCTTTTCGATGAAAGGAGCAGGACGGTTTAGACCGCTCAAGGGCTCAAATCCTACAATTGGAAAACAAGGAAAAATCGAAGAAGTACCGGAAGAAAGAATCGAAGTGGTTGTGACCTCACACCAATTGAAAGGAGTGGTCGAAGCCGTTAAAAAGGTTCATCCGTACGAGGAACCGGCCATTCATGTGCTTCCCATGATTCTGGAGCCTTGAAACAGGAGGAAATGCTCTGTAGTGTTCGTACCTTTATGCTGCCACAACACGAGCGAGCCAAAGAGCCCATCTCCCAAATTCTGTCCGCCTCAACCGACAAGGAGCGCATTTGTGCAATTTCAGAAATAATGAAACTTTTTGTCGATGAGCTCCGAATACGAATACTTCATGTTCTTCTTGAGAGTGATGAGATGCACGTTAAGGCTTTGTCTAGATGGCTTCGGATGTCACAGCCTGCAGTTTCTCGTCACCTTGCATTGCTAAGGCACGCCGGAGTGCTCACTCTGCGGAAAGGCGGGAAATATAATTTCTATAGTATTAGTGAAAATTTTCGAGAACTTCTGAATGTCTGCATTCCGAATACTATCCAATTATCGGAGAATTCTTGGCAAATTGAAGGTGATGGTTCAATGGCTGATGGGAAACCATTTCCTGTAGAGCTACCTCTACAATCATTTCCACAAACACCATCTCAGTCTCCGCGTTCAGCGGAAAAGCCGATCAAAAATCCTGTGGATTATGTGTTCACGAGAATCAGAGATGCTATTCGTCCGGAGTATCAATCTGATTGGGATCAGAAAAGAGAACTTGCGGAGGATATAATCTCGAGGCGCTTAGAAGGAGGAGCTTCACCGAAAGATTGTGCAGAAGCAATGATCGCGAACATGGCAAAATCCAAAAGCGCACATCAGATGCGTGACGCTGAATCAAAAAACTGATAATTATTCCTTCTCGTACTTCATCGGGCTGCTCAGGATTCCTCCCGGCTGCACCTGCACGACGACTGTTTGGTGTCCGCGCGGGAGCATCTGCACCACAGCTTCGCCGTTTTCAAAGTCGAGCGCGGAGAGCGTTTCCGGTCGGAATTCCGCCGTGCCGTAGGCGCTCCTTAAATACAGATCACTCGTGAGTTCCGGTGAGCGAATGGGACTGCCCTGTGCATCCAGCAGACGGATTCTGAGCTTCTCCCAACCGCGGCTGAACGCTCCGTCATGCATCAAGTCGATACTTGTCACGTTGTTCGATGTGATCATGAGAGGTGCGGCGGCGGCAACCGTTTCCTGCTTGATGATTTCAATCGGAACATCCTGCGGCGCTTCCGCAAGCTGGACGATGGCAGTGTTCTTCAATTCCATCGCAATGCGTCTGCTTTCACGGTTCTTGATGCGCTGCTCGCGCCGCTCGGCAACCGTCATGCGTTTTCGAACCGTCTTTTCGATTGTTTCTTGATCGGAGTTCTCGGCAACCGTGATGACGGGCTTGTAATGCGCTTGCACGTATTCCAGCGGGTTCACCGTGCACTGCAGACCGTACTCGCGCTTAAGTCCCGTGTTGATGGCTTCCGCGAAACTGACACCCGCCTCCTTCATGTCCGACGTTGTGAACGACCAGAACGGATTGCCTCCGATTTCCGTGCCGTCTTTGCAGACGTCACGCTGCACTTGGAAGTGCAGGTGCGGCCCGGAGGCATTGCCCGTCATGCCGCTCGCTCCAATCGTCTCGCCTTTTTGCACCACGGTTCCGTTGGAAACGAACACGCCGCTCAGGTGAGCGTAGAGCGAGTACAGCGTGATGACTTCAGTGGGCTTTTCCGGATTCGGCACGCGCGGATGTTTGACGATGATGTACTTGCCGAAGCCGCTCGGCTGCTCCGCAGTCGCGATGACGATGCCTTGCATAATGGAACGCACGGGCGTTCCTTCCGGGACGCGAATGTCGATGCCTACGTGCCCTCCGCGTCCTCCTCCTGTCTTGTACGTACCAAAGTGATCAACCGAGAAGACGATCTGTTCGAGGACGTCATCCTTGCCCAATGCATCATGAGATCTGTAGGAAGGCAGTGGAATAAGCAGATCTTTCGGCACTTGGCGATACGTGTGCGTACCGGAATCGCCGCCGTACAGAGACCATTTGCGATAGTCCGGGACGAGTTCAATCGGCTCGATTGTTCCATCGTAGACGATCAAGCTATCATCGTACTGTCCCATCACGGACTTCCAGAACACGTGCCAACCGTGTTGCCCCACCATGTTCCCCGTCACAAATGCGAACAGAGAAAGCACGGCCACCCAGAAAGACGTCCTCTCTGCCAAATAATGGAATGCATGCGGCTCCTTCTTCTTATGAAGAGCGGCGGAGCGGAAGCCCAAGCGCTTTTTTGACACAGTATTCATAGTTTGTTTTTATGTATATATAATATCATATTTTGACCAATTAATCAATGAATGAGAAAGTAACCATTTGGCTCCCTGATGCCAAAAAAACGACCTCCTGCGGAGAGTCGATGGCAAAGACGTTCTATGACGTTCCGCTCGATATTTGTCTGCGCGGAGAGTTGGGAGCAGGCAAAACGACGTTTTTACAGGGATTTGCCAGAGCTCTTGGCATCACAGAGCCAATCACGAGCCCCACATATGCCCTGGAGCAACGCTATGAGACCGCCAAGGGTATGTCTCTCATTCACATCGATCTGTATCGCTTACGTGCAAAGCAGGCCAAGGAATTGCTCTCCACGACAGATAATCATAATGGCATTCGCGTCATAGAATGGCCGGAGCGCGCGGAGCGATCTACCGCCGAGCATCCGACTATTTTCATCGATCTTGCCGAAGAGAAAAGTGGCAGATCACTGACCTGCATGTTCGAGGATATGCCGCTTCCTTCCAAGGATGATATTTATCAGTGGCGTAAAGATGTTCTTCTTCCCAAGCACATTGTTGCGCACTGCGATGCTGTTGGAGCGTTTGCAGAAAAACTTGCGCGATTGCTCATGAAGAGCGGAACCATCGCACGCCCGCAGGCGCTGCTTCGCGCAGGACAGGTGCATGATCTTTTGCGCTTTATCGATTTCCGTCCGGGAGCGGCCCCTCCGGGCATGATGGAAACAACAGAAGAAACAAAACGACATACGGATTGGAAGCGGCGTTACAAAGATCTGCATCATGAAGCTGCATGCACGGAATTTCTGAAGGAACACGGCTATGACGGTCTCGCAGCGATCGTATTGACGCACGGATTCTCGCGTTCGAAGGAACGTGAAACAATCGAGCAAGAATTGCTGTTCTACGCAGACAAGCGCGCGAAGATGGATGTCATCGTTTCTCTGGATGAACGCTTCCGCGATTTTCGCAAACGGTACGGAGCATCCAAAGAGAGCGATCAAGCGGAAATCTGGTTCAGGGAGTGCAAAGACCTGGAAGAAAAACTTTTCCCCGAAGGTGCCCCCTTTTAGATTAAAAGTTCCACGGAATCAATTGGTCTACCAATGCTTTCTCCAGGAGAGTTGCATCGATGGTCAACAGCATGGGAGCAAGCAGCAGCAGAAGAGTGCAGAATGCGGCAATGCAGAGCATACAAGCGACAAAGAAAGACCAACGAGCCCGTACGTTTTCGTGCAGATGTTGCATGTGTTCTTGCGGATTCATGAGCGTGTCAAGGAAGCGATAGAGAATTTCCAATTTCGGAATCACAGTGCCAAGGCCGCGCGCAAGCGTGACTCCCGCACGCACAAGTCCGCTTACCGCTGCAACTTCCACGCCATGGTGCAGGTACACGACGAACACGAGACCGATGAGGAGCAGGACGATGTCGATGCTGCTCTCGGAGAACATGGCCTTAAGCGTCTCTTTGCGTTTGTATCCGTAGACTTCGGTGTATTTCACATAGTCCAATGTCATATGAGCAATGATGACGAGTGCAAACATGCCGAGATTGAACAAAGCAGCGATCAAAAATGTCACCACCAAGTATCCTGCATGAAAGGCAGGCATCTTGTCGTGTTCGTGAATGAACAAACGAATGTTGTTTGTTAGGATGTGCATTTGTGAAATTATAACATATTTCTTATACCTTAGCAATAGACCACAATTGCTTTAGAGAAGACAAGGTCGACTTTCGCAATCAAGCAAATACTTATCAATTGCTTCTTTGAGCCAAACTTTCATGAAATTTATTTAATGCTTCAAACATTACGCTGGCAAGAGCTGAATCGACTTTCCAGCCCTTCCTATCCTTTTCTGGCAGGGAACCAACGGTTTTTTCATACATGTCTGCTTCCGCATGAAGGGAAAAATCCGTCGCAGCAATATTGGCCAGTGCAGCTTTCATAATATATGAGGCAGCAAATGATATTTCCTTGTGCAGTTGAGGGTACTTTCCATATTTTGGCAAAGACAATTCAAATGCTCTTTCACCTGCATCTGTAATTAATGCGGGAAAATTTTCTATAGCAAAACCATCATTTGGAAATTGAGGAATAGCACTCCTTACAGCCTGAACAACAAGAGACTTGATGATCCGAGTTTCATCGTCACTAAAATTAGGAGGCAGCAAATTCAGTTCTCTTAATTGTTTTATCAGATCATCTAAATTTGTATCATTCAAATATTCCTCAATCTCGGAATTCAGTTCACTTTCGAAGTTGGCCATGGAAAATTGCTTCCCTTGTAAGCTATTAGGATCGAAGAATACTTCTCTCTGCAGTATTTCTGAATACATATATGAAAGGCTAATGAGTAAAATTTCATGCAACTTTATACCATAAGTTTGTTAATGTCAATTCTTGCTAAACTGATTAAAATCACTATTCCAGGAAAGGACCTTAAGTCCTCAAGATTTTTCTTGTCCTCTCCAGCCGTCCCCGCACCTCCGCCTCAAATCCCCTCTCCGTCGGTTCGTAGAAATTTTGAGGCTTCATTCCGATGGGAAAATAATCCGCTTTCACCACGCCGTCTTTGTGATCGTGCGGGTATTGATACCCGACGTGGTAGCCCTGTTCCTTCATGCCTTTCACCGGCGCATTGCGTACGTGATACGGCACCTCGAGCGTTGACGCTTTGTTGATGGCTTGCTTTGCACCGCTCATTGCGACAGTCACGGCATTGCTCTTTGGTGCTTGCGACACATACACGCACGCATGTGCCAGAAAAAATTCTCCTTCCGGAAGCCCTACGAGTTCAAACGCTTGCCACGCGGCAATGACAATTTGCAATGCGCGCGGATCTGCCATGCCGATATCTTCGGATGCAAAGATCGCCATGCGGCGGAAGATGAAGCGCGGATCTTCTCCGCTCTCGATCATTTTGAAGAGCCAAATAAGTGCGGCATCGGGATCGCTCCCGCGCATGGTTTTAATGAAGGCAGAGATCGTGTCGTAGTGATCCTCGCCTTTTTGGTCATACCGCTTGCTTCGTTCTTTGAGCAGCGCTTGTGCATGTTCGACGGAGATCTTTTTACCGACGGTCATGACGGCCATTTCGAGCAAATTCAAAGCGATGCGCGCATCACCGTTCGCACGCGTTGCGATGTGCGTGATGGCTTCATCGCTGATCTGCACCGTGCCTTTGAACCCTTCTTCATGAACCAGTGCGCGTTTGATGATCGCCTCGAGCTCTGAAACTTGGAGCGGCTTCAGCAAATATACTTGTGAGCGGGACACGAGTGCTTGGTTCACATCAAAGTACGGATTCTGTGTTGTCGCACCTATCAAGATCACGACCCCGCTCTCGACGAACGGAAGCATGGCATCCTGTTGCGATCGATTGAACCGATGAATTTCATCGATGAACAGAATCGTTCTCTGTTTCAGATTCTGATGCAAACTCTGCGCTTCCTCGCATACAGCCCGGAGTTCTTTCACACCACTGATGACTGCATTCAGCTGCACAAAGGCTGCATTCGTGGCTTCTGCAATGATCGTCGCGAGCGTGGTCTTCCCTGTGCCAGGAGGCCCTGCAAGAATCACCGAGGAAAGTTTGTCTTCTTCTATGGCTTTGCGTAGCGGCGTGCCTTTGCCAACAATTTCTTGCTGTCCCACGAAATCATCCAACGCTTTTGGGCGAAGCCTGTAAGCCAGCGGAGCTTGGGTTGCTTGCATCAGTATTGATAATACCAGAGCAGGTCTTCGACCTGCGATGAAAAGGCAAGCAAACAACGGATTTCTTCGTCTTGCGTTAATCGCGCGTCGAAGACGCGCTCTTCGCTTGCAAAATGAATCCATCTGAACGAAAATAGTCCTATTCTTTCTTCCCTTTTTATGAACAAAGTCTGCGGAACCTGCGGCAAGGAAATAGAGATCTGCCCCGAGTGTGGCGGCAAGATCTGTGTGCCGGATTGTCCGGATAGAGTGGATGACGGCTGCACCTGTGATGTGGGAGAAGACAGCGACGAATAATTTCCTCGCAGCGGAAGATCGTGGTTCGATGCGCTCACCATAAACTATCTTCCGCTACATTTTGAGGAAATATTCGTGCAATCGTGTTTCCCCACGAACCTCCGGGTGGCACGTTGCAATGAGGATATTTTTTTGTCGAGCAACGACCGGATGCCCTTTATGTGTGGCGAGCACGTTTGTTCTCCGTCCCGCTCGCGTGATGATGGGAGCACGTATGAAAGCGACATCCACTGATTTTGCGAGGTCTTTGACATCGATGCTTGCTTCAAAGCTTTGCAGTTGCGATCCGTACGCATTGCGATCCACCGTGATGTCGATCAATCCCAAAGACTTCGGGGCGTTCCTTCCCGTAATCTTCCTCGCGAGAATAATTGCGCCAGCACATGTTCCAAAGATCGAGAGTGTTTTTCTTCGAACTCTTTTGATGATCGCACGATCTAGTTTTGTCTCACGTAAAAATTTTGCTATGACCGTGCTTTCCCCGCCCGGAATGATCAGTTTTTGTACACCTGCAAGATCATCCACAGTGCGCACTTCTATGGAAGTGATGCCAAGGCTCCCTAGCACTGCTTTGTGCTCAGAAAAATCGCCGTGGAATGCTAAAATCCCTACTTTCATAACAGTATTATAACTACTATAGACATTTATAAAAGTGCCAAGGGCGAAGTGCCATGTGCCAAGTATTTCCTTGGCACTTCGAACCTGGCACTTGGCACTTTGCTAGAGTCCTCTTTCCTGCATCCTGGCAGGTAATGTCGATATTTCCAGCCCCGGCATTGCCAGTCCCAGACCTGTGCTGACTTTGGCAAGGACATTCGCATCTTTGTAGTGCACGGTCGCCTGAACTATCGCATGCGCAAATTTTGCAGGATCTTTTGATTTGAATATTCCTGAGCCCACGAAGACGCCTTCTGCGCCCAATTGCATCAAAAGCGCTGCATCCGCAGGCGTTGCGATTCCTCCGGCGACAAATGTCACGACGGGGAGTCGCTGCAAGTCTTTCACTTTCTTCACAAGATCGAGCGATGCTCTTTCTTTCTTCGCATAGGCAGCCAATTGCGTCGCGGACATTTTTTTGAGCGCTGCGATCTCTCGATTGATCAACTTCAAATGCCGGACAGCTTCGACAACATTGCCTGTGCCCGCTTCGCCTTTCGTGCGGATCATCGCGGCACCTTCATCAATTCTTCTTAGAGCTTCACCAAGATTCGTCGCGCCGCAGACAAACGGAATCTTAAAATCTTTTTTAGCGACATGATCAAACGGATCCGCAGGCGTCAGCACTTCGGACTCATCGATAAAATCAATATTGAGTGACTCCAAAATTCTTGCTTCCGCCGTGTGGCCGATACGCACTTTTGCCATCACGGGAATAGAGACTGCTTTTTGAATCTCTTTGATCAGCTTAGGATCACTCATGCGTGCCACTCCCCCTTGGGCGCGAATGTCGCTGGGAACGCGCTCTAGGGCCATAACAGCGCATGCTCCTGCCTTCTCTGCGATCCTCGCTTGCTTGGCTGTGACCACATCCATAATGACACCGCCTTTGAGCATCTTTGCCAGGTCTTCGCCGAGGATGTTTCGCCCTTTTTTCACGAGACGGAATTGTAGCATAGAAAAACCGATCAATATATCCCCCGGGTGCTTTTGCGATCAAGCCCTTACGACCGTTTCCATGATTTTTTGCTGCAAGCCTGTCGCCTTTCCAATTTGATCGGGCAGCAGGCAGGAAAGGACGGGGTCGCGTTCTTCTGCTGAATAGAGAACCGTGTACATCTCGGGCAACATCGGTTGCATCATTTCTTCCAGCGTAACAGTCTTGCTCAGCGCCAAAAAATGCTCGTAGGACGTATCGCATTCTTCCTCCAGAATCATGTCTATGCCGGTGGCCGGCACGATATCGTCTTCCCGTGTTTTGGTATACGCCAAGACGAGTCCATCGCCGCCCAATTCCTTCGTTTGAACGGGGGCGAGAGCTTCCGCCTCTTTGGTTTCGCCAAGATCCGTAAGCAACTGACCCCACGCATCCTTAATCACCGTGAGGTCATGCACTTGGCAAAAACCACCCAGGCACTTCATGCCGTAATAGAGGGAAATCATAAGATAGCAGAGTGCCATGCTCGGATACATCTTGCGGTTTCGCAATGCATCGCTTATTGCTTCCGGCGTCAGCTCGAAGCGCAACACCCCGTCTTCGGATTGCAACGCAGCATCGTGTAACATCAAACGGACACGGTGTCCCTGAGCATCTATGCCCCAGAATAAAACGCTTCCGGATTTATTCTCGAGCGAAAATGCGCCATGAAGATTATTGAAATATTTCAAAAAGAGCGTCCGTGCTGCCGGGTCGAACATCATCCTATAAATGAGGGTATTCTTTGTTAAATGATGCCGGAGCAGCAACCGGCGCACCACCGATTCGATATCAACGTAAATCAGGTTTGGCACGTCCTGTGCATTCCGAAAGAGCGTCGGCCAGAGCATGTAATTGATTTTCGTGAATTGCTGGTTGGCATCGTCCGCTTGCAGGACATTCTCCGCTCCAAAGTGCGTTTGTAGAATGGCGTGAACTTTGTACGCTCGCTTGGCAGTCACCTGATTGGTCTGTACTTTTTTGTCCAATTCCGCATGCGCGCGATCCAGATCTTCGCTGGTAAAAGGGCGAGTGGCATACACCACGGACATTTTTTCTCTGTCCAAGAAGATGGGCAATTTTATCAGATTCCGGGAGCCATTCATGCCTCCGTGGAACAGCAGACCGCGCGCGAAAGTGGATGCATTGTTTAAGGAAGTACTCGAAAAGGAAAAGACGACGAGGTTTTGCAAAGTTTCGTCGCGAGCTTCTTTGTACGGCAAAGCCGAGATGATGTTCGCATTGAGGAAGAACGGATGCTGGATGGGGCCGTGATGGTCCGTGGTGGAAACAAGAGGCCGCTTTTCCAGTTGTCGTGCTACGGAATCCGCTACGTTTTCATCCAAGCGCTCCGCAACCAGTTCGCGCACTATGGAAATAAGTTCGGGTTTGCGTTCATCGAGCCCCGGGCTTGGGTTCACATCCAAGAAATCACGTGAGTATGTGAAAAGGTTCTTGCCGCCGTGTTTCTCCATAATACTGCCGAGCACTGGTCTCCTCCGCCAGATGGCGGTTTTGAGAGCTTCTAACGTGCCACGCACCGTCCACTCGGTTCCATCTGCTCTGCGGATGCTTGCATCCGAAAATACCATAATTGATAGAGCATTATAGAAACGAAGCCTCGGAAAGCAAGGGTGTAAAACGAGAGAATCTCTGTAACTATTTACGCCGTCACAGGGGCTTACTCTGCAGTTCTGACCACATACAGTACACCTGCCTTGTCATCCGAAATCAGCATTTCTCCTTTTGCCGTAAATCCGACCCCAACCGGCCGTCCCCAACTGCTTCCATCGGGCAGAAGCCATCCTGTGATGAAATCTTGCGGCTTGGGATCACGTTCCGATGTATCAAACCAAATGATTTTGTAACCCGTCGGCACACTGCGATTCCATGAGCCATGCAGTGCGACAAATAATCCATTGCGATACATGCGAGGGAGATTGCTGCTTCCGGGAGCAAATGTGAGTCCGAGCGGTGCTGAGTGCGCTTGCATGACGTACGTCGGATCCTCTGTTTCATTCTCGCAGAACTCCGCACGCCCAGGATACTCCGGTCCCGCGATGCCATTGCCATGGCAGTACGGCCACCCATAATGTTTGCCTTCTTCCACGACATCGATTTCTTCCGGCGGGACACCATCCCCTATCAAGTCGCGCCCATTGTCCGTCGCCCAAAGCTGATCATCTTCAAAGACAAAACCGACGGCATTCCGTAATCCTTTTGCGATGACCTGTTCGCCTGTTCCATGCAGGTTATAGCGAAGGATTGCGGCGCGTTTTTCGTTTGATTCCTCGCAGAGGTTGCAGCTGCTGCCGACGGAAACATAGAGTTTGCCATCATGAATCTGTACGGTGCGCGTTACATGACCGCCGCCCGAAGGGAGTCCGCGCACGAGGATTTCCTTCTCCAGATACGTGCCATCCACATGCACATTTCGATACACGACGACTTGATGTTCTTCTCCCACGTAAAGATCCCCTTCATACCAATCGATTCCATGCGGACTGCGCAGGCCTTCATCCAAATAATTTTTACGATCGGAAACACCATCGCCGTCTTCATCTTTCAGCACAAAAATATTTCCGGTGATGTCCGTGACGTACACCGTTCCGTCATCCGCAACATCGAAAAAACGCGGCTTTCCGAGACCCGTGGCAAACAGTTTTATTTCCAATCCTTCTGGAAGAGTGATCGATCGTCCATCCATCACTTCTTGTTTCACAAAACCACCGGTATCTGATGCGGATGCGGTCGAAGAAGATTCAGTCTCTTGTTCGTTCGTAGGAATTTCAATATCTGAAGTGCAGCCAAGAATGCTCATTGTGCCCACTAAAAGCAGTGCCAAAGGCAAAAGCGACATGTTTCGGATGGTCAACATAGACGCACAGTATAAAGGATGCGCACAGGATTTACATCCGGATACTCAACGGATTGAACGACGTGTGCGTATCGTAGTGGTCTTCTTGTTCGGATTTCTTCAAGAAGGACACGATGCCGTAGGTGACAGGCGTGAAGAGCACTTCTATCGCAACTTTGAAAATGTAATTGGAGACAATCAGACTTACCGCGATTTCCCATGGGAACACTCCGAAGGCACATGCAATCGTGATGAATGCGACTGTGTCCAAACCCTGACCAATCAGCGTGGATCCGATGGTACGTATCCAAAGCTGCTTTCCTTTTTGAATCACTTTCATCTTTGCCAAGACAACGGAGTTCGCAAACTCGCCGACAAAATATGCAGAGAGACTCGCGATGATGATGCCGCCGGAGCTTATTCCGCCCAAGATGGCGGCAAATGCATCATCCCCTGCGTAGTCCAGCCACATGGCTTCGCCCGGCATCCATCCGACGATGCCTAGTGTGATGCTCATCAGAAGCGATGCAGCAAAGCCGACCCAAATCACTCTGCGTGCTCGCGCGAATCCGTACACTTCTGTGAGCACATCCGCGAAGATGTAACTTAAAGGAAAAAGCAATGTTCCGGCATCAAATGCCAGTGGCAGTACCCAGATTGATACTCCCCAATCCACAATTTTTGCAGAGGAAGCGATATTGCTGATGAGCAGGACGGCGACGAATGCGCCGAGCAGAACATCGTAGTAGCGGTAGGTTTTCATTCGATAAAGTGGGTAAATCTGGTCGGGGCGGCGGGACTTGAACTCGCGGCCTCCTGGTCCCAAACCAGGCGCTCTAGCCAACTGAGCTACGCCCCGATGATGTATTCGAAGTATAAACGACATTTTTGCTGATTGGTATAAGATTCATTCATGCGCTGCACCGTCCTTACAGTTTCGCGCTCGCAGGGAATAGGATCGGGTTTAACGTACGACCCCGGGAACCTTTCTGTGAAGCCCGGAAGTTTTGTGCAAGTTCCGCTTCGCAATAAAATTGTGGATGGCATCGTGTTGGATGTTTTGCAGGATCATGAGAAAGAAGAATACGATGTAAAGTCCATCAAAGAAATTTTTGGAGAGAGCCCCCTGCTGACAGAATCGCAGATCAAAACTGTTCGTTGGATGGCGGACTATTACTGCTGCACGGTTCGCGCAGCGTTGTCTGTCTGGCTCCCCTCCCCTCCTTGGGCAGCCCTGCTTCCGAAAGTTGTGACGCTGTGGAAACTCTCGAATACAAAAAGCATCGATCAGATAAAAGGTAAGAAACAGATAGCCGTGCTCGAATTTTTGGAAAGCTCGGATGCAGTGACTGCAGCGACTATTCAAGAAGAAACAGGAGCCACGCTCACGACTCTCAAAACTCTGGAGGAACGCGGATTTGTGAGCCAAATAAAAAAGCGAGAAGAAGTGGACCAAACACTGCCATCCATAAAGATCACGGAGCCAACGCTCACAGAGTTGCAGCAGAATGCGTACGACAGTATTCGCTCTCAGCAGCTGCCATCACTTCTCTTTGGTATCACCGGAAGTGGAAAAACAGAAGTCTACGCAAAGTTGATTGCCGATACTATTCGCGAGGGAAAGCAGGCAATTCTTCTGGTTCCGGAAATTCTGCTCACAGAAAACTGCATCGATCGCTTTCGCAGGTTACTCAATGCCGAACGCATTGCAGTCGTGCATAGCAAACTCACTCCGACAGAGCGAAGAGAAATTTGGAAGAACATTCATCGTGGAGCAATTTCACTCGTCATTGGTTCACGCAGTGCACTGTTCGCGTCGCTTCAACACCTTGGTCTTGTGATCTTGGATGAAGAGCATGAGTGGACATACAAGAACGAGCAAACACCGCGGTATCACGCACGGGAAACGGCAGAGGCACTGTGCAGGTTTTCCAAAGCACGCCTTGTTCTTGGCTCTGCAACGCCATCGTTAGAGTCCTGGTCTCGTGCAAAAGCAGGACTCTATCATCTGGCCAGACTTCCCGAGCGCTACAAAAATCAGCCGCTTCCGAGTGTTCGGATTATCGATCTTGCAGATGTGAGTTTCGGACAGCTCTATCCTTTTTCTCCTCCACTCATTAAAGCAATGGAGGAACGGCTCGAACGAAAAGAGCAATCAGTTTTATTTTTAAATCGGCGTGGCATTGCGACAGCGCTCCTCTGCCTCAACTGCAGACGCAGAGTTGTGTCTCCTGAATCGCAATTGCCTTTCACGGTCCATGAGCGCCGCGATGGATCACAAATTCTTGTCGATCACAGCACAGGGCTCACTGCACAGGCTCCGAGCATGTGTCCGCACTGCAAATCGCCAAATTTAAGAGCAGTGGGAGCAGGCACGCAGCGCATCGAACACATTGTCGCGAAGCTCTTTCCCAAAGCCAGAATCCTCCGTGCAGACAGTGACACACTCACAAAGCCGGAAGAGATGCGCGAACTTCTGGATACCATGAAACGCGGTGATGCCGATATTTTGCTCGGCACACAATCGGTCGTGAAAGGACTGGATCTCCCGAATGTCACACTCGCAGCAGTGGTGCTGGCAGATGTTGGTCTTTCCCTCCCTCACTTCCGCGCCGGTGAGCGAGTATTCCAGTTGCTCACACAACTTGTTGGCAGAAGCGGACGATCCAAACCCGGTGAAGTGATTATTCAAACGTTTCGGCCCGAAGCCGAAGAAATACTCCGTGCTTCCCGTCACGAAGTGGAACCATATTTGGAACAAGAACTGCGACTCCGCCTGCATACGGGTTACCCGCCCGCTGTTTCCATGATTCGCTACATCGTGCGAGGGAATCAGCCGAAACACGATGCGGAAGCACTCGCTGCATCTATTTTGCTAAAAGCCAAAGACCAAAATCAGAGCCACGTGAAGGTCAGCTTCGGTCCCACGCTCATGAGTGGAGGCAAAGAATGGCATGTCCTTGTTCGCGGCTTACGTAAGGGCTTCCTGGATATTCCTCTTGAAGGAAAACAGATAGTGACAGACGTCGATCCGCTCGATTGCATATAAACAAGCATTCGGTTTTCTTCATCTGTAAAGCACAGTCGGGTTTTTTGAAGAAAATCAGCGGTATCATGCTAAATAATTCCTCCCCTCCCCTCATGAAGAATCTTCACGTTCAGAAATATTTGGCAGAAGTCCTTGGTGCATTTGCACTCACGCTGGCCGTCTGGCTCAGTATCGGGTTCACGATGCCATTGGCAACGCCGGTCGCTGCTGCACTCGTCCTGGGACTCTTCGTCTACACCGTGGGTCACGTGAGTGGAGCGCACTTGAACCCGGCAGTCACGCTTGGGCTCATGAGCGTCAAGAAAATTTCGGTGCAGGATGGACTCCTCTACATCATCTCACAGTGCGTTGGTGGTGTCGCCGCAATGGTCTTGGGACGTTTGGTCACAGGAGAAGTTGTCCGCGTCACTGCGACAACCAGTTTGAATGTTGGTCTTGCGGAAGCAGTAGGTGCCTTTATCCTTGCCTTTGGCGTCTGCTCCGTTGTCTACAAGAAAGTGCAACCGGCAACGTCCGGCTTGGTGATCGGTGGATCTTTATTGCTTGGCATTTACTTGGCATCTGCTATGAGCAACGGGGTCATCAACCCGGCAGTGGCCATCGGCATTGGCTCACTGAATGTCATGTACATCCTGGGACCGCTGCTCGGCGGCATACTGGGTGCACAAGCCTTTAAGTACCTTTCCGAGGAGAAATAGATCGCAGTTGATGCAGAGCGATTCCCGCTGCCACAGCCACGTTCAACGATTCCTTTTTACCAAGCATCGGGATCATGACGGTTTCGTCGACTATCGAAAGCACATTCTCCGGAACGCCTATCAGCTCATGACCGACAATCAAGCATATTTTCTCATGCGGTTGAAATGATTCGATTTCCTTAGCATCCGCTGTCAGTTCCAGCGCTACCAGTTGCCAGCCTTCTTTTTTGAGTTCCAGAAGTATAGGGACAGGGTCCTCAAACTTCTCCCATGGGATAAATTCTTCTGCGCCCAATGCGGTCTTTGTGATCTCCTTGCGAGGCGGAGTGCCTGTGTACCCCGTTAAATACATCCTCTCCACGTTCATAGCATCCGCAGTGCGAAAGAAGGAACCGACATTCCAGAGAGAGCGGACATTATGAGCCAACAGTCTTATACTTCTAGTTTTCATGTATTTCAATGGAATAAATTCCATTACTTCTTGGAGCGTTACCCCGGCACTTAAGTGCCGGGGTAACGCGATGAATGAGGGCGAATTTATTCGCCTTAGTGCATTCTTTCCAGTGTGCTGGCATGCGGGTTTGCGAAGATTTCCAGAAGCTCTGCTTTCGCGAGATCAGATTCCGATACGTTATGCATGGTGTAACACACTCCCGTCTCGCTTCCGTGGCCAAAACTTCCTGCTCCCGTATCAGGAACATCGCGCCGCAGTAAAGAGATGCCTTCGAAGGCATCTGCATCAGATACTTCTGCTTTCTTCTGCTGTGCATTCCAACGGAGCACTTTGCCATCTTTTTTGATGAATGCGCGTTCTTTGTTCGGATTAAAGACGGCAATATTGGAGAAAATATAATCGAGCGCATCGCTCTGTAGAGAAATGTATTTCCACTGCTTGAGCTTTAAGCGGGGAGCAATCCTCTTGGCAGCCTGTTCCACCGTGCGTTCCTCATTATTCACGATGATCGTGTCGATAAAGATTTCAGTGGATTTCGATTTTCTGTTTCCTAGTGAATATTTCCCCTGAGGAGCGGGCATACTTGCCCGCGAGTCGCGGCCAGGTATGGCCGCTCCTCTTCGAGGAGTTGAGAACCACTGTTTTAGTGAATCAAAATACGGTTTTCCTCCAGGAGTCCGTTCCGGGTGCGGCATAAGCGCAACAACATTGCCCGCAGGATTGCAGATGCCCGCGATGGCAAACAGAGACCCGTTCGGTGTCACGATGGGATCTGTGGATACATTCCCCTCCGCATCACAGTACGAAAATGCAATTTGATCATTCTTCTTCAGCTCATCGATCATGTCCTTATCTTTGGTCGTGAATCGTCCTTCACCGTGCGCCATGGGAAGATGCATGATGCCCTCAAAAAAGGCAGTCGCACAGCGCCCCGGCTTGCATGTTCGCTTGATCCATACCCATTCATTGAGGAAACCCACCGCCTCCGATCCCCTCTCGGTTTCTATGACATTGCGTGCCAAACACATGCGAAGACCGGCATCCAGCGGAATCAAACCGCTTTCGACAAGGATCTGTGCTCCATTGCAGTTGCCGATGATTGCTTTGCCTGCGGTGGATTCCTCATGGAGAAATTGCATCAAAGAATCACGTGCTGCCACCATGCCACTCCTGCCGCGGTCTTCGTAGGAAAATCCCCCGGGTACAAAATAGCCATCGACATCTTTTAACTTCGATCGATCATCATTCCACCGGAAAAAGCGTGCCTCCATTCCGCTGTCTTTGATGGCACGCAGGGACTCCACTTCACAGTTGTTGCCGGGGAAAGAAAGGACTGCGATAATTGGTCTTTTATTCATGAAATAATTGTAACATGAATAAATGACCAATGACGCAATGACCAATGACCAACACTATCTTGGTCATTGGGATCTGGTCATTGGTCATTATATGGTACCTATATGGTCATAATCTCCTGCTCCTTCTTCTTCGCCGTTTCCGCAATCTTCGCGTTGAACTCATCCACGTCTTTCTGCAGCTGTTCCAAGAGCGTTTCACGGACATCTTCATCCTTTTCCGGCTTGATGGCATCGTGCGCTTCCTGGCGGTTCTTGCGTATGGAAATACGTGCTTCCTCCGCCAGTTGATGCACCACTTTGGAGAGCTGTACTCTCCGCTCCTCCGTCATTGGCTGAAAATTCAAACGAATGAGTACTCCATCGTTCACGGGATTTGCTCCAACATTGGCCGCTTGCAGCGCTTTTTCCACGTTTGCCAGCACAGATCTGTCCCACGGCTGCACTGCAATGGACCGCGCATCCGTCACGCTGATGCCCGCAAGGGATTTGAGCGGTTGTCTCTGCCCGTATGCTTCCACGTCAACGTTTTCGATCAACGCCGCGTTGGCTCTGCCTGTTTGCAATTTTGCATACTCGTTCAGTAAATAGTGCAGAACGCTTTCTGCTGATGCGCGAAATTGTGCGACGCGAGGATTGTTCATAAGAGAGAGGAGAAATTATCCGTGGACGTGAGTGCCTATTTTCTCACCAAGAGCCGCTTTCAGCAAGGAGCCCTGCTTCAAAAAGTTAAAAACGATGATCGGCAGGTTTTGATCCTGACAAAGGCTGAATGCCGCTTGATCCATGATTTCCAGATGCTTCTCCAATGCTTCTTTGTACGTCACAGAATCATATTTTACCGCGTCCTTGTGCTTATTCGGGTCTTTATCGTAGATGCCATCTACGTTTGTGGCTTTGAGAACGACATCGCACGAAAGTTCCAGTGCACGGAGCGCGGCGGCGGAATCCGTCGTGAAGTAGGGATTTCCTGTGCCACCTGCGCAAATCACAATTCTTCCTTTGTCCAAGTGACGGAGCGCACGACGTTTAATGAAAGGCTCCGCAAGTTGCGGCATGTTGATGGCGGAGAGCACACGTGTTTCGGCTCCCAAGGAATCCAATGCAGCCTGGAGTGCAACGCTGTTCATAACGGTCGCCAGCATGCCCATGGCATCCGAAACCGTCCGCTCGATGCCGTTTTCCTTTGTATCGCGGTAGCGCCAAATATTTCCTCCGCCAACGACAATCACAAGCTCGATGCCCTTCTTCGAAACTTCCATGATTTGTTTTGCAGTATCCAAGAATGCCTTTCGGTGGATGCCGTACTCATGTTCTCCGGAAAACACTTCGCCGGAAAGTTTCAACATGATGCGTTTGAATTTCATATGGTTGGGGGAGAAGGCGGATTTGGTGCGATGTGTTCTTTTTCAACCGCTTTCGCAACTTTGCCTGCACGCTTGAAAAACTTTTTAAGCGCAGTCACCAGTTGCGCGACTGCATGTACCAAATCATGCCACGTCCCTTTAAGCGTCTTCTCTCCTCTGGAAAGAGGCCCGACGAACGGAACATCCTTCTTCTTGCCCTGCGCAGCATTGATGAAGCCAATGACCATGCCCGCGAGCACGATCAATTCCAGAAAGCGGGAGAAGTAATCAAATGGAATGAACCAGATAAGCACGGTGAGCCCGAACAGGATCATCGCCTGCTTTGCATGAAAGCGGACGAATGGAGAATCTTTTTTCAAGAAAAACACGACGACGGACATCACCCACAAATAGCTGAAGGCGGCGATGTCTTTGTTTTCGTCTACATCATGCTCCGGGGAGAGTGTCGGCTTTGGCACCTCTGCCGATGGCTCCTCTGTTGGCTCTGGAAAGGCATTGTCCATATCTAAGAAAGTATACCATAAAACGCTTCGCTGAACCAAGGTAAGGCTGCAGAAAGACCTCAATGAAAAGCCGAATGGTACCCCCGGCAGGAATTGAACCTGCGGCCAACCCCGCGCTAAACGCGGGCCTGCTCTAACCACCGAGAAACGTTTTTGGAGTTTTTAATACGTTTCTCCAGTAGCTTGGCTTCAGCTATTGAATTACAGGGTATAAATTTTCGCAAAGTCCAATTGCCGATTCTTTTGGTTGTGTGGGTATGGCCATGTGCATGCTGTACTAGCCTACGTTCAAGATCCGTCGTACTCCCAACGTAGAACCTCGATCCCTGTAAAATATAAACACCAATTTTTTTCATAAGATGGTACCCCCGGCAGGAATTGAACCTGCGGCCAATAGGTTAGAAACCTACTGCTCTATCCACTGAGCTACGGGGGCGTATTTAAATTATGTATGAAGAATGGCAAATTAGGAATGCCTCATCGAAGCAACAGCCAACCCCGCGTTAGGCGCGGGGCTGCTCTATCCACTGAGCTACGGGGGCACGAAAGAATCGTACCAGAACCGTGCGATCAGCAAATGTGTTTTGGCCTCTCTGCGGACTCTACCCTATGGAAGAACTGCGGGAACTCCACTCTCATTCTTAATAAAGAGCACCATAAACGTCTTCTTCATCTTTCTGCGCTGAGCTTGCTCACCGCGACCGTTGGGATACGCGTACTTCCGACGACGGATGGAACGGAGCTTGCGACCGGGAATGGAGTAGATAGTGCAAGAGACGAGAGTGAGCATAAAAGGGAGAGAGAAATCATTCTTGCTTCTGCGGTCGCAATGCCCTGTTGACCGCAATGGCAAGCGCCATGGAATTGACGAAGATGAGCAGCGGAAGGAGGTAATAAAAGACGGGGGTGAAGGTGTGAAGCAGCATGGCGGAGACATTTGCAGAGAGAACGATTCCTGACCAGGGAAAATCTCAAGATTTTAGATCACAGTATTTGCCGGTTGTATAGTCCCGCGATGCTTTCTTTTTCTCAAAATATATGAGATGCGAAAATAATTTTCCGTGCATAGATGAAAAACAGAAAAATTATAATCGGAATATTTCCATATTATTTTTTAAAAAAAGAAATTTTTGGTAAATTTTTTTGCTGAAATTCTTTTTTTGTTAAATGCGAAGATGACATATATTTTCTTTTACGCCGCAAAAAATATTTTCCGAATTTTCATTTCATTGTACAATTACTTCCAATCTTTCCCCCTTCCTTCTCATGGCAAAGAAAGCAAAGAAGAGGAAGAAGACAAAGGCAAAAAGGAAATCGAAGAAGAAGCGCCTTTAGTCTCGACTTCTGAAAAAAGCGTCACAGAGTGTGGCGCTTTTTTATTTCAATAAAATCATTTACCGAAGTGCCATCCATCGCACTCCGACCGTTATTCCTGCAATGGTGCCAAGAACGCTGCTGATGATAAGTACAAGAATAATCACCGTGTTGTCGCCCTTCGCGCCATCGTCGAGCGCAATCATCTTACACAACGTGCTGCAGGTGCCGGTTTCATTCTTATTCTCTTGTCCAAGGTCGCAGTCTTCTCCTTCTTGCAAGAATCCGTCTCCGCACACGGGGAGTTCACAGATGACGGTGCAGTTGTCCGTAGAAAGATCATTGCCATCGTCACATTCCTCCTCGTTGTCGAGAATGGCATCGCCGCAACGGGGGGATGCGCAGGTCGTGCGACAGCGGCCGGGTTCGATATCTGAGTTTTCAGACCCTTGATCGCATTCTTCTCCGACATCGATGATTCCATTGCCACACGTCGCGGCCTCCACACCGCATACGGACGAGCAGCCGTCTCCATCGATGGGATTTCCGTCGTCGCATTGCTCGTTTTCATCGATAATCGCATTGCCGCACGGCGATGCGGGGTTCGAAGCGGAACCCGACGGATCCCCGAACGCGCAGGTTGCATTGCAACCCTCTTCACCATCGCACTGTTCGCCGGTATCGATGACCCCATCGCCGCAAACGGCGGGCGAACAAGTCAAACGACAGGCGCCCGATTCGATGTTGGAATTTTTCTCTCCGTCATCGCATGATTCCCCGAAGAGCCCATCCACGATGCCATCGCCGCACACGGGAAAGGAGCATGATGTGCGACACACATTGGGCGTGGCATCGGAATTGCCCTTTCCGCTGTCGCACTCTTCGCCTTGATCCACCTTTTCATTGCCGCAGAGTGATTGGTCCACCGCGCCTTGGGTTCCGATTTTTGTTGCGCCGGAGAGAATGCTTTGTGAGGAAACAAATGATCCTATGGAGGAAGCAGCCTTTGCTTTGATTTTTTTGAGCAATTCTTCCGATACGGGAACAACCTCCGCGGAGCACCGATCTTGAAATTTCCATTGGCAGCCCCCCGAACACGTCGTCACCAATGCTCCCGTACTGGATTTCGTTTCCTTGCACTCGGGCGGCAAGCAATACGTTCCGCATGACGGCCTCGCAAATTCTTTCACGGTTTTCGTTGCGCCCGTCACGGGATCAATCGCTTGCACATCGATTTTGGTCGGCTCGCATTCTTCCTTCAATTCCGTCGCAATTTCTCCGTCGCCGCACACGCGAAGTTTGCATTCGTTGGAGCATTTTCCCACCCCGTTGATCTCCTTGCCGTCGTCGCATTCCTCCCCTGCATCAACGTTTCTGTTGCCGCACACGGCGGCAGGCTTGGCAGAACTCTGCGCCGAAGAGGAAGAGGAACCTGCGCCATAGGCAATCTGCCCGATGCCGCCTGTTGGCAGCACACGAAAAACACCGTCCACCTGCGCAAGGAACATGGCAAGAAACAAGCCGAGAGAGCCGAAAAGGATGATGCGTGATAGGGGTTTTTGTTTCATTTTCTCTCTATAATATCATGTTTTTTGACCTGTGTCTCTCTGCAACTATTTGTAAAAACAGGGTAAAAATGACATAATATACGTGGTTTTTCCGTATCTATGAAGTGGCAGTAAAAGGCAGATTGTCACGAATACGCATTACTTCCTCCTCTCGTGCGCCGTAGCGATATCGCAGCTTCGGATGCAACGTATTTATCTCTCGATCAGGCGATATTCTTATCGCGAAGGCGTATGAGACTCACAAAAATCATCTGCACGCTTGGCCCCTCCTCCCATTCTGACGAAGGGATTGATGCGTTGGCGCGTGCGGGCATGAACATTGCTCGCATCAACTTTTCCCACGGCGACCGCAAACAGCATCTGCAAGTGATGGAACGTATTCGCGCATGGAATGAAAAACACGGTCGCGGTCTGGGCATATGCATCGGAACGATTTTGGATACGAAAGGAGCCGAAATTCGCACGGGCGACACCGATCACCCCATCGAGATTCTCAAAGGCGAGGAAGTGATCTTTTCCCCGGAAACGAACGAACGTTCGGCCAAGAAAACCATTTTCGTCAATTACTCGGGGTTTGCCAATGATGTGCGGGAAACCGATCGCATTTTGATCGATAACGGAGAAATTGCTTTTGACATCGTGCGCACGGAAAAGAACGGTGACGTCGTCGCCAAAGCGCGTGGCGCGGGGAAGATCGGATCCCGCAGGCACATCAATTTGCCCGGCGCCGATGTCGATTTGCCTTCCATCACCGAGCAAGATTGGAAGGACATTGAATTTGGCATAGAAGAAAACATGGACTTTGTCGCTCTCTCTTTCATACGCAATCGTGATGACGTCGAAATTGTGCGGGAATTCATCAAAAAGAAAAAGGGGTCTATGGAAATCATCGCAAAGATAGAAACGGAGCAAGCGGTGGAGAACATCGCGGAGATCGTTCATGCGGCGGACGCCATCATGGTGGCACGAGGCGACTTGGGTGCGGAGCTCCCCTTTGAGCGCTTGCCTGTCATCCAAGATGAGATCGTTGCACGCTGCAGGGAAGTCGGCAGGCCCGTCATCATTGCGACGCACATGTTGGAGAGCATGATCGCGCAGCCAATCCCCACGCGTGCGGAAGTAACCGACATTGCGCACGCAGCCATGACGCAAACAGATGCCACGATGCTTTCGGGTGAAACCGCCGCAGGCAAGCATCCTCTGCTTGCACTGGAAGCCATGGACAAGGTGCTGAGGGCCACCGAGGAGCATTTGGCGGTGTTCCGTATCAATCAACCCGAACCCGTGCAATCGGAGCGTCAGGCCCGCGCCGAAGCCGCGTTCACTTTGGCGGAGTCCACAAATGCAAAAGCTCTCCTTACGTTTACGCGCACCGGACAAACCGCGCGCGACTTGGCGAAATTTCGACCGCGCATTCCCGTTCTCGCATTCACCGATGATGAAGCAACGCAGCGAAAACTATCTCTGTCGTACGCCGTTGCCCCCTTCGTAATGAAACTCGACAAAGATCCGGAGAAGACCGTTCTGCAAGCACTGGCTCACGTTAAAGAGGCGGGGCTCTTACACACGGGCGACCGGGTCGTGATTGTGTCCGATGCACAGGCGCATGAACAGCTTATAAACACGGTACAATTACGGGTAGTCTAAAGAAGACGTAAAACGCAAGACGTAAGACATAAGACTCAAGACTACAAAATTGAACCTACATCGTAAGTCTTATGTCTTATGTCTTACGTCTATTTCGTAAGTGCTACAGCAGATTCATCATGCGTGAACTTGGGATTTCGCACGGGCACCATCACTTGAATCAATTTGTCTTCCTGGAGACTCACCATGGATTGCGATTCGGCAATGTGCATGTTCAACACTTCTTGCTCCAAAAGTAAAAGGGACCGCTCTCGCTCCAGTGAACGCAGCCGATACCCTTTCGTCGCATTGGCGTTTTCATGGAACAGGATCAGCAATGCCAAGAACAGAATGAGCGATCCGATGCACACCATCAAAAGCACGGTGCTTTGATTCACCAGTCTGCCCAGCGACAGCCGGTGCGGAATATCCGATGATGGGAAGAAGGATTCGAGCAAGAACGAAAGGGAGTGTAACAGAAGCAAATTTCAAATGCGACGAATGGCGCGGAAAACGGCGCTGCGGGAACGAGGATTTGCCCGTACTTCCTCATCCGAAGGCTTGACGGGTTTTTTCGTGAGAATCTCGAACGGAGCGGCTTTCGTGATTCCTCCGCGAACGGGATCGCGATCGGGCTCGGCACGCTGCTTGAACGCCTGTTTTACCATGCGGTCTTCGAGTGAGTGGTAACTGATGACGCCGAATCTTCCGCCGGTCTTGAGCAAAAGAGGAGCGACTATCAGAAGATGTTCCAGTGCCCCCAGTTCACCATTGATGTGAATGCGAAGCGCTTGGAACACTTGCGGCAGTATTTTTGGAGCCCGATATCCTGCTGCAATCTCGATGCATTTCTTGAGATCGAACGTCGTCCGAATCCCATCGTTGATCGATCGGTCATGCAGCCTCTTCGCAAGACGTCTGCTCTCTCTCAACTCGCCGTATCGAAAAAGAACATCGGCAATGTCATCTTCAGCGGCATCATGAAGAAAATCGGCAGCGGTTGCGCCTTTCGTTTGATCAAAGCGCAGATCCAAGGGGCCGTCGAAGCGAAAGGAGAATCCCCTCTCGGGACGATCAATGTGCGGGGAACTCAGTCCCAAATCCGCAAAAATGATGTCGAACGGTGGAAAGGAATCCTCACGAAGGGATCGGAAGTTTTCGTGTCGCAGATCGATCTGTTTTTCGTAGGCTTTCAGACGATCTTTTGCGATGGAAAGATTATCGCTGTCCGTATCCAAACCGCAGAGGAACCCCGTTGCACCGACAGCCTTGAGAAAAGCTTCCGCATGCGATCCCAGACCCAACGTGACATCCAGCACTCGCTCACCGGGTAGAGGTTTGAGGACAGATAGGACCGGGGAATGGCCGTCGTCGCTGTGAAGGACCGGAATATGCGTAGGACGTTTCATCGATGAATTGTAAGCAGATCCCCTCATCTGGCAATGAATTGGGCTTGTTGGAACCAATGCTCATTTCACTGTATACATAAGTTGATCAAAATAAACGCCAATTGGCACGGAAGGACTGCTTTTAGGCTCATTTAAGCCATTCCAGACCATTGACAATTATTACTATTAACATACAATAGCACACTTTGGTACTCCTCTCTTCCGCCGTTTTCAGCTTGGTACTGGGCATGGCCAATCCACTGACACTTGTCACGTCTGTTCCCGTGCAGACGTGGGCGCCGGAAGTAGGCGACTCCTTCTTTGTCGATACGAAGGCAAACATGGGATATTTGGTACATACGGACGGTGTGTATACGGAATTCCCGGTCGTCACCGGCAAGAAAGCGTTTGTCCATTACATTGGCAGAGGGTATCGGGCAGAAACCCCCAGCAGGAACTGGGTTGCAAAGTCATTGCACTTTAAGGGAGATCGCATGACGTTTGGTGCTGCAAACCCGAAAGAATACAAAGACATCGACGGGGCTTTCCTTCGCTTGTACGTCGACGGAGTGGAAAACAGTCCGTACGGCATTCATCCGACCAGAAACAGTGCTCGCATGTTTGCGGAGACTGACCGTTACGAAAGCATGGGTTGCGTCATCGTCAGCGATGCCATGATGCGCGTGATCTTACAAACCTGGCGCTTGAACGGTGAACAGCTTACCGTAGTCACCAGGCACGGATTTGAATCAAAAGAAATAGCGAAACTTTAGACAAAGCTGGCGGAGCCACGCACTTCGCGAAGCGCGTGGCGGAGAGGGAGGGATTCGAACCCTCGATACGATTTTACCCGTATACCACATTAGCAGTGTGGTGCTTTCGGCCACTCAGCCACCTCTCCACGAGGCCGCAACAGTATACGGAACATCCGCTGTCCAATGCTAGTCAAGAGGCTGATTCCTTTTTCACCGCCGCCCTCCGATACGCACACCATTCGCAATCGGGATTCGCAGGAGGCGGCAGATCGCGCACAAGGCAGAGTTTCATCTCCGACAGCGCCTCCGGAATCCAGTCTGCGTTGCCAGTATACGCTATGAGTTGGACGGAGAACTCCAAAGTTTTATCGAATGCTTCTTTGTCTTTGTCTGCATTCACATACACAAAATATCCCGTGTCCGAGACGTGGAATCCATTCTGACGATAGAGCCATTGATAGACCTCCATCTGTCTTTTGTATTTGCTTCCAAAGTGACCATCCAGTGTGATGTCCGCTGCAGTGCTTGTTGCTTTGTAATCAACCACAATCAATTCTTTCCGATCATCGATCCACACATCATCCACAGCACCTGTGATGATGAAATTTGATTCGTCATGGAGGAATTGGATCCCTTTGAAGTTATCACGCCATGTTGCAAGGTCAGGGTGTGCGAAAGGAACGGCATGGACACCATAGGTATGCATGAGTGGGTGCGCTTCACTCTTTTTCCGATGCACATCGAATTCTTTTTTCAGAAGTGCATCGACTGCGATGTTGAGCGTAAAGGCGGGGCCGGATGGCCTGCCGATACCGCAGCGCCTATCCAAATAGAAACAGCGTGAACACTCGAGAAACAATTCGATCTTGCTGCGGCTGATCTTGAATGGTTCTTTTACATGAGGATCAAAAATATTGCGCGTTCGTGTGCCAGTGGCAGCCATGATCCCATGATAGCTTGAATTCGCACGAGCGTCCTCTAGACCTAGACCCGAGAAGGAGACACGCGAGCCTTTAAAGCTCCAACCATCTGTTGCACTTCCCGAACATACGCATCCAACTTCTGTTTGCGAACATGATGCGCGGCAAGAACGGATTTTTGGATCTCCTCCAATCGTTTCAAGGCGGACTCACAGGCCGTCACCGTTTCATCGATTTCTTCCGGCGTAATGGGTACTTTGCCGTATTCGCGTCGCAAGCGACTGATTTCTTCCTGCGCGTGATGCAGCATGTCCAATAGCTGCGCGCGAATGGTTTTGACGGCATCAAACCGCTTCAACGCATTCACCTTGTGCGATTCCAGCATAGGCTCTGCGACGCGCTGCACATTCCAGATCAACCCAAGGCGCTCCAGTGCGCGGATGAGGAGCCCCGAAAAATCCACTTGCCACCAACGGAGTCCGTGGAACGCATTGCGCGGGAATGCATGATGGTTGTTGTGCCAACCTTCGCCGAAGGCCAGGAGCCCAACGATCCACTCATTCCTGCTCTCATCCGTTGTCTCAAATTCGCGTTTGCCGAACGTGTGGCAGACCGAATTCACGCTCCAGGTAACATGCGTTGTCAGGAAAATGCGCACGCCCGCGCCCCAAATGAGTCCGGTCCATCCGCCGAGCAGAAACGGAAGAGATACGGTCAGGAGAAACCAAACCCAGGAATATTTATCCACAAACATCGTGACGGGGTCATCCAGAAGATGCGGCGCATAGGTCTTTGCGTCGGCGAAATTTTTCTTGGAAAAAAGCCAACCCATGTGCGCATGCCAGAAACCATGGAGCGGACTGTGCGGATCTCCGTCATCATCGGAATGCGCATGATGTTTGATGTGCGTCGCAGCCCAGTCTAGCGGCGTTCCTTCGCAGGCCATGCATCCGAGAATGAGGAACATAAGACGCACAAGACGGTTCGACTCAAATCCCTGGTGCGTCAGCATGCGATGATACCCAATCGTCACACCAAGCGTCGTCGGCACGTAAAAGAGCGCGAGCAACAGGAGGTCCTTTGCGTGCACGTATTGGTTCCAAAAAAGGACGATGGCAGCGACCACCGCTGCAAGGGGCAGCACGACCAGAAAGAGAACCCGAATTTTCTGCCATGTTTCCGCCATTTGCGAGATCCTCATCCAGAGCGTGTGAAGATGCAACTGTGAAGCCCTCGTCTTTTGTTGACAATATGCAAAATTGCTGCGAAAGCTTTGAGGTTCTTTCTCAGAATTTCGGCTTCAGGATCTCCACATCGGCTTTATCCATGAATTTCAGTTCGCCTTCTCCCTGCAAACGCACGATGACGCGTTGTGCAGACACTTCCGCTTTCTTGGCCAAAGCAACGGCCTCCTCCCATTGGTCCAGCAGCAGCGCACGCTCGGCCTTCTCCAGGGCTTTCTGCGCAACCAGCAATTTCTTGCGAGCGTCCTCAAAATACGTATGAGCCGCGTCTGTCGTTTTCAGGAGTTCTTTGAGACGCGCAACGGAAACCTTTGCGGCTGCAATGGAAACTTCTGCTCCTGTTCTCAAACCTGCGCTCTCTTCGCCCTTCATCTGCATCTTCTCTGCCGGAGCGCCGCTCTGCTGCAGGTCATGTTCTATTTTCACAAGAAGTTTCGCTTCCTCGGCTTCCGCCAAAGAAAATTTTCGAAGATGCACCGATGCTTCCGCATTTCCTTCCGCGAGTAACAGTTCCGCTTCCTTCAATTGCATTTTCGCATTCTCGATCTTTTCCAGAGAGAAGTTCACTGCGTCCATGCCGGAGGTTTTGCGCATGCTTTCGATCGCTGAACGAGATTCCTCGATCTTCATTTTGGCCGTCTGCAACTGCTCCACTGCGTGATTGTCCACTCTCTTTGCGGCACGAGTGGCGATGAGCGACGTTTCTTGGGTGAGTGCAAGGGATTCCGTCGCATCATCGGCTATGGCGATCGTCACGACTTCTTCGATCTCCATTCCGCGAAGAACGGTGGCGATTTCATTTTTCAGATTTTGTCGTGACAGAGCAACGCGCACAAGAATATTTTCATGCGCCTGGATGGACGCCATGAGTTCCGCATCCAAACTTGCTGCTGCATCTGCAAAACCTCCTGACCGCAGGGATTCGATGTTCTTGCGCACCTTCGCCGAATGCCATCGCACCTTATCCGAAATGGTTGCCGCCGCCACCCGGCTTAAATTCGATCGAACCGCAAGATGTTCCGCTTCTTCCAGACGGCGGATGGTGCGCCTTGTTTCGTAGCGTGCTCTGCTCTCCGATGTGAACTTGAATGATCCGGCCAACGGCTCATTGATATGCACTTTGATGCCGTAGAGAAACTCTCCCGGGAGCGCGCTCTCTGCCGCGTAACTCACTGTTCCACCTACGGTCATGGCGAGAAGGAGCACGGATGCAAAGACGGGCGTAAAATGAAAACGTGGCAGATAGATATCGAAGATCTCCGTCACCGTCCGCGCCGTTCGACTGTTTTTACGATCCGCCACGATGCGAGCAAAAGATTCATTCCTTTCCGAATTTGTCATTTGAATGCCCTGAGCTGCATGTATGAATTGGTGAATATTTCTCATTCGCTTTGTATGACGGACATCTTCGGCCTTTCTTACGGCCGCACCCCTTTGGAAATCCAAGAGATTTTGCCAAACGGAGGCCTTTTCTCCCGTTCGCAGAGAGATTTTCTTCGCCGTCCCGAAGAAAGCGTTTAGGTCATCCATCTTTTAAATGGGAACGGAGCTGCTGCGTGCCTCTGTGCAGACGCACCGAAATGACATTGGCGGATTCACCCGTGATCTCCGCAATTTCCGAAGGCGAAAGGCCATCAATATGGCGCATAATGAGCACATCACGGTAATGCTTTTCGATCATCTTGAATGTGGAGAGCACCTTCCATTCATCCACTTTGTTTTTCATGTCCTGGCTGCCATCGAAGCCGGGATTGAAGCCTGCCTCCATCAAGGAATCAAGTGATGCCTCTTTTTTCTTGCGCACATCATCGATGACCAAGTTGTTTGCGACGCGGTACAGAAACGCGCGGATGTTATCGATTTGTTCACCTTTCTGAAGATATTCCCACGTGCGTACAAATGCATCTTGCATCAAATCGCGTGCACGATCGCGATCAAAAACACGAAAGTAGCAGTGACGGAAGATGGCGTCTGCATACTGTTCGTACGCGTCATTGAAGATTTTTTCGATGTCGCTCTGCTGGTTCATGGGCTTCGGAAAGAGAAGAAAAGGGGCATGAGAATATCAGCCTTTTCACTCTTTCTCTAGACATATTTTCATCTTCTGTTCAATTCTCGCAACAGCGAACCTGTCTGCGGTTTGTACGAGGGTCAAATCTTCGCAAATGCCAGTGCTATGGCAAATCCAATGCCGACGCTCAAAAACACTCCCGTAGTGTAGAGGATCGGAAGCAGAACTTTGGGGATGCCGATATCCGTGAGGAATGCATGCCGATGTGTGAGGATGGAAGCTGCCATACAAGGATGAGACGCAGAAAAGCATTCACTCTTACACGAATGCAGAAACAAATCCCCCTCTTCTTCCTCTCCAGCTTAGAGTTCTTATACCCTAAGGAAAAAAGAGGGGGCTGCATCCTCTGACGATCTCCGCAGGAATTTCTTACAAACGAATGTTGCTGCATTCACTTTTATTTTTTGTAGAACTTGGTTCATTTGCTTTTGCCAGATTCTTAGCTTTTTAGCTTCTTAGCAAGACACAGGTCTGTGCCTAAGAAGCTAAAAAGCTACTTTCCTTATGAATGCCTCGCCGGATTCTGCAAATACTGCGTCGCGGGGAAGGCCATCGAGAGATACTCCGCAGCGGTATCCGCAAACTCGGCATCGAAGTGCAGATCTTGATCCAACCACAGGCGTGTGAATTCCGTGACGTCCACGGCGCCTTCAAACCCATTGTCTTTGTTTTGGACGACGCCGTTCTTTAAAATCTTGTACGTCCAATGCAAATGCGGACCCGAGGTGTTGCCGCTTTTGCCGCTTTCTCCGATGGGATCACCCTGATAAATCGTTTGGCCGTTCGTGATCGTGGTTTTGGAAAGATGTGCCAGCACACTCTGGCGTTTGCTGTCTTCGATGGTCACCGAGAGTCCGTAGCCATTCGTTCCATCATCCACAACCTTTGCAATGCCGTCGTGTGGTGCATAAATGATGGTTCCTTCCGGTACACCAAAATCGATGCCGTTGTGTCCTGCAAGTCCGAACGGCGTGTACATATCGGGATTTTGTCCAAACCCTTGGGTAACGAGCGGCTTGCCGGGGAGAGGACAGAAGATCATGACTAACAATGTACAACGGACAACTGACAATGGACAATGAATTCGTTGTCCATTGTGCGTTGTACATTGTCAATTTCTAAAGATTCCAATTCGTATGGAAGTTCCCTTCCTCATCCAATTTCTCATATCCGTGTGCCCCGAAGAAATCACGCTGCGCTTGGACGAGGTTCTGCGGAAGCCATGCAGAGCGGTACGAATCGTAATACGAAAGTGATGCAGACATCGCAGGTAATGGAATACCGCGTTCCGCACCCAGTGCGACGACGTGTCTCCATTCCAGTTGACGGTCTCCACTGCAACGTTCACGCAAATGCTCCGAAGCAGCTTTGTCGCCTTCGAACGCTTTTTGGTAGTGCTCCAATATCGCAGAGCGGATGATGCAGCCACCGCGCCAAATGCGTGCCACTTCACTCGTCTGCATCTGCCAATCTTCCTTCGCATTTGCGACACTGAGCATCTGCATGCCCTGTGCGTACGTGTTGATGATCGAAAGTTCCAATGCGCTGCGCACGATATCGGGCAGAACTTCTTTCGGCAGAGAATCTTCCTCCACAGAAACGGGAGCGATGCCGCTGCGCATCACACGAAATTCTTTGGTGGAGGACATGATGCGCGCATCCACCGCTGCGGTGATGGTTGGAACGGCAACGCCGTATTCCATAGCGGCATCCGTCGTCCATTTGCCCGTTCCTTTCTGGCCCGCTGCGTCTTTGATTTGATCCAAGACAAATTTTCCTGATTCCTTCTTTTTGAAAACTTTTGCCGTGATCTCCATCAAGAACGATCGCAAATCATCGCTTGCACTCCATTCTGCAAAAATTTTCCCAAGATCCTCATTCGAAAGTCCTCCTTCGACTTTTAAAACGTGATACGCCTCGGCGATCAACTGCATGATGCCGTACTCGATGCCGTTGTGAACCATCTTCACATAATGTCCGCTGCCACCGGGACCGACGTACGTGAAACATTTTCCTCCAGCACCGCCTGTGGTGAGCGAAGCCGAACCATCGTCTGCAGCCATCTTGATAAAGAGCGGCTCGATCTTTTCGTACGCAGACTTGTCCCCTCCCGGCATCATGCTGGGTCCTTCCAACGCGCCGACTTCACCACCACTGATACCCATGCCGAGGAGGTGAATCCCCTTCTGCTCCAATTCCTCTTGCCGACGCTCTGTGTGCCGATAATGGCTGTTGCCGCCGTCGATCAAAATATCTCCCTTGGAAAGATGCGGAAGCACTTCACTGATGCAGGCATTCACTGCATCCCCTGCTTTCACCATCAGAATGATCACCCGTGGTGATTTCAATGTCTTGCAAAGACCTGCGAGGCTATAGACAGCTTCCAGTGAGCCTTCTTTTGCATAGTCTTTAATGAATGCATCCGTTTTTTCTGACGTTCGATTGAACACGAAGACATCTGCGCCATTTCTGGCAGCATTGCGCGCAAGATTCGCACCCATTGTTCCCAGACCGATCAATCCTAGCTGCATGGCATCAGATTACCACACTAACAAGAGCGCGTCTTCGACGCGCGATGAGTTGATCAATATTCGCATCGCGGGTCGAAGACCCGCTCTGCGGTATTCAATACGGCTACTTCTTCACTTTCTCCCAATCATCCAAAAATCTCTTGATCCCGGCATCTGTAAGAGGATGCACCGGAAGTTTTTTGAACAGATCGTACGGAATTGTGCAGATATGTGCTCCATAACGTGCTGCATCGACGATATGCCCGGGGTGCCGTGTGGACGCGACCAGCACTTCGCAATCAAAACCATAATGAGACCATGCTTCCATTATCTCCTTGATTAATTTCATGCCGTCTTCACCGGCATCATCCAATCTTCCCACAAACGGACTGATGATGTTCGCTCCGGCTTTTGCTGCAAGGATGGCTTGTGGAACGGAAAAAACAAGCGTCGTGTTCGTCTTGATTCCTTTGGAGCGGAAATACGACAACGCTTTGAGTCCTTCGGTTGTCATGGGAACTTTCACGACGATGTGCTTATGCCAGCTGGCATATTCCTCACCTTCCTTTTTCATGCCTGCAAAATCCGTCGATGTCACCTGTGCGCTGACACACGGGACGTGCTTGCACATCTCTAAGACTACTTTTTTGAAATCCGCTTGTCTTGAGACACCTCGAAGGGTGCCCTCTTTCGCGACAAGACTGGGATTCGTCGTAACGCCATCCAATACTCCCCACGCTGCGATCTCCGCAACATAATCGGTATTTGCTGTATCGAGGAATAATTTCATGGCGAAATAGTAACGCATTTGCGCGTGTTCTTCCAGAAAGAATTACAGTCCGGGAGCCATCTTTATTTAAGGATCTCCGGACGCCGGTGCTGCTTTAGGATTTGAGATAATGCGTTTCATTATGCCATTGATGGAGGACAGATACACACGCAATGCGACCAAGACGTTCGTATCGTTTGGCTCCTGCAGCAATCGCATGACCTGCTGCTGTACGCCAAGCAAAGTCGGATGCATCCTCAATAACTCTTCATGCAACCGGATAATGGGGAGCAGATCTTCGTGCATACCAAAATGATGTAAGAGGACATTCGGTCATACGTCAAAGGAAACATGCAGTACACTCTCTCCATGCGCTTGCTCTCAGGCAAATCGGCATCCCTTCTGTTCCTCGCCGTGCTCCTTTCCGGAACGGCATGGTTTGTGTACGGCCACTTGCAACCCACTATCGTATACAAAGCTCCGCCGACGCCCAAGGAGGACCCGCTAACATCGCAAGGAGCGGCTATTGAAGAAACCGAATCGCAAGCAAGCAGTTCCGTAGCTTCGGCGCTTCCACCGCGCGTTGTCATTCAAGTGCCTTTCGCATCACAAGCGCCTTTGGGTGATTGGGGCATGCCCTACCAGGAAGCGTGTGAAGAATCGTCATTGATTCTTGTGCACCACTACCTTACAGGAGAAGCAATGAGTCCTGAGATCATGGATGCGGAAATCCGAAAAATGGCGGACTACGAAGTGAATGAACTCGGCTTCCATGCCGATACGACAGCGGAAGAAACGGGACTCGTTGCGCAGAAATTTTACGGGCACAAAGCAACGGTGTACTACGACATCACGATCGATGACATCAAGAAGCAAATTGCTGCCGGCAATCCGGTCATCGTTCCGCTGGCAGGACGCGACATTGGAAATCCGTACTACAGCGGTCTCGGCCCCTGGTACCACATGCTCGTCATTGTCGGCTACGACGGCAAAAATTTCATCACGAACGATGTCGGCACAAAACGCGGAGAAGGCTACAAATATCCGCAACAAGTCCTCTACGACGCCATCCACGACTGGACGGGCTCAAAAGAAGACATCCGCAACGGGCGGAAGGCGATCCTGGTGGTTACTCGGTGAATTTATTCTTCAAACTGTTCTTCGAGTGGATCGAGTTCACCATCTCCAATTTTTCGGGCATGGATTTCGCGATTAAATTTCCGAGCCTGATTGGAAACTTTGTATGCAATTCCTGTTTGTTCGAGTTCTAAGGAACTGAGTCCATGGATAGTGGATAAACGACAGTCCAAGTCATTGGAATGATCATGGAGAACTGCATTAAGATTGCGTGAACCCATAGTGTTTGAAGGAAAGAAGTTGGCGACATTATTAGGAGTCAGGCCCGCATGTCAACACGATGACCTCCTTTACCTCTCTTCTCTTTGCCCATACACTAAAAGTCGATTTCTTCCCCGCATGAGCAAGAGACCATCCTATGAATCCTTGATCGGCAAAGATCCGAAGCTTGTCCCCCTTTCTTTGCAAAGAATCCTTGGAGCAAGCGAAACAGTCGATTCTCTCTGGATTGGCCCTCATGATACAAAGAAGCTGTCTGAAAAAGATCAAAAGGCATACGAATCTGCACATACCATCATGTGCCATTTGGCAGTGCGCGCTCCCACGGAACACCAGTCGGGGCATCCCGGCGGTCCGCTCTCTTCTTTCACATTCGCCTATTTCCTTTCGAAGAAGAGAAATCCTGCAGTCGATCAGCCACTTCGCATCAGTGCGGGACATCTTTCATTGCTAGCATATGGTCTTCAGTGGTTATTTGGTCGAGAAGGAAAAGACAAACGATTGGCATCACCGCAGGCAATCATCGATTCGTTCCGCAAGCCGGATGGTTTGCCGGGACATGTGGAAGCAAGCATCGGCGATATTCCCTTTGGGACTGGACCGCTTGGAAAAGGTGTGAGCAATGCGTTGGGTGCTGCATTCGGTTTGAAATATCAGATGAAACCCGGAATCGTTGATGTGCTTCTTGCCGATGGCGATAGCCAAGAAGGTCAAGTACAGGAAGCGTTTCGATTGGCTGCACATCTTCAGTTGGATAATTTGGTCGTGCACGGAGACTTCAATGATATTCAACTAAGCGACATGCCATCCAAAGTTGTTGCATGTGACTTTGCATCCATTGCATCTGCAACCGGTTGGCAGGTCATCGAGGTTCAGAACGGAAATGATCCCGCTCAGGTTGCTGCTGCCCTCGAAGTTGCAGATCAATATATTGGCAAGGGAAAGCCAATCTTCATGTGCTACTACACCACTATGGGACACGGAGTAGCGCTCATGGAAGAAGGGTCCAACACGGGCACGAAAAACTTCCACGGCACTCCCCTCTCCAAGGAAGAAGCTGCAAAAGCAATTGAGCCTCTTCCCAATTTCGAGGAAACTATCAAGGCCTACGAATCATTTCGTACGGAAGAAAAGAAGCGATATACATCCAAACCTGCAATGCAGACGAATCTGCTTCTTTCGTGGAGCACTCCGAAGAATTACAAGCGAACTCTGACGGATGCAAAAGGAGCGGCCCGCAAAGATTTCGGCGCAACGCATTTGAAAAATTTGATGGCCGTGGATGACCGCATCGTTGTGCTGCATGCAGACCTCGCTGCATCCGGTGGATTCGATCTTGTACACAAAGACTTTCCCAATCGAGTGATCAACGTTGGCGTCGCGGAAGCAAACATGTACATGATGGCGGCGGGCATGCGCCAAGTCGGCCTGCTTCCTGTCACGTACACATTCGCAGCGTTTGGAACAAATGAAGCGCGCGCAAACGCACGGCTCATCGACATCAATTCTTCGCACACGCGTTGCGCAGTCCTGCACGATTGCACACACAGCGGGCTTTCCGTCGGAGAAGATGGCGAAACACACCAGGAACAGAATTATCTGAATATTCCATTCCACCACACGCAAGTGTGGATGCTCGCGGACAGCAATCAAGCAGGCGCCGCCGCCGAACGCGCAATGGAGTTGATCGCGAAGGGCGAGGAAAGCGTGTACGTTTTTTCTCCACGGAGCGGCCACGAACAATTGTCATCACCGAACGGCAAGCTGATCTACGGTGCCGAGTATGTTTTTGATGGCAAAGCAGATCTTATTCGCGGCAGCGGTGACACCAAAGATCAAGCAACGATCATTGCAACGGGAATTCCCGTGCACGATGCCGTGAAAGCTGCGGATCGCTTGCTGAAAGAAGAAAAAATACAAGTGCGTGTCCTCAGCGTAGCATGCGTGCGTCCACTTGATGCATCGGCTGTCATTCAAGCAGCGCTCGAAACAGGACACCTGATCGTTGTAGAAGATCACAATGCGGAAGGAGGACTCGCGACACTCGTGGCAGATCTTATCGCAGACTTCCAGCTCCCCTGCTCTCTTCGACGCCTAGGGCTCAATCATTATTTCCCCTCAGGAACGGACAAGGATCTCAAGTTTCTCGCGGGGCTGGATGATGAAAACATCATGAATACGGTACAGGATGAACTGCGTACGGAAGTGAAAGGCGGGGAGGACGCATTTGTGACATGCATCTTCGCAATGGCCAAAAATGCAAAGGAAAGCACATTCGGGAAATTCGCTCAGAGTTTTCTCGATCAATTGAAAAATAGGAAAGGATATTTGGAGACGCTGCGCGGCGCGTGGAAGAAGAGGGAGGCCGGCACACTTCCGGACAACGAACACTTGCGCGAACTTCTTTCCTAATTCTCCATGCTCCTCCACCCGATACGCCTGTGGTTGCCGTTATGGATTTTCCTGGGCACAGCCGCCTTGCCACTCGGCGCATCTGCAAAATCTTTCCTTGATGTTCCGAAAACGCATCCCGCTTACGAGGCGATCACTTCTCTCACAGACCAGGGCATCCTGAAGGGTTATCCGGATGGACGGTTCCACCCCAACCAACCGGTGAACCGCGCCGAGGCGGTTCGCATGATGGCAAGTGAATTTTCTCCGGAATACATCGAGGCCTTTTCGTATTCGACAGTGTTTTCAGATGTGCCGAATGGCGCCTGGTACCTGCCGTACGTCGAAATCGCGCGCCAAAACGGCGCCATTGATAGTCCGCCAAAATCCTCTCTCTTTTACGGCGAGAGACAGGTCACCAACGCCGAGTTCGTGAAGATATTTCTCATTCTCAAGCGACGAAACATCCATCTTTTCGAGCAAGAGCAAAAACCGCTCGCGCCGGATGTCAGTGCAGGCAAGTGGTTTTACCCATACCTGACGCTTGCACTCTCCATGAACATGATTCAAACCGACGCCGTAGGGAACCTCTTGCCCGAAAAAGCGTTGTCTCGAGCCGATGCGGCAGTCCTGCTGCACCGCTATGCACAGTACGCTTCCACGCAAGCCCTTCCCCTTCTCATCGACGCAATTGATGAAAACCTGCACAAAATTTCTGCACACCGTACAGGTGAGTACACGCCACAGGCACCGGCCGCTTCCTTTCGGGCAATCCTCCTGGCACACGGGCTCCGCTCGCTTCACGACAGTCTCGAACATCAGGCACTGCAAAAAATCACGTGGGCTGCCGGAAAGCTCCTGAAGGGTGAACCGCAAGAAGCGCAGAAGCTGATGAAGGAAGCCAAGATGCTGTCACCAGCGACCGTTTCAACGTACGGAAGTTCGTTGACACGCTCACTGCAGTTTCAGCCGTAAACATTTACAACCGGCTGTTCTGCGAAACTTTATAAATAAAGTTTCCCGTTTGCCATGACCATTCCCCGCGACCTGTCCCTCGTGCCATGTTAACGGCGTTAACATCACCCTTCGAGGAGATTGAGGAACGGCGGACAGCAGAAGAGTTTGCTCCTGCCGACTTTCTTCTGCCACTATCTATACACATTCTTCCTGTGTGCCACGTTCACCACAGTCACCGTGATAATGCTGTGGTCAACACCGTAGATGATACGATACGGCCAAACTCGTAGAGAGCGGAGCCCCTTATACTTACCTTCAAGCTGTTTCCCTGCGGTTGGGTTTTCTCTGAGAACATCAAAGGCGGCCAGTACGCGCTTCTGATCTTTCTTTGGAAGAGATTCCAGCTGCTTCACCGCCTTTGTTTTTACTTCAAGCGCGTACATACTCACAGCTTCAGCCTCTTTTTCGTCGTATTAAGGCTGACGGTATTCTTGTGCAATTTTCCCGCCTTCATGTCCTTTACCGCCTCTTCAAGCTCCTTATCCAACTCCGAGTCAGACATAATCTCCATTGTCTCTTGCCATCCTTCATATTCCTCAAAGGACATCACAACCACCTTAGGAGTGCCTTCATGGGTAATAGCCACAGCAACCCCTGGGTGCTCTGCCTCATCAATGACCGCATAGAAGTTCTTTCTCGCCTCTGTTGCTGTCATAAACTTATTCATACGTACATTGTAGCGTACGCCTTCCCTTCCTGCAAGAGCAAAAGGACGACAGCGAAGAGGCAACGATCCCAGCCTATTCGCCGCTTTTTTTCATGTTAACTATTTACGAAAAAACTAACGTCTTCAATGTACCATGTTAACGGCGTTAACATCTCGAGGAGATTCAGGAACGGAGGACAGCAGAAGAGTAGTACTCGAAGAACCGGAAGGAATGATTCCTTTTCCTTGAAGCACCGTCAGCCGGCGGTTCTGCGAAACTTTATACATTACGTACTATCTGCTAAACTTTATAAAGTTTCCCGTTTGCCATGACCATTCCCCAGAAACTCCGGACCATCCGACAGTTGTCAGAGCTGAGCCAGACTGAACTGGCTCGCACGCTCGGCGTCTCCTTTGTCGCCTTCAACCGTTGGATCACCGGAAAATCCACTCCCCACAGGAAGGCGCAGGAGCGCATTGATGCACTGTACCGAGAGTACACGGGTCTCACGGTGATTCCCGAGGAAGCCTTGGCAGCGAAGAAGGCAATCGTGATGGGGAAGGCAAAAAAGATGAAGCAGGTGTTTCGGACAATTCTGGGAAATCCCGATATCCGCGATCAGTTCGTGCTCGTGCTCACCTATACCTCCAACTCCATAGAGGGGAGCACCCTCACACAGGCGGAGACTGCCGCCGTGCTCTTTCAGAACGCCGCGCTTCCCGATAAGACACTTACGGAGCAGCTGGAAGCAAAGAATCATCAGGCAGCGCTCCTGTATCTCTTTGAACACCTCTCATCAAAAAAGCCTCTCGGTGAGGAGTTGATCCTGAAACTTCATGGGATGCTCATGAACGGTATCCGCGCGGATGCCGGATCGTACCGCCGACACGGTGTCCGCATTGTCGGAGCAGATCTTCCAACGGCGAATTATCTCAAAGTGCCGCATCTCATGGAGGAGCTGGCAAGGGACCTGCGCCCAAACCGCAGAGATGTCATCGAGCACGTCACAACTGTCCACGCTCGCTTTGAGCAAATACACCCCTTCTCAGATGGGAATGGGCGCATCGGGCGGCTCCTGATGCATGCCATGCTTCTTCGGGAAAATCTGCCACCTGTGGTAGTCATGCCCGAAAGGAAGCGACTCTACTACTCCGCTCTCAATATCGCCCAAAAGAAAGGCGATACCACTCTCCTGCAAGATTTTTTCTGCGATGGGATCATGGAAGGATGGAACATCGTGGAGAGGAAATAATCCTCGAGGAAGAGGAAATTCGAAGAACCAGAAGAAATGATTCCTCCTTGCTGCTTTTTCTCATATCTATTCCGGTTCAATATGATACCCAAATCCGGACTCTGAGTATCTGCGATCAATACCGCGTAGCTTTCACGCAAGCCATAGATCATTAACCGATTCGGTTATCTTTGTTCTATCAGTGAGAAAGCGACGTGGTATCAGAAGCTGAACATGGGCAACCAGATTTTTCCCCAATGCTTTGTGGCAGCGGGTCCGCCCGGCGGCTCGCCGAAATCCCAGTTCGTGTTGCGGCCGCTGTCCGTGCATTCCTCGGCAACATCCGAACACACAAGTGCATCTCCTCCGCTCGCGTCACTGTCGAGCACATCGAGAAAATCGATGGTTTGGGAACCGCCGTCCCCATCGAGGAGGAGGTTGCTTGCAGAACCCGTCTTCGTCGTCCGCAGGCTCATGAGGTTGGATGCTGCGCCTCTCAATGTCAGAGCGCCCGAAATGCTCTGGCGAGACGTATGATCGAACGTGAGCGTCTGTGCTGATGTCACGGTCTTCGTAAAATTATGGAAGACGGTCGAACCGGAAATCGTCTGATCGCCGCCATCGAGCGTGAAGGTGCCGCTGCGTTTCGTGAAATCGCCGTAGAGGGCTGCCGAACCGGAGAGTGTGACGTTGTAGTTGCCGGCGGAGGCATCCAGCGCTGCGCTATAGATGTTCAAATTGCCATTCACGTCGAGGTTGGACCCGAGGACATAGACCCCGGATCCGGTCGATTTGCCGCCGTTGTAAAGAGCATTGATTTCCGAAGCAGTGAGCGCGCGGTTGTAGATGCGGATGTCATCAATTTTTCCATCGTGCCTGTCAGGGAGCGTTGTTGTATCTTCTTTGTACGTTCCGAAGAACAAATCCATGTCACCTGTCGTCACGATAGTTCCCGTCTTGGGGGTGGACGCGGCCAGCGCTCCATCTATATAGATAGATTGCGTCACACCGTCGTAGACGCCCGCTACGTGGTGCCATGCGCCATCCGTATAGAAGTTACTGTCGTTCGGGCCTAAAGCGGTCAAACCGCCGGTCGTTTCAACGATGAAGGTCAGCCCCTGGGGGTTATCTGCGGCAAAATCTCGCAGCAATAATGCCCATTGGACCGTGCTCGAGGTATTCGGCTTGCTGATGAAGTAGTTATTATCCTCATCCGTTTGCGTGTCGGCGGTGAACCACGTTGCAACTGTAATCCCCGGTCTTGTAAAGTTAAACACACTGCTGTTCGTCACTCGCACGTGCTCGTCCACTCCGTCGAAATCAAGAGAACTTGGATCGTAAAATTGGACTCGCGGCGGGACGGACGCGGACCAATCCGTGCCCACCTCTAGGTTCGTGGACACACCGTGATTGCCGTATTGGGAACTATCCTTCGCGGCTGTGGCTCCGCGTCCCTCGTCGAACTTCCAATAGCCGATGAGGCCGTTGTCGAGCGTCAGGTTCTGCGTTGCGTTCGTGCCGAGGCTGAGGGTCTCTGATGTCATCCTGCTGTTCAGGAGGATTCCCGTGGAGGTTGTAAGCGTGCCGGTGCGTGCGATCAGCGAGCCGGAAACGACGAGTCCGTTCGTGCCAAGAACAAGGGAACCGGAGACGGAGAGATCGTGCGTCTTGATGCGCGCTCCGGGTGTGTACGTGTCACCCACCCAGACCCAGAGTTCTTTGTTCAACCCGAGTGTGACGATATTGGAGGCCTCCAGGGAGTAGATTGCCGAGAGATCGTCGTCGCCCGTGCCGTCCGAGGTATTCAGGTGGGTACTCGTGATCGTGTATGCACCGCTCTCCGAGCGGGCGATGAGGTGGTCTTGGTAGATGGTCATCCCCGTCATGTTGTTGCCTTGCCCCAGCGACACGAGGACGCCATCCTCTGTTTCGTCATTGAGGAAGAGCGTGAGGACCGCTCCTGTCTGCTGATTGATAGAGAACGTGTACATGCCGCCCGCATCCGTATCGTCCGACGTGGTAACGGCTGCCCCATCGATGGAGAGTGCGACCGTGATGTTCGCGCCGATGACGGACGTGCCTTCATCACTGTAGACAGTGCCTGTGATGGTTGTTTGCGGACCCGTGGCCGTCGTCAAACTGGGATAGGTACACACTGCTGTGGCGCAGTCATTGGCACCGTCGTTATCCTGCTCGCGAAATATTCCGGTATCCATGCCAACGCTGCTGATCACAGGCTCATAGAGGCGGAAATAGTAGGTCGTGGTCAATCCAACGTCCTCCGCCTTCAGTGGAAAGTCGATCTCCACCACCTTCGTCTCGAAATGATCGAAATCAAGGTCTGCCGCGGCGTCCTTGTCGGAGACGTAGAATACTGCCGGCCCTGTTTGGTCTGTCCCCGTAAGACTCGATGTGGTGCTGGTATTGCCGTCGGTGCAAGCGGTGCAGGTTTCGGCTGCGGTCGCATAGCGCCACACCGCAGAGGTTTCGCCCGTGTCCCCAACATCCACCCAGGTGCAGGTCGCCTCCCCGCCGGCGGCATCCGGGTTGCAGCCGGACGTGTACTGCAATTTCTTCCGAATATCCAGGCCCGTTCCTCCGGCGCGCTCGGACATATTCATGCGCAGTCGAATGAATTCCTCCGAATCCACGCTCGTCGGCGTCACGTTCTCCGCGGCACCGTTGAGACCCGTGGAGGGATCGTCCACTGTTTCATCGTCGTAGAACCGCCAGTTGAGCGACCACGGGGAATACGGAACGTAGGAGGAATGGTGCACGAGCGAAACGGTATTCGTTCTGGTCCCCTGTTCCGCGTTGACATCGAGGAGTTCCCCGATACTGACCCAGTCGGCGTCCGCGCAGCCGGTGGCATCCGAGTACGTCAGGGCACGGATGTCGTCACCGACGGTTGCCTCTATGGAGCGGCGGGTGAGGAGCATTCGATTGTTATTGCAAGAGGAGACGATGGCCATGTCCTCAACGTCATCTTCGTTGCTGATGTTCGGGTTGCCGACGTCGGCGACGACGGATGTAAATCCTCCAGCGGATGTCCAGCACTCCATATCGCTCGTGAAGACGCTCGCATCCGTCCACATGTACAATGCTCGCTGCGAGTTACGGGTCCATGCAGTCGCAGCCACGTGACCGACCGTTGCCTCCGCTGAAATGTCGTCTGTCCCTTCCGAAAAACCGGCTCCCGTCCAAACAAACAACTCCACGTCATTGCCGCTATCGGTTGCGACAACGGAAATATCGTCACTGAGCGGATCATTCGCCATGTCTATCCATCCATTGTACGTTTGCCCGTTGTTATTCGCAGGGCCATCCGTTTGGATGCCGCCCCAACTCGTCGTGTAGATGCTGTACCGTAAATTTGCAACGCCGTCATCAGTCACGACCGCGAGGCCTGCCCCGGTTGTTTCTTCATACGCAAGATCGAACTTCTGGGCGTTCGTGTTTGTGAGGTCATCCACGGGGTTGCTCTCGTCGTCCCACGCGGAACCCGTCCAGTGCGCCAGGAACAGGTCGTTCAAGTGATCGGAGACGCCGACGAGCATCTCGTCGCTGCGAAAATTCGTGAGGCGTTGTCCCCGAGCAACGAGGCGGACCCACTCGGGCTTTCCGTTCACGCCGACTCCCGTCATATCGATGTCATTCGTGGTGTCCGGGGAGAACGTCGAGCCGCAGGCGGGCGACGGTGTCCAGCTCGTTCCGTCCCAGACGCAATAGTGGACATTGCCGCCGCCCGTCGTGATGCCGCCACTCCCAAAGACGACGATTGCATCTCCCGAGAGCTGTTCGTACGCCACATCGAACCCACGCATAAGGCCTCCACTAAGCGTCAGCACCACTTTGGGCATGGTCGCACGCAGCGACCAGTCCCCTGCCGCGTTGCAGCCCCCTGTGCAGGTGAGCACGTCCATCCGGCCGGTTTCCTTTTGATGGACCGCAATGAACTCCTCACGCGTGGGAGACGCCATAACCTTCACGAAACGGATGGCTTGCCCGTCCGTTGCGACGGACAGGATCTGCGCACCCGATGTCGTCGGGTCGGTGTAGAGGCGATTATTCAGGTCGCCGGGGTTCGTGGCAGACTCGCTGTAGACCAAAATACCGCTGTTGGAAACAGCATCCACCGCAAGAAGCCAATCTTGCTCCTCCAGCACAATGGTGTCGCCCGCGGAGGAACGGAAGCGTATGGGCCCGAGTGCATGGAGGGCAGGGCTCTTGGTGGGAACCACGTAGCGATACCATACGTTGGCTTCCTCTCCACGAACGGGGAAATGAATCTCTTGGCCATTTGCGTTCGGGCGGAGTGTCGCACCGGTCGAAAACCCCTCGACCTGCAGAGGAAACGGAACTGTTTCGATAAGAGTGCCGGAGAAAGGCAACGCGCCTCGAAGAGTGAAACGCATGTCGTACTGCTCCTGTGGAAACAGGCGCGTTGCCCCATTGCGGATAAGTGTGAATGCGGCATCGTTCGAAACCGCAAACATTCGTTCGAGCGACTGCGGACCACCGGGAGTATCGACGGTGAGAGTGACGACGTGGATGCCAAGGGTTTGTGCGACAAACGATGCGGTGTAATCGGCAGTATCCGAGATCGCACGATTACCGCACCGCTCGATTCTCCGGACCGTCCCCTCCTCGGACGAGAGAATGGTCGTATTGCCATCCGGTGCCCGGACATTGATGCTCAGAAGCCCGTCACAGACCGTCTCTCCGGCCTGATCGACAATGCCAATCTGGAAAGAAACCGCCTCTCCAATGCGGTAGGACGATTGCGGAACGTTGAGAGCGAGCGTCCAGAGCTCCCCTTGGGAGAGGTCCCCTCTCCACCGGTTCGCGCACCCTGCAAGAAACAGAACTGTGATAAGAACTGCCGGCTGTACCCACCGTTTCTGCGGAGAAAGCATCCTGTAAGCAGCAGCGAGAGAGGCTCGCACCCGGGAAAGATCCACGGGCGTGAGTATATCCAAAGCCGTCTGTGAATCAAAAGGATATTGGTGAGCATAGAAGCGAGCCGGAATAAATTCCGGAGACGTGTTTGCCGTTAGCCGCCGATTTAAATCGGCGGCTAACGGATGAAGCAAATGGCGAATTCATTCGCCTCTTCGAAGCAAATTCCTCTCTATGAGGCCAATTATTCGAGTTTCAAGATTCACAGAAGTCAAGACTCCTTCCCTCCCTACCTTTTTTTGCGCCGCCTCACTGTGCCTCTTTACATGTCGAACGTTCCCATCAGCATGATGGTGATGCCGGAGCCCGCGCGCGATGAACCGATCTGATCGACATCGAGGTGAATCTCCGAGCCCTTGGCAAGAGAGGTATCCGAGAAGGCGTGCGTACCGGCTTCTGTCTCGGCTCCATCACTGATCTGGGGTCGTGTCGAGAAGATGGTGGTGCCTTCTTCATTGATATCGATAATCAGTGCTGCACCCGTCGGACCGACGACTCCCTTGATCTCCACGTCATTCGCTGTGAAAGCGTACGGCAGGATGAATGTCGGACCCTTCTCCGGGCCGACAACCTGCACGCCATCCAGGAACCAGATGAGCGCGCCTGTGATCGTGGAGATCGTGTTGTTGTTCACATTGATGGTCTTATTCTTCAGCTCCTGCGTCGCTCCGGTGCCGACGAGGGTGGTTGAGTCGTCGGGGAGCGTCCAGGTGCGGTCGGCCGTGATGTAATGGTTGAGCGTACCGGCATTGCCCTGGCCGCTGAAGAAGCTGATGTTGTTCGACGCCGCAATGCTGGAGCCGGAGAGCGTTCCGATGACGCTGAGATCGTCGCTGAATTGGAAGCGATCGAGAGTGTTGCGGAATGTCAGGGTTTCATTCGTGCCGTCGCTGCCGAAGGTGAGCACCGTGTCGGCCGCCGTCTGGTCCTGGTTCAAGGCCAGGTCTCCCTCTGTCGTCACGTCGCCGTCGACCTTGAGCGTACCGGAGCCCGTGATGTTGCCCTGCACGTGAAGATCATCGGTGAACTCGAACCGAGCGGGAGCGAGATTCCAGAAGAGCTTCTCACTCAGCGTGCCTCCGAACCGGATCTCAACATCCCCCGTCGAGTCGCCCTCGTCGATGATCTGGAAGGACTCCGTGTTCACGAGGAGCGTCGGCGACCAGCTGCTGGTGGCCGCAAGCGCATTCGTGCTCTGCAGCAAGATCATTGCCGCGAAGATCACAGCCAGAGCTGTCGCGGGGGCGCGGGACACGCGTCCGCTCCGGATCAGCCTTTGATTGTGCAAGGTGCGGATCACGGCTGTGGAGGACAAGGAGAGGACTCCGTACACGGCTCTTCAGGAGTGCCAAGCAGACTCGCGCGAAGCGCATCCGTCTTTGGAGCACCGAGAAGGACGAGGAGGAGAAGCAAGTTGATAACGACACTCCCGATGAGAAGACCCATCGCAAAAGCGCCCCACGCGAAGCGTGCAGGCGCAGTTTCTTTGGAAACGGGAACGCTCTCTTCTTTCTTTTCGATCACTTCCGCCTTCTCACTGACCGCAACCTCCGGCACAGTCGTTCGCGAACGACGTGCCTCCGGCACCGAATGCATCTGCATCGTCCAGGTCTGGAACTTCTCCGGGAGAGGTGTTGGTTTATCCTCCAGCGAGCGAAGGTCAGCCGGATCAAAGCGTTTCAACCATCGGTAGAACGTACTGCGCGCGATCCCAAATGTGCGGCACGTTCTGCTGATGGACCGATGTGTTGCAAAGTCGAAAAACCACTCAAGGCGTTCTGTCACCTCATTGCGCATGTTCTCCTGCCGCGCGCGTGCGAGGAGAGTCCGGAGATGCTCGAGGGTTGTCGGGAGCAGGGACACGGTTTGTTTTTGGTGTGTATGGAGCGCAACATCTGTCGCGCAACAAATCCTATCAGTATAGCGATTTTATGCCTTTTGATCAATAGCTCCCTTCGTGCGGGGTTTGGAATGCATTGCAGCGATGCGTCGCTACAACTGTAGCGCGACGTCTGTAGTGCCGAAAACACTTGACATATATTGCAAATATACAAGCGAATGGATGCCAGCGGTGGTTTGACATTTGGTTCTTTCCGTCACCAGTCGATGAACCAGAAGAAATGCCTCCTCCTCTTCACAGGTGGACTCGCGGCCCCTGCAGCAGGGTTCACCTCAACGCCGACCCAGTTCCACGCGGCGGCGCTCGTCCCGAAACCATCGAAGTTCATGGTCACGGCCGTTCCGGAGGGGGACGTGTCGGCTGCTTTGTGTGCGGAGAGGAGGGAGATTTGGAGCGCATCGTGCTCGGCATCCTCTGTGTCCGTTGATGAAGGCAAGCCCAAAGCATTCCAGTCAGTCGCACAGCCAAACCCACGCGAATTGTTCACCGTCGAGGTATAGATGGTCGGAGTGATGTTGTTTGTGGTAGAGCTGTTTTCCCCGCTCGCGCCGATGGGGTCGGACGTGTCATGGCCGGTAATAACGTATACTTTGAAAGAGATCCGCTCCGTGCCGCCTAGCCCCGCCGTGCGTGTCACGGAAACCGTCATCGATTGGCTTGTCGGCTGCAGCGCGTACCACGCGCTCGCGTGCCCGTCTTCAGCGCCTGCATCACCTTTGTCCCGCTCAACGATGTTGGTCCATGTGAGTCCGGTACTGTCGGAAACGCTGATCGTGATGTTACTACCCTGTGAGTTGTCCGCGCTCACCATGACCAGCAGCAGGGACGAGTTGGGTGGGGTAAAACTCGCCGAGACCAGCGCATTAGCATTGGGCGGGGTTCCTGTTGCCCGTGCGGGAGACGAGGCATCAATGGCGATGGCGGCCTGTGCAATCGTTGGCAGGAACAAGCTGCCAATCGTCAGTAGAAAAACGAGCGAACGCCGTACACCCATCCTCGTTGTCATCATGCCGATGCGAAACACATGCGCGATTGTCAGAATCATGTTGCTGTCGGGAGGCGCAGTATACAAGATCAACTGCTCCGGCGGAAGGCAGAAGCAGTTGACCAGTCGCCGGATCTTGTCCTTAATTTCCCGGCCGTACTTCAAAGCCAACCCAATTCCAGAGCGGTGCACTCGTGCCGAAAGCATCGAAGTTCATGGTCACTGCATCGGCGCTGTGGTGCTGAAGATTTCGTGTTTCGAGCCGGGCATGAGAGAGTGGAATCGGTGCAAGGTCATCGCTCAAGGAACCCCTCTCGCGTCGCAGAGAGGAGTTCCCGAACAGAGTGTGTCGTCGCGTTCTTACGGTGCGGTGTACTGCACCGTCACGTCTTTCAAGACGGACGTGGATTTATTCGCCGTCGTGGAAAGCTGGGCTCTGTACTGCAGATAGCGAGCGGTGGTTCCTACCGAGTCTCCGGATGTCGGGACTGTCACATAGCTCGACCAGGTGCCATCCGGTGTGGGGGTATTCCCCGTTCGGACGCTCATGATGAGGCTCGTACCGGCAGGCAGGCTGCTTGTCCAGGTCAAAGCGCCCCAGTTCACCGACTGTCCTCCATCGATGATGCGCGACTGGAAGGTGCCCGGGGAGACGTAGGGTGACATGCGCATCCAGTCGACCTTCAGCACGCCGTTACCGACGTCGTAGTCGCTGATGAGCGGACGCATTTGCGAGCTGATGGTCCGCGCGAACGAAGCGACCTGGCTTCCGTCCACGAAGTACACGATGGAACTGGCGTTCCATTCGATCCGGTACAGGTGGGGACTGCCGATCAGACTGCTACTCAAGAGCGTCTGATTGTTCTGCGATCCGTTCAAGAATCTGGCGTATAGAGCATTGCCTTCTTTCGTGGTGAAAATCATCTGCCGTGTTGTACCCGAAAAGTCCGTCCCAAAGCCTATTTCCTGCCAGGGGGCTCCGGTGAAGGTCGCGACAAACTCCAGCGAGCGGTTGTTGCCGTAGGTGCCATTGGTCCCGCTCCGGGCGCCGTCGACTGTCACCGCCCCATTCGCAACCGTCGATCCGCCGCCCGCAGACCACGCAGTGCTGAACCAGCCTGCGGGGAGCGCAGTACCCTCGAATTCGGAGGCAGCTGTCGGCCGGAGGATCACTTCTCCATCCGCGGTCTGGCTCACGTAGATATTCGCGTCAAGTGTGCCGGCGGTGAAGTCCGCCGCGGTCGCATCACCGATCGATCCGCCGACCGGCAGGTTCACTGTCCACGAGAAACTCTCGGGAGTCGCATCGCTATTGCCCGCGGCATCCGCAGCCTTCACTTGGAAGGTGTGGTTGCCGTTGCCGAGTCCTGTGTAATTCTTGGGGCTCGTGCAGGACGTGAATGCGGCTCCATCAAGAGTGCACTGGAAGGTGCTTCCGGATTCCGTGGCGCTGAAGATGAAGCTGGCAGTACCGCTTGTGCTCGGATCAGAGGGTCCGGACGTGATCGTCGTATCCGGGGCCAGGGTGTCGATTGTCCATGTTGTGCTTGCAGGTGAGGCATCGACGTTCCCTGCAGCATCGGTTGCCTTCACCTGGAAGGTGTGGCTGCCATCCGCAAGTCCCGTGTATGACTGCGGACTGACGCACGAGACGAATGCGGCCCCATCAAGGGAACACTCGAAGGTGCTGCTCCCCTCGGTCGAGGTAAAGCTGAACGAGGGATTCGGATTGTTACTGGGGTTCGATGGAGAGGCGGTGATAGTCGTATCGGGAGGAGTCGTATCCGGGATGGTGATCGTCCACGAGAAACTCGCGGGAGTCGCATCGCTATTGCCCGCGGCATCCGCAGCCTTCACTTGGAAGGTGTGGTTGCCGTTGCCGAGTCCTGTGTAATTCTTGGGGCTCGTGC
>MFXP01000002.1:86577-143775 GCA_001787535.1 Candidatus Peribacteria bacterium RIFCSPHIGHO2_01_FULL_51_35
TGAAGGTCGCATCACTGCTGGTGCCGGGGTCGGAAGGAGAAGAGGTGATTGTCGTGTCCGGTGCGATGGTATCCACTGTCCACGAAACGCCGGCCGGCGTGGCATCCGTATTCCCCGCTCCGTCGGTCGCTTTCACCAGAAAGGTGTGGCCGCCATCCGCAAGTCCCGTGTACGCCTTTGGACTCGTGCAGGCGGAGAACGCCGCACCATCCAACGCGCATTCGAAGGTGCTCCCTGCTTCGGTCGAAGTGAAGCTGAACGAGGGATTCGGATTGTTACTGGGGTTCGATGGAGAGGCGGTGATAGTCGTATCGGGCGGGGTGGTGTCGGGGCCCGTCGCGTACTCGATCGTTGCACTCGTCAGGGCCGGACTGTTGCTCACAGTCGTTGTGGAGAGCTGCGCTTGGTACTGCAGATAACGCGACGACGCATTGACGGGACTGCCGGAAGCGGGAATGGACGTGAACGTCGTCCACGTGCCATCGGGTATGGGTGTACTGCCGGTCCGCACGCTCATCGTCAGGCTCGCACCGGACGGCAGGTCATTCAACCAAGAGAAATTCCCCCAAGCCGTCGTTTGGCCGGCATCGAACACGCGGGAGAGGAAGGTCGCCGGCGTGTTGTACGGCGTCATGCGCATCCAGTCGACTACCGTCGCGCCCCCGCCGACTGTGGCATCGCTGATGAGAGGACGGAGTTGCGTGCCAATGGTAATGGGTTGCGAGGCAACTTGAATGCCATCGACGAAGTACACGACATTGTTTGCATTCCAATCGATGCGGTAACGGTGGAACCCGCCAAGTAGTCCGCCATTCAGCGCAGTGGAGTTCGATTGCGCGCCATTGCTGGTCCTCGCGAAGAACCCTCCCCCGGCCTCGGTGCTGAAGATGGCATGGGAGGAAGAACCGTTGAAATCAACACCAAAGCCAATGTGTTGCCACGGAGCGCCCGTGAATGTCCCGGAGAATTCTATGCTGCGCCCCGCGCTGTAATACGTGTTCGTTCCCACCAGGATGCCATCCGCCGTTACCGCACCTCCGCTGATGACGGCGTTGCCGCCGCTCTCCCACGGAGTGCCGAACCATCCGGCGGGAAGCGCCGATCCGTCGAATTCCGATCCCTCGGTCGGTCGCAGACCGACCTCGCCTCCGGTCGTCTGCGTGACGGCGGTGTTCGCATCGAGCGTGCCGGCCGTGAAGTCTGCTACCGTCGTGTCGGTGAGGAAAGGAGCGGGCGTGCTGAAACTTGCCGGCGGATCGGCCGTCACCGGCGATGTCACGCTGTTCCCCGCAGCGTCCACGGAAGTGACACGGTAATAGTAGGTTGTACCGGGGGAGAGACCCGTGAGGACCGGGGTATGTGACGTGACGAGTGCGGCATCATTCATGTTTTGCGAGAGCGAGGACGCGGAGACGCCGTAGTCCACGTGCGATGTTGCTGGCTCGTTGGTCGTCCACGTGACGGTCGCGGTCGTTGGCAGAGGAGCAACCGAGACTCCGGAAATGACCGGCGGCGTTGTGTCCACCGCGTACGTCGCCTGATAATTCCCCGTTGTGGACGGGAAGAACGCGTACTCGATTCCCTTGATCGTCTGTGTCGTGTACTCAATCGGCGTGCCGCCGCGGGTGATACCCGTGAGAACGCCGACGGGCGCGAGCGTGGGAACCATTGCCTGGATATTGCGGGCGTTTGCATCGGCGGTCACCGAAAATCCGAGTACCGTTCCGTTCCAGGAGAAGGATCCGAATGACGACGCGTTGCGGCCGTCGGTCCAATCGAGCAATTGCTTGGAGGAGATCACCGGAACATTCCGATTCTTTGCGGAGTTCACGACCGCATCGGACACGGAGGATGTCGGCTGATCCGTATGGGCATTCACAACGAAGGCACCGTAGTACCCTGCCGCGCCGAGAGCGTTATCCAGGAGTGTATCAACGGTGAAAGGATAGGTTTGATCCGACTCATCGGTCATCTGCGTCGTCGCTTGGTAGACGTCAATCATGTTTCCGGCAAGATCAACAAAGCGTTGCGGAAAGCCGGACGCCGTAAAGAATCCGGGACGGTTCTGGATCCAACCGCTGGGGCCCCAATAGTAGTAATTCGTGTCAAGGCGGATGCCGTTATTCAGCTCCACCTGGGGCTGGGTGGCGTAATCGCTCCAGGAGATACAGTGTGTCCGGACTGTGCTTGGCGAAGGCAGGCCGGTGTACTTTGCCGCCCAATCTGAGAGCTGGGTACTATAGAACGATGCCAGCGAACTCGGGGTCCAGTCGGCGCAGTTGGTATGGACATGCACCGCAACCTCGAATCCTTGGTTGTGGTAACTCACCGCCTGAGCATTCGTGAGCGGGGTGCTTTCGTAGATGTACGACGTGCCGCGGATGCACTCCCAATCGGCAACGGAACAGTTCGCGGGGCTTGCGCTGATGAATTGGTTAAAACGGCTGGCTGTCCCGCCGATGCCGTGATCGTCTCCGGTCATTACTACAGCGGCTTTAAGGCCTTTCGGCAAGTACCAGAAGCGAGGCAAGGGTTTCTTATCCAGGTTCATCTGGAGAATGAGATTCGCAAGCAGCCGCTGCTGTTCGTCTGCCTGGGGGATCGACACTTTGTTCAGGTCAATCCAGTCCGGCTGTACATCTCCCGATGCCGCGCCGAAAAACAGGTCATCCGGGCGGACTGGCACAACGCCATCGCGCTCCTGCCCGTTCCATGCGGAGTTGCCTTGCCGCGACAGGATGACCGAGTGCGCGAGATCGTACGTGAACGCCGCCGCCTGTCCCCCGCTCGCTCCAACACTCCGCAGCGTCACTGCCGGTTTTCCGGCGGAGGTCGTTGCGTTCGAGTAGAGAGTGGCAACCGCTGTCGCGCCGCTGAGCGTGTAGAGATCGGCGGTTCCGTGATACTGGATGGTCTGGTTGACAATGCCTGCACCCGGCGGCGTTGCCGTGTCCACCAGGAGGTATGCGTTGGAAAGGGTTGCTGCGGCATCACTGATCCCGAGGAAACCGGAAAGTTGCTTATCGGGACGCATGGCGATCAGATTCCCTCCCCCCGTCACCCAATCGCTGAATATCGTCACCTGTGCGAGGCTGAGTGGCATCTCTCCAAGAAGAACGACATCGTACGTCTGGAGTAGAGCAACCGTGACCGTGGAGATGTCCGCGGTCGTAAATTCGTTGAGTCCCTCGGCACGGAGGATTTCCGCGTAGTAGGTGTTGAAGGGATTCGCGCTACTGGTAACGACGAGGATCGGCCCGCCGGGCCCCTGAGCGGGATCCACGGCCAGTACCGGCATGACGTAGGAGAGGAACAACGAAGCACCGATGATGTAACTCGCAACACGTTTCATAAAAAAAAGGGGTGACAATAAAGGGGCGAATTCTATCCCCGTACCGTGGCGAGCGAAAAGGAGAGCTGCTTGACAAAGCAACACTTAATATGTCTGATGCGAATGCATACCGCCGTCTCGTATTTCCTCCAACCGTTGAGCATGTTCGTGCATCCGGAGCCGGCGACGGTACTGCGGCCTGATCGATCGTCACGTGCAGGATGGCCACCGGACAGGTTCGTTGTGCTGAAGACTCCGTGTTGCGATGTACTCAGTAGTGCCGTCTCCCTGTGAGCATGATCGTGAGACCGGAGCCTGCAATAGTGCTTCCCACCTGATCGATGCTGACGCTCACGACTGTCCCCCCGGATAGGTGCGTGAAAGCGAACGTTCCGTTCTTACTGTGCTTTGTATTCGCCACGATCCGCGGAGCCGTTGTGTAGATGCTTTGCCCATTCCGCGTGATATTGGCAATGACATCCGCCCCCGTCGGGGCGACGTTGATGCGGAGGCTCCCCGTGCTCACAGTCAGTCCGAACGGCATCGTGATGACCGCAGCTCCCGTGGCAGTCACGAACAAGGCGCCATCAATGAACCAGACCATGCTGGTCATGGGCTGTGCCCACTGCGGTGCGCTACCGGTGCGGGAAACGAGAATGCTGCCGGTCGTCGCGCTCTTCGACGCATTGAGATTGTATGTGTCAACAGCCGCCCCGCTCATAGTGCTGGAAACAGTGAGGTTTGCCTTTATCCGTGAGGCGGTGTTCACGACAATACCGCCGGACGCGGTGATGTTCCCCGTTGCATGAAGATCATCGCTGAATTCGAAACGGTCTTCGAGATTCAAGAATTTCAAAGTTTCATTGGCGGTGTCACTCCCGAAGACAAGAACCGTGTCTCCGGCGGATTGATCGCTGTTGACCTTGAACGTCTCGGCTTTTATCGATCCCGTGCCGCTCACAATCAACGTGCCGGACGATGTAACGTTGCCTTCCACATGCACATCATCGGTAAATTGAAAAAGCGCCGATGCTCGATTCCAATAGACTTCCTCGCTAATGCTGCCTCCAAAGCGCAATTTTATGTCCGCAGTATCATTGGAATCGTCAATAATCTGGAAGGCCTCCGTATTCACCAGGAGTGTCGGGCTCCAGGAGCTTGCTGCAAAGGACGTGTCGACCCGCACCAGCGAGCAGAGAAAGAACAATACGATGACACTCGTTATAATGCGCAGCCTGCAGCTCTTTTTTTGTGTTTTCACGGGTGTTGATTGAATCCGTATATTATAACAGAAAATTGCCTTCAAAGCCCCTCAGAGGGTTTGCGAGAACTGTAAATTAGTATGAAAATTCATCAAATACTGACCAAGAATGCAGATTTTGAACTACTTTCTCATACTCTCGATTAGCTCAAGCTTTCTTGAATTCTTCGTAAGAGCGGAACCGAAATCGAACCACTTTTCTTTACGGATGATTCTCGTTTTCGCGCTGCAAACTCAGAAATATATGCCTCATAATACGCTAAGCGAAATGGTGCATATGGCTTAGAAGAATCTACTTTCTTATCATTATGATCTTTAAATCTTCTCCGCAAATCATTTGTGGAGCCCTTGTAGAAATATTTTGGATTCTTAAGGCTTTGTAATACATAGAAATACCACATACGATAAGTCTATCATCCTTTTGAGGAAAGTGGCGGTGCCACGTCGTCTTGAGTTTCGAGTGGCGGTGGGTGCCACGTCGCTCGCGAGCGACGTGGCGGAGAGGGAGGGATTCGAACCCCCGAGGCCCTTGCGGGCCTAACGGTTTTCAAGACCGTCGCCATAGACCACTCGGCCACCTCTCCATACGTGTGATTGTACCAAAGCAGAGAAGAGAAAGCGTACTGGAAAGAGCCGTCTCGAGGAGTACGGCTGCTTCCAATATTTCACCTAACATTCATGCTCTGTGTTTTACTTCAAGTCGATGTTCAAGTTGATGAACGATGCATCCGCATACGCGCGGTCTGGCACCAGTGCGCCTGAGGAGACCATTTTTACCATGATGGTCATATAGCTGCCCGAGGCAAATGTGCCGCTAACCTCCGGGCCCGTGATAGTCGCCGTCGTCCATGTGGTTGCCTTAAGATTTGTGTGGCCGGTGAGAGCAATATTGTTGTTGTTGGTATCCAATGCTCTCACTTCCAGCCATGCACCGGATGCACGGTAGCGGAATTCAATGGGCTTGGCGGCCTCCCATCCTGTGAACTGCTCTGGAATGCGGACGCGCGAGACGATCCAGTACTGTTGGTTCGTGGTCCTCGTGCTTTGCCAACGATAGAAGTTTACCGCACTGCCGGAATCATAACGGAGCCCCAACGAGCCGACGGTTGCGGCACCACTGCTAACATACACGGCACCAGCATAATCCGGCGACAAAGAAATGGAACCGCTACTGCGGGAGTAAGACGTGCTTGTCGCATCGGTGCTCCACGAGAGCTGACCTGCGCTGTTTGTTTTCAGCACTTTACCGGAAGCGGTACCATCGGAGAATGGGAACGTATACGTGACTCCATTCAACTTGAGAGTGGATTTGAAGACGGCCGCACTATCGATAACGAGTCCGCCGGAAGAAAGGAGGTTACCTGTCGCCTTAAAATCATCATCTACTTCAAATCGGTCTTCTGCATTCAGGAACTTCAATGTCTGGTCCGCAGTGTCGGAGCCGAAGGTCAAGATGGCGTCTGCAGCACCGGAGTCGGAATTCAAGGTCAAATCACCCTTCACTTTGCCGAATCCACTGGCAATGAGGTTGCCGGAAGCCGTGAGGTTGCCGACGACGTTTGTATCGTCATCGAACTCGAAACGGTCTTCTGCATTCAGGAACTTGAATGTCTGATCCGCTCCATCCGAACCGAAGGTAAGAACGGCATCCGCGGCGCCGGAGTCGGAGTTGATCGTGAGATCCGCCTTGGTCTTTACGTTACTGTCAACCGTTAATGTGCCTGAGCCTGTGATGTTTCCTTCGCTATGAACATCATCCGTAAATTGGAAGCGCGCAGGCCCTCTGTTCCAGTAGACTTTCTCGTTCACCGTGTCCCCAAAGCGGATTTCAATGTCCGTCGTGCTGTCTCCTTCATCGATGATCTGGAAGGATTCGGTGTTAACCAAGAGTGTCGGATCAAAACTGGATGCAGCGCCCGTTTGTGGAAACGCCCATAGAAGGAGGGACGCGGCCACGGCCGTCGCGAGCATGCGCCTGCACAGTGCAAGCTTTGGGAAACGCCGTTGAAGGATGTTTGTTATGCGAATGGGAATGGATGTGTATTTCTTACTATTGTAGCTGATCTTCCTACTTTTTGCAATGCCCTTTCCCAGTAGGAATTCCTGGTGCATTGGCTGTTTCAGAGGGCTGTGGACTGGGCGTTTCGTTTCCATGGGTAGGGGGGAGAAAAAAAGGGGGAAGATGTGAATGGGTTTATGAGGGGTTATTCCCTCGGCAGGTCAACGTATTTCAGCCGAACGCTGCCAAGCTGCATCTGGAAGTTATCTTTGGCATGGAGCTTGAATTTGATGAGGAATTCCTGACCCGCAGTCCATGTCGGCGATCCCCCGAAGTTCAGCGTCGTCGTTGCCCAACCGGTGCTTGCAAAGTCGGTGGAGTCTCCCGTGATGGTCACAGGACTGCCATTCGTGTCGAAGACGGAAATGTCCATCTGGTTGTCGGCAGTGCTGGCAGAGGTGGAACGGAAGCGCACCACAATGGATCCTGTGCCCCACCGCACAAATTCCGATGAGAGAGTCTCGCGAAGAATGACGTCGTAGTCCTGCAGCGTGCTGAGGGAGCTTGTCCAAATGTAGAAGTTATGGAGGTTGGTGTTGTCATGGTCCACTCTCAATTGTCCGACATTGCTTGTCGCGTCTCCCTGATAGGAGACGTGCTCGAATTCCGCATGATAGTTACTTTCCACGGTCTGTTCGCGGTCATCGGAACTCAGTTGGCGGCGGTCGACAAGCGATGTAATGGCGCTGCCGTTGGTCACGGCTTCCGCCAAGCGGATATGGCTGTTTTTGGTTGGGAATTCACCGGGTGTGACGATGAGCCCTGTGGACGTGAAGAAGATGTAATTGGTCGCACTTGCGCGAAGCGCCACACTTCCCGATCCACCGAAGTGCGTACCTGAACCGCTGATGCGGTAGGGACCCGCGGCGACGCTCACCGTCAGCCCCGCACCGGATGTCGTCTTCAAGTGCGTGGTGGCGCTGTCCGTGAGGTCCTCAATATTGATGCCATTGATGAGGCCGGTCACCGTCAGGTTTCCCTGGATGCGGAGGTCGTCATTGAAATCAAAGCGGTCATTCGCAATGTCAAACGTAAGCGTTTGGTTAAGCGTAGTGCCGAACCGGAGCGTGACAGTGTCGACCCCCGTGTTGTTTGCATCAAGGGTGAAGCGGTCTTGGTCCGTGCCGCTGGGAACCTGCGATGTGCCAAGCAAGCCGCCGCTCTGCAGGAACGGAATGGCACCGCTTCCCGTGCCCACGTCCCTGCGGTCGACCATGTCGGCATTGAGGGCGGAAGGAACGGAAAGCACGGGGGAACGGTCGACCGTGGGGTCATCGGCATTCCGATCCAGAATTTCGTAGGACGTATCCGATGCACCACTCGCCTTCACTTCCACTTGCAGGAAGAGGCTTGTGAGCGTGCTCACGGGCATGCTGTCGATGGTCGGAAGGGCGGTGCCGCTGCCAAGCTGTACCGAGAAATATCCGTTGCTGTCCGGCGTCACCGTGAATACTTCGAACCACTGCGCGTAATTGCTGGCACCCGTATTGATGGACCCCGTTGCCGTCACATCGCCGGAAACGTAGTCGGCGCTCTTCCAGTAACTGAAACGCACAAGATGCGCGGTGCTAATGGCTGTTCCGTTGCTGCTCAACAGATGCCCGTTATACACATGCTTGAGCGGCGCAGTGGTAGCGGCCAGCGTGTGCGGCAGCGTCCATGCACTCGCACTGAGTACCAGCGCAAACACCAGGAAGGCGATGAGGATGCGGCTGCGGCGCAGTATGTTTTTGCGAATGGAGGTATGGCGATGGCGTTTGGTTTTAGAGGTGTGCCGTATGGCGCGGGAAGCCCGCAGGAATTGCAGAACTCCTCGGCTCGACATCTGTTGCATCAGGCGATAGACCGAAACAATGAGGACAGAGAGTCCGAGCAACATGAGCATCCGGCTGATGATTTGCCGTGCCAAAGAAATGGGTTGCTCTTCGAACATCAAGAATGTTGCCGCAGGGTGCTGGACATCTTTTCTCAGGATAAAGCGGCCGAAAGAAATCCTCTTGGGTGCCTGCGGAATACTGACAATTGGCATCGGCTCCGGTTCTTGCACCTGTGGTTTTCCAGGTGTTTCAAACTCAAATTCATCCGGGACTTCGAACCGAGGTGGCTCTTTGGGTAAAATAGGCAATGTCGGTTTTTTCGGAGCAGAAGGATGTTTTATTTCTCCTTCATTCGTTCGATTTCCCCGATGGCCGCCCGAATCCGTCCCTGCTCCACCGGCGGGTTCCGGTTCCACATCAGAATCGCCTGCCGCTGTTGCAGGCGGAGCAGAAACAATTTGGAAACTTGTGCTGGAAAGCGGCGCTTGATACCACGTCACATCGTTTTCATTCATGCGATAGCTGGTCGATGTCTGCGCTTGACCCGCTGCGTCGTTCGGGAATGACTCGTACAATGTGAACGAGGCGCTTTCCAGAGCGTAGGCCGGTTCAACGGAAAGCATCCATCCTGCAGCCGCGAACGCAACCAGAAGCAGAGCAGCCAGAGAGCCCGGGGGCGAAGGATTCTTGGACGAAGAGCCGCCGCCCTGTTCCTCGGTGGAATTGGGTGGCTGCACCTGGATTTGATGCTTCGGCGACGTTTCATTGTCTTGCAACTTATGCCGATGGGAAACCGTATCGGCGTAGTAAAAGCGCTCACGTTGAATGACGCGGCCAATGGTCGAACTCGATATTCTAATCCCGTGCGTATGCTCAAGTTCCAATTGTATCTTCTCTTTTCCCATCAGTGGGAATTTCGTTCGGTACTCTTTGATTAACCCAATAATGTGCGGCTCCACGTCCGACTCACGCACCGTGTGCGGACGGTGCGATTGTTCTTCGAGTGTGGAAAGGTCATTCGGGTCAAATCGTTTCAACCAGCGCCGAAACGTGGATTCGGAAATCCCAAACTGTTTGCCCACCGCCTTGGGGTCATTCCCATTCTCCAATGCAAAAAGAAACCACTGCAGCCGCTGCTGTGCCTGTGGGCTCAGGTTGGCACCCCCGGCTCGCTGGAGGAGTTGCTCTCTTGTCACCCGTTGCGAATTGAAATCCGGAGAACGCACAGGAGGTTGAAGTGGATGTTTGTGTAGGAGTTAATTAACTATTGACTATTGTACCTTAAAATCAGGTTCTTTACAAGATCTATCTGAACCCGCGGAGCCACCCGATCTCCTCAAGCTCACTGAACCTGCAGAACTCCCTGATCTATCCGATCTCTCCGGGCTTCTTCGCATACGCGCCATATCCGCATAAAAGACGCGACCGGGCGAGGACTGTCTGGCCTACCGCATCCTGCAGATCATTCGGAGCTTCGTGATCATATGAGACCTGCAGATCCCGCAGATCTTTCTGATCTTTTGACATAAGCACCGGTGTGCCTTCTCACAATCCTTCTCCAAAGCAATTTGTGTACGCATAGCTCCGTCCATGATTGCCTAAAAGGCAATTCCTATGAGGCACCAATCTTGGTTGGCGTGGGTAGGCTCGCTCTGCATTGTTTTTCTTGCAATAGGATCCTCATAACGAATGCAACACAAGATGAACTTATCCAGAGAACTTTCAAAACTATTGCCCTACCAACTTCAAGCATTAAGACTGCACGAAAAAAATCGTAACGGCTTTGCGCTTTCTGCTCTCTGCTTTATGCTTTAACGTTTGCTTTTTGGCTCGCTCTGATACAATAAGATCCTCCATTCCCGTCCGTTGCCATGATGCATGTACAAAAGCTAGGTCTCGCCGCTTTCGCTGCAGTCTGCATATTGAGCTATGCCGCACCCGCCTATGCACAAACTCCTTCATTTCAGGATGTGCCGCCGAAGCACCTGGCATTTGAAGCTGTGGAATACCTGAAACAACAGGGCATTATTGCGGGATATGCAGATGGCACATTCCGCCCCGACCAAAAGGTGAACAGGGCGGAAGCCGTAAAGATCCTCATCGCACCACTCGCGACTCCTCAGCAACTCGGCCAATTTGGCCCGACGACCGTGTACCAAGACATTCCATCCGGTGCATGGTATTTGCCATATGTGGAGGCGGCTCGGCAAGCATTTGGCATCGTCGACGGTCCTCCAAAAAAATCCATGTTCTACGGAGAACGAAATATCCAGAAAGCGGAGTTTTTAAAGATGCTTCTTATCGCAAACAAGGCCGATGCAGGCGCCTTCGGTGAAATCCGTTTGCCTCTCGCAACCGATGTAGCGAATCCCGATGAGTGGTATTACCCCTATATGCGTTACGCAATCTCTTCCTCACTGACGCTTGTCACGCAAAACGGTCTTTTGTCCCCCGGACGCGAACTGACTCGAGGAGACGTCGCACTCTTCATGCACCGCTATGCGATGTACAAAGAAGGCCGCCGCACGCAAGCGCTGCTGGATGAAGCGGAAACGGAGATCCATAACATCCTGTCTTCCCTTGACCTCAACGACATCGATCAAGCGGAATATGCCTCCGTCCGCAGCTTGCTGGCAGCGCGAGGCGCCCATGCCAGCAGGCCTGATGAAAGCATTGTGAAAGCGGCTGTCAAAACAACGGAAAGCTTCCGAGCCCTTGTTCGTGCATATCGCAGCGGCGTGAGCGGAGACTTGGATAACGTGATCACTCTTGCAGGGGAAGCCTGGAACTTGGCGGAACAGGCCAAAAAATTAGATATGGGGCTTGCGACGCTTGCAGATCAAGTGCAAGCAACCGCCAAGAACATGGCGGACAGCGCTCGTGCATTGAAGGCTGGAGGACAACCCTAGCCATAAGCAGAGAGCAAATAGCGCAGAGCAGAGAACAAAAAAAATGTTCTGTGATACCATATAACTGCATTCTCTGCTCTCTGCTTTTTTGCTCTGCGCTTTCTGCTACTCCATGATCATGCAACAACAATCAAAAATATTCACAGCGACTGTGGTGGCCGGCTCCGGACGCGGAAAAGAACTGCGTGTCCCCACGATCAATGTGGACATTTCTTCCGTTCCGAAAGAATGTGCTGAAGGTATTTATGCATGCTTCGTACGCATCGAAAATCACGTCTATAAAGCCGCAATGCATTACGGTCCTCGTCCGGTGTTCCGAGACACGCCATCCTGCGAGGTGCACCTGATCGATGCAACGATTGCATCCTCTCCGACATTCGTAGACATTGAATCGATCAAGCGATTGCGTGACGTACAAACTTTCGATTCCGTTGAGAATTTAAAACACCAAATGATGCGGGATATCGCAGAGGCACGTGCTATTCTGGATACAACGACGGCGACTCTATGATCATGATCTTCAAAAAATTCTTTAAGCAACACAGCCTTGTGCGGTTGCTCTGGCATCGCTTGAAAGCAGACCTTGCTGCGTTATCGTACGGGTTTCCCGCGCGGAAATTGACCGTCATCGGCATTACCGGCACAGACGGAAAAACGACGACCGTCGGCATGATCGTACATATTTTGAACGAATGCGGAATCCAAGCAGGTGCCCTCTCCACGGCGTTCTTCCAAGCCAAGGATCAGATTACATTCAATGCAACGCAGAAAACGTCGCCCTCGCCGTTCGCCATTCAAAAATTTCTGGCAGAACTCGTAAAACACGGATGCACCCATGCGGTCATCGAATGCTCCTCGCACGGACTTATTCAGGGCAGATTGAATCACACATATCCTCTGGTCGCGGGCATCACGAATATTTCGGAAGAGCACTTGGATTACCACGGAACGATGGACGAATATATTCGTGCAAAGGCTTTGCTTTTCCGAATGCTGCGGAAAAACGGAACAAAAGTCTTGAATAGGGATGATCGGTCTTTTGCCTACCTCCGTACAGTTCCGACAAAGAATAGTGCCATCTATTCGCCTGCCCATCAATTGAAGGATGTGCGAGGAACATCTGCATCATGCAGAGCCGTTGCACACATCGATGGCACAGACCATGAACTTGCATTGTCCATTCCCGGCATCTTCAACCTGAACAATGCTCTCTGCGCCATTTGCTGCACCGTCGGCATTTTCGATCTGTCTCTTGAGCAGGCACTGCAGGCCTTGCAGCGCTACAAAGGCGTTCCGGGGCGGATGGAAAAAATTGATTGCGGACAACCTTTTGATGTCTACGTAGATTTCACGGTCACGCCGCAAGCGTACCAAGCAACACTCACCGCACTTCGATCGACATTGCCGCATGGAAAGCGCCTTCTGACGCTCACCGGAAGTTGCGGAGACCGCATGCGCGAGAAGCGTCCCATGGTGGGGAAAATTTGCAGTGAACTCTCCGATGTCGTGGTGGTGACGAATGAAGATCCATACACGGAGGATCCGCAAAAAATCATTGACGAAGTTTGGGCAGGCGTTGATCAAAACAAAACGGAAGCGCACAAGATCTTCGACCGACGCGATGCGATCAAATTCATCTTTTCAAAAGCACAGCCCGGTGATGCCGTCATCCTCTGCGCCAAAGGAAGCGACACGACAATGTGGACGGCGGAAGGACAAATTCCATGGAATGAACGCGAAATCGCTCGAGAACTTTTAAAGCAAATAGCGCAGAGCAGAGAGCAAAAAGCAAATGATGGAAATACCTTACTGACTTCAATCATGAAGACTGCACGAAAAAATTCGTAAGTGCTCTGCATTTTCTGCTCTCTGCTTTATGCTTAATCCGATCATCGCGGGAATTGATGAAGCCGGCAGAGGAGCGCTCGCTGGTCCCGTGGTTGCCGCTGCTTGTGTGATTCGATCCTCCCTGATTCCTCGAAAAACTCCTTGTATCTCCTGGTCTCCGGTACGTACGAAAAGACAGCAAGGATTTTGTTTGATTGCAGACAGCAAAAAATTGACACCGGAACAAAGGGAATCTTCTTTCTTGTGGATCAAAAAAAATTGTCTGTTTGGCATTGGAATGTCACCCGCAGATCACATCGATCAGCATGGAATTTTAGCTGCAACCGAGCGTGCCATGCAGGAAGCCATTCGATCTCTGGCGCAGATCATCACGCCAACCTATTTACTGGTGGATGGTCGTGATAAGTTCTGGTTCGATTATTCGCACACATCCATTATTCGCGGCGATGAATCGGAAGCATGCATAGCCGCTGCATCCATCGTAGCCAAAGTAACCCGCGATCATCTGATGATTGAAGCATCGAAAGATTTTCCCGGCTTCGCATTCCATCAGCACAAGGGCTACGGAACGGAAGACCACTTCCGATCGCTCGAAAAGCACGGGATGTGCTCACTCCATCGTCGGACTTTTCTTAAAAATACGCAGCTGATAGCTCACGCTCTTGAAGAAGAATCCTTGCCCAACCAGAACCAGAGTACGATGCCAACAATGAGCAGCGGAATCGTAAGCAATTGACCGTAGCTGAGCTTCAAGACCAAAAGATCGATGAGCGGATGCGTTTGATAGCGCAAATACTCGAGCAAGAACCGGAGCACACCATACAAAATAAGGAACAGTGCGAATGTTCTGCCAGGACGAATGGGACGGACATTGTGAAGATGCCAGAACGCAACGCCTGCAATCAGCAGATCTTTGAATACGGCATAGATCTGCGTGGGGTGACGCAGACCTTCGGCACCCGGTATTTCAATGCCCCAGGGGAGTGTGGTGACGATGCCGTAGAGTTCCTGGTTGATAAAGTTGCCGAAACGCCCGAATGCAAGACCAATGGCAACGGGGACGACGCCGACGTCGGCAAGCGCACGAAGGTCGACGTGGTGACGGCGACAGTAGAGAACAAGTGCAATCAAGACTCCCAAAAAACCTCCGTGCGAGGACATACCTCCGTTCCAAACCGCAATGATGTCTTGAGGATGGGACAGAAAATACAGCGGCTCGTAGAAGAGGACGTAACCAAGCCTTCCGCCAATGATCACGCCAAGGACGGACACGGAAACGATGGATGCCCATTGGTCGCGGGAAAGATGCAGCCCACGCTCCTTCTGCAAGCGTGGAAGAAGGATGAGTGCAAGGACGAAAGCAAGCAAGTACATAATGCCATACCAGTGGATGGCGAATCCAAACAGATCAAGAAAAACGGCGCGTGAGGGGAAGAAGGAAATCATAGACATGTTACGGAGAGAAGATAGGGAGAAGCGGTTTCTTTGAAGCAGGAATCATTCAAAAATTTCTCCGCGTAACTTTCATAGTACGTCGTAAAGAACGGCGTGACAAAGAGGTACATGGGAGCTTTTTTTCCCTTCAGCAAGGAAACGCGATCCGCATGGGTCCCGAGGAGAAATTTTTCCCAGCCTGCATAATCCCATGGCGAAGAAAAAATGCCCGGACCCGCTATGGTGTGATACGGCAACCACCCGCGCAGCCAGGGAGCTATTTGCGGTTCCAGAGCCAATAGCAGCGCATCGACGGGGACAAATGCTCCTGCCTCTTGAATGCCTGCGAGCATGTCGGAAGAAACATCCGGCTGCACCGAAATGGGAGGAAATGCTTCGCACCGCGTTCGATTGTACGTGCACCACAAAGGGAAACTATCCGGATGCACCGCATGCGCCGTTGCAATTGCTTGCACAAGAACGAGCACGATCAGCAATGCGCGAAATGCATACGCCTTTTTGATAAACCAAAGCTCCCGCAGTCCATACGCCGCGAAGGGGAGCAAGAAAAAATCAAATTGCAGAATGAAGCGTCGGTAAAAGAAGAAGCGAATAAGAATGAACAGAAGGCTAAGGAACGCCGCACATTGCCAAAGCGTTCCGCGTTCGTGACGAACATTCAAGAGCAGACCGAATATTCCAAAGGCAAAAAGAATGCCGGAATGGAACAGAAAAAAGGAAATCGGTTCGAATGCTCCTGCCGGCAGCGAGGAGTACGAAGTGAGCAGAGTGTTGAGATGGCCGGAGACGACCCTATTCCAGACCGGAAGATACGTCAGCAAACCTCCTGCGATCATGCAGAGGAGTAACAGCGCGAGAATCGCATGCATTTTTTTTCGTTCTGCGAAGAGCTGAAAGAGAAACCACAGCGTAATCGTTGCAATGAACAAAAAACCCGTTTGTTGATGAATGGCGATCGTGAGAATGCCGAAGGGAAGGGCGATCCATGATTTTTTCTCCACGTAGTAAAAGGAGAAAATCATGAACAGAAGTGAGACGAGCGTCTTCCAATACATCAACAGAAATCCGTGGTACTGCGCCACGGAAAGAAGTCCCATAAGGAGTACGAGTGCTCCCATCGTTCTTCCGTTGCGCTTGGCAATAATCCATGCGAGTGAAGCAACGAGAAGAACCGGAACGGCATTCCACAGAAAACCAAGGAATGGTTCGACAGAGAAGAGTTTTACGAGCGGTGCAAAGAGAAGAAACAGTCCCATCGGTTGCTCCTGCGCCCACACATCGAGCTCCGGAAGCGCCGGAAAGGCCTCGGCATAGCGAAGAAACAGGTATCGATACAGCCCGGGGTCGTACCCCAACGGCACATCGAACACCATCAACGGCCAGAAAAATTTAGCCACGAGCAATAGGAAGACGACTGCTGTCAGCACCGGGAGAAACCGTTTTTGCAGCGCATGAACCGTGTTCGAAGGTTGCATGACATGCATCCTACCTTTCGATGATCGTTTTTAGAAGCGCTTCGCGTGCGCGCTCGGGAGAAAAGCGCATGCGGATGGATGCTCGCGCTTGTTCCCCCAGCATTCGTGTCCGCATGGGGTCATGCAGGAGCGAAAGAATGGTGAAGGCAAGAGCCTCCGCATCTCCCGTTGGGACAAGAAGTCCATTGCGACCGTGCTCGATGAAGAATGTGAGTCCATCGGCATCACTGGCAATTGGTGCGGCTCCTCTGCTCATGCCGCCGCCGCAAAACAGCGAAAATCCTTCCAGATGCGACGGACAGAGGATAATGTCGGAACGATCGTACAGAGCGAGCACTTCCGCATATGGCAAATGCAAGCGATGATCGATGGATGCTCGCACTGCGGGCGACAACCGGTCGAGCAGACGTTTATCTCGCCCATCACCGATCAAACACAATCGTGCGGAAGGAAATGCCGCATGGACTTTTTCCCATGCTCGCAGGAGGACAGGAATCCCCTTGCGCGCCGTGAGACGGGACACGCAGAGGCATGATCCCGGTTCTTTGGGAACGGACGGTGCATCGGAAAAAACAAAGGGCACAAAGACATCGGAAGGAACTCCGTAAAAGTGCATGACAGCATCGCGTGTATCGGGAGAAACACATGTCACTTGTGCCGCACGCATAAGCATGTGCCGCTCAAACGGAATGAATACTCTTTTCCACCATTCACCCGGAACAGAGCGACATTGCTGCACATAGAGGTGATCGACAATGGCATGGACAGACACCCCTTTTGGCCATCGCAAGAGAAAAACTCCACCGGGGCACACAGGAACAAGAATCCGCGTAATGTGCTCTCTCTTCACGATAGAACGTAGGGCGAACGGTAGGAGCAATGAAAAAACCAGGTGCGCACCATGAAAGCGAAGAAAACGAAAGATCCGAACATCCGCACCGGGGAAAGGAGAGACGACGATGAGGTTCATGCCGGCTGCTCTGCATTCATCGGCAATCCACTGCATTGCTCTGCCCAGCCCTCCGCCTACAGAGCCATATTCCCACGTTAAGAGCATCGTGCGCCGGTTCTGATGGGCATTGCTCATGCGTGAGGAGAAAATGCAAAAACTTCCGTGCAGTATCGATCAAATAATTTTTTCCAGTCAAAATGTTCAAGCGTTGCGGTCCGCACGGAATCGGGCGACAGAGAATGCGAGAGTGCTTGTTCGATGGCACGAACGGCATCCATGGAATCAAGCGGCGTGAAAAAAGTCCCCGTTCTTCCTTCGATGACGGCATCTTTTATTCCTTCCAACCGAGCGGCCACAACCGGCAGACCCCGTGCACTTGCTTCAATGCAGACAATGCCGAATCCCTCCATGTCATGTTCGACGGGTATATTGGGCATAATGAAAAGCGTGGCTTCCACAAGGGCTCTTTCCTTTTCTTCATCCGTCACCTGTCCCAATATCTTCACCGACGAACGGAGATCAAGTGCATCGCACAGATGTTCGATCTGCACTCGCTCGGAACCATCGCCGATGATATGCAAACCTATCGTCGGATGTCTTTGGCGGAGAATGGGGAAGACTTTTTCCAAGAACCACGCGACTCCTTTTCGCGGAACCAGTCGTCCAAGACAGAGCAGTACCGGTGTATTGTTTTGATGACGATCATGTGCCCGAAGATCATTCGCATGAATGCCACACGGAATGACGGAAATGTTTGCAGACGGCACTCCCCTCTTCCGTACTTCCTCCGCAGTCTTCGCACTGATGCAAACAACCGCATCTGCACGAGAAAGAAAACCGATAAGTATTTTCTGATAGAACCGATTCGAAAAAAGAACGTCCAGACCGCACGCCGTGATTGTCACACGCTTCGCTCCAAAAAAATGAAAGACCGGAATCAATGGGCAGAGAAGCGCATCTCCCAAATGGATGGTATGTCTGCGCAAGGCATGCGAAGCACCTGCGGTGATTGCACGGATCGGGAATGTGATATCGAGTGGAAGCCACCCATACGGATGGATGACAGAGAACGAACAATGCTCATCGGACGTTGCGGCGCGCATAAAATCGTGGCTTAAACGCTGCATACCGCCGATTCCCTTGGTTTTGCGCGTGATGTAGAGCAGAGACTCTTTCATGGGAAAAGTGTAGCATTCCGCCCGTTATGAGAATCCTTGGAATCGAAACCTCGTGCGATGAAACGTCCGTTGCGGTCGTTGAGGATGGCACTCACGTGCTCTGCAATGTCATTGCGAGTTCCAAGGAGGCATTTGAACAACATGCAGGAGTGATTCCGGAAGAAGCGGCGCGCATGCAAGTGGAATGCATGATTCCCGTCCTGGCTCAAGCACTCAAGCAATCGAAGAGCACTCCCGAATCGATTGATGCCATTGCCGTGACGAAAGGGCCCGGACTGTTGGGATCGCTTCTCGTCGGCGGTGTGACAGCTCGCGCACTGGCATCACTCTGGAAAAAACCATTGATCGGCGTGCACCACACATTGGGGCACTTGAGTTCGCCGTGGCTGGATCAAGAAGAAAAGCTTCAATTTCCGGTTCTGTGCCTCTCTGCGTCCGGCGGACACACGGACTTGTGGTGTCGATTGAGCCACACGAAAGGAATTTTGATCGGACGCACGCGCGATGATGCCGCCGGCGAAGCATTCGACAAGGGCGCAAGCATTCTGGGTCTCCCCTACCCCGGCGGTCCTTCCATTGCAAAAGCCGCGGAAGGAGGCGATGCGCAGGCATTCGATTTTCCACTTCCGCTAAAGGAAGAATCACATTTGGATTTCAGTTTTTCGGGACTCAAAACATCGCTCAAGTACACGTTCCGCGATCTGAGAACGCATGATGCCACGACCATACGCAATCTCGCAGCATCCTACCAGCACGCCATTTGCAATCATTTGATCGATCGGTTGAAGAAAGCACTCCATCAGTATCCGGGCACGAAAGAAATCCATGTTGTCGGCGGAGTGTCAGCAAATACTCATCTTCGATCTTTGCTTGGAACATTTCCTGTTCCTGTTCGCTTCCCTGTCAAACTTTCCTACTGCACGGACAATGCAGCCATGATTGCGAGTGCAGGGTACTTCATGCATCAAGAATTAAAGAATGAAGCATTTCAATCCTTTGAAACGGAAGCTTCTCTTTCTTTAAATTTCACAAAAGCTTGATTCTTTTGATCCTTGATCCTCTCTTGGTGTTTGGTGCAACTTCGGTTCTTTCGTAAGGCACTGTTACATGCACCAAAGTTAAAGCTCATGAACAATGTCGCTCACAACCAAATTACAGAGAGCTAAGGGTCGGAAGCAGAGCTCCAAGCACTATTGCAGCCACTCCCAGCAGAGCCACGATGCGAACAACTTTTTGAAACTTCATGGGTTTTCAACGGTAATGGTGATGGTTTCTTTATTTTCATTGGCCAATGCATCTTTCACAGTGAGCGTGACGGTGTATGTTCCCGCTTCTTCAAAAACATGCGGATAACTCTGCTCCGCACTCTGTGCAAGAACAACGGAAGGCCGTGATGCATCGCGAATATCCCACAAGAAGGATACCGGGGATCCCGTTGAACACAGAGGATCGAAGCGAATGCCTTCTCCTGCTCGTACCGTGAGCGGCCTGCTGGTTTGAATACATGCGTCCAGGAGAGGCTTTCGTACGACAATCGTTCGTTCCGCCGTATATTCGGAACCGGATTCCATGACGACGCGCAGTCGTATGATGTATTCGCCGGGCTTTTCGTATATGTGTTCGATGCGCGCAGAACCCAATTCCGCGCCTGCGCCCGCCACCTCATCCCCAAACGACCATTCGAATCCGGCCACTTCTTCGCCGGGCGGAATGAAGGATTCGGATGCATCGAAAAGAACTTTGAGAGGGGCAACGCCTGCAGAGGGTTGCATGGAGATCGTGGGAGCCGCGGACGCGGGAGATACTTCCACAGTTAGAGTTTTACGCATCACTTTGCCCTCCGGGTCCTGCGCAACAAGCGTCAATGTGTAGGATCCTTCGGTCCGATAGATCGCGCGGAGCGCTGCTCCTGTTGCATGGAACGTCGTGGCATTCGGCGCTTCCCACAGGAACTCGACGAGTGGCAGCGATGTGACGGCCTTAAGATCCAACGTGACGGGCACTTCGCCGCGAATCACGGCACCCTCCACTTTCGGTGTGCCATCGAACCGAAGATCTCCAATGGAGAGCGTCTCGGTCACGCGCACCAGCTGCGTCAGCTCTGCCAGTGATCCGCTTGCCGAACGCACTTTGACGCTCACGGGGTAAATCTTGGGACTGGCAAACGAATGCCCGATGCGTCGCAGGTCTGCACCGCGCTCTTCTTGACCATCACCGAATGACCAGACGACTTCACGCAATGGTTCTTGCGTATCGATGCGGAAGATCGCTCCAAACGGAGCGGGACCCACGAGATTCTTCGGCTCCGTGATGAGTGTCACCGGGAAGGGCAACTGCCGAGGCTGTTCGATATCGACGTCGCGCTCGTAGGTCACTTGGCTTTGATTCACGAGCAGCACGACAACCGAAACGGGAACGCGCTCGACGGCATAGTACGTGTGTTGCACATCGGTGTTCTTCGTCACCTCATCCACCACGCCATCGCCTTCAAAATCCCACCGTGCTTCGCGGATGTCTTCCGGTTTTGCGACAAGATGCGCAATGCTGAAACGGACGGGCTTCTCCACCACCGGTCGCAGCGGCGAAACGGAAAACACGGCGCGCGGGATCGTAAGACGTCGCGTGACGCGGCGAAACGTTCCGTCATCCAGATTGATGCGCACCGCGGGAACAAACGCACCCTGCCGCTCATACACCGCCGTTGCCACGGGCAAAACCGTTTCTTCATTCGGTTTGCCGTCGCCGTCAAAATCCCAGACGTACAGAATGGGTCGCAGTCCTCTCTTCTTCAAAACGTCCGTCGCATGCTCCGCGCTGAACGTGACGGACAGCGGGGCAACGAAATCTTCCGCACGCGTCGGATAGGTGATGGCAAGACCAAGGGACGGCTCTCGCATGATCAAAAACGGCGTGACGCCGCTGAGGATAAGAAGCGGCAACAGCGGAAGAATCAATTTGATGAGGCTGCGGCGCCGTGTCGCCGTGGACACATTCGCTTTTGCAATTCTCTGCAGCATAAACGCTCCCACAAGAAAGAGAAGAACGATACAGAGCAATGCCGACAGCGACCCCGCAGCCACGAGTCCCTTCAAGGATCCCGTGGGACTCGGCAAAAGCACCAGGAGGCTCAAAAACCAGAGCGTCAAAAGTCCGTAGACGATTCCCGCACCAAGAAGCAGCGCTCGTTTTGTTTTGTTGATGTCTCCGGATGGTGAAGAGGCTTTGGATGTCGGTGCCGCACGCGTTACGCCATCCACGGATGGAACATTGTTTTCGGAAGCCTGCGGCGAAGATGCTGGCATTTACGAAGACGGAAGATCAGGAGGCGCGGACAGAGGGTCATCGAGCCAGACTTCATCATACTCCGGCATCTCATCCGCCGAAACATCCCGGCTTGCCGGATCGAAAAGATCGGGATCGAACGCAGGCGGCAGACCGGTTCCTCCCTGCAACATCAACATCGGAGAAAAAAGTTCAAACTCCGCGGGCGGAGAAATCTGCGGTGCCGCATTATGATCGAAGAAATCAACCTGAACACTGCCGCTCAGAGGTTCCGGTTCCTTGCGGGAAACATGCCAGAGCAGTCGATGCACCATGAAATTCTCGGCATCGATCCAAAGTTCGCCCGTTGGATCATAATCGGAAATCCACCGGAGCACGGCATCCGCATCCACCGGTTCCTCCGAACCTTCGGAAAGTTTTGCAAGGAATGCCGCCAGTTTTTCTTTGTCGACGGTCACGTCGTAGTGGTACACCGTCCGGCCATTCAGTGTTTTCAGTCCATGCGACTTACTGACATGCACAATCTCCGCCTGTGCCCGCAAGAGCGAAGGATCGGGCGTGACGGATGACGCGGGTGACAGGGGCTCCTCCTCTTGCATTTTCCACCAACGACCCGTGAGATTCGTGAGCATCTGCGTTTGCAGGAGCGGATGCGGCGGCTCGATGTTCAGTGCGTTCAGCTTCAAAAACAATTCATGTTCCAGTGCGACAAACACGGCAAAAGACCCGTTGATGGCATGTGATGCGACACCTTGCGAAAAATTGCCGTTCACCGTCGCCGTAAATTCCGATTGCCTGCCGCCATTCTGCAACGTTCCGTCGAGTGTGATACGAAGAGCGCTGTCATCTGCGGAATCTATCTCACCCTTTGCCGTAAAACGCGCCGATTCCAGTTCTTGGCTTGCACGCGACGCATTTTGCAAGACTTCCTCGGGGGGAAGCTGGGGTCCTCGGATACATGCTGTCAAAACGAGAGCAAGAGATCCGTACAGAAGCAGACGTCGCATGAAGAAAAACGGAAAAGACCGGAGATAAGTGTGCCTGAATGAGACGAAAAGTGCCAGATGCCATGTTCCAAGTGCCAAGTATGTTTGGCACATCGCATTTGCTTCTCGATCAGTATCCTCCGCCATCTCGTCTCCTCGGCACAATTCTTCCCGTCCGCACCGAAGCTTCTATATCTCCGGGCTCTTCGATAAGAAATCGAATGGTTTGACGGCGGCTTGCGCGGATATCCGCGCGCACTTGAAAAACTTGGTTGTCATTTTTTCGAAGCAGGAAAGGTTTCTTCAGAACAAAACGGAGGGTGGAACCATCCATCGATGCACGCTCGGCGAGGATTGCTCCATTGCTTGCAAGCAGCGCAATTTTTTTCAAGTCGACATTCTTTGCTTTCCCATCATTCGTCAGCGTGATGGCATGGATATAATGGTCATCCGCAGAATCGGCCTGCAAGCGGAAACGGGACACAATTCTTTGCTTTCCAAAACTGAGCGTGCGCGGAAGATCCAAATACGTCACAGAGATGACACCATACTTCTTCGGTGCAAGAGAAAGGGAGGAGGACGCTCTCAGATTGCCGGACACCGTTGCCGAAGTGGCAATGTCACTGAGAAGTTCAATGGTAAATTGGTGCGATGCCAATGCAGTTGCATCGGAGCTTATATCCACGGCAAATGTGAGGGTGCGCGTCCCGCACGCGGGAATCGCAAACGAACGAAAACGGACAGCAGCAGCAGTATCGGAACCGAATGTAGCCGTAAGAGACACGCGCTTGCCTTCTTCCAGCGCATAGATTCGAAGAATATCCGACCGGTGTCCTTGGCCTCCATGGACAACCGTCACTGCATCCAAGGATACTGATTCAGTACACGACGCAGTGAGTTTGAGCTGAAGCAGCGGCACACGCTGTGCTCCGCGTGCAACTGTTCCGATTCGGTACGGACTGACATTCACCTGCAAATCCCCTCCTGCCGCATGCATTGCGATCGGACAGAGAAGGCTCAGAATAAATAATGTTGGAACAAATCTCACATACATATTATAACAGACATGTTACCTTTTTCTTTTTGCAAATTTTAACAAATCCTTAATATTTTTTGGTACGAATCGTTTATCGTGGCTCCGATCCAATATTTCCAATTCTTGCTCTTTTGTAAAACCATTGGCAGTAAGATGTTTTTCCTGCTTATCTCGAATTGGCATGTATGGATTCTATCACGCAGATTAATCGTTGCGACACAAATTAAAAAAACCAGCGAAGGCAAGCTCTGCTTGCTTGGAACCGCACTACCAGCTCCCTCCCGCTCCCCCGCCACCGAACGATCCTCCACGGAAGCCGCCGAATCCCCCACCGCCTCCGCCACCCGGCCCCCATCCTCCGCCCGCCCACCACTTTGTTTTTCCACGGGATTTGTAATTTTTCGAGATGACGTAATCCAGCAACAACCCGAGGAGGACAAGGATCGGTATCGCGAGCCAGAAGGAAATAATCACTGCCAGAAGGATGCCGAAGGCACCGCCGAAGATTCCTCCCATCCACCATGATTTCGTGCGCGCCATGATCGCTGCCAACCACTGGAGCATGATGAAGAGGAAGAAGAGCAGGAATCCCCACATGCCCGATGTGTCTTTCTCCTCCGCATACCGTTCTGCCGTGTATTCACCGCCGATGTGCATCCGGAGCGCCTGGACGCCCGCCAAGATTCCCGCTGCGTAGTTCCCGTCGCGGAAGTGCGGAACAATGTCTGTCTCGATGATGCCCTTCGCCACGATGTCGGGCACGGCTCCTTCCAAGCCATATCCCGTCGCGAGGAACAGTTTTCGTTCTTCATGCGCAATGAGCAGCAGAATGCCATTGTCATTCTCACCTGTTCCTACCCCCCATGCGCGGCCTATCTCCACAGTTCTCTCGGCGATGTCCGCTCCGTCCAACGATGGAATGATCAGGACTGCAATCTCGTTCGACGTTGCTTCACGATAATCGGACAATATCTTTTCGATGCCGGCTTCATCCTCCGCGGAAAGCACGCCTGCGGCATCCGTCATGAACCCGTCATTCACAGGAATGTCCAGTGCAAAGGCAGGCGCTGAGGAAAAGAGAAGGAAAGCCGCGAGGAGCAACCGCGATCGCATCATTAATCTTCGAAATTGACGGGTGGGGCGTTTTCGGAGCCTTCCGCACTTTCAAAATAACTCTCGGCGGCGAATCCAAACATTCCCGCAAGAATGTTCGTGGGGAAACGCCGCGTGCGGATGTTGTAGGCGCGCACGGCATCATTAAAATCCCTGCGTGCCGTGGAGATCCTGTTCTCAGTGCCCTCCAACTGCGTCATAAAATCACGGAATGCTTGCGTGGCCTGGAGCTGTGGATAGTTTTCGACCGTCACCAGGAGCCGAGCCAACGCGGAATCAAAATCCTCCGCTGCGCCAATCTGTTCGCCGCGGTTGTCCGCAGAGAGCCAATTCGTACGTGCTTGCGTGACTTGTGTGAGCGTCTCTTGCTCAAAATTTGCAGCGCCTTTCACCGTGCTCACAAGATTCGGAACCAGATCCATTCTGCGTTGATACTGTGTTTCCACCTGTGCCCAAGAACCATCGACAATTCCCTTGGCATTGATGAGGCCGTTGTATCCCGTCCAGACCCAAACAAGGAGGACGGCAACAACACCGAGAACAATGAGAAGTGTGCGATTGCGTGCGAGAGGCATACGAAAGGGAGGGAGAAACAGTACTGAGTATAGAAGTTTCCCTGCATTCTGGAAAGACTGACTGACTGATCCCCGAAAAGGAGCGGACTGCCCGCACCTTTCATTTTCAGGGCGCGATGGTTAGTACGAAGGATTTGAGGTGGTGTCCGTAGACTCGGGAACATTCATCTGTCCATCGATGCCAATATTGATACCGGAATCATCCGTAGCGGGCACTGCACCCGGGAGACCGTTCAACGCGAAGAACGCGAAGACTGCCAATGCCACAAGGGCAACCAGCAGCACAACCATTAACGCTGCACTGATACCTGCGGATTCGGCATCCGAATGATGCACGTGGTGTACTTCTGCCATATGCGAGAGGGGGAAAAATAAAGCGTTCTGCACTGTACGACGCTTCCGCGAACCTTTTCTTACATAAACATGCACTATTGCCTGCTCTATGGCTTACAAAAGCGAGTAGCTATACACTAAAAATACGAATCGGGACGTAGCTCAGTTGGCTAGAGCGCACGGTTCGGGACCGTGAGGTCGAAGGTTCGAGTCCTTTCGTCCCGACCATTCGTCCCGCAAAGCGGGACTCATGGCAAGCCACTCAATTGTTCGAGCTTGCCCTGAGCGCAGCGAAGGATCCTTTCGTCCCGACCAGAGTAATCATTCCCAATACAATTGAATTGAAAGGAATTCTATCTGCGAACGACCTCGCCGTAGTCCCGTCCCGCATGTGCGGGAGGACGAAGGCGGGTCATCCCGACCACTTCTCTATGCAGGATCTCCAAAAAAGAATCTGGCGAACCGTAACCGGCATTCTGCTCGGTTTCATACTCTCCGCATTTATTGCTGCACTCTTTCCATGGAACCTGGGAATGGTTTTTCCATTTCCCGACCTAGCAGCCAAATTCGTATCTGCACCGGTTCTGGCTATCCCCGTTCTGCTGGATTGGATTGTGCCTGCTCGATTTGAGGGCATTATCTATATCATTTTAATTTCCTTATTTTATCCCGCCCTTCTCGGCATCTATTTCTACTTTGGCGGGGAAAAGCAAACGTGGTCGACGGTCATGATAGAAGTACTGATCGTGCTTGGGCTGCTTGGACTGGGATTTGTAGGCTGGGGCGTCATGTCCATTGGCATTGATTGAACGCAAAGCTCGATGAATGCTCAATAGCGAACTATGCCCAAGTACCTTCAAAAATAATATAAGAAAACATAACTAGCATTATTCAATGCCCAACAGCCGTCCACCTACGGCATTCTTGTACACAAAATTTGTACAATATTTTATAGTATATCTAGGTCTCCAGGCATACCTATAGACCCTAATACCCTCTTTAGAAGGATAGGATAGGTTACCTCACGAACAACTAATTGAATCAAGTAATGCTAGACATCAAAACCTGCATACGTAAACTGCCGCAGCCCTCCCAAGGGCACTACTATGAAAGACGTGAAGCCAATCTCACACCGCGCTTCACTCCCGCTCGTGTTTACGCACGCGCTTCTCATCACCTTCCTGGCACTGAACATGGTGATGAGCCTCCCTGCAGTTGGTTAAGGAGGATTACGGAGTGAATGCACCGGATCGCGCGAAGGAAGCAGTGCGACAAGCGAACCACATCAACTCGGACGACCCCCTTACTGGGCGGCCGTCATTTTGAAATAGAGAAACGTTATTTGACTTTTTTTGCCCCGCCGCAGGGTGCAAAATCGCTTCATGGAGAGCGAAATCCCTCCAAAATTTGACTCAATGAAAGAGTGGCATTTCTTATACTTTAAAAAATCTGAAGGTCTGCTCTCAAAAATACATATGCAAGCGATCGGCTATTCCTCAGCGTTTAATCTCCTTCAAAAGCCCTTCTGCTACCGTTTCGGATGGTGCAGGATTGCCATCATCCTTTTCCAGAGTGACCCGTACGGAGGTATATGACCGAAGATCTGCGTCGCCAATGTGCTTCAACTGATGTCGCACGTCTCCGAAAGGCGTGCGCAAATGCCCCGTGGAGACGGGCTCGCCCCCGGACTTACTGAGCCATGCTTCATAGAAAAAGCCCTCCGGAGCACGTTCAATGTTCAATTGGATGGTATGAATGAAGGTTCCATCTTCCAAATAATGCGCCTGAGCAACGCCGTTTGCAGGTGTTCCGGGGACGCCTCCCATGGCCGTGAGTGCAAACCAGAGTTCCCTGCCGTGATCCGGCGTCGTGACAGGGCTTTGGCCTGGCATCACTTGCTGCAGCACTTGCGTGCCAATGGTCGCATTGTCATCATTGCCAACCTTGACCGCCTCGGGAACGCATCCCGCAAGAAGCGCAAGCAGTCCGCTGAGAAAGAAGAAGTGTTTCATCGGAAGAAGCATAGCATGCACCACCATTATCATCATCGCACTCCCGTAAAAGAAAGATTCTTGACCTGGCCGTCTGGGTTTTGGATCTTCTGCAGTGAACTTTGTACTTTTTCCAACGGGCAGGCGCCGGATGTGCGTTCGATGTGTGTCGGAAGCGTGAGAACGAATTTATAATGCTTGGAGGGCAAATGGGTGAGATCCTTCCCCTCTACCGCATCCAACGTTGAGAAATTACCGTTCATTTTTTTCTCGATGGAAAGAGTGCCCCCCAATTCTTCTGCCAACAGATTCGCAAGTTCCAGAAGCAAACCTGCCGTTCCACCAATGAGATCATTTTCATCGGAATGGAGAACGGGAAATACGAATGAAGAGAAAAAACTGATACGACGAAGTGCAATGATGGAACAAGTCTTTCCTGTAGTGAGCGACGTCGAACTATTCATAAGGGATCAGTATTCGAAATAGTCCAGAGTTTTACCACAAATACCCGGGCGGCCTGGCTTCCAACTTTGCACGCTCTTCTTTTGCATGCCGGTCGATGCGAGCGGCAAGGATCTGGTACTTGGGCGCCTCATCGGGATAGAGTTCTCCCAACGTATCCGTAACGGCGATGAATGCTTCCACATTGTGGCCGAGAGCGATGAAGTGCGTGTTCTCCACAATGGCAGTGGCATAGGCCAACAGGAGCTGATCGATCTCTGCCTTGCGCGCACCGATCGCTTGGCTGTTTCCGGATTGATTGAGTGCATCTAAAAGTCCGTACATCGTGGAAAGATCATTGTATTTGGAGACGCTGTATGCCTGCTCGTAGGAACGCTCAGCTAATGAGAGATCGCGATGCTTCAACGCCAGATCGCCTTGCAGTTTCCATCCCCGCGCATCTTCCTGATTCATCGTAAGATAGGAATCCAGCGCATCCTGCGCCGCCGGGAAATTGCCGGCTGCGGAAAGTAGCTGCGTCCTGCTTAAGTGCATATCGCGGGAGAAAATTTCTCCGCGTGATCGCTCGTACCATGCCAGTGCTCGCTCACGATCACCTTGAATTTCTGCATGACGACCCAGCGAAGAAAGAATCAAATAGCGTCCTTCGCTCACTGTAAGAATAAGAAGAACGCATGCAAGAAGCACTTCTGTACCTAACACCATCTTACGTGGCATTTCTGGTGTTCCTGAGGAAGAGCGCACGAGCAACCCGAGCATCAACCAGAACGGCAATGCAATGCCGACGAATTGGACATTGAAATCGATGAGATTATGCGCCAGCACCCCCAACACACTGATGCTGAGGATTATTGCCACGGGCGTGAGTGTCTTGCGCCGCGCTTTTAGGACAAGCGGCTTCGCGATGAAGAACAGCAGTGCCAGGAAGAAGAGTGCGGCTGGAATCCCCCGCTCCGCAGCGTATTTCAAGAAAATATTATGCGGATGGTCGGACGTTGCGAGGACATTCTTCTGCATCGAAGGCTGCACAAAACGGAAACTGTAGGGTCCGAATCCAAACAAAGGTTTTTTGAGCGTTAAGCGAATCGCTTGGGCGAAAAATTGACTTCGTTCGCTGACGGACGATCCCCCTTCATCAGAGGTAAAAGTAACTTTCTCTGTGACTGATGCAACCGGATAGAACTGCTGCCGCACGGAATTGACGAAGCCGAACGTGCAGAGAGAAACAATCAGAATGATCCCGGAGGCGAAAAAGATCTTTCGCCACTGCAGATCACCCACGAAACGGAGAAGCGGATTCCCGGAAGAAATCGCGGGTGGATTCTTTGATGATGTGCCTGACACAAAGCGCGTCAGCAAAAAAAGGATGATCACCTGTCCGACAAACGCCAGCACCGCCCCGCGCGAATAACTCAAAAATAAGCATCCGACGACGAAGCCGAGCAGAAGCAGTCGCAGCAGATATGCGCGATGATTCTTTGTTTGAAATAAAAACCAGTAGAAGACAGGCCACGCGAGGAGCAGAAACTGCGCCCACGCATTCGGCCAGTAATCGGTATGAAAGCGATGGTCAAAGAACGGACCGACGAAACGGTTCACCGGTTGCAGAATGTACACGGCGAACCCCAGCACACATGCTCCGATGGCGATGACGAGGAGCAGATAAAAGAAACGATCGTGAAACGTCATGCTCTGTTCGCCATCCTCCGGCAACCGCGCTGCCCAGAAAAAGAGCAGCACGAGCGAGGTATCGCGCAGCACTTCGTCCAATCCGTAATTTTTGGTCGTGGACAAAACGAAACTGATCATCGTCCACAGAACAAAGAGCACGGCAGGAATCCACACGGCACGCGGAATGGTTCGTACAATCATCCTCTTCATCCGAATGCGCCACCATGTGAAGAGTGTGACGATTCCTGCGACACCCGTCAGCAGCCACGTGCTCTCCAAACTTTTTCCTCCGCGAAAGAGAAGCACAAAAACCAGGAGTAGGAGGACGGCCCATTCATGCAAACGTTTCTGCACCGCCCATTCGCCGAAACGACCGAGTGCCTCAGCAGAGATTCTCATGACTGCAGTATGCCCCGAAAGAGAGATATTCGGAAGGCGGGAAAAGCTGTACGTCCAGCCAAAAATACGCTATAATAGAGGGAATGAAACACAAACTTACAGAGGTACGATTGTTCCTGCTGCAAGCGACGCTTGCGGTGATTGTCGTGCTCCTCTTCGTGTTTCTCATGATGAAGATCACCGGACGTCTTCCTCCCATGAACGCCTCCGGCATCTACTCCCCCGCTCCCACCTACGGCATTCTTCGATTACCGAGCGGAGCCGAGTTCACGCGTGATATGTTCAAAAGTGCAGCGCCTGCAAAAACTAAAAAAGTGCCGCTGGTGAGGAGGGCGAAAGCTAAGAAATGAACTACCGCCAGCTTACGCAGGCGGTGTCCTTACAGGGCAAGCTTCGCTTGTCCGGCATCCTCTCTGCCTTGGTGTTCGATATACCTCTTGATCGTTTGCTCATTGATGCCAACCGTGGACACAAAATATCCACCTGACCAGATGCCTCCACCGTCATAGTAGACCTCGCTGAGGAACGTGAATTTGTTCTTGAGGTGACGGGCAGTATTGGATTTAAGAATGGTCACAGCTCTACCTACAGGCATTTTTGGTGGAATCCAGAGCAGAAGATGGATGTGATCCTCATCGTGATTTACCTCCACAATCTCCATCTCCGGATAGTGCCCAGCAAGCTCTTTTAGTGTTGCTTTCATGTAATTGAAGACACCATCGTTAAAGATCTTGCGACGGTACCGAGTGACCAGAACAAGATGGTAGAGACAATGATAGACGCAATTGGATTGGCGTTTGCACTCCATGCCAATATCTTAGGCCAACCGTGAGGATGCCGGAACCTCTGCATCCGCCAGCTTACGCAGGCGGTTTTTCGGCGGAACTATAAAGAACCGTCAGTCAGGCTTCGGGACGGCTCGCTGTGTCATACTGAGGAGTCCTGAACGAAGTGAAGGACTTCTCAAAGAAGACCAGCGAGCCTCCTCAGCCTGACAAGGACGAGGCATGGTAGATTATTCGCTATGCGGAAATATTATGTCTATATCCTGCTCTGCAGCGATGACAGTTACTACACAGGAGTAACAAACGATTTCGAGCGTCGCCTGCGGGAACATACCTATGGGCGCGATGAAAATTGCTACACCTACTACAAACGACCTGTAAAACTGGTCTATGTGGCGACTTACCAATATATTTTGGATGCGATCGCACGTGAGAAACAAATCAAAGGCTGGAGCAGACAAAAGAAAGAGGCACTTATCACCAAGAATACAAAAGCACTGATTGAATTTTCGAAACGAAGAAAACCTTTCAAAAAACCTCAGTCTGTCAGGCTGAGGAGCCCGGAGCCCTTCGAAGGCTCTAAGGATTAACTCCGCGGAGGGCGTCCCGAAGCCTGACAGGCGGCACTGCGAGTGTTACCATAATGACAAGCCGACGTGGTACGTCATTCGCGAATGACGTACCGTGGCGGAATTGATCCTTCGTTATTTCGTGCCGACGTGGCGGAATGGTAGACGCGCACGCTTCAGGAGCGTGTATCCTCACGGATGTGAGAGTTCGAGTCTCTCCGTCGGCACCAGAACATCAATCCTCAATCCTCACGAGATACACACGCGAAAGCGGCGAGGAACTCCTGCCTCCCGATGCACGGACGGTGCGAAACGAGACGGCTGTGTTTCCTTCTTGGCGAGCGCGGAATGTGAATGCCTGCGAAGAGGGGTTCATGTTGCGCCACCAAGAGTAGCCGCCTGTCGTGCGCTCCAACGTGAGATAATCGTTGTCATACGAGACACTCCAGAACTCATCGTTCTTGCGTCCTCCGTAGACATTGATGCTGAAAGTCTCTCCTTCATCTGCACTGATGAAATGCACCAGTCCTTCGTCCTGGAGTTCCTCCAGGAAATCCTCCAATTCCCTGCGCTCGTCGCTGCGTCGGAAGAACCCTTCGTCGATGAACTCTTGGATCCTTTCCAAATAGTCTCGTTCCATATCTAAAAAGCGATCGCATTCGCGTGTCGTCCTGGGCCAGCAGAGAGCATCGCGAATGGCGTCCAGTTCTTCTTCATAATCCGCAACTGATCCATTGCGACGAAAAAAATCGTTGTCATCATTGTAATCGTCATAATCATCATAACGGTCGTCATTATCGAAGTAGCGGCCATTGAAAATGTCATAGTCACGATCGTCGTACCGATTGTAGTCATCGTAATAATCGTCATAGTACCGATCGTTGTAGTCATCATTATAATCGTTGTGCATGCCGTATCCCACAGTGGGAAGCAACAACGATGCAATTGTTAAGCCGGTGAGGAAAAATCGAGTGTGCATCATGCACATGGAATACATGATCTTTCCGAAGAACGCCAAAGATCATATTTGACATTCGCTATTTTCTGTTTCATTTTATTAACGCAATTCATTGAGGCGTGATTTCGCAAGAATGTGATCGGGATCCAAGCGAACAACCTGTTCATATGATGCGATGGCAAGAGAGACCTTTCCTGCTTGTTCGTATGCATCCGCAAGGGAAAGATGTGCCTGGAGCAACGAAGGATTCAAGACGGTCGCTTCTTTTAAGTGCGTGATCGCCTCGTCGACGTCTCCTTGTTCAGACAGGAGCGCTCCCAAATACAATTGTGCATCGGCATCTGCGGGACTCGCCGCAACGGCGGAGCGGAAGGAATCGATGGCAAGATTCACCTCTCCATTCATCAAATGAATCTGACCGATGTTGTAGTGCGCCGTGCCGTCTTCGCGAATGGCGAGTGCCGCTTCATATTCCGCAAGCGCACCCTCGACATCACCTTTATGGAAGAGATCGGTGCCGATGTTCGTGTGTGCGACGTACGAATCCGGATAGTATTTGAGAACGTTTCCAAAGAGCGATGCAGAGTCCTTCCACACAAGGGATTGCAAGAATGTGAGCACGCTCAGCGCAAGGATGATGAGAGCACCAACAATCATCGCCGGAAACTTCCATCGCGTGCGCGCTTCGTCGAATAATAAACTCACGAGGAAAAAGAAACCGATGGATGGAAGATACGCGTAGCGATCGGAAGCGAAATAGACATCCAAGAGTTCATTCCTTCCCTTGGCGACGTTCGTCATGCTCGGGAGCAGGAAGAGGAGGAAAAATACCCACGCAAGAAGCGGCAGTTTGCTCTTCTGGACGGCAAAAAACACGGCAAACGAAATGGCGATCACAAGCAGGACAGAGATGAGCAAATCCGGCGTGAAGAGAGAGATCGGTTTCGTGTACGGATAGAGCACGGAAAGACCTGTGGGAATGAGCAGTTTCCACAGAAAAAAAATGATCGTCTTGCATCCGATGAGAAATTTTTCCAAGAAAAACGACGTGTTGGCGATTTTTCCGAACATCGCGATGACACCGAACAGTATCGCAACGCCGAAGTATGGAATTTTTTCGATCCAGAGTTCTTTCGTCATTGCCCGCCCGCGATACCAATCCAGAAGAACAAGTGCGAGCGGTGCCAAAATCACGGTGACTTTGGAGAGCAGCGCCAGAACGAAGAGCGCGATGCTCACATAATAAAATTTACGATCCCCCGTTTCGCGATATCGCAAATACGCAATGAGCATCGGCAATGCGAAGAACGCCATGAGCACGTCTTTGCGGCCGCTTACCCACGCCACTGCCTCCGTGTTCAGCGGATGCACGGCAAAGAGAAGTGCGGTTGCGACGGCCACCCATCCGCGCTTGAAGAGGAGATACGCAAAGCCCGCAACGAACAGGCTGTTTGCCATGTGCAGCAGCAAATTCGTCGTGTGATAGATCCATGGACTTAAACCCGCGAACAGATGATTGAGTTGAAACGTGAAGAGCGTGAGGGGAATGTAGAGTTCGGGATCATATGAGGTGAATACTTGGAAGATCGATCGAAACGAAAACTCCTGGACGAGAGCATTATCCAGAACCAGGAGTCCGTCATCCCACCCGACGAATCCGTTGCCCAGCGACCGTGCGTAGACTGCTATGCATGCAAGCACAATCAAGCCTCCGCTTAAAAGAAGATCGCGGCGCGCAAGGGAGTCAAACATACGAGAAGTGTACAGGGATGCGGCATCATGACCAATAACCGGTGATGTTGGTAGGGGGGAGGCATGCCTCGCCCCTACGGAACGAATGTCGGTTATTGGTCATTTTTCAAATCCGAGAGATGTTCCCGCGCCTCCGCATCCGATGGATCTATTTCCAATGTCCTCTCAAACGCCGCAATCGCCTCCTCTCTTCTGCTCAATTTCTCGTACGCGATGCCCAGATTAAAATGAATGAGCGAAAGATTCGGCTTTTGTTTTGCGGCTGCCTGGAAGAGTGGGATGGCTTCCGCAGGATCACTCTCCAGGAGGAGCGCACCGAGATTAATATTCGCTTCGAGATCATTGGGATTCGCAGTGAGTGCTTTTCGATACAAATCGACGGCTTGTACGCGATCCCCTTTGGCCGACGCAATCTGCGCAAGATTGTAATAGGCGGCCGCATTCGGACGGATGGCAAGTGATGCTTCAAATTCTTCGATCGCACCTGCGGTATCGCCACGCTGTTCCAAGATGCTCCCGATGTTCGTGTGCGCCACATGGGAATTCGGATAATGCACCAAAACATTGCGGAACAATGTTTCCGTATTTTTCCAAACGAGCGATTGTCGATATGAGAGAAACGCGAGCATCAGAATGACGATAATGCAGACAGCATCGATCACTTTCGATCGGTATCGATACAGAATCGATGCAAGGAGAAAGAAGATCGCCGCAGAGCCGATGTAGGCATAACGATCGGAGGCAAAATACACATCATGCAAAAGATCGCGTCCTTTAGCGAAATTTGCGAATGTCGGCGCTGTGAACAGCAGAAAAAATCCGAGTGTGAAGAGCGGCTCACGCGTGCGCTTCCAGAGTGCAATCGAAACGATCACCAACACGAGCAAAATCACAAAAGAGATCGCAAGATCGGGCGATGAGAATGCAATGGGCTTGGTGTACGGATACAAAACGGAGAATCCGTACGGAAGAAATACTTTCGTGAGATAAAAGATTGCGGCTTTCGAACCGATGAGAATTTTTTCGACGAGCAGCGTCGCATTCCCCTCTTTGCCGAACATCGCAATGATGCCGAAGACAATACTCAGGAAAAAAAACGGAATCTTGTCAAGAATCATCCGGCGATCGATGCGACGATGATTCCGTAAATCCGCGAGAATCAAAACGAGTGGAAAAAAGATCACCGTGACCTTGGAGAGGAGCGCCAGCAAAAACCCAATGACGGATGCGCCATACCATCGCTTCGATCCGTTTTGGGAATAGTTCAAATAGAGTGCAAATGACGGAAGAATGAAAAATGCGCTCAGCAAATCTTTTCGGGAACTTGCCCATACCACTGCTTCCGTATTTAAAGGATGCACGGCAAACAGAAACGCTGCGAGAGCCGCAATCCATTTATTCTTAAAGAGGAGCCACCCGATCCACGCAACGCTCACTGCATTCAGCGCATGGAGAATCAAATTCGTCAGATGATAATAGAAAGGATTCAGTCCCCCAATCAGATGATCCATCTGATAACTCAAAAGTGTCAGCGGAATGTAGAGCTCAGGATCGTACGACGTGAATGCTTTGTAGATCGATCGAAATGAAAATTCCTGCACGATGGGATTTTCGAAGATCAAAAGTCCATCATCCCAATGCACAAACTCATTCCCAAGCGAATAACCGTATACGCCAAAGAGCAATGCAAAGATGCAGGCGCAAAAAATAAGAAGTTCACGCCGGGAAACAGTGGAGACATCCATTATTCCTCAATGTAGCGAAGGCTCAATGTAGCAACAACTGCCAAATGAATTTGATGTCGCCGGAGGGGTGGCGCGCCACGGGGGGTGAAGGGGAAGCCCCTGTTTGTTCGTCCCGCATGCGCGGGACGAACGTCGAACGAGCCGAGCCGAAGCCCTGGAGGCTCGGCGAGGAGACACAGGGGCGGGTGGAGGAGCTATTGGCGCGCCGGCGTTTTGGCTCCACCTTTGTCGCCGGACAAAGGTGGAAAAGATCAGTTCTTATCAATGGCATCACTCTTGACGATGAAAATTATCACTCTATACTTCCGACTGCTAGCGCTCGCACTGCGGTCGCTAAAGATACTTTCAACTCTCTTCCTTCTTCTCTATGCCAAAAGATGATGTGCAGCTCGCAGTGCAAATTCAACCGATTGGAGATCGCGTTGTGGTTCGACCGCTCGAGAAAGAACAGGTGACCAAGTCCGGCATCGTGATACCGGACACCGCCTCCGGCGAGAAACCGCAGGAAGGAGTTGTCTTGGCTCTTGGCAAAGGCGGCATTGGCAAAGACAGCGTGAATCCCAGTGAGTTTTTGAAAGTCGGCGACAAAGTGCTCTTCGGCAAATACGCCGGCGATGATGTGAAGTTGAAATCGAAAGATGGTAAGGATGTTGAAGTGAAGATTCTCCACATCGATTCCATCCTTGGTTTGGTGAAATAATTTTTTAAAGTACAATTTTCAATTTTCTCTTCCCCCAGATTCTATGGCAAAGCAATTGATCTTCGGAAATGAAGCTCGTGATCGCCTCCTGAAAGGTGTTGCCATTCTCGCAAAAGCAGTCTCCGCCACCATGGGACCCCTCGGTCGCAATGTGTGCATCGAACGCAAGTACGGCGGCCCTATGGTCACGAAAGACGGCGTCTCCGTCGCGAAAGAGATCGAGCTTACGGATCCGTTCGAGAATATGGGCGCACAACTCGTAAAAGAAGCAGCGACGAAAACGAACGACGCTGCCGGTGATGGTACGACGACGGCAACGGTCTTGGCCTACGCCATCATGCAGGAAGGGCTCAAGCACTTGGGTTCCGGAAAAAATGCCATTTCCATCAAGAACGGAATCTTGAAAGCAGTGGAAGCCGTTTCGAAGCATTTGGAAACGCAGAAGAAAACTGTTTCGAAGAAAGAAGAGTATGCAGCCGTCGCGACCATCTCCGCACAAGATGAAGAGATCGGCCAAGTGATTGCGGGTGTCATCGATGAAGTTGGCAAGGACGGTGTCGTCACGGTGGAAGCCGGCCAAACGCTCGGCATCGAAAAGGAATTTGTGGAAGGCATGCAATTCGACCAGGGCTACATCTCCGCGTATTTCGTCACGGAACCGCAAGGCATGAAAGCAGTGTTCGAGAAGCCGTACATTTTGATCACGGACAAGAAAATAAGTTCGATTCAGGAAATTCTTCCGCTGCTGGAAGCAGTCGCGCAGCGCGGCCGTAAGGAGATCGTCATCATTGCAGAGAGCGTGGAAGGAGAAGCGCTGGCAACACTCGTCGTGAATAAACTTCGCGGAACGTTTTCCGCGCTCGCGGTGAAAGCTCCGGCCTTTGGCGATCGCCGCAAGGAAATCCTCAAAGATATCGCCGTTCTTACCGGAGGCCGTGTCATCAGCGAAGAAGTCGGCTTGAAACTGGAAAATGCAACGATCGATGATCTCGGCACGGCGCGCCGCGTGGTCGCGACGAAGGATGACTGCGTCATCATCGACGGTGGCGGCAGAAAATCCGAGATCCAAGGCCGCGTGAGCGAAATCAAAGCTGCAATCGAAGACACGAAATCCGACTTCGACCGTGAGAAGCTCCAGGAGCGCCTTGCCAAGATGACCGGCGGCGTTGCGGTTGTGAAAGTGGGCGCCGCAACGGAGATCGAACAGAAAGAAAAGCAGCACCGCGTGGAAGACGCCATCTCCGCAACGCGCGCAGCAGCAGACGAAGGAATTGTTCCGGGTGGAGGCACGGCGTACATCCGCGCCATCGAGGCATTGGAAAAACTGAAAGGTGACAATGCGGATGAGCAAATCGGCATCCAGATTGTGAAAGGTGCCCTGGTCGCTCCGACACAGCACATCGCGAACAATGCGGGTGCGGAAGGAAAAGTGGTCGTGGAGAAAGTGAAAGGCTTGAAAGGCAACATGGGTTACAACGCGATGACGGGCAAGTATGAAGACTTGGTGAAAGCCATGATCATCGACCCGAAGAAAGTCACACGCACGGCGCTGGAAAATGCAGCCTCCGTCGCCGCGATGTTCCTGACACTGGAAGTTTCCGTCACCGAGATCCCGAAGAAAGACGAACCCGCCATGCCGGGTGGAGGCGGAATGCCGGGAATGGGAGATGAGTTTTAAGAAATAATCATTCGTTTGTTGTAGAGACGTCCCGGTTTACCCGTCCGCAGTCCCGCACATGCGGGACGAAGGAGGGCGGGGCATCTCTACAACGACCGATCTTAAAAGGGTAATTGCTCGGATCGAATCACACTGCTACGATTTCCCGCTATGAACCTTCCACCTGCTTCGGCACATCCCCTGGAATCCGACGATGAGCTTCTGGCACTCATCAATGCGACGCTGGAAGCATTTCGTTCTCGCCAAAGATACAATGTGATCCGGGCAATCGAAGGTACGGAAAATTTGCGAGGGCGCAGAATAGTCCATGCGGATGACGACCTGTTTGTTATGGAACAACTTACGGAAGCGCTGCTGACGGCAACAAGAGGCACGTCATCGTTCGTGCTTCACAATAAAGAAGAACCTGCGCTGTTCGCGGGAAACATCATCGCGCATGCGCCGGAGGTTGTCCTCATGGATTACCAACTGAGAGGTTTTGTAGGCCCTCAGGTTGTGGAAGAAATTGCCCGGCTGGGACCGAATGTGAAATGCGTTGGTTTCTCTGCGCGGCCGGTACACAACAAAGAATTTACGCACGTCATCGGTACCGTCGTAAAAAATACAACGGCACCGTACGAATCCTTGCAAGAACTTTCGCATCTTCTCAGGAAACAGGCATAGGGAATGCCTCTGTAAGATTCTGCTCATTCGCCCGTCTTATATGCGAACAGCTATACTGGGCTGCCTTTCTATCTCTTTTTTCTCTCATTGTTATGAAGTCTCCGGCTTTCTTCCGTTTCTCTGCAGTGGCAACACTGTTGACGATTTCCGCTGCTCTCCTTCCGTCAGCAGCTATCGGATTCTCCGACGTCAAAAGCTTCACGGAATACCGTACCGCCATCGATACACTCGAAAAAAAGGGCATCATTGAGGGCTACGCCGATGGAACATTCAAAGGAAGCAGCCGCATCAACCGTGCGGAATTTTTGAAGATCATTCTGGAATCGCGCGGTGCGGTGGATGCCGATGATGGATCCTGCTTCCCGGATGTGGACGATGAGTGGTTCGCCAAGTACGTGTGTACAGCGAAGGCGGAGGGCATCATAGAAGGATACCCGGACGGAACATTCAAGCCGGAGCGCGAAATCAACTTCGTGGAAGCATCCAAGATTCTGTCCCTGGCATACGACCAAGAAACGACGATGTACTCGCCCGATTGGTACGAACCGTTTGTCCGCGCACTGGAATCTTCCAAAGCCATTCCACCGAGCATCAATACGCTTGATCGTAAAATAACGCGCGGAGAAATGGTGGAGATGATGTGGCGTTTGACGGAAAACGTGACAGATCAGCCGACGAAGGCATACCTCAACGTCAAATATCCGGAAGTCGCCATCAATCTTGCTTCCGATGCTCCGCAGAACGCCAAATCCTGCGTGGATCTCCGCGCATTTGCGGAAGAAGGGGCGCGCCAAGGAGGCGGGCGTGGCGGCGAAATATTGATGATGGATAGTATGATGCCGGAAGAAGGCGCATCACCCGCCATGGAAAAATCTTCCAATGCTCCTCAAATGGGAGGAGGCGCGGGCGATGATTATTCCCAGACGAACGTGCAGGTGGAAGGTGTGGACGAAGGCGACATCGTAAAGACCGATGGTACGTATCTGTACATTGTCAGCGGCCAGATAGTGCGCATTGTGAATGCAACATCATCGGGCAACCCGACGGAAGTCGCAAAGATTGATTTGGAAGAAGTGAGTTTCAGCCCAACGGATCTCTACATCGAGGGTAATCGCTTGATCGTCCTTGGATCGAGATGGTCGGATGGCGGGCCGATTCATATCATGGATAAACGGATGATGCCTGAGTCCATGATCTGGCCGGGCTACAACATGCAGAAAGCCGAAGTGCGCATTTATGATGTCACTGATCGCAGCAAGCCCTCACTGGAGCGTAAAATCGCGTTTGACGGTTCCGCGGTTTCTTCTCGAAAAATCGATGACAAATTGTACGTGGTGATCAACCAGCCCGTGCGTTATCAGCCCATGCCGTATCCCAATGTTCGGGAGGGCGATGTTGTACCGCTGTTTCAAGATTCCAAAGCAGGCGATGCCGAAGTCGCCGTCGCACGCTGCGCAGACGTGATGATTTTGCCGCACGTTCCTTCTCCGCAATATCTGACGGTCGGCGTGATTCCTCTGACGAATCCGAATGCGGATATAAAACGCGAAGTGGTACTCGGCAGTGCGGAGAATATCTACGCATCGCTGGAAAATCTGTACGTCGCAACGACCGAATACAACTACACATGGGACACGGAAGCGGACATCGGTCCTCAACAGAAAACGAATCTGTATCGCTTTGAATTTGTGGATAACGGCGTGACATTGGAGGCGCAAGGTTCCGTCCCGGGCCGTGCATTGAACCAATTCTCCATGGATGAACACGAAGGAAACTTCCGTATCGCAACCACAGAGGAAGCAGTGTGGATGGGTGACGGCGAGCAGTCGCCATCGACGAACAACTTCTACGTGCTGAACAGCGGGCTGGAAACCGTCGGCAGCATCGAAGACATTGCTCCGGGCGAGCGCATCTACTCCGTCCGTTTCATGGGCGACCGCACCTACATGGTCACGTTCAAGCAGGTCGATCCCCTCTTCGTCATCGATGCGAGCAACCCGCGCAGTCCAAGGATCCTTGGAAAATTGAAGATCCCGGGCGTCAGCCAGTATCTGCATCCGTATGATGAGAACCACATCATCGGATTCGGCCAGGAAGCCGTGGAAGCAAAAGAAGGCGACTTCGCATGGTTCCAAGGCATGAAAGTGTCCGTGTTTGATGTCACCGATGTCGAGAATCCCAAGGAGATGCACACGCTCGTCTTGGGTGATCGCGGAACGTCCAGTCCCCTGCTCTACAACCACAAGGCATTGCTCTTCGAAAAAGGTCGCGACCTCATGGCTTTCCCGGTGCATCTCTATGCCATTCCGGAAAGCCAAAAGAAAGCAGGTGATCCGTCCGCGTACGGCACGCAAGTGTTCCAGGGCGCATACGTCTACGACTTTAATCTTGATGACGGCTTCACGCTCCGCGGTCGTATTACGCACTACAGTGAAGAGGATCAATTGAAAGCCGGCGACACGTGGTACGCGTACGGCAAAGATGTCGAGCGCATCGTGCGCATCGGCGAGAAACTCTTCACCATTTCGCAAGGTTCCGTACACCGCAATGATCTTGCGGACTTGGATCGCGACGGAGCAGTGGACTTCAAACAAGAGTAGTAAGAAACCTGCAGCATATCTTGTAGTGAAAAATGACCATAGACCAATGACCAATGACCAAAATCTTCCTGGTCATTGGTCATTGGTCTATGGTCATTTCTAGCGTGGAAATTCTCTTTAGAAGACGCTATGCTCGGCCAATGCAAGGTCAATTCATCGTCTTCGAAGGTCCCGACGGCGCGGGAACAACCACGCACAGCGTTCTGCTTGCGGAAACCCTCAAGCGCGAAGGAAAGCCCGTTCTCCTCACAGCCGAACCGACCGATGGGCTGATTGGACGCGGCATCCGTGAACTGTTGAAAGTCGGCGGCATTAGCGGCTCGGCACTGCAGCTTTTGTTCTGCGCTGACAGAGCCGATCATCAGGATGCGATCGAACAGGCACTGGAACGCGGCGACACCGTAATCTGCGACCGCTACATTCCTTCGACCATCGCATATGGCTCTGCGTTGGGGTTGGATGTCCTCTGGCTCCGCGATGTGAACAGAAAATTCCGGACGCCGGACATCACTTTCGTGCTTCTTCCACCGCTGCAAGTCTGCATTGACCGCTTGAAATTACGATCATCCTCGGATGCGCTGGAACACGACTCTCTCCGCGAACATGTCTACGACGCGTACCAAAGACTCGCGGAAGCAGACCCTCTGCTCACGGTCATCGACACATCGGAAAGCAGCAAAGATGTTGCGAAGAAGATTCGCGTCCACATCAATCTAGTTCCCCAACCAAGCGGGTTACAGCTGCTTTGATTCCGGGCTGTATCGCTTCCGGATCGTCCGACGAAAGCGAATCCAAAGGAAGCGTTCCTGTATTTTTTCTAAACTGTTTTCGAAAACCTGGATTATCGGTGACTAATCTGCGTGCTGTGATCAGATCTTTTTCCGGTGTTGTGGAAGAATTGGATTCCATAAGGGCGGCACTGTAAGCCAAAGATATTGGCCTGACAAGTAATTAGGAAAGAGGATGAAATCTCAGTAGTATGGAGCCATGTCAGCCCAAATCCTCTCCGGCCGGGAAGCTGCGGATGCACTGCTCGCTAAGCTGAAACCGGAAGTGAAAAAATTGGATCCCAAGCTTGTGATTGTCCAAGTGGGTGACCATCCTGCAAGCGCCAGTTACATCAAACAGAAACTCAAAAGCTGCGATGCCGTCGGCATGCGCCATGAACACATGCATTTGGATGCGAAGATCTCTTTGGATAAACTGATGCAGACGATCGACAAACTGAATACCGATGCCGATGTCACAGGCTTCATTGTGCAATTGCCGCTTCCAAAACATCTGGAAGCTTCCGTGCCGCAGATCATCAAAGCCATTGATCCCAAGAAAGATGTGGATGGTTTCGGTGCGTACAACTTGGGAAAAACATTTCTCTCCGTGGATTTCGAACATCTTCCGCCGGCAACACCTGCGGGAGTCATCGAACTGCTTTCGTATTACAAGATTCCCATCGAAGGAAAGCACGCTGTCATTGTCGGACGCAGCAACATCGTCGGGAAACCCCTGGCTGTCATGCTTCTGAACCGTGGCGCTACGATCACCGTCTGCCATAGCCGCACGAAGGATCTCACGAGTATCACAAAACAAGCGGACATCCTCTGCGCAGCCGTAGGCAAAGCCAAAATGATTACAAAAGATATGGTGAAACCGGGTGCCGTGATCATCGACATCGGCGTCAGCCGCGATGAAGAAGGCTTAAAAGGTGATGTCGATTTCGAAGCAGTCCAAGAAATCGCCTCAGCAATCACTCCTGTTCCGGGCGGCGTCGGCCCCATGACCGTGGCAAGCTTGATTCGGAATTGCGTTCGAGCAAAAGAACGGCAACTATCTCATTGAAGATCAATCGATTTCTGTTGCTGTTTCCTGCAGCAGACCGGGATCCACCAGTCGTATCGAACATTCGTCAAACCGATACTTTCCTCCTACTTGCCGGTACACAGCCGCCTGAGTTTTCCCGCAAGCAACCATGGTATCACCATGATGCGCAACCCACCGTCCGGGATACCGCTTGAGCAATACAGGAAGACGACGAAAAAAGGTGCTCTCGGATTCTTCGAATTTTGGATGCGAGTTAGGAGAAAGTGCATAAGCCAGCATTTGCTCCCACTGAGCTTGATGGCTGGCAATATCACTGCATCCGGAAACCTGCCCCTCGGAAGGAAGCGTTGGCTCCGGCGTTGGAACCTCACCTGACATAGGTTCCCGATTTAACTCCTACATTCTAAGAAAATCAACTCATTAGAAAAAATGCTCGACTCCACCGGTTCTTCCGCCTGAGCGGCCAACGCGACTGCGATTTCCTCGAATGCTTTCTCTTACTTTGTACTGATGATAGCGTTGTACTTCTCCAATGCTTTCTTCCACAGGCGGAGGCGGCAGATCTTCCGTCACTCTGTGAAGCCGGATAACTTCATTGAAGTAATCATTGAGTTCTGTAAGAGCTTTGGTGGTCAAAGGAGCACCGATGAAATCAACCGCATGAGAAATGCATTGCTTGAATATATTCGTACTTGGATCAAAGGGATCCCATCCCGCAAGCTTCAATGTTTTAGCGACTTCCAAGAGTCCCTCCCTGCAATGCTCGCTCTTTACTGCATCAAATTTCGTTCCACGTAAACGGTGCTGGTCATGCAACATTCTCTCTATGCCGCGCCAGAGTTGATCCTCTTCATGCTCGCGATGTTCGGATTTTGTGTAGTATTTCACAGTATTATTATACTATATTTTGTACTTATAAGCAAATATGAAGGATTTTGGAGACCAGGGCTTGCGCGGCGCGAATTTCTCATTAAAATGCATACGTGGATATCAGCTTCATGTCTCTTTTCGGCTCCCCATACAAACAGGGGGCCTGCTTGAGCGATTTTTTCCAAATCCAACCCTGATATGTGTGGGATCCTTGCTGTCTCCGGCTACCGAGACGTCATCCAGGATCTCTACGATGGACTCATCGTCCTCCAGCATCGCGGACAAGATGCGGCGGGTATTGTGACGTATAACAGCCAATTTCATTTGAAGAAATCCACGGGCATGGTGAGCGAAGTGTTCCATGCACATTCATTGGAGCGTTTGAAAGGTCCCATGGGAATAGGGCATGTGCGCTATCCGACGGCAGGATGTTCCAGTGAATTCGAGGCGCAGCCGTTCTTCGTGAATTCACCGTTCGGTATTGCGCTAGCGCATAACGGCAACCTGACAAACGCTGTTCAACTTGCAAAGGAAATCAAAGAGCAAGACTACCGACACTTGAACACGAATTCGGATTCCGAAGTATTGCTGAATGTGTTTTCGCTCGCGCTGCGAAAGCAGAAGCCTCGGAATTTGACGCCCGATCACGTCTTCCGAGCCGTGCGTTCCGTGCATCGTCGTTGCAAAGGTGCGTACTCCGCAGTTGCGCTGATCGGTGGGCACGGCATCGTTGGCTTCCGCGATCCGCACGGCATTCGCCCACTGCAGCTCGGTAAGCGCCGCTACGGCATGAAGGAGGAATACATGATCGCCTCCGAGAGCACCGTCTTTAAGGCGTTGGATTATGAGTTTGTCCGCGACATCAAGCCAGGCGAGGCCGTCTTCATCGACCGACACAATAAATTGCATTCCAGAATCTGCCGCCAAGGGGAACTGAATCCTTGCATCTTCGAATGGGTCTACCTCGCCGCGCCGGATTCGACGATCGACGGCGTGAACGTCTACAAAGCACGTGTCCGCATGGGCGAGGCACTGGCGAAGCAGATCAAAGCCGCAGGTATTCACATCGACTCCGTCATTCCGATCCCGGATACGGGACGCCCTGCTGCTGCCGGTTTGGCTGATAAGCTCAAAGTCCGCTACCGCGAGGGCTTCGTGAAGAACCGCTATATCGGCAGAACATTTATTATGCCGGGACAAGAGATGCGCAAGCGCAGCCTGAACTTCAAGCTCCACCCCATCGAACTGGAATTCAAGAACAACTGCGTGCTGCTTGTTGATGACTCCATTGTCCGCGGCAACACGAGCAGAAAGATCGTGGAAATGGCACGCAAAGCAGGAGCAAAGAAAGTCTACTTCGCGTCCGCTTCGCCGCCGATTATCGGACCCGATCCCTACGGCATTGATCTCCCGACAACCACGGAACTGATCGCGGCGAACCACAGCATCGAAGAAATTCGCAAAGCAATCGGTGCGGACGGCCTCTTCTACACGACCATCAAAGATCTGCACAATTCCGTGCGTGTGGGTAACCATAAGATCAAGCGTTTCAGCGACGGCTGCTTCACCGGAAAGTACCCAACACCCGAAATCACGCCGAAGCTGCTCCGTGACTTGGGTTGCGGCCGCAACGTCACGCGCGAAGATTTCAACAAAAAACAGGAAGAAGAGGAAGCATCGGAACAGTTTAAGATGATGTCTTTGGTTTAGGTTCTTTGTTTCGAGTTACGGGTTTCGGGTTATTTCATAATTCGTAAACCCGAAACTCGAAACCATCACGGATCATCATAATCTCCGCTATACTCCAGCCATGAAGATCCTTTTAGTCGCTTCATCTGCCCGAGAACACGCCATCGCAGAGGCGCTTGCACGTAGTCCACAAAAGCCGGAGATTATCGCAATTTCGCATAATCGAAATCCGGGGCTCCGAGCGGTGGCGACGGAACACTTTCAAGCAAACATCATGGATTTTCCTGCAGTGCTGGACATCGCAAAAAACGAAAAGCCGAACTTTGCTGTGATCGGCCCCGATGATCCTATCGGCAGCGGCCTTGCGGATGCCCTGGAAGGTATTGGCATCAAGAGTGTGGCTCCGAAAAAGCAGCTGGCGCAGATAGAAACGAGCAAAGGCTTTGCCAGAAATCTTTTGAAGAAGCATGGCATAGATGCGTCACCGAAATTCAAAGCTATTTCCATCGACCCTAATTTGGCTTCAGCCCTAAAGGAAGCCAAAAAAGAGATACATTCGTATTTGGAAGATGAGCTGCAAGGTTCCTACGTCGTAAAGTACGATGCTCTGAAAGGCGGCAAAGGCGTAAAACTTTCCGGCGAGCATCTTTCTACTATTGAAGAAGGCGTGGAGTATGCAGTGGAATGCTTGAAGGAATGCGGGCGCGTCGTCTTAGAGGAAAAACTTGAGGGCGTGGAGTTCAGTCTCCTCTCTTTCGTTTCCGGCACGCAAGTCATAGATATGCCGACGGTGCAAGACCATAAGCGCGCCTATGAAGGCGATACAGGACCGAACACCGGTGGCATGGGAACATATACGGATGCGAATCACTCACTCCCCTTTCTGAGTTCTGCCGATCTTGCGCGCGCAAAAGAACTCAATCGATTAACTGCAGCTGCGTTGCAAAAAGAATGCGGCGAACCGTACAAAGGAATCCTGTACGGAGGATTCATCGCCGTGAAAGATGGCATCCGCTTGATCGAGTACAACGCTCGCTTTGGGGATCCCGAAGCACTGAATATCTTGCCGCTTCTCAGCTCCGACTTCGTTGCCATCTGCCAAGCAATCATTGATGGCGAATTGTCAGATTCACTCGTCCAATTCGAAAAGAAGGCAACGGTCTGCAAATACATCACGCCGCACGGCTATCCGGAGAATAAAGATCAGAAAGGACAGGAAGTGCGATTTCCGGAGATGCCCGCCAATGCCCGCCTCTACTTTGGCGACATCAACGAGGAACATGACGGAAGATTACTCCTGGGCGGCTCGCGTACTGCAGGCATCGTCGGTATTGGTAAAACAATCGATGAAGCAGAGAAGATTGCGGAAGATCTCTGTGAAAAAGTGGAAGGACCTGTGCGGTTCAGATCGGATATTGGTAAGAAACAATTGATCGATAAAAGGATAAAAATGATGCAAGAACTTCGTTAATCGTAGACGGGACGCCGCGTCCCGTCTGTAAAATCCGAATGATGTCTCAAAGACATTCGACCATAGATGGCACCTTCCACGTAACAACAAATGCTCATGGAAAGATTCCATGGTGCACATTGCCTGGTGTACCCGAAATACTGATCGATAATTTAATTATGACCCGAAATGTCTATGGAGCAATTCTTAGTGCGTTTTGCATACTACCCGACCACATGCACATGATTGTTTGGCCAGGCGAGAAAGGGTTGGCAAAATTTGTTCAGTCGTTTAAATCCCATAGCTCACATGATGTGAAAGCAATTTTAACTCGTAGCAGCGAGCCATGGCTCGCTGCTGCGGAAGGAAGCACATTGAAATTCACAGGATGGCAAAAGGGCTATCACGATGAACGCCTGCGCGACAATGAACAACGAACGAATGCACTGCGTTACGTTACAATGAATCCTGTAAAACATAATCTAGTGAATCAAATCGAAGACTGGCCATGGACATCGCTTCACTTCGAACATTTACTTGATCCTCTGGAAATATGGCTGGATTGATTTTTACACAGTGACATCCATGGAAAATAACCTCAGTGATAAATTGGCATTTCTTGGAAGACCTTTGCAATCGCGCCACGCAAGGGGGCCAAGAAATGAATCGAACATCAAAGAACTGGAACTTGCAATTATAGTTTTACTCAGTGACGGAATAAGAAGAAATATCCGAGAAATAGTAGAAGAGCTTCCTTGCAGCAGAGACAGAATTTATACGACATTAAAAAAATTGTGGCTGCGCGGAGTGGTTATTGAAAGCAGAGATATGAACCGTCTTTGCTACGAATCAGCATTGTAAGCTGACTTTGATCAAGGATTATATGGCAGCGAGCCATGGCTCGCTGCTACGGTTTTGAATATCTGATCAATTTTTGTGTACATTATTTAGTGCTAGCCTTTGCCAATTTTTGATCCTGATCTGCTTTCTTTAATGCTTCGATAATATCATCCAAATCCCCTTCCATGATGGCGGGAAGATTGCTGAAGTTTTGCCCAATGCGGTGATCCGTCAGTCTATCTTGCGGGAAGTTGTATGTGCGAATTTTTTCACTGCGGTCACCTGTACCAATTTGCCCGGAACGGAGGTCACCGCGTTCTTTGGCAAGACGTTCCTGCTCGGCTGCATACAAACGGCTGCGCAGCAAACTCATCGCAAGCATGCGGTTGCGCAACTGCGATCGTTCCGTTTGGCAGGCAACGACCACGCCCGTGGGAATGTGCGTGAGACGAATGGCGCTCTCTACTTTGTTCACGTTCTGTCCGCCTGCGCCGCCGCTGCGGAACGTATCGATGCGGAGATCCTCCGATCGAATTTCGATATCGACTTCCTCCGCTTCGGGGAGAATGGCGACGGTGGCCGTGGATGTGTGGACGCGGCCTTTCGCTTCCGTCTCCGGAATGCGCTGCACTCTGTGCACGCCGGATTCGTATTTCAGTTTGCCGTAGACTCCTGAACCCTCGATACGGACAGATGCATCTTTGATGCCGCCGGCATCCGCATTCGACATATCCATGACCTCCGTCTTCCAGTGCTGGTCTTCCGCATAGCGCAGGTACATGCGCACCAGTTCGCCTGCGAACAGCGCGGCTTCGTCGCCACCTGCGCCGGCACGCACTTCCACGATGACGTTCTTGTCATCATCGGGATCTTTGGGGACCAAAAATGACCGCATACTTTCCAGAAGTTCAGGAATCTTTTTCCGTGCCGCTGCAGCCTCTTCCTCGGCTAGTGCAGACATATCCGCGTCCCCTTTTACCTCAGCCGCGTATGACACTGCACGCTCGGCAGCATCATATTCAGCCAGCATTGCGATGAGCGGCTCCAGCTCCGCAGATCGTTTGCCGATGCGGGCAAGTTCCTTGGGATTCGAAAAATTATCCGGATTCTGCAACGCTTTCTGCAAATCGTCGTATTCCGTAGCCAATGTTCGGAGCTTCTCAATCACCTGGGAATGATATCACAAAGTGGGGTAGCATCGCCTTCCCCGCCCGTACCGAGCGGTACGTTCGGGCGGGCAGGCGATCTGGTGGGCACCGAGGAACATTTTAAACAAATCTTTGTAGAGATCGACCGCTGGTCGATCTTTTTTGTGATTTCAGTCATCCTGCCCACCCATCGGCAGGATGCCGATGCTACCCCATCTATTGAACCGGCGCAGGCATCGGTTTCACCGGCCGCTCCCCTTCCGGAAAGGCGGGAATACGCATCCACTCGGGCAGTTCATCTTGCGGCACCTCGGGACCGAGCCGAAGCCCTTTGATGGCTGCTTTGCAATCCTCATTCACGACGGCATCCACCAAGAGACGATGCGCGTTCCGTGCTTGCTCCCATTCCGTTCCCGTTCCCTCCTGCACAAAATACTGCGCAATGTCCGGGAACGTCGCACGTTGGTATTCCGTTCGTCCAAGGAGACAAATCTGGCCTGCGCTCAGTTCGGGCTTCGTATCCGAAAAGCGCACACGCTCGTAGACATCGCCAATCTTCTCCAGCACGACGTAGACCGGTTGGCCGTAGGTGTCGCTCATCGGGAGCCCTTCCCCCGCTTCATAGCCAAGGATGACGTAGTCACCGCGGAAGATGGAGCGAGGATCGATGGGCACCGTGCGCAGTGTCACCTCCGTACCATTCCGGAGCAGCAACACATACGGCAGGAAGAGACCGAACACTGCGATGAGTTCGAAGAGAAGACCGGCAAGGAAGAGTGTGCGGCGGTTCATTTCTTGGTGGAGGAAACCAGCTGCCTGCGTTTGCGCTCCAAGATGGCACTGAGCGCGAGGATCAATATGCCGCCGAGGATGAACGCGACGGAGCGATCCAACATTTCAAATGCCCAGGAGAAGTACTGAATCAAAATGGTGACGGCAAGCCCAAGCATTCCCAAGTTGATCATCGCAGGAAGTTTGAGCAGCGTGCCGTACCAGACGACGGTGAGGAGCAGCACAAAGACAAGAACAACATGGATGACAAACAATCCCTCAAGAGCTCCAAAGCCCGCACCCATATACCCCACATAACCATTCATCATGGGGTATCCCATCCATTCCGGGACTTGCGCAATAATATGAATGAATGCCAAGTAGAGCGCGAGACCCAGGAGTCCCCATCGGCCTTGATCCGTGACGAAATTGCCAAAGCTGACTGCTGCAAGTACGGCCACGATGCCGCCGGCAACAATTGTCAGACTGAGCGGATCTTGTGGAAGACGCAGGAAATTGAAGAGCATATGTTTATCCGCCGTGGAAACGACGATGATAAGCAGCGTCAGAAAGACGCCCCAATGGAAGAGCGTATTCTCTCCAAACCGAAGAAAGGGGTGTTTCCGATGCAGAACACCCACGCTCAGAACACCTGCGCCAATCACGGGGAGCAGTGGCAGCAAGCTGTCACGACCATTCGTCAAAAAATCCAGTTCGGAAGCGAATCCCGTGACACCGTATGTCCGCAGCCAACCGAGGAAGAGGAGCAAGAGCGGCACAGCCAGCCACAGGTGCATGCGCGATTGCAGAATGTACGCGAACGCAGCGGCGGCAAGGAACCAGAGCAGTGCACCCCACCAGAAGGTGAGTGGCAGATGGTAGATCTGCGCCACCAGGAAGATGCTGGCGCCAAAGAGGAGGATATTCACGAAGAGCAGCGCGAGTCCCACGATTTCATAGGATTTTCGCTCGTAGGCCAAATAATATCCCGCGGCAGCCGTTCCCAACATGCCGACCATGAGAATTCCGGTTTTAAGCGTCGCGCTCATCTCCGCCCAATTGCTGGCTATAAAGAGGATCACACCGAGCCCGATGAGGATCGCACCCACGCCGGAAAAAATAAGGATGGCACGATGCGGCACCTGTGCGGCGCTTCCCTCCAAACTATCCTCCAATTCGGCGGCTTTTTGCTTCGTGAGAAGACCTTCTTTCTGCCAAAATTCCAGTGCTTGCTTGGCTGTGAAGAACATCGTAGCGAAGTGTACACCTCGCTCAAAAAATACTCCAGGAAATGGATACTCCAAATCCTAAGCTCCTAACTCCTAACATCCTCGTTTCCATTTCCTGGAGTATCCGCCATACTTCTCGTCCGTATGAAAATCCTCGTAGCCCTCTCCGGCGGAATCGACTCTTCCACCATGGCACACATGCTGGCTGCCGAAGGCCATGAATTGATCGGAGTTCGCTTTACGCTCTGGACGGATCCTCTCGCACCCGCCATCGCAAAGATTTTGCCCAGCAAATGCTGCAATGCACAAACAGCCTCACGTGCCAAAGCAACTGCAATGCAACTCGGCATCCCCTACCACATCGTGGATCTGGAAGAAGAGTTCAAGCGCGAAGTGGTGGATCCGTTTTTGGAAGGATACAAAAAAGGCCTGACGCCGAACCCGTGCATCCGCTGCAACCGGACAATCAAATTCGGAAAATTGCTGGAGCTCATGGACGAATTCAGTTGTGATGCGCTCGCGACCGGCCATTACGCGCGCGTGGCCAAAGAAACATTGAGTGATGGATCGGAAAGGATGTTGCTTTTGGAAGCGATCGACCAAGCAAAAGACCAAAGTTACTACCTCTATGGGCTCTCCCAGGAACAACTCAAGCGCGTGCTCTTTCCCTTGGGCGCAATGCAGAAGAGCGATGTCTACGAACTCGCGAAACACTTCGGCGTGCCCTATGAAGAGCAATCGTATCGCGAGAGCCAAGACCTTTGTTTCTTTCCGGAAAAATCTCCACAAGATTTTTTGAAGCGGCATTTGAAGGATGCGCTCACGCCCGGGCAGATAGTGCGCCCTGATGGAACCGTCATTGGGAAACATGATGGTCTGCCCCTGTATACGCCCGGGCAACGCAAAGGACTTGGCATCGGCGGACTTAAAATTCCTCTGGAGGTTGTCGGAAAAAATGCCGCCACCAATCACTTGATCGTGGAAGAGAAAGGAAAGGAACGCACGCAGTCACTCACACTCCATGATCTTCGATGGATTTCCTGGAAGCCGAACGACGGCGAAGAAATTCCCTTCGAGTGTCGCACGCGAGCACTCTCCGACCGTCGACGCGGGATGCTCTTCGTAGAAGGATCACACGGCCGTTTCACGTTCGAATCCCCCACGGGAACGGAAGCGCCCGGACAATCGTTGGTGCTCTACCGAAGCGAGGAAGTTGTGGGAGGAGGAGTAATCGCAGAATAGGCGAAACGGCCCTCATTTTTGATCGGAAGTGTGCTATCCTTCCACCCTTTAAGACGTGCGATCCTAGCCATTTCCTGCTATAATACTTTGATCTCTTCGAGCCCACATCCGCACCGCGCTTCGTACGATTCCGATGGCAATATTATTGTGCCATGGAGCGAATCTACTGAGCCCGAACCAATGCCAGTGCGTATGCCACGAAAACAAGCATCCGTCGTATTGGTAGGAATCCAAAAAGATCTTTCACGATCAATGGTCGATCTTTTTTCGGAAGGAGCCAGACAGTACGGCGCAAGTTTGAGTGATGGAAAAACATTTTCCAAACGATTCCTCTTGTTCTCCAAAAATGGGTTGATCGTTTTCAAGGAATTTTTGCTGCAGCCCGTGTGGGTGCCGGGAAGAAAATCCGTAAAACAGTACAGCCGCGGCACGCTCTTCATGCTCGACATCGTGCGCTTTGGAACGACCTTCACGTGCATCTTCTTGCTGCTCTTCGTCACACTGAATTATCAAAGTTTCTGGCAGATTCTGCAGTCCAACATGGAGCCGCTCAAGTTTGCAAGCATCGGCGGCGAGGACGATGTTTCTGCAGCTCTGCGTGAGAAGTTGAAACACGCGCCCGGCTTGTCCGTTGCCGGCGCGGAACGCGGCGATCTACTAAGCTATTTGCCGGATGTCGGTCCGCCGGTAGACCGCATCATCATTCCCAAGCTGAACCTGAATATTCCGCTCGTTGCACCCTCCTACACGGCGCTCCTAAAAGAAGATTGGCCGCAAGTGGAGCATGACATCCAAGAAGCGCTGCAGGACGGCGTGGTGCACTACCCGGGGACTGCAAAGCCGGGGCAAGCAGGCAACTTCTTCGTCACAGGGCACAGCTCGTACTACCCGTGGGCACCCGGTGCGTACAAAACCGTCTTCGCGCGTCTGCATCAATTGGCCGTGGGCGACGAATACTGGGTCTACTACGGCGGCGACAAGCACCGCTACGTAGTCGCAGAGAAGAAAGAAGTGAGCCCTTCGGATATCTCCGTGCTGGATCAACCGACGGATCTGCGCCTTGCGACGCTCATGACCTGCACGCCCGTCGGCACCACACTGCGCCGCTTGATCATCGTTTCCGAAGAAGTGGATCCCACCACGGGCGAAAGAATGGCTGTGGGTGAGAAAGGCGGACGCACCAAGACCGCGACTGTGCCTTTAGAAGCGCTGCCTATATAAGTAAACGCGCAGCAACCGTAATTTGATATTATTTAAATTTGTAGTATAATAATAAACGTGTCTTCTCCCGGTCATAAAGGCGGTCAGTCTTCCCATGAAATTGCCCGAAATCTTGCATATGTGGAAAGACTGAAAGATGAGCTGATTCGAGAACACGGAGAAACGCTCGTGGAAATGTACCGAACGATGAAACGAGAAAGAATGGCGGAAATTCTCCTGCCCAAAGTTAAAATCAATTCTGCAAAGTCAGCGCTGCGTGAAGCTCTTAATGAGTTGATGACCTACGAAGAACGCATGCAAATTGCAAGACAACGCTGGGCAGATGTGCGAGGAAAACATGGACATACATTCACGCCTGCGGAGCGCGCACGTGGAAACAAAAACAAAGTTGTTTCAAAGGAACACATGAAACATATGATTGAATCGCGCGGAGATGCCATTTGGAAACCGACAGAGGAAACATTACTCGTTGCGATGATGAAGGCTGGAGATGATTTGCAATCCATTGCAGACGCCGTAAGTAAGGTAGCAGGAAATACTAGATCTATCTCGGCATGCAGAGACCGATGGCTGAAAACAAAACTTATTTCCAATAAAATGAGAAAAAAAGTTACACAAGCCCGCTTTGTTGCAGCAGGACGTGGCTTTACGGCGGAAGAGCGCGCCCGGGGTCATACATTTGATGATGAGGATAGGAAAAGAGCGAAAGAAGTACTCGGTGTCGTGATCTGGAGTCCCGAAGAAGACAAAGCACTTATTGAACTTCGAGATAGCAGAAAGAAGTTTCGAGAGATTGCAGAAATCCTAACACAAAGATTTGGCATCAAACGCACTACAGCGGGCTGCATAAGTCGTTTTTATACTTCTCTTAAGATGGGAACACGCAAAAGAAAAAGGAAATCGGCGGAAGAATGATGGGTGGTGCCGCCGGCTGGAATCGAACCAGCATGCCCGGTAAGGGGCAAGGGATTTTAAGTCCCTCGTGTCTACCATTTCACCACAGCGGCTTAGGTTTTTAGTATATCTGTTCTCTCGTTTCTCTACACGTTGGAGGTTTTTTGAGAGCATTTGATCAAATTTTGATTTTATGATATAATATCACTATGAATACAAACACAAAGACACTCTGTATTTTCGCAATCAGCGTTGCCGTTGGGGCTTCTTGCTATGCCATGATTTTCTTTGCAACGGCGACGTCGTTTCACTTGGCAGCGCAATCTACAGCACTCTCCTGCACAGACACGGACGGCGGAAGGAATTTGGCAGAGAGAGGATGGCTGACTTTTTCGACACCAGGTATTCCATGGGGGCAAGTGAATGATAACTGCGTTCTTATAACGGGAAAAACGGGATTCCCTACATACGAAAGTCTTGAGGAATGTTCGGGAGCAAACTGTTTCTTGGTTGAAGAATCGTGCAACGGAAATCGCCGGCAAGAAGAATATATTCCTTGTCCGCATGGCTGTAGCAATGCTACATGCGGCGAACCTGCTGAAGGAACATGCACCGATTCCGACAACGCAAATGATTTTACAAAAGGAACAAGACGCTACTCCTCGGGAGATACGGGCGTTATTGATGACGATGTATGCATGTGGGATGGAACTATGCACGAGCACTACTGCAATTCCTCACGCTACGCGGTCGGAGAAGGGCGTACGTGTGAATTCGGCTGCGCGAACGGCGCGTGCATAGGACAAGCTCCTACGCCGGTGACATGCAGTGACTCGGACGGCGGCAAGAACGAATTCGTAAAGGGCATCGCGAAGTCTTCGACGCGCGGCTCCAGCGAAGATTTCTGCGATGGGAATAGCGTGTACGAAAAATACTGCGAAGGAAGCGAATATTCGTTCACCAAGATCCCATGCGCGAACGGCTGCAAGGATGGCGCATGTTTGCCGGCACCGAATGAAGGAACAAAAACCTGCGGCAACCATAAGGTCGGCGAGACGTGGGCAGTAGGCTGTCAAACCTGCTCTTGCGTAGAAGTCGGCGGCGAAGCTCAGGAAATCTGCTCGATGAACCCCTGTGAGCCAAAGCCTGTTTGCGGCAACAATATTTGTGAAAAGGGAGAAGAAGGTAGTTCTTGCTATACGACGTCTGATGGGCTGAGCATCTGCTCAGCCACTGCCGGCTGCCCAAGTGACTGTCCCAAAAAAGAAAACACCTGCGGCAACAATATCTGTGAAGAAGGAGAAGATCCTTGTCACATTGACTCTGATGGGAACTACGTCTGCGTAGCTGATGACGGCTGCCCAAGTGACTGTCCCAAAATAAAAAATATTTGCGGTAACGGCCTTTGTGAAGGCAAAGAATCCGCATACGGATGCGATCCCTCTCGCGCAGAACCCAGAGCATGCGAAGGGTATATCCTTTGCCGTATCGATTGTTCCTGGTCACTAGCGTGCGGCAATGGCATCGTTGACTGGGATGAAGACTGTGATGATGGCAACACTATAAAAGGAGACGGATGTTCGCCAGATTGTCGCAGAGAAATACAATTATTCCCAGAAGGACTGCCTCCGGCGGGATACGAAGAGGAAGTGCGCGTCATCAATACTGCCGGCTCAACACAGAACTGGTTCCTGGATGTTTCACCGGAAACACCGGTCGGCCGTGCTGCAAACTTCCTTGCAGAAAACGGGATCATTGGCGGATTCCCGGATAAAACATTCCGGGAAGGAAATCTTGTGAACCGAGCAGAAACTGCAAAATTCATGATGCTTGCTCGATTCAAAACAGTTGAGGAACGCAGCAACAATGGCAGGTTCTGGGATGTTCTGGAGGGACAATGGTATGTGAAGTTCGTGATGAAGGCAGCCGAACTGGGAGTGATCAATGGACATGCGGATGGCTCCTTCAAACCGCAAGATCCGGTGACGACCGCAGAATTCCTGAAAATGGCTGCGGAAACATTTGGTTTGGAGAAGGATCTTCCGTTCATGTACACCGATGTTCGTACGGATGATTGGTTCAGTTCCTATGTAGGCATTCCCCAGAAATTCAATCTCTTCCCTGAGAGAGCCAGTGATCAATTGGAACCGCACAGGCAGCTGACGCGCGGCGAAGTGGCAGTGGCGCTGTTTAAGATCCTCGCGCCTCAAAACTGATCCGAAACAGATCACTGAAATGATGGAGATAGATTGTTTTTATGAACAAAATATGTTATAATTACATGATTGTTAGAGCTACAACTTAAGCACTGGCCATTCATTCGTTTCCGCTCCAGTTCCCCGTCCTCGGAGGCACTGGGCTATATCGCGCTCGCGACATTGGTCCTCTCCAGCTCGACCTATAACTCCTTTGGAAAGCAGCTGACGGGAGCACTGTCGCCACT
>MFXP01000003.1 GCA_001787535.1 Candidatus Peribacteria bacterium RIFCSPHIGHO2_01_FULL_51_35
AAAAAGTGGAGCCCGCTCCGACTCCTTGAACGCATCACATTTCAGAGACTATTTCATCCCCCTTTCGGGGTGCTTTTCACCTTTCCCTCACGGTACTATCCGCTATAGATCTTTGCATCTTTTTAGCCTTGGATGGTGGTCCACCCGGATTCAGGCCGGATTTCACGTGTCCGACCGTACTCAGGAACACTCTACTGCGCTTCTGTATTTCGGCGACGGGGCTCTCACCCTCTATGGCCGCCCGTTCCAGGGACGTTTGCCTATACAAAAGACGTCAGATATCGAGGTCCTACAACCCCCGCCCCTCGCTATGCTCGGGGAAAACTCAAGAAACAAATACCAAGATACAAAAAAGGATCGGCGATCTATGATCCATGTATCTTGTTTCTTGTTTCTTATTTTTTCCGTCCTGAACGCAGTGAGGGACGGGTTTGGGCTGTTCCCTGTTCGCTCGCCACTACTAAGGGAATCTCATATGATTTCTTTTCCTCTGTTACGTGAGATGTTTCAGTTCACAGAGTGACCTCCCAACCTCACCACTGATTTCGAAATATTGGGTGCGGAAATTTCTTTCAGACATGAAGACATAAGCAATAAGACACAAGCTGCAAAAATTTTCTTACAGCTTATCGCTTACGTCTTACATCTTTCCCAAAATTATGGAAATCAAAAGTAAGGTTGGGTCTGGGGACATAACTCCCCAGGGGTTTCCCCATTCGGAGATCTCCGGTTAATAGCGCCTGCCTAGCGGCTCACCGAAGCTTATCGTAGCTGGCCACGTCCTTCGTCGGAATGCAAAGTCGAGGCATCCATGTGATGCGATGAGTAACATTTTTCTTTGCCACGTACCACGCTTGCGCGCAGACGTGACGATACTGTTCATGTGCTACAACCTGAATACTCTTGAAAGAATATTCTGAGTGTTCACACGAATTGAAATTACAATAATCAATATTTTTCTATCGTAGTTATGCACTTGAAGAAGATGTGCATAACAGCCGTTGATGCCAAGGAACCGCGCCCCTTCCCATCGGATCTCTCCGGATAGAAAACCCTTCAACGCGTTCCACTTTCGCGGAACTTGCTCAGGGTTATCCCGCAACCGCGGGATAAAAAAAGCGGGTGGCTCACGCACACCCGCAGAACTCGTGTCGTCCCGCAAAGCGGGAGCTCGAATGCTACGGATGGTCGCGAAAAAACATAGTGCTGGAAGATTTTAGAGGAGGAAAAAAGAGGGTCAAGGAGAAAAACCCATGAAATGACTGAAAAAGACGTCCTTCTTGCCAATTGCGAGAAAGTGCCTCTTACGCTATAATAATAGCGTAAATACACATATACAAAACATGCTGAACGACTTCATAAACGGCGTCCGATCCTGTTTGAGCATCCCACAGTACATTGCGGATCGCTTGATTGCGGCAATGCAAAAGAGGAAGCCGGAAGAACGTGGCGTGATTGTGGATCGTTTGCAGCTCTGGAATGAGAAGTTGGCGCAAACGGATGCGCAAGTGGAGAACGATCAACTGCAGCTTTTTTCCATTCTGGACAGAATGGAGCATGCCATGGATCGCGCAGTCCGAGCGGAAACAGAAACATCAGAACATGCGAAGGAAACGGAGGACGCTGACAATTTGCTTTCCAATCTTTCACTTTCCCAACCTTCCCATGGGTAGATTTGGCATTTTCCCGCTGCGCGGCAGATTCCAACCCGGTGATTCGGAACCAAACAACGAACAGCCGGAAGCACCAAAGAACAAGAAGCTTGATGAACAGGCACGCATCGCTGCACGCAAGAAATTGGATGAGAAGACAGCCCGTCTTTCCGAGAAATACAATACGCTGAAGAAGGATCTGGAGGCGAAAAACGACAAGTCGGGACTCGAAAAACTGCAGACCAAATACAAAGAGTTCTACGACCAATTCATGGCCATCCGCAATAGATACGATACGCACGTGGCCGAGCGCACGGACATCCTGACAAAGCTGGATGGTCTCGTAACCGCAATCGAAACCGACTTGGACAAACCCGCTGCCCTGGAATCTGCCCTGCAAAAACTGGAACAGGAAACATCCACCTCTTTTCCTGCAGAGGAAACACTGCCCATGCCGAATGTGCAAGATTTCAAAAGCCTGAATGAGAACGCCGTGTTGCTCCCGGAACAACTTCCGGCGAATGGCATTTTCAAAATTCGAGGCTTGAACGGTATTCTCGCCATTGGAAGGGGCGGCATCTATTCTCTCGTCATTGATCATGGAAGCTGGAGCGGTCAGACCATATACGAACTTGGAAAGGCGAAGAATGTCACTACGTTTGGCACCGCGTTAACATTTGCCATGGAAGACGGAAGCATGCGAAAAGTGGAATTCGGTAACGATACGCTGGATGTAAAAATAATTGAGAAAGGCGATACGTTGGGTGATAAAGCAATAACCAGACAAATTGCTCGAGGCAGAAAACAACATCCTACTGAGGCGCCTAAACAAGCGGAAGCAACTGCACCGGAAATCGCAGACAGCCCGAAGAAAGAAAAAGCTTCTCCTGAATCCGTCCGCACAGAGAACGCACCGGATCTTATGACAGCTGCAAGCAAAGTCATGGAAGCCGGCGGAGATGTGGCGCGAACTGCAACGAATATTGATGACAGGCTCGCGAAAAATGTCATTCTGCAAGCCGGAAACGACGCCATCAATGCAATGGGAAAATTGGGCGCCAACATTGATGCATATATGAATAAACCCAATGAATTGGCGCGAGAATCGTTCAACAGAAATGTTTTCGATTGCACACAGAAACTGGCGGCGCTGAGTGAGACCAAAATGCGGAATCTCCCCGAAGGCATCATGCAATTTCGCGATGCGGTGCAAAACGCAGCCATGGAACCTGCAGCAGTTTGGTTGAGAACAAAAGTGGAAAGCGTCCTGCAACTTGGCAATGATCTGAAGAACGACCTTACGGGAATGCCGGAGAACATGCGATCCAGCTTTTCACAATCTCTGATTCAAGAACTGGCAAACCTGACATTTAAACTCGCAGGCTTGAAGCAGGCAGGAGACGAGTTGGGATCCGCTCTCGCCAAGACCTCGGAAGGTGCAGGCAATGTCATTGGCAAGGCCTATGAAGCCACACTGCAACCCACGATTGGCGCAGCAGGAGATGTCGCGAAAACGGGAGTGGAAAGTGTGCAAAACATCGGGGGAACAACCGCAGCAACGCTCCAAAGTTCACTCGTAAAGGAATGGCTGAATTTCAAAGCAACGACGGATGCGCAAACATCGCCGGATACATTGGCAAGAGAATCAAAAGCCAGGCACGACGCCAAGGCATTGGAAATCGCGAGCGGCTTACTGAGAGGAACGAACGTCCTGGATGCGACACCGAACGATGCATTGGATACGACTCCGCGGGAAGCGTTGAAGAAAGGCGCAGATGTTGCTGAACTGACAAAGGAAATGTTTTTGTCCGGAGTGGAGCCGAGAATTGAGAAATTCGGTCAAGAAGTGAAGAACACGCTGGAAACGATAGATGCTGCCAAGCAAGGGCTGGAAAATGTTGCTTCCACTACGACGGTGAAGGCAGGAGAGGCGCTGGTCGAAGCCAGAGGGAAACTCCAAACAAAACTGCAGGTTCTAGACAAAGAAGTGGCAGAATTGAGAGACAAAGCTGCAACATTGCCGAATGCCATCGGCATAACCATTGGACAAGGTGCCTCGCAGCTTGCGATCAAACTCGGCATGGCAGGCAATGCCACCCTCAACACTACACCGCGCAGTGCGAGCGACCTCGCAAAACAAACCTGGATGAAATTCAATACACCGGGATATTTGACCTTCAATCCTTAATACACTGTGCACTGCGAAACAGAGCCGTCCTTTCGGACAGCTCTGTTTTTATATCGTGATGCCGATCGCACGTCCTAAGCATCCTGCATCGCTTCTTCACTGGAGGCATCTTTCATTTCATCCTTTGCAGACTCCCCAGAAGCATCCACCTCTGCGCCTTCTTCAATGGCTGCGGCAACTTCTTCGCCGGTCTCCACGCTCGGCTCCTCGAGTTCTGCGATGGCGGCCACTTCGGCCTGCGCTTCATCCTCCGCCGTCACACGGGAAGCGAGTTCCACTTTTTCAATCTCGCCGGCATCGATCTTCAAGCGTTCCTCGGGTGCGACTTCCTCCTTGAACTTGAGGAGTTCGACCTTGAGACCAAGCGCTTGCAATTCTTTCACTAGCACGTTGAAGGATTCCGGAATACTGGGACGACGGATGGCTTCGCCTTTGACGATGGATTCGTACGCTTTGGATCGACCAATGACATCATCGGACTTGATCGTGAGCATTTCTTGCAGCGTGTACGCGGCGCCATAGGCTTCCAATGCCCACACTTCCATTTCTCCAAAGCGTTGACCTCCGTGTTGCGCCTTGCCGCCAAGCGGCTGCTGCGTGACGAGTGAGTAGGGTCCGACGGATCTTGCATGGATCTTGTCCTCCACCAAGTGGAGGAGTTTCAACATGTACACGTATCCGACGGTTGTCTCGTGTGCGAATTTTTCACCCGTGCGCCCGTCGAAGAGCTGGATCTTGCCCGTCGGCGGCAAGCCTGCAGCCTTCAAGAGTCCTTCGATCTGTTCCGTGGAAATACCATTGAGCGCAGGCGTCGCCACTTTGATACCGAGTACCTGACAGGCCCAGCCCAAGTGCGTTTCCAAAATCTGTCCGATGTTCATGCGAGACGTGACGCCGAGCGGGTTCAAGATGATGTCCACGTGGGTGCCGTCCGCGAGGTACGGCATGTCTGCGCGCGGCACGATGCGCGCGACCACACCTTTGTTTCCGTGACGGCCTGCCATCTTGTCACCGACTTGGATTTTGCGTGTCTGTGCGACAAAGACTTTTATCTGCTTGATGACTCCCGTCGGGAGTTCGTCTCCTTCCGCGCGGTCGAAGATGTGCACATCGACCACTTTGCCGCCCGCTCCACCGGGGAGCCGCAGCGAGCTGTCCTTCACGTCCTTCGCTTTGTCGCCGAAGATCGCTTGGAGCAATCTCTCTTCCGGCGTCAGCTCCGTCTCCCCTTTTGGCGTGATCTTGCCGACGAGGATGTCTCCTTCGTGCACGGTTGCGCCGATGCGCACGATGCCGTCTGCTCCGAGGTCTTTGAGTTTTGCTTCACCCACGTTCGGGATATCGCGCGTCACAAGCTCGGGTCCGAGTTTCGTATCGCGGATATCGGTGATGTATGATTCGATGTGAATGGAGTCGTAGAAACCGTTCTGCACCACGCGGTCGGAGATGATGACGGCATCCTCGAAGTTGTAGCCTTCCCAGGACATGTACGCGACAAGCAGGTTTTGGCCGAGCGCCAGCTCCCCTTTTTCCACCGAAGAACCGTCGGCCAAACTCTCTCCCTTCTTCACCGTGTCACCGCGTACGACGCAGGGACGCATATTGAAACACGTTCCTTGGTTCGTGCGCGTAAAGGTGTTGAGACGATAGTTCTGCTTGCGTCCGGAACGATACACAATGGAGATCTCCTGCGCGTCGGCCATCGTCACCTCTCCGTCTTCTTCGGCAAGCAACGCATGCCCCGATGCGCGCGCGGCGAGACCTTCGATACCCGTTCCGACGAACGGCGAGTGCGGACGGACCAGCGGCACGGCTTGGCGTTGCATGTTCGTTCCCATGGATGCGCGGGTGTTGTCATCGTGCTCCAGGAACGGAATGAGTGATGTGGAGATGGAAAGGATTTGTCGCGGCGACACATCGACGTGCGTCACGTCGCGAACGTGCGCCAGGATTGTTTCCCCCGCCTTGCGAGACGGTATGCGCGTTGTGAGAAACTCTTGATGGTCGGAGAGTTGCGTCTGCGCTTGCGCGATGACCACATGACGCTCTTGTTCGGCATCCACATAACTGACTTTATTCGTGATGTACGCGCGGACGGGCACGGCGTTCTTTCCTTCCTTTTTGAGGGCGGCAATCACTTTCTTGGCCGTCTCTTTGGAATCGATGACTTCCGCTTCTTTCGCAATAACCTTCCTGCTCTCCTTCACCGTCGCATCCAAGATTCTTCCCATCAGTTTGTCCGGATCCAACGTGACTTCGTGCCTCACTTCGCGGTACGGCGTTTCCAAAAATCCGTATTCGTTCACACGTGCGAAGCCTGCCAAGTGAACGACGAGCCCGATATTCGGACCTTCCGGTGTGGCAATCGGGCAGATGCGCCCGTAGTGGCTGGTGTGCACGTCGCGCACGTCGAACGATGCGCGCTCACGACTCAGACCTCCGGGACCCATCGCGGACAAGCGTCGCTTATGAGCGAGCTCTGCGAGCGGGTTCGTTTGATCCATGAACTGACTGAGCTGGGACGACGCGAAGAATTCGCGCATGGCAGCCGTGATCGGACGGCAGTTGATGAGCTGCGTCGGCGTCACCGTTTCCATGTCCATCACCGTCATACGGTCTTTGATGATGCGCTCGGTGCGGACAAGGCCGACGCGGTACTTGTTCTGGACAAGCTCACCCACGGAGCGCACGCGGCGATTACTGAGGTGATCGATGTCATCGGCCACGCCCTCACCGTTGTTCAAGCGCACCAATTCTTTCAGGATTTCGATGAAATCCTTCACCTGGAAGACGCGGTGCTGCTCGTCACTGGGCGTATGCACATTGAAGCGGCGATTGAGTTTGTAACGCGCGATGGTGCCCATGTCGTACTTCTTGAAATCGAAGAAGAGCGAATCGATGAGCTGTTTCGCGTTCTCCGGCGTCGCCAGATCCCCGGGGCGGATCTTGCGGTACACGCTTTGGTACGCTTCCTCCACCGTGCGGACGGAATCTTTATCCAGCGTCACTTGGATGTAATCTTGCTCCTTCTTCGAAACATCACTGAAGAGATCGATGATTTTGGTATCGGTGTCATACCCGAACACGCGGAGCAGCTGCGTGATGGGAATTTTTCTCTTGCGGTCGATCTTGCACGTGATGATGCCGCGACGATCGGTCTCGACTTCCAACCACACGCCCCGCTTGGGGATGATTTTCGCTGCGTGATACTTGGGATGATCCGGCATTTTGGAAAAGAACACGCCCGGACTGCGCACGAGCTGGTGCACCACGACGCGCTCAATGCCATCGACAATGAACGTACCCGAGTCCGTCATGAGAGGGATGGAACCCAAGAACACATCTTGTTCTTTGATTTCCCCCGTCTCGCGGTTGATGAGCTGCACATGGCCTTTCATAGCCGCTTCGTAGCTCAAGTTGCGGCGGCGGCATGTGTCGGGATCGTACTTTGGAGGATCAAATGTATGGCCCAGGATGCGCAGTTCCAGTTTCTTGCCGGAGAAGTCCGTGATCGGGCTGATTTCTTCAAGTAATTCTTTCAATCCTTCTGTCAGGAACCATTTGTAGCTGAGTAACTGCATTTCAATGAGAGATGGCACGTGCGGATTTCCTTCATCATCGACGAAATAGCAGCGACCATCCTCCACTTTGTGCACTTTCAAATACGCCGGAAAAGAATGCGAGACGGACGGAATGCGTCCCGCTCCCGGAACAATGTGCGGAATGACTTGCGGCAAGACTTCCTTCTCCACTTGCATTTGGTACGCACGCTTCGGCGGCATTACGATTTTCTTTGCAGGAGCCTTGAGGATGTCCTGCTGTTGCTGCTTCTTTCCGTCCATCTTCGTCATCACTTTCTTTTGCAGAGGTGCAAGAATCTTTTTTGGAGCGACCTTCACCGGCGCTTTCACTGCAACTTTCGGAGCGATCTTTGTAATCTTCTTCACATGCACGATTTTTTTCTTCTTAGCGGGCTTGGCTTTTTTGACCTGCTTTTTTTTCTTCACGACCGCTTTTTTAATTTTCTTCGGCCTGCCCGCCATAGCCTTGGCGGAGGAGGGTGCTACCTTTTTCTTTTTAACAGGTTTAGAGGGTTTCTTCTTCTTAGCCATAAAAAAGAGTGTGGAAAGATGTGCCCCGGCCTCATCAAAAAAATATTGATGGGACGGGATGCACAGCTCTCAGAACACAATCGAAAGCCGCTGTGACCGGGAAATTTTAAAGGAAACCGCCTTGAAGTCAAATCCAAACGACAGCATGTCATTTCCGGCGGTCATACAACAAAACTGGTCAAAAAAGGCGTTTTATGCCTCTCCGAAGCGCCTTGTGACCTCATTCCAGTTCACCACGTTCCAAAACGCAGTGATGTAGTCCGGCCGCTTGTTTTGGTACTTGAGGTAGTACGCATGCTCCCAAACATCCAGTCCCAGGATGGGGGTTCTTCCTTCCATCAAAGGGGAATCTTGGTTCGCTGTGTTCTCCACTTTCAGCTTCCCATTGTCCACAACCAGCCATGCCCAGCCGGAGCCGAAGCGATTCGTGGCTGCATCATTGAACTGCTTTTGAAACGTATCGAAGGAGCCGAACCCGCTCTCGATCCCCTTCGCAAGATCACCGGAAGGTTTGCCTCCACCTTCGGGTGAAAGAACTGTCCAGAAGAGACTGTGATTCGCATGGCCACCGCCATGGTTGCGGACTGCGGTTTGTTTCTCTGCAGGCACGTCTTTGATCTTTGTGAGCAATTCCTGCACAGCCATCTTTTCCCACTCCGTTCCTGCAATCGCTGCGTTCAATTTATCGATGTATGCTTGATGATGCTTGGTGTGATGGATCTCCATGGTCTTCGCATCGAAATGCGGCTCCAGGGCATTATAGGCGTACGGCAGAGCAGGAAGTGTATGAGGCATAGTTTTTTGGAGTACTGGAGTACTAGAATACTCGAATATTGGGGCAATATGAAGCGAATGGTGAATATTTCTAATCCCAATAGTCCAATACTCCATTATTCCAGTATTCTTGTTTCAAATGGATATACGTCTTCTCACATCGGTGGAGGATCTCACCGCCTACGACCTGCGCGTGAAATCGCATCCGCAGGGTCAGCTGTGGCAGTCACTGGAATGGAAAAAATATCAGGAAGCCTTGGGACGAGACGTACGCATCTATCAAGATGATCAATCGTCCGCTCTGGTCGTGATTGATCGTACTGCGTTTGGTCTCTCGACATGGGATGTGCCGCGCGGACCGCTTACGGCAATGGACAATGGACAACTGACAATGAACAACGTGCTGGAATATATCGTTTCAGAAGCTCGAAAAGATAAATCGCTCAGCGTCTATTTCTCACCACTGAAACCCATTGTCCATTGTCCATTGTCAGTTGTTCATTCCGTAAGGCATGAGCAGCCCCAAGCCACCCGCATCATTGATCTCACCAAATCGGAAGAAGAGATCCTCGCGCAGATGCATCAAAAAGGACGTTACAATATCAAGGTGGCGGAGAAGCATGGAGTTATGATCGAACAATCGCAAGACATCGATGCGTTCTACGAACTGATGAAGAAAACTTCCGAACGCGACCGGTTTGGAAAGCATTCAAAGAATCACTACGGAGCCATGCTCAAACATCTTCCAGGGGCATTCTTGATGATCGCTCAGCACGACAAAAAGCCCATCGCAGGATTGATGGGAGTCCTGTGGAATGGGCTGGGCGTCTACTACTACGGAGCCTCTTCCCATGCCTACCGCGCCCTGATGGCACCGTATGCCCTCCAGTGGGCTGCCATGCGGCACTGCAAGGCATCAGGATACCATTCTTATGACCTTTTCGGCATTGCCCCCCCATCCTCAGATTCCAGTCATCCTTGGGTCGGCATCAGCGATTTTAAAGCCAAATTTGGAGGACAAGTAATCGAATATCCACCGGAGCGCGAGATCGTTATTCGTCCCCTTTTAAAGACTCTTCTGAGTCTCAAACGAAAGTTATTTCGATAAAAAATTTACGCCCTTCCCCTCTCCCATCGGGAGAGGGGTGCCCCGCAAGAGCGGGGCGGGGTGAGGGAAAAATAAACAACATACCAAAAACCCCCCGCTTGCGCGGGGGGTCTTGGTTTTGGTAACGAACCAAATGTCCTGGGCTAAGCCTTAGCTCTGGTAGCTGGTGGACTTAACAACCGTCTCTGGGTACTCAATCCAGTAAAAGTTGGTTGTGGTCGTGTCCTTATCCAACCAATGGATGTGGTTAGATGTGGAATTATCGCTTCGGAACGTCTTCTGGCTCAGACTTGTAAAGTCTTGCATGGAAACTTGAAGCGTAGAGGCAGCAGAGCTGCTGATCTGGGCATTCACGACATTTCCCTCAAGAACCAATGTTAGATCGGAGCCTTGATCAACCTCGGTGTTAACTGCATCTGCATCAAGCCCCTTACACTCGACGACGAACGAGCCGGAAGCGCTGCCATTCGGTTGACCTGACAGCTTATTCGTGGTGTTCGTGTAGAACGGAGTACAGGTGGCTTTCGTGGAGGAATCGGCTTTGTTGTAGAGCTTGAAGCCGGAACCATTCAAGTTCACGTTTGTCGCCGTGACGTTGAAGATGATACCCGAGAGGACTGCGTCGTTAAGACCGTCCTTCGAGTTTGTGTGCGCAGCAGCCGAGAACTTGAACTGACCGACCGGAGATATTCCTGTCGGGACGTTCGTTCCGTTGGCATCCGGGTTGGCGTTCGTGATGGAGATGATCTTCGCCAAGACCGTTTCGTTGCGGTTGCCGACGATAATGCTGTTCACCGTAGCCGTGGCCGTACCTATGAAGACTTCGCCATCACTGGTGGTGTCAGCATCGTTCGCAATCAAGTTGTTGCTGGATTCATCACCGCGGGCGCGGACTGCGCCGGAACCCGTGGAGTTGTTGGAAGCAGCAGTGTGGTTAATGTAGAGCTGGACAACATCATTGCTGGTTGCGCCGCCAACGTCAGTCTTCAATCGTGGGCGGACAATAACGTCAATATCGGATCCTTCCGGAACGATGAGCTGACGCGTTTCCATGTTTGCACAGAAGCTCTTGACAGCAGAGAGTTCCGTTCCGTTGTTCACGAGAGTCACATCATCGCTTCCACAGCCACCGATGGTGGCGAGGGCAAAGAATGTAGACTCACCTTCCTTGTAGAGTTCAAGACGATCAACCGAACCGGCAATGCCTCCGGAAGAGGTGAACTGCAGATCCGTAACATCGATCGGCTCGTTCTCTGCGTGGAATTGCAAGCGGAGAATCGCTTCACCCAATGATCCGCCAAGGACTTGGCGAGATTTCGTCGGAGTGGAATCCTTCGTAACGAAGAGATCACCCTGGGAAACCAAGCTCCAAAGCTGAGAGTTGGCCGTCGTAACCGTGATGTCACAGTTCGTTTCAGCCGTGGCATCCGTATCGGTCTGACATTCCGGACCGTTGTTGGAGTCGATACCGGAAAGGCTGGATCCGTCATCGAGTTCTTCCGCTTCGATGTAGGAAGCCTGGACTGTCGAACCCGTATCGAATTGGAGTTGGAGGTGCCGGCTCGTCAAGGACGAAGCGATGTCGGCATGGACTTCGAAGAGAACAGTCTCTTCTTTCGGAATGACGAATCCGCCGCCTGCGAGTTCAGCAAAGGTCACTCTGCTGGTCTGCGAAGCAACACCGTCTTCCAAGACCGTGTCGACTTTGCTGTCTCCGTCGCTGTCCACCCAGAGCGCGTAGTTCTGAGCGTTCAAGAGCGATCCGGAAGCTGCGGCGAAGAGAGACTTGGTGAAGAGAATGTCTTCGGCTTCACCAGCGCGCATTTCGAAGCGGAGGAGGGTCACGTTCTTGGCATTGCGAACCGCCGTGTCGCTGGTGCCAATGGCCTTCACGGCAACCGTGAGGCTGGCGTTGGCGATGCGGTGGAAGTTGCCTGCGATGTTGCCGCGTGGGCGAACATCGTTGACGCGATCACCGGTGCTGACGCCTTCAACGGCCATTTGGTACGCAGTGGATTCCGTAAGGAGTCCGCCGAAGGTGCATCCGACAGTGTTTGTGCCGGTGCTCAAGTGCGTGGGTTCTCCGCAGATAACGATGCGGAAACGATCGCCGGAGCGCGGCGATGCCGTGGAACCGTTGTCGATAAAGTCACCGCGGAATTCCCATGTCTCTTTTCCGTTCACGATGAAGTCATCGAAGCGATACACCTGGAAGGAGCCTGTCGCCGTCAAACCATCGGACTTCTGACCGAAGTCGGATGTGCCGGTGAGGCGGACGCCGTCGATGGTGCGACCCGTTGTCTTGTTACGGATTTCAACGTCCTCGAGAACTTCGTGAACGTTGTCCGTGGATGTGCCATTGCGGAGCGTGAGCGCATAACCCGTACTCGTCGTGGCCTGGACGGCAATGAAGAGGTCTTTGATATCCACCCTTTCACCGCCTGTCGTGAAGAGAATGTTCGCGAAGATCGCGTCGTTGTCATCTCTTGTGTAGCTCTGTTGCGCAGGTCCGCTGATCTCGACGGTGAATTCACCGGCGTCGATCGTCACGGTGTCCGGGAGCGTTGCCGTCTCGGTGGGCAGAGTGATCTGCGAACCGTAGAGTTGTCCGTTCACGCCGTATCCGTACAGGGAACCGACGGCGAAGATATCGGATGTCTCTTCAAAATGCATGATGACGCTGTCTCCCGCGCCGCCCATGATGTCGGCAATGACTTCGAGTGTGATTTTGTCACCCTCGAGAACCGTAAAGGGAGGATCGAAAACAAGCGTGACGAAATCACCGACCGTCTGGGCAACCGTGTTCGTGAGAACCGTGCCATCTGTGCGGCGGATCGCGATGTTCGTAAAGTCACCGTCAGAAGCCGAACTGTTCTGTTCGAATGTCATGGAGTAGAACGTCTGGTCTTCGACGGAGTTCGTGGACAATTCAAACTTACCGATCACAACGCCCTTGTTGCCCACTTCCACCTCATCGGGGGAAACGGTGCGGTAAGCGATGGAAACGGTGCCGCTGGTGATGGCGGCGATGCGGAACGTGTTGCCGCGGAGCGGGAAGTTACCCGTCACTTCCTTGGCGTTCGACACGAGGTCGGACGGCAATTCAACGACGAAATTGTGCTCTGCACCGGCAGTCAAGCTCGTGGCAAAGTCGGCGACAAAGTCGACCGTAACCGTGTCACAAGCGTTGATGACGAGCGGCGAAGAGAAACGAAGCTCGGAGGTCTGATCCTCGGAGTCGATGGTGCGCTTGCGGGAAACGCGAGCGCCGTCGATGGCGGCGTAGACGCCACTGATGTCAGCGACTGCACCGAAGCCTTCGTGGAGGATTGTGAGATCTTCGATCGTGACGCTGTCATCGCAGGAAGCCGTCAAATCGGTCGAGAGAAGGACGACGCCAACGGCACCTTGCGGAACCGTGTCGCCGACCGGGTTGGAAGCGGAAACGGACACCTCCAGAACGCCATCACCCTTTACGAGGGTGGTGTAGCCCGGGAATGTGTCGCTGTCACTAAACGTATCTCCGCCTGCCGTCAGCATATCGGAGACGGACAGTGTGTACTCGTGGCTTGCTTCCATGGCTTGCACGAGTGTCAGTTCCACCGTGTCATCGCCATCGCCGGCGTTTGAAACGACAGCGGAAGCGATTTCGACATCGGAACCGTTCGTGATGGAGTAGTGATCAACGTCCTCAGCCGCCTCGACATCGAGGGGCGTGCTGAACTCCACTTCCACCGTGGTGGACGAAGTTGCAACGACGTTGGAAATCGCAGCGGACGTTGTGTCATCGCCGCCGCAGTCCACACCGTAGGTGAGACCTTGGTCAACGCGATGGAGCATGACGACCATTTCTGCGCGGTTCATGTTGTCGGCGGGGCGAACGCGTCCCGTCGCATCGTCACCCTGGAGGACGCAGCTGTCCGCGGCCGTCTGAATGACGTCCGTGTACCACTGTCCGCTTGGGTTATCGACGAATTGAGGAGCGTCACCCGTCGCCTCGAGCCCGAAGGCGCGGACGATGAGAGCTGCCGCCTCTGCGCGGTTGATGTTAGCGCCCGGGCGAGCGTAGCAAGGATGCGAGCCGTAGCAGTTATTGTCGCCGCGGACCCAGCCTTCTTTGCCTGCCTCTTCCATGTAACCGTAGTACCAAGCAGACGTCGCGACGTCATTGAAGCTCGGGACGGCCGGTGCCGAGGAGAGGATGCCTCCGTTCAGCTCGACAACGAGCTTGACGAATTCCGCACGATTGGCGGTCTCGCCACCCCGGAAGCGGGGTTGACTGGCATCGAGGTAGCCTGCATCCAAAAATGCATCAACGGCTTCCTCGTACCAGACGCCTGCGGGGACGTCGCTGTAGGCGGCAATCACCGTGCTCACTTGCGTGAGGGTGACAGCAGCAACAGAGATCCCTGCGAGGACTTTCTTCAAACGAGAGAATTCCATAAAGGTAAGAAGAAATGAGAAAATAAAAACAAAGGAGAGTGAAACGATCTCAAGAGATCGCTTTTGATTCTAGTTGGGGGATTACGACGAAAGCTCCGGGGAATCCGTCTCTCGTGCGAGATGAGTGTGCGCGATGGCAACACTCTTCTCCTTAAATCTAAAGAGGTGACATCGAGAGGGGATACCTTATATATAGCGCGTGGCAGAGACTGCCCGGCGAGTGGAGTTTTTCCCGTAATCAATCTGTAAACACGAAACAGCTCCTTCATCCCGCGCATGCGGGACGAATGAGGTGGGTTGTGAATCTTGTCCCGTAATGCGGGGGCAAGTTGCCGAAATGTGAAGGAGCATGGACGTTCGGTGAGACCCCACCCGGTCTTAGATTTTCAGGCGGATCTGGGAGATCCTACCGAAGGCGCAAAGCGAGACGCAAGCGCCAAAGAAGGGTGTGTCGCCTTATGGAACGTGAAAGAAGCCACTCTGTTACGGTCTCCGGAGACACCTGCTCCGCCTACGGTGCGCTGAAATGGCGAAATCTCCTGGTTTATCGCATACAAATTGAGTTCAATGGCTGAATTTTGCCTCAAATGGCGGCAAAAAAATGATATTGCGAAAAAAGTCATTTATTTTGGTAATTATGTTCATACGTGGAGGAAACCTGACATTGCGTGCAGTAAAATTCACGGGAACGGTAAAAAATGAGCTTTTTTGGCTTCATACAGGCAAAAACTCAGATAAATACGGATTAGAGCCTCCTGACCGTCTGTTCCCCTCCTTCGTCACGCACTTCATATCCCAATGCTTTGATCTGATCACGCAAACGATCGGATGCGGCAAAATTTTTCGCAGCGCGCGCATTCTTTCTCTCCGCAAGAAGTGATTGCACGTCATTTGGGATCGATTGCTCTTCCGCCTCAAAACAGCCGAATGTTTTTCGCACGACGGATTGGAACACCTGAATTCCCGCTTTCTCTTGCGACGAAAGTGATGCACTGCGCGACCACGTCATGCAATCGAACACGACGGCGAGCGCCGCAGGCGTATTCAAATCACTCTCCATCGCATCTCTAAATTTCTTCTCCCAGTCCCCTACCGTACTTACCGTACTTACCTTACTTTCCTTACCTACCTTACCAACCGCGTTATCTATATCTCCACCCTCTTCCATCCACTCCAGAATTTTCCGCCGCGCCTTGTGCGCATCATCCAAACCTTTCTTCGTGAACTTGAGTTGCGTGCGGTAGTGCACCGAGAGAAGGTAATACCGAAGATCGAGCGGCGAGTACCCCATGGAAACAATATCGGGGACAGTTAACACATTGCCAAGACTCTTTGACATCTTGGTTTCACCTAAATCGATCCTCCTCTTATGAAGCCACAGTTTCACGAACGGTTTTTGCCCCGAGCATTCGCTCTGCGCGATCTCGCATTCATGGTGCGGAAAAATATTGTCCTCACCGCCGGTGTGCAGGTCGATCTTCTCGCCCAAAAATTTTCTGCTCATGGCACTACACTCTATGTGCCAACCGGGGAATCCCGAGGTTGCATCTTCTCCTTCACTCTTGGAAATTTTTCCCGTCGCAAAATTCCAACGTAACAAGTGATGCGCGTTCGCTCCCACGCATTTTTTCCACAATGCAAAATCCGCAGGATGTTTTTTTTCTTCTTTGATTTCCACGCGCGCACCAGCATTTAAATTTTCGACGGTATTGCCGGAAAGGGCTCCATACTGCGGAAAACTCGTTACAGAGAAATACACTCCATCCGACGTTTCGTACGCATTCCCCTTCTCCAATAATTCTCGAATGATGACGAGCATTTCCGGAACATTTTCCGTCGCGCGCGGACGGTGCGCAGGCTCCAGCATGTTGAGAGCCTTCTCATCTTCCAAATACATCGCTTCATATTTTTTTGCGATCGCGAGAGGATCTGTCTTTTCCTCACGCGCCTGTTTCTCCACTTTATCTTCTCCATCATCTTGGTCCTTTAAGAGGTGTCCGACATCGGTGATATTTTTCACATGCTTCACGTGGTATCCGCTCACCTCCAAAAAACGCCGCAGAAGATCCGCCATTAAGAAGGAAGAGTAATTTCCGATGTGCGGACGTCCGTAAACCGTGGGACCGCACGTATACATGGTCACGAGTTTAGGATCGTGCGGTGCAAACACTTCTTCTTTCTTGGAGTAGGTGTTGTAGAGCTTGAGAGCCATTGAAGGAAGGCTACACAAAAAAACCCGACGGCGCACCTAATGCGCGCCGCCGGGGATGAATGCCTAATCCGTCTAGCGGACAGGCATTCTGTTGGCGCGGCGAGACGATCGATCATTGGTAGCCGCATCACCTTCACGACGAGGAACGAGTTCCGACCGCACGATGCGGACGTCGCTCGGTGCCTCGATACCGATGGTGACTCGGTTTCCAATCACCCGACTGACAACCAACGTAATGTTGTCGCCAATCTGAATCCTCTCACCGACTCTACGAGATAAAACCAACATTGCACCAACTCCTTTTCGTAAGGAGCCACCAGTTGCCGCATGAAGCAAATGAAATCATATTCGCTTGAACTTCATGGGGTAGAGCTGGGTATCAAACGCTGATAAAACTCACCGCTTGGTACCCGGCTCATTGATTTAAAAGAACCTAAATATATTATACTAATTCACTATTTTGTCAAATACCTGTGCAGACCCTTATTTTCCTTTGAAAGGCAAAACGGTGCAAGGGTTAAAAGGACTTTCCTCCGGGATCACACGACAGGAGCAGATAGCCGATGGATACGATGCTTAGTGTGAAGCCCGGTAGATACTCTCAATCGCCGCATCGAGCGCGGCAGTGAATTCTTCGTCGCTCTGGTCAGCGCGGAGATTCTCGACGAGTGCGCGGGAAAAGCTCGCAGTCATGCCGCGATTTTGCGACAGCATTTCGTTTGCCTTCGCACAACTGTAACCGCCCGAGAGGGCGACGACCCGGAGCACACGGGGGTGCTTGATGAGCGGCTCGTAGTAGTTTGCCGTGTCCGGCAGTGTCAGTTTCAGCATGACTTGCACGTCGCTCGGCAATGCATCTAGGTGCTTTATTATGACTTCGCGCAGCAGAAATTCACATGCAGGTTTCTCCGGAGATTTGATGTTTACTTCGGGTTCCAGGATCGGCATGAGACCCGCCGCCGTGATCGTAGCACCGATGGTGAACTGCTGATCGACGATCGCTGCGATGCCCTGTGCGTTTGCGCTACCAATGACTGAACGCATTTTGGTTCCGAAGATGCCATGCTTGTTGGCGCTTTGGAGGCGCTCCGTAAGCCCGGTCATCGGTTTCATGAGCTGTACACCGTCCTTCTCTTCTTCCAGCCCTTCGTCGATCTTCAGAAATGGGACGATGGTTTTTGTGTCTGCGAGGTACTTCGCCGCCGGTATTCCTTCGATGGTGCTATTCATCGTTTTCTCAAAGAGAATTGCACCGGAGATGCGCTGATCAAACGACGGATTCACGATCATCCGCGTGCGCATCGCATGCATCAGTGCGAACATCTTCTCCTTGTCCCCGCCCCAGGCGTTCTCCGGGATGCCATACGCAGCAAGAGCTTTTGGCGTAGAGCCGCCGCTCTGGTCGAGTGCGGCGATAAACCCTTTTCCTGCGATGCGTTTGGCGGCGATTTTTCTATCCATGATCGGGGGGGACATCGGCACGCACAGTACCGTTTTTGCATAAGCGGTGCAAACAACACAATGCACACCTATTCGGAGATATCGATATGAATTATCATGTGTATCTTTGCAAAGAAATTGCTGTCGCATAATCGACATTTGAATTTATAGGATGGAGAACGTGTACAATTTTTTCGATGCATTCATTTTCCATTCCCCATCGCATCGAGCGAACGAAGAACAAAAGTTCCCGCGCGACATTCAAGGATGGAACCATCGTCATTCGCCTGGCACGGAGGCTTCTCCCCTGGGAGGAACAGAAACACATCGATGTCCTGCTCGGAAGGATGATGAAGGCCGCGCTCCGCGATGCAGAACGCCCGAGGATTGATCCGTTTTTGCCGCTGTTGGAGAACCGGTCAAAAAACATTGAAATTGCCCTCTGGACAGGTGAAACTCTCCGTTTCGATCTCAGAGCTGGAAAAAGGTTCCAAGCGCGTTCTGGGGCATCCGGATGGGAAATTACGTACCCTGAGCGCATAGTCCGTGCCTCGCTGCATCGCTTTCTATGGAAGACCCTCAGTTTTGCTCAGAAAGATTCAATCGATGCACTGGTGCGGGAGATCAATGAGCGAACACTGCGCGTCCCTATCCGAAACGTTTCTCTGCGCCCGATGCGATCGCGCTGGGGCAGTTGTTCACGCAACGGAAATATCGCACTTGCAACGGCTCTGCTCTTCACGACAAAGGAACTGATGGAGTATGTGATCATTCATGAGCTCACACATATGAAATACATGAATCATTCGAAAGCGTTTTGGAGCATGGTCGCTCTGCATTGTCCCGGTTACAAAGAATATCTGAAAGCGTTACGAAAATTACGTTTACCGAGCATCACATAATATCTCTCTACCTTTGCTTCTTTTTCAATCTTTTTTTTATAAGGCTTGCAAGAGCAGCATAATGCTGAGGATACTTTTCCCAAGAGGCTTCACCGTTCTGCAACATGATAACGAGCGTTCCCAAAGGTGCCTCTCCGTGCGCAGCTATTGCTGTCTCATAATCTCCCCCTGATTTCTTCTGTAAGTTATTAAAGAAGATGCGAAACTGAAAAAGGATCCCCATGGCATCCATAGTGTCTTGCTCTGAAGGAGGAACCAAAGGATTCCCTTCGATTTCTTCTGCCCAAAAGTCAGAGACCTCCTCAGGTTTCATAAGGAATCAGGTAGTTTTTCTATTCACCACCAACTGCTGCCCAATCCCGAAGAGCGTGGAGACTCCCCAGTAGAGTGACACTGCGGCGGGGAACTGGAATGCGAACACGCCGATCATGATGGGGAGGCCATAGAGCATAATGTTCTGCTGCATCTTTTGCGGGGACATGGGCTCTTTTTTCTTGTCGCCGACGTCCACCACTTTCTCCTTCGCTTTCTTGCGGTCGTTCAACGTGAAGGTGAGTTTCATTTGCAGGAATTGGAGAATGACAAGCGCAGCGGGCATCACATAGATGTCCGGTTTCAGGAGATCCAGCCACAAAAATTGCGTGCCGAATGTCCACGAAAGATGGCTGTAGAAACCGTAGATCAAGTGCTGCGAGAGTGCGAGGACGGAACCGTCGCGAATGACGTAGAAGAGCCCGATGAGCACCGGAAATTGCACGAGCATCGGCAAGCATGATTGAAAGGGATTCACCTTGTGTTCCTTCCAAAGTTTCATGGTTTCCTCTTGCATTTTTTTCGGGTCATCGCCGTATCTTTTCTTGAGCTCATCCAATTTCGGCTGCAACTTCTGCATTTCCTTTTGCCCTTGCAACGCGTGCTGTGTCGGGAAAAAGAGGATCAATTTCACGACGATGGTAAGGATAATGATGGCGATGCCAAGGCTGTGATCGGGGAGGAGTGATGCAATGAAGATCAAGAAATTTAAAAACGGCTTCGTGATGAATGTGCGGAAAATTTGCGTGAAGACGCCCGCTTCGTGGATGGAAAATTTTGCGACCACGTCGGGCTGATCGGCTGATTTCTCCGTAAGAGGAAGCCGAACGGCATAATTACCGAATGCGCCAAAAAGCGAGTACTTCCACGGAGCCAGATCGATCTGCATGCTCTCGCCTGTGGGAACGATGGTGAGCGGCGCACAGGGGAGTGCCGTCTCTTCCGTCTTCAATGGTTCTTTCGTCATATCCGGTTCACCGGTTGCGGCAAAGTACACATCCACCGGCGGCATGGGACATCTGTTTGCGAGCGTGAGATCTTTGGTCGTGCCGTTCTTGAGTGTGAGGAGGGGATGATGTCCCCCCTTCACCGTGGCATCCACGGCATGGATGGAAAGAACGGGCAGAGCAGGCTCGCCACCGAAACGCTCCGGGAAAAATGTTTTCAGCGCGAATTGGCTGAGCAGATAAATGGCTGCAAAGATCAACGCAAATTCGAGGAGTTGCCGTGGTTTCTTGGCGGATGCCATGACGTAAGAACGGAAAGGAACTTCCGGATATCTTCTTCGATCTCCGGAAATGCGCAGGTCAGACTAGAGGAACGAGGCAGAATCAACAACTGGGACGCGGGTATTTCTGGAATGCTTTTCACCGCGACGCGAAGCGCCTCCCTGCACCGCCTGCGCATACGATTGCGTTTGACGGAAGACGGTTCCGTCTTCGCGGAAATGAGCGTGCCGGCGTAGACCCCCGGTTTCGCGGGATCGATGGAAGGGTGTCTGGGCGCTCCGGCAATCCAGCGCACGGACAAATGCTTGCCCTTCCACATACTGCCCTTGCGGAGAACGTGGTCGTTTATTTTGCGACCGCGGAGACGGGAGAGTTTCATGAGATGCAAAGAATACAGAAGGATGCCAATGAGACCAATGAGACCAAGGAAATCGAAGAGATTCCCAAATCCTTGGTCTCATTGGTTTCCTTGGTTTCCGGCGTCTCCTCCTAGTATGCTCTCCGCATGGCTCAGCTCACCAAAGACCAAGTCCGGCACATCGCAAAGCTTGCGCGACTGCGTCTGACAGACGACGAGGTGGAGAAATTTTCTAAGGAGCTCACGTCCATCCTCGGTTACATAGAAATGCTGACAGAAGTCGACACGAGCAACGTGCAACCGACGACCAACGTGACGGGACTTACTGACTGTTTCCGCGAAGACGTGATAGCAAAAGACACTCCCACGACCGACGAATTGCTCGCGACCAGTCCTCTCCCCATCATCGAACAACAAATCCAGACGCCCTCCGCGCACGGGTGATCGTCCTACTGTGGTAATTCATGAACACATGCCTTCTCTCCCCCACACCATCAGCAACGCCGCCATGCTGCTGCGCAGCAAGAAAATTTCTTCCGTGGAGCTCACGAAAGCATGCATCGATCGTATCGAAAAAATCGATGCAACCCTGAATGCCGTGGTGCATAGGAATTTCCAGGGAGCCCTGGCACAAGCCAAAAAAGTTGATGCTTTGGGTACGTTCGAATCCCCTCTTTCAGGGATCCCCTACCTCGCCAAAGACGTGTACTGCGAGAAGGGAGTGACGACCACGGCTTGCTCCAATGTGCTCCGAAACAAAGACTACATCCCGCCCTTCGATTCGACGACCACCAAGCGATTGAAAGCTGCCAGTGCCATCAGTTTGGGAAAGACGAACACCGATGAATTTACGATGGGCGCATCCACGGAAACTTCCTGCTTTGGCGTTACCAAAAACCCGTGGGATTTGAGCCGCGTTGCCGGAGGTTCATCCGGCGGCTCTGCCGCCGCCGTTGCCGCCGATGAATGTTTCTTTGCACTTGCCACGGATACGGGAGGATCCATCCGCCAGCCTGCAGGCTTTTGTAACTGTGCAGGAATGCGAGTGACCTATGGCCGCACCAGCCGCTACGGCGTCATGAGCATGGCGAGCTCGCTGGATACCATCGGATGCATCACGAAAACAGTGGAGGATACTGCCATCGTCCTCTCTGCCATTGCGGGTGCAGATCCGCTGGATGGCACGACGGCGGATGTTCCCGTACCCGATTACCGCAAGGCGCTCACGGGCAATGTGAAAGGATTAAAGATCGGGTTGCCGAAGGAATATTTTATCGATGGCATGAACGCGGAAGTGGAAAGTGCCGTGCGCGATGCAGTGAAAGTGCTCAAAGATCTTGGTGCGACCGTGAAAGAGATCTCTCTCAAACATACGAAGTATGCAACGCCGACGTACTACGTGCTCTGCCCCAGCGAAGTCAGCAGCAACATGGCACGCTACGATGGCGTGCGGTACGGGCATACTGTGAAAGAACCAAAAGATTTGCTTGATTACTACGAACGTGTCCGAAGCGAAGGCTTTGGCCCGGAAGTGAAACGCCGCATCATGATTGGCACGTACGCGCTGTCCGCCGGCTACTACGATGCGTATTACCGACAAGCACAGAAAGTGCGCACGCTCATTTGTAAGGATTTTGAGGATGCATTCGAAGACGTGGATGTGATTCTTTCTCCGATATCGCCGACCCCTGCATTTAAGATTGGCGCGCACGCCGATGATCCTGTGGCCATGTATCTGGAAGATGTGTTCTTAGATGGCCAAGTAATGGCGGGCATTCCGTGCATGTCGGTGCAATGCGGATTCTCCAAAGAAAATTTGCCCATCGGACTCCAAATTATGGGTCCACAGTGGGGCGAGGAAATCGTCCTCCGCACCGGCGATGCGTACCAAAAAGCGACGGATTGGCATATGCGAAAGCCCAGGATCTAAACTTGGAATGGCTGGCCACGGACTTCGAGAAGTATATGGCGGAGCCACGTCATTCGAGAATGACAGTGGCGGAGCTGACGGGACTCGAACCCGCGACCTCTTCCGTGACAGGGAAGCGCTCTAACCAGCTGAGCTACAGCTCCAGGGTGGAGGAGAAACCGATTACAATCGCGCCGCGAGTTCTTTTCCGGTTCGCAAGCGGGTCATACAAATGCCGCTCAATTTTACCAAAAAGCGTGGCTGTAAACAATCTATGATGAAGCCTTACACCAAACTCGCCGCAATAACGTTCGCAAGCACTGCACACACGCCCGCCACCATCACCCAAACAAGAGCTGCGACCGTGAGTTCTATGTTGATTTTGGTGCGGTGCATATCCTTTATATTATAACATGAAATTCATTTTTTAACAAGATCCCGGATTCATCAAAAAACCGCCCCGGCAGGTATGCGCGGAGCGGTCTTTCTTATTGCTGATTAATCCACCCAGTTGAAATCATGCGTGAAGACATGATCGACCGGATTCGCGTCTACAGGATCACTGAAGAGTATCGATTTCAAATCGATGGCAGTGCGCAAATTGTTTGCGCCGCGTACAACACGAACGTCGTAACTTCCCACTAGCAACGGTGATTGAGGCACCAAAACCCACTGCGATCCGGTTTGCTGAATTGCGAGCGGAATGGCGTTTTGTCCGTTGGTTAGGATCAGATTTCCCACAGCGCCGCTCAAGTCACCTTCAACCGTGATTGCTTTGATAAACGCATTCGTCCCCGTGGCGGTGAAGCGAATGAGAGTGCGCTCACCCGCAACGCCGTTTGAATGCACATCTGTACTGAACTGAGCCGGTCCATTTGTCGCATCGAGAACGTCCACTACTTGTGGCTGCTGGCTTTGCGCAAGAACCGTGAGCAAATCTCCGCCGTGAATGACGTCATCCCCCGCACCTCCTTTGATACGGTCGTTGCCTTTTCCTCCCATAAGCACATCGTCACCGCTGTTGGCGTCGATGGTGTCATCTCCCTCGCCACCGAAAATCTGGTCTGCATTGCGGCTGCCAATGATGTCCAAGACAAGCGTCTTCACTTGGCGCCCATCCAACGTGAAGCCTGCCGACTTGCGGCCGTCCAAGCGCACACCGGAGACCAAGTTCGTATCGAACTTCGCGACCACTTGTCCGTTCACAAAGATGCACACGACATCGGTTTCCGTGATGCGGATATGCGGGCGCCCTTTGAACTTTTCGATGTTAATGAACCCATCAGGCTTCAGCTCCAACTGGATGCCGGAGTGGTCTTTCACCAAGCGGCCCGGAGGCGTGAGGAAATCGTTTCCCGTGAGCACAGGCGCAGGATCCGGATTCTCCAGCATCATGCGGTCTCGCGGCAGAGAGTCCGTGACAATGTCTTCGTTGGGATTAATAACATTCAGGTCATCATCACCATTGCCGATGCCGGAGGTTAATATGTCTGATCCAGGACCGCCGATGAGCGTGTCATCGCCATTGCCCCCCTTCAGGCGGTCATTGCCTGTTCCGCCATGCGCAAAGTCATTGCCTGCGCCGCCATCGAAGCTGTCATCCCCTTCGCCGCCAAAGAATTGATCTGCATTCCGGCTGCCAATGACATCCAGCACGAGCGTCTTCACTTGCCGCCCATCGAATGTAAAGCCTGCAGATTTGCGGCCGTCGACGCGGATGCCCGATACCAAATTGGTGTCGAATTTCGCAACAACTTGGTCGTTGACGAAAATGCACACCACATCCGTTTCTGTAACGCGGATGTTTGCGCGCCCTTTGAATTTTTCGATGTTGATGAATCCATCGGGCTTCAATTCCAACTGGATGCCGGAGTGGTCTTTCACCAAGCGGCCCGGAGGCGTAAGGAAATCGTTTCCGGTGAGCACAGGAGCTGCGTCCGGCGTTGCCTTCATTACGCGGTCTTGCCCGTTCGGGTCTGTGACAATGTCCTGCGCAGGTTCGATAATATTTAAATCATCATTGCGGTCGATTCCGGACGTGATGATGTTGGAACCATGGTCGACATTGGCTGCCATCATGCCGCGTTGCTCCAAGCGTTCACCCCCACTCAAAATCGCACGCAACTTTTTTGGGGCGCTTGAAGAAATTTTTCGGGAACGCGATGCCTCCTGGGGAGTTGGCATGGGTGTATTAAACTTGTACTTTTCTGCTGGCATAAAAAGTAAGGAAAAAGCGAGTAGTAGCGGAGTACTTTACATAATGCACCTTTCATAGTCAAGTATGCCATACGGAAGCGCTTTTCCCATTCAGGCTGCTATTGCAGGTACAACATCGGATTCTTCTTCACGCCGTTTAAGAGCACTTCAAAGTGCACGTGGATGCCTGTTTGGCCGTAGACGCGCCCCGTATTGCCCATCCAGGCTATCACTTGACCGCGCCCCACCACATCGCCCACCTTCACGTAGAGCTCTTTATTGTGCGCATAGAGCGTGATGAGCCCGTTGCCATGGTCTATCTCCACCACCGTGCCGTAGCCGCCGTTCCAGCCCCCTTGGTCGGCTCGTACGACGGTGCCTGCTTCGGCAGCGAAGATGGGGCCTCCGCCCTTGGTTTGAACATCCACGCCGTAATGGCCCGCGTGGTAGTACTGCGTGTACGTACAGTTGTTGCACGGGAGTTGGAGGACACCCAGCGTCGCGGCGGCGGCGGCCACCGCCGGGGGTGCCTGCGTGGAGGTCGGCTTGATGGTTGTTTTGAGTGTCACATCAGCATCCGGAATGTTGTCACCGAACTGCAGAGGTTTGTCCACGGATGCGATGGCGGGCGGCGTGCCCACGATGGGTGTGCCGCCGGGGATGATGAGCTGCTGATTTGCGACGATGAAGCCGCCTTCGATGTCATTTTGGCGCGCGATTTCCTCCGCGGAGATATCGTAGAGCTGCGCGATGCGCGAGAGCGTCTGGCCGCGCTTGACCGTGTGCAGCACGCCGTCCACGGGCAAGATGACGAGCTCCATGCCGGGACGGATGGGGCTGCCCGCCTGCAAATTGTTCACGGAGCGTATGGTCTGCACGCCGATGCCGTAGCGTTGCGACAGGCGCTCCAAACTGTCACCTTCCTGCACCGTGTGGACAATGCTCTCGGAGTACGCCAGACGCACGCCCTGCTGTCCGAGCGGCGATGATTTCATCAGGAATCCTTCTTCGACAAACAGAAATTGATCGGTGGGCACCACTTCATCTTCGAATGAGAGTGCGGCGTTCGGCACGTACGGCGGCAGGAGCGAGCCGCCAAAGAAGACTGCCAGGCAGAGCAGGCGCACACGCAGGGACAGCCGATGCTCGAAGGGGTTCAAACGCACGGAAGATTACAGAACGGAATGCTCGGAAAGAGCGTCCAAAATGTTGGTGAGATCTTTGTAGCGTTGCAGTGAGCCAAGCAACACCACCAGATACGTTCGATCTCCTTCGTGCACCACGGACATCAGGCACTGGCCTGCACCGTCGGTGGTGCCTGTCTTTCCCGCGACGACGCGCGGGTCCGCATGGAGCAGCGCGTGCGTGTGAGAGAGGCCGATGGCCTCGCCCGTGCGGCTGCGGATGATCTTCGTGGATGTTCCAAGACGATCCGCAATGACGGGGAAGCGAAAGGCGTAGCGCGCCAACCACGAGACATCCTTGGGCGTCGACCATTGATCGGTGTCATCGAGTCCGACCGGGTTCGCAAAGGACGTGTTTTTGAGTCCCAGTTCGGCCGCACGCCTGTTCATGGCAATGACGAATTCTTTTGCACTGCCGCTGTGGAAGACCGCGAGCGTCTCGGCGGCATCGTTCGCGGACGAGATGAGGAGCGCCGAGAGCAAATCACCCACGGTGAACTCTTGCCCCGGTTTCAGCGACACGGTGTTGCCGTTCATCTCCTCGACGGAGGGCGGAATCGTCACCCAAGCGGTGAGATCCGGATGCTGTTCAATGATGAGCACGGCCGTCATGAGTTTCGTTAAACTCGCGAGCGGTCGCCGCTGGGTTGCGGAGCGTTCATAGAGCACTTGCCCGCTGTCAAAATCCGTCACAATGATGCCCGACGCGGAGAATCGTTTGTCGATTTTCATTTCCCCCACGGAACGCGCAAGGAGCGGAGAAGGAGCGGCGATGGAAAGACCGCTGAGCGTGGGAAGATCCGGCACGGAGAGACCAAGCACCGGAAGCATCCCCATCAGCAAGACCGACAGGACGGAAGGAATCATTGCAAGCAGTGTAGAGATGAACCCCGGCTTGGGAAGGGTGCGACATGATTTTACGGTGAAAAAGAAAGGGATTGGTCAAGGGGCTATGAAAAGGATACTTGACGCAATGGCCATGATACTTTTCGTAGCAAGAAGACGAGACCAAGGAAACCAAGGAGACCAAAGAATTATTCCTTGGTTTCCTTGGTCTCCTTGGTTTCATTTTTTACCGATAGACGACTCTATCCGACAACCGGAGATCGATGTACCGCTCCACCTCTTCCTTCGGAATGGTTTCCAAAAAAAGTTTGAAGCGTGCCAAATGTTCGGCAAGCGGACTGCGGAGATCGAACCACAGATCGAACTCATCCGTGTGGAAGTGGAACTCGCGCGCACGCAGGAAGACAACGCGCCCCGTGACGGCCAATGCAAACTGATCGCGCAGCGCTTCTTCCGCCGCATACAGCACTTCCAACAGTTCCGGTTCCAACAGGATGGCTCCAGGCGTCGGGCGCACTCCCCAGTCCACGATGCTGATGACGGGAAGATCCGAGGCCGTCGCGGCAGAAGGATGCGTGACATAGCGGCCGTTCACCGTAAGGTAGTCCTCTGTCGAAATCACAACCGCACCCGATGCGTTCGTCGCCTCTCCTGCGAGCGACGGCTCCTCCGCTTCCGGCATCTCGATCGTGAGCTTCGCAATGATCTGTTCCAAGCGCATGGTGACAACCAGACGAGAAGGATAGTCTTTATCCACATCGATGTCCGTGGTATCGGCGGCGGATGCACGCACGAGTTCCCGCACTTCCTGCGCAGTGAGGAAGAGGAGATGCCTGCCGAAGAGCGGCGCCAGCGCGCGTTGGACTTTCTCCGCGTCAATGCGGAGATCCGATCGCACCACGCGAATCTCGCGCACCTGCACAATCGGGAAAAAGAGGAAAAGCGCGAGTCCCAGGAGCACAAATCCGATGCCGAGCAGAATGAGCCACCGCTGGAACATCTTCCGCCAGTCGGAAAAAATCTTTTCCGTACGACGCACAAAACGCCGCACGCGTTCGTGACGTTTTTTTGCATGGCGCTGATGGCGGCGCTCGGCGAAGGCGCGCGTTTGTCTTGTGACGGGACGATTGAAACGACGCGGCAAGCGGACACTCCGTTTAAGGGGCATGGCGGATATTGTACGTGTGCGCGGTTCGATTTCGTAGGGGCATCCCGCGCCTGCGGGACCGTGCCCCCTACAAATACATGATTTTCATGACGTAGGGGCGACGCATGCGTCGCCCCTACACGAAACCGCACACCCACAGCCATCAAACAAATCGGGTACGATACCCGTCATGAACATTGCCATTGTTGCCGACTGGCTTACCGTTTTCGGCGGCGCGGAGCGCGTCGTGGCCGAGTTGCATGCGGTCTTTCCGCAGGCACCGATCTTTACGACTGTCGCACATCACAAGAACATCGGACAGCTGAAGGATGCCGACCTGCGCACGAGTTCACTTCAAAAATGGTATCGATTATTCCCTGTGCACCAGCTGTTCATCAGCATGATGCCGCGCGCGGTCGAGCGATTTGATCTGACGGGTATGGAGGTAATTGTGAGCTCCTCTCACGCTGTTGCAAAAGGAATCATCCCACCATCAGACGCCGTGCATATTTGCTACTGCCACACTCCCATGCGCTACGCGTGGGAAATGGAAAAGGAATATTTGGATGATTTCCGTGTCCCGCAGTTCTTGCGCAAGTCCATCAAGAAACGTTTGAGTGATCTCCGACGGTGGGATATGACGACTGCAAGGCGCGTGGACGTCTTCCTGGCGAACTCCAAAGAAACGCAGGAACGCATCCGCAAAATTTATGGCCGCGAGAGCACGGTGTTGCCCCCGCCCGTGCATCAACGCTTTTTTGATATTCCATTGAACGCAGAGCGATCATCATTTCTTGCAGTCGGCAGATTGGTTCCCTATAAACGCTTTGATCTGTTGATCGCACTCGCAAACAAGCTGCATTTGCCATTAACGATCGTGGGCACCGGCCATGAAGAGCGTCGGCTGAAGGCTATGGCAGGCGCTACGATTACCTTCCGAGGCCGCGTGGAGGATGCAGAACTTCCCGAGTTGTATCGCTCCTCCAATGCTGTCTTCTTCGCACCCCATGAGGATGCCGGCATCGTGCCCATGGAAGCGCAAGCCTGCGGCACGCCCGTGATTGCGTACGGCAAAGGCGGAGCACTGGACACCATCATTGATGGTGAAACGGGAGTGTTTTTTGAAGAACAAACGGTGGAGAGTTTGGAAAAAACATTCCGGCGATTTTCCACAATCACATTCGATGAGGACAAGATTCGGGAACACGCAAAGAAGTTTTCTGCAGGTCAATTTCGAAAACAGTGGAAAGAAATTCTTGAAAAGGCATTGGCAAAAAATTAAGTAGTGAGTGAAATGGCGTCCTCTCTCCCTGTAGGGAGAGAGACAGAGAGAGGGTTATGCGAGAGTTTTTTATAACCCTCTCCCCGTCCCTCCCCCTTGAGGGGGAGGGAACGTCATACAGACTCTTCCTGAGGTTTATGGAAATACGGGTGTAAAATCCATTCATAATGCACCGCGACCCCCATTCCCACAAAGGCGAAAACGGCAAGGTGATGGTGATTGGAGGATCCAAACACCAGCATGGCGCTCCCCTCTTTTCTGCACTGGCTGCGGAAGCGAGTGGCGCGGATTTGATCTACGTAGCCGTACCCGCACGGCATGAAGGAGTTGCGAAAAATACTTCGCTCAATTTCCAAGTGCATTCGTTTGCCGGCGATGCGCTCGTGGAATCTGATCTTAAATCGCTCCTGGAACTCCTCGCGACCATGGATGCCGCCGTCATCGGACCGGGGCTCGGACGCTCGCCCAAGGAACAGGGCGTGATCCAAGAACTCATACAAGCCTGTCCCTGCGCCATGGTGCTGGATGCATCTGCATTGCAGCCGTGGACGCTGGATGCCATCGAAGAAAAAACAGCAGTGCTGACGCCGCATTTAGGCGAATTGGAACGAATGGGAATTGCACAGGATGAGATCGACCAGCGGTCGATCTCTACGCCATGCACCATCCTGTGCAAAGGCCCCATCGATCGCATATCTGGAGCCGATGGCCGCACGGAAGAAATAACAGGAGGGAATGCCGGGCTCACCGTCGGCGGCACGGGTGATGCGCTTGCCGGACTTACAGCAGGATTGATGGCACAGCATATGGATGCATTCGATGCCTGTGTCCTTGCAAGCAGAACGATCAAACGCGCGGGAGAACAATTGAAGAGCCATTACACGACGCGGGATGTGATTGGGGCAATTCCAGAGATCATAAAAAAGATGTAGAGATCGACCGCTGGTCGATCTCTGTACATTACAATTACATTAAACATGCTCGACCATCCCTTCACCATCTTCGCACCTTACGCGGACCGCCTCCGCATCGTTTTTTTCGACAAATCCGATCCCTCGATGAGTGATCATGACCGTGCAAAGCTACTTGGATGTGATCGCGCTGCAGCGCTGCACCAGATGCATGGCGCACGGGTTGTTCGCATCTCGGAAGAGAGTGATCGTACGGAACAAGCAGATGGCCTGATGACGGATCAAAAAAAATTGGTGCTGCAGATCCGCGCAGCGGATTGTCAGAATTTTATTGTCTACGCGACAGAAAAAAATATCGTCGGACTGCTGCATGTTGGGTGGAAAGGAATTCTTGCACAGGCAATCCCCTCTTTCTTCGCCACGCTCAAAAAAGAATTTGATGTGGATGCACAAGAAACACTCGTCGGCGCGGGACCATCGCTGTGTAAAAACTGTGCCGAGTTCAGCGATCCCCTCCTGGAACTTCCTGGCATTCCGAAGGATTGCATCGATGATCATCTCGTTGATCTTCCTGAGATCGCACTGCGGCAATTCTTAGATGTCGGGGTTCTAAAAAAATCTTTTGAGTGCATGCCCGGCTGCACCAAGCACGAGCCGGAGAAATTTTGGACGTACCGAGGCGGGGATCGGGAAGCCGTACAACAGGGCCACACGAATGTCTTGGCAGCGGTGCTTTTGCGAGAGTAGATTAAATGGCATGGCAAAGCAGCCGAACCTCGAAGAGAAAAACTGGCATTCGCACAGGCGATCGTGGATCAATCCCTGGATGAACTGAATATATTGATAAGCAGCGCATTGGAAGAAAACCGTAATAACATGGAAGCAGCACTGACGAAAGGCCGCCGAATCGCAGAGATTCAACCTCTAGACTATGACAGTTTATTTTTTATCTATGCTTTCACACGCAGTAACAGGGCTGCATTGGAGGCTATGATCGCAAAATCTTTACAAAGGATCCCGGAAGAATATCGCGACGCTGTACCAGAAAATTATTTAGACCGCGAAATGCCTAAACCGCCACCGCCCGTATTACACCATCACTGTGGTGGAGTCAGTATTTTGCAATAGTAAGGGCAAAAATCTCGGTATAATTCACTCAACGTTCAGAACATTTTCCCCAATGCTTTTTTGACAAAAAAGGCATCCGAATATTCACATCCACCTCTTTGTTCGATAGTCTGTGCAGAGTCTCGACGGCGCGTTAGGACAGTTACGTTTCTTCTCTAACTACTTGTTACGGGAGACTTAATCACTCCACACCGTGGTGCGGGGTTGCGGTCACCCACCTGGGCATCCAGGGACAAGCGTTCCTGCTCCGACGGCCGTTTTGATACATGGCGAAAGAAAACCTTCCAGGTTTTCTCTCACCGGCTCTCTTTCCGGCAAAGTTGCCGCTCCAGTCCCGCATTCGCGGGACTTCGCGGCTTTTTTTTAAGCCAAGCCCACCTCATATCAGCTGCTACACTCTCAATGTGTCTGCGCTAACAAATCGCATTGTGGCCGCAAATAAATTTCTTGCCCCCTACGCAGTCCCCCATCAGGGATTGCTGGGAAGAGTGAAAGCAGAACCGGAAGATGAAACGCGATCTCCGTTTCAACGTGATCGCGACAGGATCATTCACACGCAAGCATTCCGGAGGCTCCAGGGAAAGACGCAAGTGTTCGTCATTGGAGAAGGTGATCACTACCGAACGCGCCTTACGCACACCTTGGAAGTCGCGCAGATCAGCCGCGATATTGCAAGGACTCTGAGACTGAACGAAGACCTGGCGGAGTGCATAGCCCTTGCACATGATCTGGGACATCCGCCCTTTGGACATGCCGGTGAACAGGCATTGGACAAATGGATGCATGATCACGGCTCTTCGTTTGAACACAACCGCCAGTCTCTGCGGAATGTGACAACGCTGGAAGAGCATTCTTCGCTTATTGCAGGGCTGAATCTCAATAATGAAATCCTAGAAGGAATGCAGAAACACAGGACTCCACATGATCAAAGTACAGCCTCTGATCATGCTCATGATGACCACCGTGATCATGCTCAGCACAGATCACTCTCGCTGGAGGCGCAGGTAGTGAATCTTGCCGATGAGATCGCGTACACAGGCCACGATGTGGACGACGGACTCCGCGCAAAACTGTTCACGAACAAAGACTTGGATGGGAATGTGTTGTCGGCATCGGCATTGCAACGATGCAGTGAACGCGGAACCTCCGTGCGCGGCGGCATCATTCATTTACTGGTGATGGATTTGTACGCAGCAACGCAAAAATCCATCGAAAAAAATACTATAAAAAGTTTGGACGACGTGTATCGCGCATCGGAACTGATCGTCTGTTTTTCTTCGACCATGCAAAAAGAGTTGGACGCTCTCCGCGCATTTTTGTGGCAGCGGATGTATTTGGCACCCGCCGTGCAGAGTGCGAATGACGAGGGCAAAAAAATCGTCCTGGATCTGTGCGAACATCTCCTGAAACACCCGATAGAAAAAGTTTTGGCACTCCAAAAATCACACGGCGGAGAACTTGTGGAAGCGATCAAAGATTACGTCTCCGGGATGACAGATCAATTCGCTGCATCATCTCTCTTAAACATGGGCGGCAAGTAGCCTTCGGAATCGACTGCTCTGCCTTTCAAATACAATTCAAAGTGCAAGTGCGGCCCGGTGGAGAAGCCTGCGCCCGGGCTGCCCGGACGACCACCGGAGAGCGCAATGTCATCACCGCGTTTTACCCTGTCCCCTTCTTCCACGAGGAACGTTGTCACGTGACCGTAGAGCGTGACGAAGCCGCCGTCGTGTTCGATAGTGATGGAGTTGAATCCAAGTCCGTTGTCCGTGACTTCTTTCACGATACCGTCTGCCGCTGCGCGCACCGTGGTGCCCTGCAACGCGCGGATATCTGTGCCTTCGTGGACGAAGCCAAAGCGCTCTTCGTAGGCAGCATCATGGAATGGCGCAGAAATGCCCCTGGACGAGTCGACCGGCCAACCGAGGCGAATGTCCTCCTTGGAGGCTGCAAGTCCCCTACCGATCGATTGTGCACGACCCTGGGCCTCCCGAATTTGGTTCAGGGATGCCAGCATGAATTGCTCGGCGATGTGTTCATCTTGCAAGAGTCCACTGAGTGTCCGTGTGGCCTCGCGGAATTCTTCTTCCAGATCGGAATCGATCTCGCTGCCGAGTGAGCGGCGTTCCTCTTCCAACTGTTTCAGCTGATACCGCAAAATTTCTTCCTTGTGGTTCAGCAATGCCTGTTCGATTCTCCCCCTGCGCAAATCCTCCTCCGCCCGCTTCAGCTTCACCGCACTGTCCGTGTCATCGCCGCCTTGAGGGTCAATGAGATCAGCTGCATACGCATGATCATGATCTTGATCAGGCTCGGTTGATTGCCCTTGCATCTGCACGACATCCGCCTGGACTTTCGGCTGACTATGGAAATACGTGATGTCGGTAATCACCCACGCAATGCCTGCAATAAGCAGCAATGTAAGACCGGGGCGAGGGAGTTCTATTTGGATGTGCATTTCCCATCATTATAGCAAAAAAACACTGATTGAACCATGGTGCGCTGCAATTCAATCTGAGGATAACGTCAAGGACTCGCAGAGGTTTATACTGCGTTCCGATGCACATCAAAAGATCCGATTGGCTGATCTTCCTGGCACTCATGGTGCTGCCTTTTTTGGTCTTCGGTAGATCACTGTTCCATGACTTCGCACCCATCGACGATTGGTTCTTGATCGTCGAAAACCTGAGCGTCCACGGCATCACATTTGCAAACCTGAAGGCGATCTTCACGACATATGATCCGGAGCTCTACATCCCCTTCACGCTCCTGACCTTTCAGATCAATTACGTGATGGCGGAGCTGCAGCCGTTCGTCTATCACCTGACAAACATTCTGCTGCATGGTGCCAATGGGGTGCTTGTTTACTTTATTTTCAGGAGATCGACCCTCGGTCGATCTCTACCTTTTGTTTGTGCGCTGATTTTTCTGCTACATCCGATTCAAACGGAAACCGTCGTGTGGATTGCAGGACGCAAAGACCTCTTGTCCACTTTCTTTTACCTGTTGTCATTTCTCTTCTACGTGCGTTATCGCAATGGTATTCGAACATCGTATGCACTCAGCGTCATCTTTTTTGTCTGCGCACTTCTCTCCAAGGCTATGGCGATGACGTTGCCCGCCGTGTTGATCCTCTACGATCTCTTGATTGCGCGACGTCGCATCGATCGCACCTTCATCGCAGACAAAATTCCATACGTTCTGCTTTCGATTCTCTTCATTGTCATCGCACTGGGTGGCAAAGAACGTGTCATCGGTTCCAGCTCTGCGCTCGATACAATTTTGATGGCCGGAAAGAGTTCCGTATTCTACATCCAACAAATATTCTTGCCGTGGAATTTCAGCGTCTACTATCCGCAAGTGACGGATATTTCGCTGCTGAAAGCGGAATTTTTCATTCCCCTGCTCCTGGTTCTTGCTGCAATCGCACTCGCGATTTTCTTCCACAGAAAACATCCCATGATCTCCTTCGGAATCTTGTTTTACTTCATCACCCTATCTCCGACGTTCCTGAATTTCCACAAAGGCCAGGTGATATTCTTTGCAGTTGACCGCTACGCATACCTTCCATTCATCGGGATCCTTTTGATCATCATCGCAGTAATCAATCCCCTGTTCCACCGCATCCGATTCCCGCAAAAATTTGTACTGATCATGAGCATGCTCATGATACTGCTCTTGAGCATCCTCTCGATCAGGCAGACAGAAATCTGGGAAACCGGCGAGCGACTTTTTTCGCATGCACTAGGGCTCTATCCACGGTCGCTGAATGCACGGATTGACCTGGCACGGATCCACCGTGAAAGAGGGGAATATCAGAAAGCGTTTGATCTTCTGAAAGAAGGCCTCGCACTGGGAGATCACTCCGCACTGCGTCTGAATGCAGGCGTCATCTACGCACGAACAGGGGACGTGCAATCTGCGACAGAACAATTTGAAAAAGCCAAAGTGATGGATCCATTGAATCCCGAACCACATTTTTATTTGGGCTCGCTGTGGGAGCAGACAAATAATCCCACACTTGCACGTGAGGCATATACAAAAGCTGTTGAGCTGGATCCTTCCTACGTCATCGCACGCATTCGCTTGGCTCAATTATTGATTGCGGATGGAGAAATCGATGAAGCAAAAACACAGCTCCAGGAAGCCATTCGCTGGAACCCAAATTCCGTGGAAGCACGCGAGGCTTTGAACAAGATCCTTTGAGAATGGCAGGCGCGGTAGGGATCGAACCTACGACCTCAGGTTTTGGAGACCTGCGCTCTACCAACTGAGCTACGCGCCTATATACATATATTTTAGCTTGTTCTTAGGAACAGAGGAACGTGATATGGAATGCCTCTTATTTCTTCCACAAGCTCCACCAGCCCTTCTTCTCAGTTGCAGCTGTTTCCGTCTGTGCGGGGAGCAGTAAACGCTCTTGAAGAATCTTCATGAGGACATTCGTCTCGCGCTGACGCTCGGAGAGCTGCTCCAAGGATGTATTCAATGCTTTGATTTGTTCATCTTTTACTTTGAGCTGCTCCAGGAGTCCGCTGTTCATGCGCTCGATGAGTTTGTCGAACTCCGGATGCGCTGCTTCCTGTTTTTTCGCTTGTGCTTGCGCAATGTCTGCTCCGAATTTTTTGACGAGAAGTTCTGTGCTGATGGTGTACGCAAACGGTCGCTTCTGCTTTTTTAATTTCTCCGCCTCCTGGGGCAGGGGACGGATCTCCTTCCGCTCTTTGGCTGCAGCATTCTCCACCACCGTGCGCACAAAGCGACGAATAGTGATCTCTGCTTTGCTATATCGCTCGGCAGCTTCCTTGATGGAGATGAATTCTGCTGTGTTCATGGGAAGAGGTGGTAGGGGAGTGATCATCATCTGATCATGTGCATGATAATGATCATGCACAGTGCAGCAAGTGACAGAAACAATATTCACTTGATGGATGACCATGATCTTTGACTAATCATGATCATGATCGAGCATGATCATGCTGTCAGAGCTCTTACAGAAGAAAATTCTGTAAGTGATTTCGAAAGAGCCCTAGTTGCAAACAAAATGTGAAGTTGGCTATTCATGAAACATTTTTTGAAAGAAAAATGATCAGTGATCATGAACATAGACATGCACTGTGCATGAGGATGATCATCCCGGAAGAATGATCGAAACCTGATCATGCGTAGTCATGAGGATGATCAAGGGTGATCATGGCATGATCAAAGCACAATGTACGGAAGAAATATTGATCGTCGTCGTAGAGACGCGCGATTCGCGCGTCTCCACAAACGATTATTACGTTTCACAAATAATCGCGCCCATGGAAGGGCGCTCTCATTAATTTAATCATCGCTTACCCCCGCCTCTTCCACTTACTGGGACCACGCGCACGTTTTTTTGCGAGCAAGTCCGCAGCTTCGTCCAAGGTGATTGTTTCCACGGCAAATTTTTTGGTGAGAGATGCATTGGTTTTGCCATCCGTGACATACGGACCATAGCGACCGGCCTTCACATGAATAGTGGCTTTGGTTGCAGGATCTTCACCCAGAGTACGCAATGGTTCTGCTGCTTTTTTCTTGTCTGCAGCGGACGTGGTGATCATTAAAATGGCTTCCTCCAAATTGATTGTTCCGGGATCCTTGTCTTTGAGTGCAACAGACGATGTGCCGCACTTAAGATACGGACCAAAGCGTCCAAGTGCTGCGATAACCGGTTCTCCGTTATGAAGACCCAAGTCGCGCGGAAATTGCAGCAATGAAAGAGCTTGTTCCAACGTCACATCATCTATGGAGATGTGCTTTGGGATCGATGCGCTCTTTAATTTCACCTTCGCCTTCTTCTTTTTCTTGCCCTTTTCCTCGGGCGATGGGGGATCCAAACGTCCAAGCTGAACGTACGGACCGAAGCGACCAATGCGTGCGAGAATTTCCAGATCCGTGACAGGATCCCTGCCCAGCACACGCTCTTTCATCACGTCTTTCTTTTGGATTTCCTTGGTTTTGCTGTCCACAAGCGTCTTGAAAGGCTTGTAGAACGCACGGAGGAATTGCTCACCCGTGTGCGTTCCTTCGGCAATATCGTCCAGCTGTTGCTCCATTTTGGCCGTGAACGTCAGGTCGACGACATCTTTAAAATGTTCAGCCAATAGATCCGTCACCATGAAGGCAACATCTTCCGGTGCCAACTGCTTTCCTTCTTTACGGATATATCCACGCTGTTGGATGGTTGAGATTGTCGGTGCGTATGTGGATGGACGACCGATGCCTTCTTCCTCCAGCTTCTTCACAAGACTTGCTTCTGTGTAGCGTGGTGGCGGTTTGGTGAAGTGCTGCGTCGGAATCAGTTCATCCAATTCCAATGACTGGCCTTCTGCGAGCGACGGCAGGAATTTTTCACCGGATTGTTCGTGTTCTTCGCCTTCGCCTTTCTTTTCTTCACCTTCATCGCGGCCTTCTTCGTACACACGGAGGAATCCATCGAAGAGAACAGTCTGCCCCGTGGCACGGAACGTGTATTTACCTGCCTCGATATCTGCCCCCACACGCTTGAGTTCGGCGGCAGCCATCTGCGTAGCCATGGTGCGGTTCCAAATGAGCGTGTAGAGCTTGAGTTGCTGGTGATCCAAGACAGTGGCAAGAGATGCAGGTGTGCGATCCAGCTCTGTGGGACGAATGGCTTCGTGCGCTTCCTGTGCTCCTTTGGATTTCGTCTTATATTTGCGCGGCTCCGCCAGCACATACTCGCGGCCGTACTGCTCCGTGATGACGCGCTTGGCATCTTCCAATGCTTTGTCGCTGAGATTTACGCTGTCCGTACGCATGTAGGTGATAAGACCCATGTGTCCCTCTCCTTTCCCAAGACTGACACCTTCGTACAGCTGCTGCGCGACTGCCATGGTTTGTCGCACAGAGAAGCCAAGTTTGCGGGCACCTTCCTGCTGCAATGTCGATGTCGTAAATGGGGGTGGGGGAGTCTTCTTTAATTCTTTTTCTTCGATGGATTTCACTGTGTACGACGCCTCTTTTAAATCCGCCAGGACTTGTTTTGATTCGCTTTCGGAGGATGGCACGAATTTCTCGCCATCTTTTTTGCTGAGCGACGCAGTGAATTCTTCTTTTTTCTCGGTCTCCAGTTGCGCATCGACCGTCCAATACTCTTCCGACTTGAAGGCACGAATTTCGCGCTCGCGATCCACAATGATTTTCACCGCGACGGACTGCACGCGTCCTGCAGAAAGTCCTCGGTACACTTTTTTCCAGAGGAACGGAGAGAGCGTGTAACCGACGAGACGATCCAGAACTCTGCGCGCCTGCTGCGCATCCACCAGTTTCATATTGAGGGTGCGCGGCGTTTCGATGGCGTGATGAATGGCACTCTCAGTGATTTCGTGAAAGACGATGCGTTTTACTTTCTCCGGATCTTTCACCTTCAAAACTTGCGTCAGGTGCCAGCCAATGGCTTCCCCTTCACGATCTTCATCAGTCGCGATCCAGAGGTCATCCACTTCTTTCAATCTTGATTTAAGCATTTTCACCACCGCAGCTTTGCCCTCGGGCACTTCGTACTCCGGTGTGAAATCTCCCTCAACATCCACTGCCAGCGTGCTGGACGGGAGATCGCGGACATGGCCCATACTGGCTTCCACAATATAATCTTTCCCCAAAAACCGTTTGATGGTTTTGGCTTTTGCCGGACTTTCGACAATGACTAAATGCGACGACATGAAAAAATTAATGGAGATACAGTGAGTGCCAGCCTAGGGATAAAAATAAGAAGATGCAAAGTAGCAGGCATCGTTTCTGTCATTACTCGTAGCTGCGACGCCGCGTCGCAGCTACGGGATACAGAGAGTCTCCTGGATTGACAAGTAGACTATACGATATCGCTTTCACTGATTTTCCGCTTCGGGCAGCGAAGAATCGAGCATCTTTGGTGCTCACTCTTTTGCCCTAGCAGAAGCCATTTTTCGCTTCCTGCTGCCATTGGAAGAATCAAAGATTCCATTTTATGGCTTGCATCAGCCTTTTTTTGGTAGAAGACTTTGAGGTGATCCTATTTCCTTCCCCACTTCCTCTTATGTCCAAGCAGGATCTTATTGCCGCCATTGCGGACGCCTCCGGTATCACCAAGCGCGCAGCAGGTGACGCTCTCCAGGCTCTTATCAACATGGTCATCAAGAACCTTAAGAAAGGAACACCCGTGACCATTACCGGTTTTGGAACATTTAAAATCAGCCACCGCGCAGCGCGCATGGGCGTGAACCCACGGAACCCGATTCAAAAGATCTCCATCCCCGCGATGAAGGTCCCGTCGTTCAAGGCAGGAAAGACATTGAAGGACGCTGTCCGATAATTCTTTGAATCGTACTTAAGAAAAAGCCTCCGTAAGGAGGTTTTTTCGTGGATGCAAAGGAAACAAAGGAAGCAGAGGAAACAAAGGAATTTTCTTCTGAATCTTTTGTTTCCTCTGTTTCCTTTGCGTCTTCCCCGTATTTATAACTTCCGCTATCCTGCCTCGGCTATGAACGAAGCATTGCTCAAAGATATTCTTACGGGCCTTCTTACATTCCTGAATCTCCCTGCGGATGGACTCACTGTGAAAACGGAAGAGGACGGACTGACGCGCGTGGATATTCTTTCGTCCAACCCCAGCCGCATTATTGGCTGGCATGGGGAAACATTGAATGCCTTGCAGCATTTGGCCAAGTCGATGCTCCGCGCAAAAGAGAAACTGGAGCGCACGCCGTTCGTCGTGCTCGACGTCGATGGCTACCGCAAGATGCAGGAAGAGAAAGTCTGCAAGATCGCCGAACAGAAAGCGGACTTTGTGCGCCGCACGGGCAACCGTGTTGCACTGCAGCCCATGAGTCCGTACTTCCGCCGCATCGTGCACTTGTATGTGGCAAACAACCCGCAGCTCCAAGATTTGATGACAGAGAGCGTGGGGGAAGGAGACTACCGCCAGATAGTCATGCGCATGAAAGAAGAGAAAGGAGAAAGGAGTGAAGAACTTTCACCGGTTATCTCGCAGGATGATGGACTGGAAAATTTGGATGTGTAACGACAATGTTCAATTTCTAATTTTCATTGATCATTGATTCAATACTAGAATTCAAACATCGAATCGACCAATCTCCTTTCGAACGCTTCGATCAACTTTTCTTCCAGTGGTTGGTTTGCACGTGTGCGATCTTCAACCACTTCAAAGAGATCGCGCACGGTTTCTTCTCTGATTGCTCCTGAACGAAAAAAGCTCCGGAAGGCATTCGGATTTGGCACCCTATAAAGTTCCAGAATCCTCTCAGCGCGATCTATGGTCATTTTGCCTGGCATGGGAAAAGCCTAATGACAGAAAGAAGAACAGGCAAATCGATTGTTATTCTATTAATCGCGGGCAAGAATGCCCGCTCTTATTTTGCCTTATTTTTCTAATTTCTTCCATTCTTCGAGCAATTTTCTTTCTGCGCGAGACAGCTTCTTCGGAATCTCTATCTCCACTGTGACGTAGTGATCCCCCATACGGCTGCTATTTAAGAGGGGCAGGCCTTTGCCCTTCAAACGGAACACCTGCGCCGGTTGTGTGCCTTCTGGAATACGAAGCGTCACGGAGCCTTGGAGTGTCTCTACGTCGATCTCCGTGCCAAGGATGGCATCCAGAGCGCTGATGGTTGTTATTGTCCGAACATCCGTGCCATCGCGCACGAAGCGAGGATCTTCTTTTACGCGCACGTGCACGTACAAGTCTCCTGCGGATTTCCCTTGGCGGCCGGCATCACCCTCGCCACGGAGCCGCAGTGACTGTCCGTCTTCTATGCCCGCAGGAATATCGATACGAAGATCTTCTTGAATCGGCCTGCGTCCTTCGCCTTTGCATTCTTTACAGGGCTTCTCCGGAACTTTCCCGGATCCTTTGCATTGGGGACAGACAAAGCGTTGGCGGATCATCCCAAAGAACGATTGTGTTTGGCGTTCCACTTGGCCCGTACCGCCGCACTCCGTGCAGCGCGTGAGCGCGGAACCTTTTTCTGCGCCGGAGCCGCCGCAGGTTTCGCAGGATCGATTCCTCTCGATGCGCACGGTTTTTGCCGCACCTTTCAAAACTTCATGGAGATCGATGGCGATCTCCATCTCGCGGTCTGCCCCGCGCTCTTCTCGCTGCGCTCCACCGCGGGCACCGCCGAAGAAACTTTCGAAGATGTCCGAGAAATTTCCGCCCTCGGTGAAGCCGGAGAAATCAAATCCTCCAGCACCGCCTCCAAAGCCGCCCTGGCCGTTGCCCGTGGTTCCGAACTGATCGTACTGTTGTTTCTTTTTTGCATTGCCCAAAATTTCATACGCCTCGTTCACTTCCTTGAATTTTTGCTCGGCAGCTTTGTCCCCTTTGTGTTTATCCGGATGCAATTCTTTGCTCATTTTTCGGTACGCCTGCTTGATGTCGTCCACCGAGGCGTTTTTTTGGATGCCTAAGACATCGTAATAGTTCTTTGCCATACGGAGAGAATAGCAAAGAACTTGATTCTAAGTTTATTATGATTTTTTTGTAGAGACGCGCGATTCGCGCGTCTCTACGGAGCACGGATGGATTTGCACTTTCACAGCCCCTTTTTGGCTTGGTGGAGATGCAAGGAAGCCTTTTAGATAAGCCAAAAATATGCTATAATGGTCGGATGGTTTTCACTCAAAAAAACATCAGAAGCACGCTCTTGATTCTGGGTGTTTTCGCACTCCTGGGAGCGCTGTGGTTTGCGAGAACACATGGCTTGTCGTCCCTTCTGCAGGGACGCGTGCTGACGACGGAAACAAAACTGGAAATCCCCTGGCGCACGTTCGATCCGCCCGAACTCTTGAGCGGCGCAACCATCCCTTCGGATACGCATGTCATCATTCACATTCCCTTGGAAATAAAACGCATCGCTCGCAAGGTGCTCTTTGGGGACCAAGGAAATCGCATCCGATACTGGGGATATTGTTTCCCGGAAGACTACGATCCACGCAATATCGCACACAGAGCTCCCGGGTTCCCCGGAACCATGTTCCTGTCGGAAGCGGAGCGCAATGAACGTGAAGCGCAACGCCAGCGTTTGTTTCCGCAGTTCACCATTCACAATCCTCCGACTAGTAAAGAATTGACAATGCAGCAAAAAAAAATCAAAGGACAGATCCGTCATCAGCAGGAAATTTTCTACGGAGGAACCACCTGTTACGTGATGACGGAACAGCCGCTGCCTGTTGGATCGGATGATGACAATGATCGGCTGAATGCGTCGGAAGAGTCGGCGAACCGAACGGATCCGCAGAACCACGACACCGATGGCGACGGCATTGCCGACGGTGTGGAGGTGCATTCATTCAAAACCGACCCCCTCCGCAGAGATACGGATACGGACGGCCTTATCGACGGAATCGAAGATAGAAACAGAAACGGCAAAATAGACCAAGGGGAGACGAGTCCGTTCGAAAAAGATTCGGATCATGACGGACTCTGTGATGGTTACTGTCGCATCATCATTGGAGGTCGCCTGTGCAGTGAATTCTCCACGACGAAAAACTGCGTCCCCGGCGTGCAGGTGAAATGGCGCGGGGAGGACAAGAACCTCAACGGAAAAGTGGATACCGGCGAATCGAATCCGCTGAAAACCGATTCGGACGGCGATGGAATCCTGGACGAGCAAGAACACTATAACTGTCTCCTGGAGAAGAAAACTGATTGTTAAAAAGTGTCATTTCCTCTATACTCGTATGATGAACAAATATCACACAACGCTCACGGTACTCGGCATGCTGGCCGCTCTCGCGCCGCATGCGCATGCGTATGTCACGCCTGAGCAAGTTTTGCGGCAGAATGAGTACGAGGATTTTATTCCTTCGTATGAAGACAGTTACGACACGTACGAGGAAGATCACGAAGCGGCCACTGAGCCTTCTGGCATCCGCTATTCGAAGGGCACTCCGATCTATCGCGTACAGCAATCGAAGGGCCCGCACATGACGCTGAAAAAATATGCCCCTGTCGCAGAAGAGGAGGAACCATTGATCGACGAGAGTGTCGGCTTGGACACTGAGGAAGAGGAAAGCACGAACATCACACTGCAGTTGGATGCGAAGACACTCAGACTGTTGGAACGTCTTACGAGTCCGAAATCCGCCAATGTCTTGAGTCCGACGGCACACAGCGGTGCGCCGCTTGCTCCCACAGGCCCCGCGACCGTCATTGCCATGGGAGTGATGGGAGTGGCGATCTATGCCACGATGCGAAGGGCGAGACGTATGGGGGCGAGGGGGTAGGGAGTAGGAGATAGGAAGTAGAAAGTTCTCATCTGCAAATTTGCCGGTATTTTACTTTCTCGCAAAGAATTCATAGCAACTACCCCCTACTCCCTACCCCCTATTTCCTGGTATCGTATTCCTCTACGCCTTTTCAACGTTCCCTCACCGGCAAGCGGTGGCATCTGCAGACGGAGCACGGCACGGATCTCCGTACATTCATCGGAGAACGACAAAAAAAGATTGAAGGGCAGAATCGCGTCTCGCCATCGGCCGCGCTGTTTCCGGATCTTCCAAAGGCAATCGAGCGCATCGAACGAGCAGTGAGGGGTAGTGAGACCATCGCCATTTTCGGGGATTATGATTGCGACGGCGTCACCGCCGTCGCCATTCTGCAGCGTGCGTTCGCACGGCGCGGCGTGACACCGCACATCCTGTTGCCGCACCGCGAGCGGGATGGCTACGGGTTGGCTCCGAAACATATTCAGATCCTCCCGGAAAAGAAGGTGACGCTCCTCATCACCGTTGATACGGGCGTCACGGCACAACTCCCGATTCATATGGCTCGCGACGCGGGCATCGACGTGGTCGTGCTGGACCACCACACGCTGCCGAGAACTCTTCCTCCGGCAACGGCGATCCTGCACCCTGCTCTCGCACCCGATTTCCCCCTGCCGCACCCGTGCGCCGCGGGCGTCGCACTTTTGTTTATAGAAGCGTGGGAAAAGAATGCAGAGTGGCCGGAACGTGAGACGGATGTTGCGCTTGCGGCCATCGGTACGGTTGCCGATCTGGTACCCCTCCGGGGATGGAATCGCTCGCTGGTGCAAGCGGGTCTTCGTGCGCTGGAGAACATCAAGACAGGACCGCTGAAACTTCTTGCGGACACGGCGCGCTCGGGCGAGGAACCGCTCACGAGCAGAGCCATCGCTTTTCGCATTGCACCACGGCTCAATGCCGCCGGACGCATGGCCGATCCGCAGATAGCGCTCAACGCTCTTTTGGGGGATGAAGCGGCGCTGCACTCACTCCATGCATTGAACAGCGAGCGTCAGGAACTCACAAAAACACTGATGGAGCATGCGCTGGAGACTGTTGCTGCCAAAGTCTCCACGCCATTCATTTTTCTTGCATCCCACGACTACCCCGCGGGAATCGTTGGGCTGATTGCAGGAAGACTCACCGAAATGTTCGGCAAACCCAGTCTCGTCGGAACCATCATCGAAGGAAGTTGCCGTGCGTCGCTCCGAAGCATTCCTTCGTATAATGTCATGGAGGGACTCAACGCGTGCAGCAAGTACCTGAGCAACTACGGCGGCCACGCGCAAGCAGCAGGATGCACATTTGCCGTGACGGACATTCCGGTCGTCGAAAAAATTCTGTGCGATCATCTGGCCGAAAAAGTGTCATCGGAATTCCTGGTGCCGACACTTATGATTGATGCCGAATTGGCACCCGAACACTTTACAGTGGAAGATTTCGCGCAGCTCACGTCACTGGAACCGTACGGCCAGGGAAATGCAGAGCCGCGTTTTCTGCTTCCCAACGCCAAAATAGAGCGCACGCGTCGCGTGGGTGCCGACGGCGCACACCTGCAGGCATTCATCGGAAATCTTCCGGTCATCGGCTTTCACTTGGGATCGCTTGCGGATCAATGCACGCAATCTCTGGATGTCGCCTGCAGATTGATGATCGACACGTGGCAAGGCCGCACGCAGCCAAAAATTGTGATGGAAGACGTGCGTGTTCCGGTGAGTGTGACGGCTTCGATCTAAATCGTTTTGACAAAATAAAACAGAAGGGTAGCTTTTGGGGAAATATGAACGACACGCAGACATCTGAACCCGGGCTCATCAACTTGGAGGAGCACAGGCGTTGTTTGGAAGCACACGAAATCTATATGCAATTCAAACCGGATGATGTGCGCCGGAAAGTTTTTGCATGTTTTGAGGACGAGATCTGGAAAAAACTCCCAAGCAAAGATCAGGAAAGATGCATTCCCTATTGGCAGAGAAACAAAAAAGATCAGCCGAATCAAACGACCTCGACGAACATCACGGCTGTACATTCAGACGGCCGACATATTCCATTGGGAATGATTGATTACCTGGAAGCAGTCTGATTATTGGGAAGAATAATTCTTGTAAAAGGAGCGGCCATACCT
>MFXP01000004.1:0-112640 GCA_001787535.1 Candidatus Peribacteria bacterium RIFCSPHIGHO2_01_FULL_51_35
GCTGATCATCCTCTCAGATCAGCTACCCGTCATAGGCTTGGTAAGCCGTTACCTTACCAACTACCTGATAGGCCGCAGGCCTCTCCCGAACCGATAAATCTTTACTCGATTCCTCGCTACACTCGTCCTTTAGGTTTGTGATTGTTATGCATTCTCGGAGGGCTACATTGTTATATGGCTATATTGTTCGCAAGCGAACTCAGATGTTTCCTGTAATAAGGAAAGACCTTTCTTGCTTGCTTAGCTAACAATATAACAATGTAGCAATATGACATTCCGATTTTTCATAACTTCCACAAACCTTCGATACAAGTGCAATGAGGAACCGAGACTATCCGGTATTAATCCGCCTTTCGGCGGGTTATCCCTGAGTTCGGGGGGAGTACCAACGTGTTACGCAGCCGTTCGCCGTGGGTCTAAACCCACTCGACTTGCATGTGTTAGGCGCACCGCCAGCGTTCACTCTGAGCTAGGATCAAACTCTTCGAAAATGGATACGACCATCGTTCTCCCTTCGATTGCTCTCAGGGTAAACTCCGGTCTCTCTCCATTGAGAGATGAACCCGCAGATCAGAGATCTGCTAGTTGCTGATTGCTTTATTTTCCATGGCGCAATCGACCATGTTAATTCCAAAGGAATTGGGGTCCGTGCACTTGGTTCCTTGCTGTACTCGTTTCATGTGTGGATGTTGTTACACATTCTCGGAGGGTTACATTGTTATATGGCTATATTGTTCGCAAGCGATCATCAGATGTGTTGCATACAACAATCTTCTTCATGTGCTTAGCTAACAATATAACAATGTAACCATATAACAGTTCCGATTGTTACAATCTTCACAAATTTTTGATTCCAGTACAATAAGGAACCAAGGACGGACAAGCTTCTTCTCTACTACACGATGCTGTGAAGGAGCTGACCCTTCCGAGGCAAAGCCTTATACAGGGGGTAGGAAACTCAGCTTCTCGTCCACGCAAAAACGTAGGAACACAGAAGCAGCCGAACGATTTTACGCGTCCGGAACCCAGGGTCAAGCGCTTTTAATTTGTTTTGATGCATTCTTTTGCACAGTGACGAGGATTCCGACAAGGCCGAAGAGTCCGAGGAAACCGAGGAACGTACTCTTCGGAATCGTCGGACTCTCGGTTTCCTTGGTTTCCCCTTAAAAAAGGGTGCTTGACCACGCTCTTCCAGACATATACATTCTGCTTCCTGATTCCCCTCTGTCGTTTCTGACACAGGGTTTTACCCACCCCTCGATTCGCTACGCTCACTCGGGGTGGATTCTTATCCACGAATCATGCCAACGTTGCAGCCATCCACCGAGGAGCACACCATCTATGAGATTGCAGTGCTCTACCCCATCCTTGCTCAGAAAGAAGAGCAGGCTTTGCTGAAGGAAGTCGAAGGATTTTTTGCAGAAGTGGGTGCAAAGCAGATTGCAAAAGACGCCTGGGGTCGCCGCGGTCTTGCGTATCCTGTGGAAGGAAACATGGAAGGAAATTTCGTCATCTATTACTACGAGATGGAACCCGCGCGTATTAAAGAAGTGGATAACAACCTGCGCATCGAGAAGAACGTTCTCCGCCATCTCATCGTAAAACCACCCAAGGGTTACCAAATCGTGAAGTACTCCGAGACGTACGAGCAGTGGTTGAAGGAGCGCGAGACGGTGGACCAAGTTCGCTCACGCGAGAAGGAAGAGAAATTGAAAGAGCAGGTCGCCAAGAAAGCCAAACAGCAAGCGCGCCGCAGCGACGAGCAACGCAAACAGGAAACGCACGAAGTGAAGAAGCCGATGGTGGAAGGCGAACTCCAAAAGAAACTCGATAAATTGATTTCCGATGACACGCTCGACATCTGATCCCATGCAACCGAACCAATCTTTCCTTCAACGGCGTCCGGATCTGAAGAGCAAGCCATGTCCGTTCTGCGGCAAGCAGACCAAGTACATCGATTACAAAGATTACCCAACTCTCAAGCCGTACACGGACTACTTCGGCAACATTCGCGCCAAGTACTACACAGGCGTCTGCTTGAAGCATCAAAAGTTGCTGCGCACGGCAATCGAACGCGCACGCTTCCTGGCGATGCTCGCATATCGTAAGTGAAAAACCTACGGTTTTTCCCTTACGGGAACCCTTTTCCCTCAGAAGAGTCGCTTCAGTTGGGCGAAGCCCAACTTCGCGACAATTTTTTATAAAACAGAGGCTCGTCATTTTCTAATCAGGACGTGTAAGATTTAGTTTTGTGTGAATAGATTCCCCTCGCTGATGAGGTATCGAATTTTTTCTCGTGGATCGAAAAGTCCGCGCATATTGTTCTCTGGATCATCAGCGCGCACCAATGCCTTGTTTGAAATGGAAAGCTTTGTATATCTTTCGCGGTCAACAATCTCAACATCAGCTTCCTCAATAGCTTGCTGAAGGGCGATGCCTGCTTGCGGCAGCTGCGATTCGGAGGACATAAATCATGCTCAGAATAGCTGGGATTACTCTTTGGTCAAAGATTTTCTTATTACCTCTGTATTGGCTTATACTAGGGCTATGTCCGGACACTCCAAGTGGGCAAATATTCGGGTGAAGAAGACGGCGCAGGATGCCAAGCGCGGCAAAGTATTTACGCGCCATGCCAAGCTCATAGAAATCGCAGCGCGTGCAGGCGGTGGAGACCCGGCATCGAATCCTTCGCTGCGCACGGCAATCGACAATGCAAAAGCAGACAGCGTGCCGAATATGAATATTGATAGAGCCATAAAGAAGGGAACAGGGGAGAATAAAGGAGAAGCTATGGGAGAAGTGGTCTACGCTGCCATGGGACCGGGCGGCACTGCGTACTTGATAGAGTGTTTGACCGAGAACAAGAATCGCACACTCTCCAATGTAAAACTTCTCATTGGAAAGAATGGCGGAAGTTTTGCGGAATCCAGTTCTGTCCTCTGGATGTTCGCGCGCAAAGGAGTCGTGTTAGGACATCGGAGTTCGGACATCGGAGTTCGGGCGGATGAATTGGAGCTGAAGCTTATCGATGCAGGTGCTGAAGATATTTCGACTGAAAATGCCTCCATCGAAGTCACGACTGATGCAGCGCATTGGACGCAGGTTCGTGATCTTTTGAAGACAAATGGTTATGAGATCGAATCAGCAGGACTCAAATTCGTAGCTTCCCAGAAAGTTGCTGTGAATGATCCTGCAGTTGCTCAAAAAATCGCGTCATTCATGGAAGCAATAGAAGAAGATGAAGATGTGTCGGAAGTGCACACGAATGCAGAAGTGTCTGCAGAAGTGATGGTGCAGGTGGGGTAGCATCGCCTTCCAGGCGATGCGGTGGGCATCGAGGAATATTTTCCACAATCATTTGTAGAGATCGACCGGCGGTCGATCTCTACCGAACATTACAAAATTCCTGCCCACCACATCGGCAAGATGCCGATGGTACCCCACCCAACTACTGCAGCAGCTGCTCAATCGGTTCATCAAGCACAGGATTGAAGTCCGGTTCTTCATCGCCGGTGATGTGAATCGTGATGCTATCTTCGCGTTCATTTTCCGCAAAGTCCGTGGCAACAACGCGGATTTCCACTTGGCCGCTGAGGGAAGCATCCAATTCATAATCCAAAGAGTACGGAGCTTTGGGCTTGGTGGTGAGCAAGCGATCATTCAAGTAAAACTGCACGTACTTGATGCCGCCTTCGTCATCATCGGCATCTGCAGTGATGGTGATTTCCGATCCTTTCCGCACGGCATCCCCGTCATCCGGTTCCGTGATGCGAATACTGGGGCCGCTTTGGTCTTTGCCAAAGGAGAACGACACTTTATCTTCCACTTTATTAAAGTATTCGTCCGTGAGAATCACCGTGAAGGTGTGGGTGCCATCTTCTTTGATGGAACGCGGCACGCGAATGGGCGGTTCCAGTTCGGAACCTGAACCTGCCACCGCCACGCGCTTGCCATCGATCATATAGACGATCTCGCGGACGGCGGAACCAACGGAGAAATCCAACCTCGGCTGGAAGGAAGGATACGATGCAGTATCGCCGTTGCTTGGGTGCTCAATCGTGAGCTTCGGTTTGATCAAGCGGCCGGGGGTTTTGGAAATGTCACACTCTTCCGTCGGCGCGACGGGGAGCGGCAGTTGAGAACCGGAGTGCGTGTCGTTCGCATTCCAGAGTGTCATTTGCTTTGCCGCCCATTCCAACACTCCCTGCTGCCACAGCGGCCAGCGATCGGCCTGAAGACTCTCCGGAACATAGAAACTCTTTTTCTCTTGCGCATCTTCCGGACAACTCTTGGAAGCAAGCAAGCCGGTCACTTTATCCACCGTGAGTTCCAAGCATGCGGGGTCATCCTCCGTCGGCGCGTGTTCGCTTAAGAACATATCCGCTTTGCGGAACGGAACGGGCGTGCAATCCGTCGGCAACTCGCCCGAGAGAAGAGACACCTGCGGTTGCACCAAGCCCTCCGGCACTTTGAAGCTCGTGGGTTTGTCTTTCAGCAATTTGTGCGCACTCCCCATGAAGTCGCGCCAAATGGGGGCAGCAGCAGACAAACTTTCCGCGCGTTCCGAGAGCGCTTCTGCAGACGCATTTCCCACCCACACGCCAGTGACCAGAGCCGGTGTGTAGCCGATCGTCCACAAGTTATCCGGCCTGCGCTCCAGGCAGTTGCCGGAGTTCGATGCCTCCTCCGGGTTCTCCAGTTCCCCCGGTTCCTTCGGAGCCTGGCGCCTCAAGCACTTGTTGCTGGTGCCGGTTTTGGCAGCGGCTTGGTAGCCCGGCACGGAGAGCACGCTCTGCCAGTACTCGTTGGGGCGCGCGGAGACATCGCTGAGAATAGACGTGATCTGGTACGCAACGCGCGGGTCCAAGACTTCCTCTCCTTCTGCGGTGGGATCCGCGCACCGGCTGCAGGGGAGAATAGCCCCGTGCTGATTTTTTATATGACGGATGCTGATGACGGGTTTCCACTCGCCGGCGCTGGCGAAGGTGCTGTAGCCGTGCACCATTTCCATCAGCGGCGTTTCACCGGCACCAAGTGCAAGCGGCCAGCCGTAATCAAAACCATTCCGTTCCACGATCAACTCCTGCTTGCGCGTGAGCGGCGTCGTCACGCCCATGCGGGACGTCAATTCCAAAATGGGGTCCTCCCCACCCGCCAGGAAAAATGCTTTTACGGCGGGAATATTTCTGGACGCTGCCAACGCTTTGCGGATGGACATGATGCCCCAGAAGGCGCCATCGAAGTTCTGCGGTTCATCTTCGCCGAACTTTGTCGGCACATCATGGACAATGGTGGCCGGGCCGTACCCTTGTTGAAAGGCCGCCGCATACACGAAAGGTTTAAAGCTGCTGCCGGGTTGGCGCGGGGCGCGCACCATGTCCACTTTGCCATCGTGTTCCTCATCGCTGTAATCCATATTTCCGACGTAGGCGAGCACTTCCTTCGTCAGGGGATCCAACGCCAGAAGCGCGATGTTGTTCGCACCGATGCGATCCAGCATGTCTTCCCGGTGGAATGCCACGGCCTTCTCCGCGGCCTGCTGCAGTTCCCAGTTGAGGGTCGTTTCGATAATCAGCCCTCCCTGCTCCAAGATTCCGGTCTCCGCACCGGCCAGCATTTCTTCCAATTGTTCGCGGATCCATAGTACGAAGTGCGGCGCACGAATATTTTCGCGCGTCGGTTTGAAGACGATCTTCTCCAATTCTTCCAGCGCGCTCAGGCGTTCCGCTTCCTTGATGTACTCCTGCTCCTGCATGTTCCGCAGGACCTGGTCGGCGCGGCCTCCCACGTAGAAGGTCGTCGCGCCCGTGCCTAAGAAATTTCCCAGCAGTCCGATGCGAATGGCATCCTCCGGAAGATCCTCCGCGCTCCGTATCGTGCCCAGGCGAATTTGTTCTTGCGTGTCTTCATCCACGGCCGTGCGCATGTGCTGTCCGTACGGACTGAAGTAGGTCGGCCGCTGCGGCAGCGCCGCGAGCACGGCCGACTCGGCCAATGTGAGATCCTTCGCAGGTTTGCCGAAATACTTTTGCGCCGCCTGCTCCACGCCGTAGGCGTTCTGTCCGAAGGGAATCCAGTTCAAATAGAGTTCCAGAATCGTGTCTTTGTCGTACATCGTTTCCAGTTTGCAGCCGAGGATCAGTTCTTTGAGTTTGCGATTGATCAAACTGTCCTGCTGCAAGTGGAGTGCATTGCGCGCCAGCTGACGTGTGAGCGTGGAAGCGCCGCCGCCCCGGCCAAGGCTGAAGATGGCGCGCCCCACGGCACGCCAGTCGACACAACCACGATCGTAAAAGCGTTCATCTTCAATGGCGATGATGGCGTACTTGGTGTGCGCGGGAATTTCATCGCCGGGAATAAGCGTGCGATCTTCTTCTTCAAAGAGACGATAGAGCTCGATGCCGTTACGATCGGTAATAACAGAACTCTGCGCAGCAAAGAGCGTTTCTGCATCACCGATGTCCGGCAACGTGAGCCAGAGAATCCCTATGTAAGAGGCAAGAAGAACACTTCCCAAAGCGCCCGCCCGTAATAGGAATTGTGGCCATCCCAAGCGTCGCTTTTCTGCGATGACCCACTGTCCCGTTTGAATGATCGTATGAATAATCAATGTAAGGACGCCGGCCACGCGCGCGAATACTCCTTTCTTCTTCGGTTGAAATCCCAGCGCACCTTTCAGAGAGCGCATGCTCGCAAATCGTTTCTCACGCTCGGGCGAAACATCCTTTTTTGCCTGGTCTCCGCCGGAAATCGTTCGAATGTGGAATCCGTGATCTGACATTCGTAGAGTGAGGAGTCTAAAGGGGATGCATCCTCGGGGCAATAGGAGAGGCCAACGGAATTGATCCGTAGCGCGATTCGTCGATTTCTTGACATCGAAGATCCGTGAATTAGTATCTTTGGGTATGGCGACTGCAGATTTTGAACGAGGCTTGGAAAAGGGAATCGTTTTGGGGGAAGGTAGAGCCAATGCAATGGAAGTTGCTGCGGCAGCTTCGCGTCGTAGGCCCGAAACTTTTTCCAAACTTAAACCTCACTTTGACGAAGTGATGTCGTCTTTTGATCGCCTTAAGATAAATATTTTGAAGGAGGAGGAAAAACGGGCGCAACCATCATTTACAGAGGGCGAAGGCATCTGACGCATTCCATCGTTTGCCAGCATATTCCTTTTTAAGGCGTTTTATGCTATACTATTTCGATGTATACATATCGATTCCTCACCTCGATTGCAGCCATTCTTTTAGGGCGCACGCCCGCAATGGCACAGGGAAGGACCCTCACGGTGGATCTCGGCGCAACCATTTCATTCCCGGAACTCGTGGGCAATGCCGTGGAGGCGTTTGCCCTCATCAGCATCCTCTTTACAACGGTGCTGTTTCTTGTCGGTGCTTTTATGATGGTGATGTCCCGGGGCAAAGAAGACCAGGTTTCCAAAGGAAAAGACCTTATGATCCAGTCTTTGATAGGCATGGCCGTGGTCGGGGGAGCCTATGCCCTCATTCGGACGATTTTTTGGCTCATTTACGTTGCCTAAAAAGCAAGCCCCCGCCTACAATCGAGTATCATGGCAAGTGATCAGCCGTTACCGGATGTCTTGGAAAGACTGGAGCGCGCGGAGCAACTCAAGCTCAGCGGCGAGCACACCGAAGCACTCGTTATTTTAGAACAACTGCTCTTGGAGGATCCGGAGAATGTCTCCGCCCTGGAAGAGATCGCAGACAATGAATTGAGCCTGGGAAGATTCGCGCGCGCGGAAGCCGCAGCCAAACGCGCCGTTCTTTTGGACGATGAAAGTTACACGGGACATTACATTTTGGGTTTTCTCCGCTCGCGCACCGAGGAATGGCCGGCAGCCATTGCCGCGCTGCGCAAAGCGAATGGTTTGAAACCGAACAATGCGGAAATTTTGCGTTGCTTGGGTTGGGCTCTCTTCACCAGCGCCAATGAACGCGCGCAAGGCATCGTCACCCTGGAACGCGCATTGAACTTGGACGGACAGAGCATACTGACTCTTTGTGACTTGGGTGTGGCGTATCTGCAAGTGCAGAATTTTCCGAAGGCAAAAGTCCTCTTCCTGCATGCGCTCCACTTGGAACCGACGAACCTGCGTGCGCAGGAATGTCTGCAGGCAGTAGAACGGCTGGAAAAAATTGCAGGCAAGACGATGACGAAGGGGGAGGCGAGGGTCAGCCGGAGCGGGAAGAAATAAGGCAAAGATGAAAGGGTAGGTTTTTCTAAGTTTGATTTAATTTAAAAATATAATATAATATACTTAGTGAAAAACTTTGATGAACTAATTCAGGCTTATGAGAATCTGATTGAAACAGCAGATTATCGTGATTATAAAAAACTTTGGGATGAAGTCCGTGGCACTGCAAAGAAAATACGCATTGAATTTAGTACGCGACATCCCAATACGGGCATTCATACGCTCGCAATGCGCTATCACCAAGTCTTAGGGAGTACAACATCTAACGTAGAGGACTTTGAGCGTTTAAGAGAAGCAATTATTGCTAGCGGACTCTCGAGCGAGAAAGTGGATGAAATAGTGTCTGAAATTAACAAAGAGGTAGAAGAAAAAGTTGGTGTATTGCTTATTCAAGCAGGGTTATAACTTTTGACAGTGCTAAAAGAACCGCAGAAATGGATCTGCCTACCTATTCTGTAATTTCCCATTATAATCACAGCCATGTCCTTCCTCAGTGTGGAGTCATCGCTCATTTTCCGCCGCAGCGCACTGCGGGGCATCCGACATTTTCTCCGCGGACAGGGCATGGGCATTTCTTTCGCAGGATTTTTAGGGGCGATGCTTCTGCTCCAACTGTTGCTACTGGTGTTTGTGGGAACAAGAGGCATCACGACCATGCTCCAGGCGGAAACCGATGTGCGCCTGGAAATTCTCAACGAAGCCGCAACCGCCGATGTGCAGCAGCTCTACGGATCCATCCGCGCATTGCCGTATGTGGAAGGCGCGCGCTACATCACGCGCGAACAAGCGTTCGAAACCACGCGCACGCAGGATCCCGCCCTGGTGTCTTTCTTGGAGCAGTACAATTTGCGCAATCCCTTCTCGGATGCAATTTCCGTCACGCTGGCGTCCGCCGCCGCGTACGATCAATTTTCCGAATTCTTGCGGCAGAAGCAGTGGAATCATGTTGTGGATCCCGCATTCCTTTCCGCAGTGACGGCGGAAAAGACGGAATTGCAAACCATGCTTCGTTTCAGCCGAGTGGGACAAATGTTCAGTGCTTTCTTTGTGCTTTTGATGTTCGGCGTGGTGTTTTTCCTCGGGTTTTCCTTCGTGCAAAAGAAAGCGGTGCAGCGTCGCAATGAACTGTGCGTTGCACATCTTTCGGGTGCGGTTCTTCCCAGCAGTGTTCTGCCGTTTGCCATGGAACTGAGTATGCTCCTGGCTCTCACCACGGTTGTGAGTGCGCTTCTGCTCTCTGTGATTCTTTTTGGCATTCCATCCGTACTCCCGTTTCTGGGACTGGAAAGTGCAGTGCTGCAGATTGCACAACTTCTTTCTGTGATGACAGCGACGGTGCCTGCCTTCTTCGTTCTGGAGATGGCTCTGCTCCTTGCGCTTGCAGTGGGAAGCGCATGGCTCGCAGTTCAGCGACAACTGAAACCAGCGTTGCTTTTTTCCACGATCTAAAACTTCATGTCACATTCCTTTACGTGCGAATCGATCATCCTCCGAGTTTATGATGTTGGAGAAGCTGATCGTTACTGCATTCTTTTCACGCGTGAACTCGGTCGCGTGGCCGCGCGCGCCAAGGCCGTGCGTCGCTTGAAAAGCCGCATGGGAGGAGCTCTCCTCCCTCTTTCACATGTTCGTGTGGAACTCAAAGAACTCAGCTCCGGTTATATATTGGCTGGTGCGGAGCGCATCCAGGATATGAGTCATCTTTCCGTTATGCCCGCGTTCGGTATTGCGGAAGAGGGGATGGAACTTTTGGGTGCCTTGCTCCAGAACGAAGAGCCGGCACAGAACCTTTTCGATGTATCGCTCAGTTTTCTTGTTGCATGCGGTGCTCCTTCGCGAAGTTTGATGCTCGCGTACACACTGCGTGTGCTGCACATCTTGGGCCTTCTCCCCGAGAGTTCCAACGATGTGTTCTTCCACGATATTTCCGACGAAGAACGATCCTTTCTCCGGGCTGCCGCAGGACACACTCCTCTTCATGATCTTTCCGTCAGTCCGACGCATCGATTGGAACACCACTGTCGTATGTTGCTTGCGGATCAGCTCTCTTCTCCGCTGAAGGCGGGGCAAGTGGCTGCGAGGATGGCGTAGAGAGCCCCAATTGACGTAGAGTGAATGCAATTCCCCCCTTTCTTCTATGTCCGTACCTCCAGGATTTGAATCTCGATTGAGCCCTGTTTATACAGCAGCCGAATTGGAAGCTTTCGCTAAAGAAGTGCCGTCCCCCAATGATCCTATCCATCCAAGCGCATCAGAATTGATCGAATTCATGCAGCGTGTCGCCACTGCACCTCCTCGGTCAAAGCCTACAACTGTTTTTGAAGATGAGATAGGGAGATGAATGTTGAGTTCGGTCTGCCATTCTCAACTCTCTTCATCCCACTCCTCTCCCAACCACGTCGGGCGTGCGATGACATCGCCGTCGTTTGTGGAAATGCCGATTTGCGTGATGAACGGACGTGCTTCGTAGGCGGAAAAGACGCTCTCTATTTTTTCTTCGCCCGTGACGGACGTGAGGATACGGAACCATTGGGCTTTGAGCCCCGGATGCTTGTCGCCCGCTTTGCGTGTGGTGCCGGCGGGGATCTCCGTTGTGTATTCCGTACGGTCTGCGGGCGGAGCGCGAAAATCCCAGGTGTACGGCCCGATGATTTCCGTTTGGCGTGTGTCTTTCGTCCCGTAGTAAATGAAGTACGCTTGATCATTTTCTTGATGTGTCTGAATGAGAATAGCGCCGGGGCTGTCGTTGATGAACGTCATATCCGTGTGCGGAGGGTAGATGGTCGCATCCGTTCCTTCCGGAAAGTAATACCGCACTGCGAAGCTATGATTTCTTCTGGCCGCGATCGGAAAACCGTACTCCCACACGCCACGGTAGGCAGTCGTGCTCACTTGGCAGAGTCCGCCTCCGTATTCGGGAATCGTGAGATCACCCATAATGACGAGTTCCTTCCAGTATCCCGTGGAGGCATCCACTTTCCCCAAAACTTTATTGAAGGAAAACGTCTCGCCCTTCGGAATCAGATGACCGTTGAATTTGCTTAAACCGACGGCGATATTGTGGCGGCGAGGAATGGGGGAGCCTGCGTAACTCGATTCTCCCACCGTCACGATCTCTTTGATTCCCGACTTGCGCAGTTCCGGGTCGAGCACCGTCACCGTTGGGGCAATTTCTTCCACGGGGAGAATGATCTCCGTCATTCCTTTTGTCATCGCTTCCGCAATCAGTGCAGATGCTTCCTTCGTTTGCAGAGAACGTCCCAACATTCCCACTCCCTCAAAGACGATGGCACCGGTCGCAGAGCGTTTGATGGTGACATCGCGCGGAGAGCGATTCAATTTCGGTTCGATCGCTTTTTTCAATGTCACTTCCATTGCATGCACGTTCCATGTCGGCCGCTCCGAGCGAATGATCCCGCGCGGGAGGGCAGGGAGGCTGTCACCGTCGATGCGGAGTTCCGCAGCAGGTTCAATTTCCTTTCCTTCATACATCCAGACTTCTTCGGTCCCGCGCCAAGCGGGGTAACTGTCGGGATCCAGCGTGAAGATGTGGTGCTTGTGGCGGAGAGTGAGTTCGGGATAGGCCGCTTCCGCTGAGGAAAGTGCAAAGAGGAAAGAGGAAAGTGCGCAGCCGATCAGAAAAAGCTTTTTCACCCGCGCATTGTTCACGAAATCTTCTCTTGAGCCAAGAAAAGAATCAGATTCCTTACAAGAGTGGTGGTTGCACCTGTCCCGGTTTCTTGTACGCGGGCGCCGGATGTTCATCCAATGCCTTATTCACGAGTCGGTCCGCGCGGTAGTTGTCTTCCCGCGGAATGTGTTCGAAGACGATGTCCGGGAATTGCATGGAAAGTTCCTGGATTTCTTCCACCAACGGCTGCAGGCTGGGCATTTTCACTCGATATTCTCCATTGAGCTGTTTCACAACGAGCTCGGAGTCCACATGACAGATCAACCGATTCGGATGGTAGCGTTCCGCGATCTTCAACCCTTCGATCAATGCCCGGTACTCGGCGACGTTGTTCGTCTCCACGCCAATGCGTTCGTAGTGTTCGCGGATCACTTTGCCTTCGATGGGATCCTCCAAAATGCATGCGATGGCGGCCTGGCCGGGATTCCCGCGGGACCCGCCATCCGTGAAGAGATGGAGGGTTCCCCCCACGGCGGCAATGGTTTCTTCCTCCGTTGCTTCTTCCGCCAACGCTTTTTCCAACACGTCCGCGACAAACGCGTTCTGATCCTCCGCATCGGGGAAGAGTTGCTGCAATTTTCGTGTGAGGTGCGCTGGGAGGCGGGTCATTGTCCGTTATTCTACACGTGGAATGCTTGCCGGAAAAAACAGTATCGGATATAATCCCGCTCTTGTCATTTCCCTTTTGCATATGACACATCGAGTCCTCTTGAACACCATCGCAGCAACTGTCATCACTTTTTCCCTCGTCGGTACCGCCATGGCCGCCCATAGGAGATCTCCGCCGCGTCAGCGTCAGTTTCCCCGGCAGTGCACCATTGTTTGCCCCAGCGGTAAAACGTACCCGGCGTGCACGCCGGAAGGCTATCCGATCAACTATTTTATCAATCCCTGTCGTTTTGGGTGAGAACGAGCGTCAACATGCGCATGATTCTCCACAGCCGCATTTGCCGCCGCATGTACACGTGTTCTTCTTGGATTCCTCGAGCAGACCCGTCTCATCGGCAGGTAGGTCCAACTTAAATCGTCCTTCGCGGAAGTCGATGGTCGCACCGCCGATACGCGCGAGCGTCATGGTCGATGCGAAAATTTTCATCGTGGGCTCCTCCGCGTGCGTGAATGTTTTCAACTCCTTCGATGTCGTATCCGAAAATTCCAAACAGAATCCGCCGTTTTCATCCAGCGTCACCATCAATCCTTGATCCGTTCGACTCTCTTCTTCCGCGAGACGCTTGAGAGTTTTTGCTGCGTCCAATGTCACCGTGAGCGTTTCCGGGCGCGGAGGTTTCGCATCCAGTAAATTCTGCAGGTCTTCCACGAGCTCATCGATGGCTTCCGCTTCGAAACCGTGTCCCAAGCATCCTTCCTCCAAGGTTTCATACGCATTCGCAGCGCAGTGAAAACAGTGGAGGCCGTACTCGGCAAGAATCGGTTCGGATTCGGGCAGCAGTGTCACAATCTCGCGCACAGGCATCGTTTTTTGAACCCTGAGAGCAGTCGGATGCTTGTGTAGAGCAACATCTTTTTGTCCCTTTCCCGCTGGCTTCTTTTTCGTCTCGGGCATATCCTCATTCTACGCTTGTAGGAGCTTCTGTTCCTACGTTTTTTCCAACGTTTCTTGTGGTTCGTACGCTCAGAATCCTCACCTACGTCGCTCTTCCCGTTCTCACGCTTCTTTTGGGATGGCAGCTGGGTGCGACGTATCAGATGCGGGAATATGCGGAGGAAACGCGGAGGCTCGAGATGCTCTATTCCGGCGAAACGGGCAGCGGACAGATCGTCACCGACCCGGAGAACGAAGTGGATATGTCACTGCTCTGGGGTGTGTGGCGCATCCTCATCAAGCACTACATCGCACCGGATGAATTGGAAGCGACCAAACTCCTGTTTGGAGCCGTGGAAGGCATGGTGCGCTCCGTCGGCGATCCCTATACGGTTTTCATGACGCCCGCGCAAAATAAGGATTTCCGGCAATCCTTGGAAGGGAAATTGCAGGGCATTGGCGCCGAACTTGCGTTCCGCGACGGCTTGATTGTGATCGTGGCGCCGCTGAAAGGTTCGCCTGCGCAGAAGGCGGGATTGCTGCCCGAGGACGTTATCATCGAAGTGGACGGTGAAAATATTGAAGGGGAAAATTTGAACCAAGTCGTGCAGCGTATTCGCGGGCAAAAAGGAACCACCGTCACGCTCACGGTGGACCGTCCCGGCGCATTGGAATCAAAAACATTCTCCATCGTGCGCGATGAAATACTCATTCCCAGCGTGGAATCGGACCTCATCGAAACCGGCAGCGGCGCGCTCGGCTACATCGCGTTGAACCAATTCGGCGACACGAGCATCGATGAGTTCCAGAAATCATTGAAGGATCTCCTGGGCAACGATCTCGAAGGTCTGATCGTGGACGTTCGTTACAACGGCGGCGGGTATTTGGAAGGAGCTGTGGAAATGACGTCGCTCTTTCTGCGACAGGGCAAAGTGGTTTCCGTGGAGCGACGCGGCACAGAGCCGGAACACCATTACGTCTACGGTCGCCCGGTGGCGCCCGATGTGCCCATGGTCGTGCTTATCAACCAAGGTTCCGCATCGGCATCCGAGATCGTCGCAGGGGCGCTCCAAGATCACAAGCGCGCCACAATCATCGGCATGAAGAGCTTCGGGAAGGGGACGGTGCAGGAAGTGCTGGATCTCCCCGGAGGCTCCAGTTTGCGCGTCACTACTGCGCGTTGGTTGACGCCCAATGGAAAGAATCTGGGCAAAGAAGGAGTACATCCAGACATCGTCGTGGATCGTTCGACAGAAGATTTCGAAGCCGAACGCGATCCGCAGTTAGACGCGGCGAAAGAGTGGCTGCTGGATCATGAGGATGTGACGAAGAGATGATTTTAATTCTCAGGAATACTTCTTTGATCTATTCTTTGTGCATGAAAAATACTTCTCGCCTTTCAGAAGAACAGTGGGCAGAACTCCAGAGAGTCCGGAATGCCATTGCAGGTCGAGGCACGTCTCCTGATGGTTCACCGTTGCCTCCTTTGGAGGCACATGCCCTCGCAATCGCAGAAATCAGGCGCATTGATGATGTTATCCGTCAGACTCGAGAAAGTGGAGAAAAGCCGATGGTTTAATACGTAAACAATTCTTCTTTCTTAAAGAATCTCTTCACCTCCGCTTCCGCCGCTTCGGGGCTGTCCGATGCGTGTGCGACGTTCACCATTTGATCCACGCCAAATTCCGCACGGAGCGTTCCGGGAGCTGCCTTTCTGCTGTCCGTGACGCCGAGCATGTCGCGTACCTTTGCGATGATGTCATCGCCTTCCAACACCAGCGCGATCACGGGAACCGACTTCATGAATTTTTCCACCTCCGGATAGAAAGGCTTCTCCGCAATGTGCGCATAGTGGTCGCGCAGGATCTTGGGATCCAAGTGAATCATCTTGCAGCCACGGATCTTGAATCCCGCTTCTTCGAAGCGGGTGATCACTTTGCCGCAGATTCCTTTTTCCACCGCGTCCGGTTTTAGGAGAATCAGAGTCTTCATAGATCTTCGCTATGGTAAAGCACAAATCAAATCTCTTCAACCTCGCAGATCCTTCTTAATACTGATACGGCTTTGGTGCCGGCAACGGCGTCGTGCTCTGATCTTGTCGGAATTGATTCTCCAGCCGGTCCAAACAACGGTTGCGTGCACGGTCGGGGAGCGTGTCCAGCATGCAAAGACGTCGCTGTTCGCGGTACTCCGTGAGGAACGGTCGCGTCGCTGTGTTGTGATCTTCCGTGAATTCTTGCTCGCGATAGGTTTTACGCGTCTGCGCCCAATGACGTTTATTGTCCGTTGCCCGTTCGCGCTGCAATCTGTTCCGAAGCCTTGCTTGTCCCATATCCATTCCGTCATACGTTTCAAATGCAGTATCCGGCTTGTGGGACTCCTGTACCTTCCATCGTGCCAGCTGTCTGGCTTCGCATCGTTCTTTATTCTGTCCCGTGATCTGCTGGCACGGCCGCATCAATTGCGTTCGCTGATCACTTGTCATTTCCAATGCTGCTAAAGCAGGAGAGGCAAATGATACGCTCAAAATAATGCCAAGGAGAAAAGAAGAGGATGGTGGTTTCATGGAGACATCGTACAGATACTTGGTGGGTTTCAAAAATTTTCTTAGCTTTTTGTACTGGTTTTATCCCTCCCCATTTTTTTGATACTACCGCAGTGAAGCTGTTGCGAACGTGACCCTAAAGGGCACGCACCGAATGACAACGCTCCCATACGAACTCAGATCGGTACCTGCAGGGATGGCGTAGTTTTGGTTTCCTTTGTTTCCCTTCAATGTGCCGAGATCGAGAAAGCCGGAGTCCACGTTCCCATCAGTGCTGTGAACAAGGTACACGCTGAGGGCGGGACCATTTGTCACCATGAAGTCCTCGAAGCGAAGGATGTTCTTCCCATCGGGCAGTGCGTAGATCGTTGCCTTGCCCGATCCTTGATGAAAGCTGTCCGCATCTTGAAATGCGCCGCTCAGCGCGACTGCAGGCTCCGATGTCATCGGTTCATCTGCAACCGTATCCGGCATCTTCTGCCCAAGTTCTTCCATCATTTCTTTCTTTTCCATGCGCTCCACTTCGGGCATCGCTTCCACCTCTTCCAGAGTGAGGGATTCCATCTCCTCAACCATCATTTTTTCATCTTCGGTGAGTCCTGAAGTGGAAGGTGGAAGTTCCTCATCCACAACGGTGTCAAAGAAAAGCGGCGAACCAAGATACCACCCCAGCACTGCTAGGATGATGATTATGACGCCGATCCCGAGACGCTTGGCATTCATGGAGAGTAAAATCACTATAGCATCTCTTCGATTTCCTACCATCATCGATGGTGTATGGTCGCGCTTGATCATTACTTAAGCAGCTTCACGAGAGCATTCTCATTCTCTTCTTTTCCAATCACCACAAGGCGGAAGAGATCTTCCTTCAACAGATTCTTCGCAAGAATATCCACCTGATCCTTTGCCACACGGTCGATCTCCGCAAAATATTCCGGGACATCGCGCACAGCGGGGTAGAGGAGTTGCTGCTTCCCGTAGAAGTGCGCGCGATCTTCGCTGTCTTCCATGGAAAGGGCGATCTTTCCTTTCAAGTAATCTTTGGCGCGCTTCAGTTCGTCGGGCATGACGCCTTCCTTCGCACAGACATGATACTCATGCACGATGTATTGGATTGCCTCGTGCAAACGCGTTTGATCCACGCCCGCACGGGTGGAGAGCGAACCGGCGTCCATGTAATTGTCGATGTCCGTGGAAATGTAATAGCAGAGTCCGCGTGCTTCGCGGATGCGCAGGAACATGCGGCTGCTCATGTTGCCGCCCAAGATGATTGCCAGAAGCTTGATCGCGAAGTGATCCTTATCCAGCGAAGGCAAACCCGGTACGCCAACCACCAGATGCGCTTGCTCCGTATTTTTGCTCCGCAGAAACACGGGCGTCTGTCCGTAGGTCGTGAATGGCAGAAACGTCGACTTCTTTTTCTTGCTCGCAAGACCGGCGAAATACGTCTCTGCGAGTTTTTTTGCTTCCTTCGGCGTTATCTTTCCTGCGAAGGTCAGCACCAAGTTATCCGGACCATAGAGTGCGTCCTTGTGCTTCTGGAAATCTTGCTGCTTTACTGAGCGAATCACTTTTTCTTTTCCGATGGTGTCCCACCCCAGCGGATGATCGCCAAACACGAGTTCTTCAAAGTCCCACCCCGCTCGGTACATGGGTGTGTCTTGGTACATCCTCTCTTCCTCCATGATGACGCCGCGTTCTTTTTCTATCTCCGCATCGGGAAAGCTTGCATGCAGCAACATATCACTCAAGACATCGCATGCGAGTTCCGTGTGCTCCGAGGCGACTTTCACGTAGTACCCGGCATACTCTTTTCCCGTGAACGCATTGAAATCGCCCCCCACGCCGTCGATGGCCGCACTCACTTCTTTCGTATCGCGGTACTTTTTGCCGCCTTTGAAGAACATATGTTCCAAAAAGTGACTGATGCCCCGTTCACTCTCCTTTTCATACCGCGATCCCGCCCCCGCAAAGACCATCACGGTGACGGAGGCAGTTCCATCGATGGGTGCAACAAGCAGAGGAAGGCCGGATTCAAGTTTGTCGAGAGTGAACATGCGTAGGGGTTAACGAGAGTGTACGGGACGAAGGAAGCAGGTGGTAGGGGGTAGGAAGCAGGCTGAAAGGGGGAAGGAGACCGACAATGGATGGGTTTTTCCCTGTCGGAAGCTCTTGTTCGAATGAAGGGTTCCTTGTACTCTGCCTCGCACATTCATTCCTTTCCGTCTTTTCAGTGCTCAATAAGTTACGTTGGCGTCGGCGTCTCCGAAAACATGGCTTCCGCAAACGAAGCAGCACAGCCGATGGCCGCAAGGTTCTCGCGCGCAGGCGCAGGCAGGGCAGAAGGCGTTTGACGGTGCAAAAGAAGGGATTGTAATAGAGCGAGCTGGAAGCGGACAGTTCTTTCTCCGGATTTATTTGTTGCGAGAGAGTTTTTAGACGTAGATGTTTCCATCTTTCTCCAGCGGGTAGAACTGCGGGATTTAGGATCACGACATACTACAGAGCACCCCTCCGTGGGTGCGATGTCGATCTTTCTTTGTTTGCCGATTCCTTCCACCTTTGTCCGGCTAATGATCGCATCGTACGGGTGCCATCAAATGGTATCCACTTTCTTTTGATGCAAAAGAAAGTGGAGAAAGAAAACATAGCCGCTCTGATAAATTTCCTGCGCAACAATGGCTCGCTGCGCTAAAAACGCGAACTCGTCCGCCTGAGGGCGGACTCAAACAGCGCGTTTTTTTAACGCTCCGCTCGCCAAGTTGCGCGACGGAAATTTTTCAAGGCGGCAACGCATTACCCATCGCCTGCCCACCAAGGAGATATTGCTCCCATGGCGATAGCGTGTACTATTTCTGCAATGCTTCGCTTTTTACATACTTTGAGCGGAATCCTCTTCTACGTTTTAGGAGCGACATTTTTCCTCGCGTACCTCACGTTCCGCAATGACATCGTTCCCATGTGGTCCGCCTGGTGGATGCAAGTGGCGGATCTTCCGTTTGGATTGGTTGCGCTTCTCTACGGCGGCTTGAGTTTGTACCTGAGTGTTCATGGCACGAATGGAAAATCCAAGGTGCTTCCGTGGATCATCGGTGTTCCTCTGGTTCTGCTCTTTGCGGGTCTGTTGGTGTTTAATTTTTGGCAGAAAGCGTCGGTCTTGTAAATGTAATTCGTCGTAGAGACGCGCGATTCGCGCGTCTCTACGGAAGAACTATTCTGATTCGGTATGCAAAGAACTCTGCTCGGTTTGTAGAGCCGCGAGATCTCGCGTCTCTACGAACGAATGGAATTATGACGAATAATCAACAGCCGTATCGGCAATGCCTTTTTCATGATTCGCAGCGCGTGCAGCAATGAACAGATAATCACTCAGTCGATTGATGAAAATGCGCACAGCGGGATTGATAGTTTCCTCTCTTGCCAATGCCACGATCCAGCGTTCTGCACGGCGGCAGATGGTGCGTGCCAGGTGCAGATTCGCGGATGCGACGGATCCTCCCGGGAGAATAAAACTTGTTTGAGGAGGCAACGCCGTTTCCAACGTCTTGATCCATTCTTCCAGTTCAAAGACATGCTCTTTTGCCATGCGATCCACCTTGGCATCCACAACAAGCGGCGTCGCGAGATCTGCGCCCACACGGAAAAGAAGATTCTGAATATGAAGCAACTGATCGGATGCTTCTTGTAAAAGCTCTTTTGATGCGAGCACCACGCCGATGCATGCGTTCAGTTCATCGACGGTGCCATATGCATGGAGCCTCGGGGAATTTTTGGAGATTCTGCCTCCACCAAAGAGTCCTGTGGTCCCGGAGTCGCCTGTTTTGGTGACAATCGACATGGATGAGAATTATGAATTAAGAAGTATGAATTAGGAATGGCTTTTTCCTAATAATAATTCCAAAACAGGGAGCAGGCATACCTGCCTGCGATACGCGGCCAAGTATGGCCGCTCCTCACTAAATAAGCATGTATTTAATTCTTCATCCCCTTGACCAATCCTTCATGCACTTTTTGCACCTCCTGCTCTGTAAGCGTGCGATCCTCCGCGCGATACGTAAACCGCATCGTGACATTTTTTTGCGATGCACTTGCATAGAGATCTACGATTGCCACTTCTTCCAAGAATTCGTGACAACCGCGCACGCTCTCGAGTATCTTTTGCATTTCAGTCTTGCCTGAGAGCGGAACCGTCACATCGTAGGTGATCGCCGGGAATGTGGGCAGCGGCTTTGCCACTTTTGAAGCAGATGCCTTCTCTATCAATGCCGAGCAATCCAGCAGCGCCACGGCTACGCGTTCCGGCAGATCGAACCGTGCGCGAACAGAAGGATGCAGTTCGAAGATCCATCCCACAGACGAGCCTTGCACAGAGACCTCCGCCGCCCGTCCGGGATGCGCGCATGCAGGAATCCTTTTTGGTTTTTCGATAGCCATCGCAAAACCAATGGAGGAGAGGGCTGCTCCAAGATGATCCTTTGCGACTAAGAAGGGATCCTCTTTGATGCCGCGTTGTTTCTTCTCCGCGATCAGAAGTCCGCATTCCGTATGCTCCGGAACGTTCTTCGAAAATACATGTGCAATGGTGAATGTTTTGAGCGTGTGTTCGGTGAGTCCCAGGTTTTTCCCTGCATGTTCCAGAAGCCCGGGCAGCGTGCTCGTCTGCATCAAGCTGAGTTCTTCACCGATTGGGTTTTGCACTTCGATGGCATCTATGGCATCCAGCCCCGCTTTTTTGAGCAGTGCAACGCCAATGAGCGAGAGAGGAAGAATCTCCGTATACGACTCCGCTTTGAGCGTATCGCGGAAGCGGTGCAGGCGCGGGTCGCGTGCGGGGACGCGGAGTTCTGCCAGCGGCATCTCCGCATCGATCTCATTGAAGCCGTAGATCCTACCCACTTCTTCTACCAGATCATGCTCTCCGCGAATGTCTCCCACGCGATGCAGTGGAGCAGTCACCAAAAAGCTTGTTCCTGCGTTGGTGCTCTTTGTCTTCACGGTAAAACCAAGATCCTTAAAGATTTTTTCGATCTTCTTTGCAGGAATTTCTGCGCCCAGCATGCGCGTGATTTTTTCCTGAGCAATGTCGATGGCCTTGGGTTTGCCATTGTCGCCTTTGGACTCCAATTTGGAGGCAATGGTTGCACCGGGAATAAATTCCAACATCAGTTCGAGCGCGCGGAAGAAACCATGTTCCGTGATGACGGGTGGCACACCTTTTTCGTAGACGGTTGCGGCATCCGTTCGGTGCCCTGTTGCGATCACGGCTCGGCGAATGGATACGGGATCCAAGCTGGCGCTGTGCAAGTAGATGTGGCGTGTCGAATTTTTCGTGCTGCTGCGGAGCCCTCCCATAATACCAAGGAGATCGAAAATTCCTTTGGTGTCTTCCAAGATCAATGCACCCTCGGGCAGCGTGAGTTCGGATTTATCCAGCGTCACGATCTTCTCGCCTTTTTTACTCCCGCGCATCGTGACATCCCCCACGATGTCACCGGCATCGAAACTGTGCAGCGGCACGCCGATCTCCATCATCACGTAGTTTGTAATATCCACCGGCAAGTTCACAGGGCGCCAGCCTGTCGCCGTGAGCCTCTTCTTCATCCAGTCCGGCGTTTCCCCCAAACTATCAATTGCGATCAAACATGCGCAGTAGCGTGGCATCAGCTTCGAGTTCTCTACTTTTAGCGCAAACGGCAGCGCAGTCTTCGGGAATTTGAAAGTCGGAAGTTCCGGTTCCTTCTTCCATGTGGCAATGCCCATGGCAACGCACTCGCGCGCAAAGCCGACATGGGAAAACAAATCAGCCCTATGCGTGATGGCGTGATTATCGATGTGCAGGACGGTGTCGCTCAAATTCAAATACGATCGCAGATCTTTGCCGACGCCATCATCTCCGTCACCCAAGTCAACAATGGGGCGACTTCCTTCCGATGCCTTTGGCGGGAAACGATCCTCCAGCGCCAATTCCTCCGATGCGCAGATCATGCCGTCGCTTTCCTCGCCGCGAATTTTCATCTTCTCCAACGTCATCATTTCCTTTCCGTGTTTCACGGTTGCTCCCGAATGCGCGAAGGCAATGCGCATCCCCACGCGAAGATTCGTGCCGCCACACACCACTTTTTTGGTGCCATGATCTGTTTTGACTTCGCAGATATTCAGTCTGTCCGCATTCGGATGCTTCGCAAGGCTCATGATCTTGCCCACGCAGCAGTGCTTGAGCAGTGCGCCGAGTTCTTGCACCTCATCCACCTCCGCCGCGTGCGCTGTCACCTCCTGCGCAATCACTTGCGGATCTTTTTTCTTGAACTCGATGAAGTCGGAGAGCCAATCCAATGATATTTTCATGCTAAGAGTATGGAGTAAATAACGCGTTTTTGGAAGATCCGTTACTCGTTCACTCGTTACTCGTAATAAAAGCCAGAAACGAGTAACGGGTGACTAGCAATATTGCCTTCTTGCAAAGAAGAATGCCCGCGAGTACCGTTTCCTGTAATTTCTTTCCCTCTTCCTCATGCCAACTCTCTTCAAGAAGAAATCTCCGCACGTCGGCGTCTGTCTGGCGCTGCACGTCGTGCTGGCCATCCTTCTCTTTGTTGCGTCCGTCGCAGCCGTCATCGGTGCGTACAAGGCACATGTCCTTTCCAGCGGCTTGGTCTTCGGCACCACCAGCGGATCCATGTCCCTGCTCGCTCTCGCGGTGGCATCGCACTTCTGGATGAAGCATATGAAGTGCTGTGTGACGAAGTGTGAAGCTTGTAACGTTAAATAGCGCGAAAGAAAATCTTCCAGGTTACAAAGGCTTCCGCGCACGGATGAGATACGTGTATTCCGCGTCGTGCATACCGATGTCCATGGGGATTCTCTCGGCGTTCTCAAACCCGATCTCGTGCTGCGTTTGGATCATCTGCGGTGCGGTGTACATCCATCGGTGCACGTCGTAATCCTCGGTGTCGGTGGATTTGTATTTCCCAAACAGGTGCTGATTGATGGTGTCCGGATCATCGCCGCGCAGCACGCCGCGTGCAATGGCCTCGATGTCCGGCGTGGAGACGCGGAGCACTCCTCCCGGTTGTAACACCCGGAAAAATTCCCGCAGCATGTGAAGCACGTGCGGTTTGCGGAGATGCTCCAGTGTCGCAATGGAAATGATTTCGGCGATGACGCCGTCATTGAAAGGGAATTGCTTGCGTACATCGAACACCAGATCCACCCGGGGAAAGGGGACGATGTCCACGTTCAAAAATTCATCCGGCTTGAAGGGATTCCTGCCGCCGCAGATGTCCAGCTTGGCTCCCACAAAGCCCTTTGCCTCCCATTCTTTCGCACGCATGGACGATTGACGGCGATCATGCGCGTCCTTCGCCCAGCCATACAGAAAACGGTAGGGGCGAATATAGGTATAGTACTTGTCGATCACGTTCTTCATCCCGAGTATCGTATCATACCTTTTGCGCACCCTGCCTTATGGTTACCATCGTTGCTTTCGGCAATTTTGATCTGGAAGGCGGCCGCGGCTGGGCTCTCCGCACGGGTCTGGAGCGACACGGATATGTCGTGGAGTTCTGTCGCACGGAAAAGCCGGGACTGTTCGCCAAGTACCGCGATCTCCTGCGACAGTGGAAGAGCCGCACCGGACATGCGGATCTGCTCTACGTGCCTTTCCTTGGGCACTACTTTTTGCCGCTTGCATGGTGGCTTGCACGGCGCGAGCGCATCCCGCTTACTATCGATACGTTCCTCTCGCTCTACGACACCGAAGTGAATGACAGGAAACGCTTCTCCCGTTCTCATCCGTACGCATGGATGCTGTGGACATTCGATTGGCTCTGCGGACAATTGGCGGACGCCATGTTGCTGGATACGGAAGAACACAAAGAATACTTCGTCCGGCACTACGGCGTGTCTCCGCAAAAGATTCTCGTGCTGCCCGTCGGGTGCAGGACGGATCTGTTCGTTCCCCTGCATGCTCCGCCGCACGAAGGATTCCGCGTGGAGTTTCACGGCACATTCATCCCGCTCCAGGGTATCGATGTCATTCTGGATGCCGCGCGCATTCTGCAGGAGCGGCACGCGGATGACATCTCCTTTGAACTCATTGGCCGCGGCCAAACCTACCAGGCCATGCATGACAGGGCGAACCGACATGCTCTTAGCAATGTGACATTCACAGGGTCGCTGCCCATGGACATGCTTCCTGCAAAGATTGCGAATGCAGACATCTGTCTCGGCATCCTCGGCATCACGGAAAAAGCCGACCGCGTCATTCCGAACAAAGCGTACGAAGTCCTGGCGTGCGGCAAGCCGCTGCTCACGGGTGATACCACGGCGGCACGGCGGGTGCTTGCACATGGTGAGAATGCATATCTGTCCAGACCGGGGGATCCGGAAGCCCTGGCTGCAGCCATCCTCAGGCTCAAAGCAGATCCTGCGCTTCGGGAAAAGCTCGCGAAGCACGGACGCATGCTTACGGAGAAACAATTTCTTCCGGAGAAGATAGTCGAGCCGCTGGTGCAGTGGCTTACAGCACGATCCTAATCTGGAGGAAATCCCTCCTGCTCTCCTGTACCATAGCGTTCCGCATGGCTCGTAAGGTCTTCATCACCGGCATCGCAGGCTTCCTGGGGAGCCATATTGCCGAGCGCTGCCTGGAGCTGGGGTACGAAGTCTCGGGCTGCGACAATTTGATCGGCGGGTATTTGGACAACGTTCCGGATGGCGCGGATTTCTACCAGTACGATTGCAAGTATTTGAATTCGATGAAGAAAATCATGCAGGGGATGGACACCGTGTACCACTGTGCGGCCACGGCCTACGAAGGGCTCAGCGTTTTTTCCCCGCATCTTGTGACGCAGAACACGTACCAGATTTCTGTTTCCGTCATGACGGCCGCCATCGGCGTCGGCGTACGGCGCTTTGTGTACTGCTCCAGTATGGCGCGCTACGGCACGCAAGATCGCGTGCCCTTTACCGAGGACATGATCTGTAAACCCCAAGACCCCTACGGCATCGCCAAATATGCCGGGGAACTGACACTCGCCAACTTGGCGGACATTCATGGCATGGAGTACGTCATCGCCGTGCCGCACAACATCATCGGGCCCCGGCAGAAATACGATGATCCCTACCGCAACGTGGCGAGCATCATGATCAACCTGATGCTGCAGGGGAGGCAGCCCATCATCTACGGCGATGGCATGCAGAAGAGATGTTTCAGCTTCGTGCAAGATGACATCCAAGTGCTGGAAAAACTGATGGACGAACCGTCTGTGAAGAGCCAGATCATCAACATCGGTCCCGACGAGGAATTCATCACCATCAATGACCTGGCCGTCACCATCGCGGACATACTCCACTTCAAACTGGATCCCATCTACGTGCCCGGCCGGCCGCAGGAAGTAAAGCTTGCCACATGTTCCGCGGAAAAAGCGCGCACGCTCTTGGGATACAAGACCGCCTACACGCTGCGCAGAGGATTGGAGGAAATGATTGAATGGATTGCCAAGCGAGGAACCAAACGCTTCCGCTACACGTTTGATATTGAAATCATGAACGACAAAACGCCAAAGACGTGGACGCAGAAGATGTTCTGAGATTTATCGATGTGGCGGAGCCACGGCGTTCGCGAACACCGTGGCGGAGAGGGGGGGATTCGAACCCCCGAGACCCTTTCAGGTCTACGCGCTTTCCAAGCGCGCGCACTAGGCCACTATGCGACCTCTCCAGTTTATTAATTGTAGATGATCCATACAGAAGGTGCGCAGCGCACGAGACGTCATCTGTGCTACCTGTCCGTAGGCGACGCATTATGACAAAAGAGAAGAAAAGAAGCTACCATAGCCGTATGGTCGCATTCCTCAAGATCATCATCACTCTCCTCCTGACTGCTTTGATGCTTGCGATTGCCTATGGTTTCTACCGCACATGGAAAACCGGATGGTCGGAAGATTATGATCGTTTTCAACAAGGTATGGTCCCTTCCGTCATGCCCGAAGGATTGTGGAAGGGCACGGCATTGGGACTGGGTGAAGTTTCTTGGAAAGGAAAGAAGTTTTTCAAGAGCGGCACGGGCATCAATCTTGTAGGAGAGGAAGAAAAATTTCCTTTCCGATTTTCAAAAGAGATGAGCATCAAAGACGGCAAAAAAGAAGTCATTCGCCTGGATTACAATCAGCCCGAGAATCCTTTCTGGCTCCGCTTCATCGTGGATGAAATGGTGAGCACGGGCGAAAACCAATTCCTTGGCATCGTGTACATCAAGGTGATTCCGTGGCTGCCGTTCCGCATGGGATACTTCACTCTCACAAAATAGGTTACGCTACGCGCATGCCCAAATCCTTTCCTCTGGCGGAGATTGCACAGGCATTTGGTATCAACTTCCAAGCAGTGAAGCAGCCGGAACATTCCTTTTTCGACAACGTTTTTATTTTGGATGAGAAGTTTGTCTTGAAGGCTCGGTACAAGAGCGCGGGACTTTCCGAGCACATAGAGAAGGAGGCCGTGCTCGTCTCAGCCATCCGACCACGGATTTCTTGGAATGTTCCGGAGCCGATGCGTACAACAAAAGGAGAACTCTTTCTTGCATCAGCAGATCGCATCTGGACGGGAAGTTCCTTCCTGCCAGGTAGAACATTGGGCAATTGGAAAATGCTTCCCCAAGCGACGGATGCGGAGAATAAATCGGTGCTCGCGTCTCTCCGTTCCTTGCATGATGCGACGAAGAATTTGGAACTCCATGCATATGCCGATCTGAGCGCCTTTCCTCGCGATCTCTTGGAAAAACACCGAAAGATAGAACATTTGCTTTCTCCTCATGCAAATCAAAGAATCAAGAATGCCGTGGCGCGTGTAGAAGAATCACGACGTTCTTTCTCGGGTGAAGAAGCCTGCTTTATCCACGGCGATTACCATCATGGGAATCTTTTGGTGGATGTGGTGGGGCACATGACGGGACTCATCGATTTTGATCGATCAAGCATCGGTCATTCGTTGGAAGATCTCTCCGTTACCGTGGCGATCTGCCTCAGCGATTATCGTTCCGCCGATTTTACGTTCAATGATCCTTTGTATAAACAGTTTCTGGATTGGTATGGGTTGCATTCGGATGAGCAGTCGCTGTTTGCGGAGTATTTCATATTGGCGTGCGTCACGTCCGTGTGGAATTTCTTTGCTGCCCAAGTTCTAGAGAACCGGGATTTCTATCTTTCGTACCAAATCTCCAAATTGCAGAACGTATGTGCTCGATTTACGACGGAAGGATCCAAAACAGCACTGCCCGGAGGCACGTCCAACGAGCCGCGTTTCCCTGTGGAACTGCGGCCGCGTTACATGGAGCTGGCACGGGAGCTAAAAATAAGCGGTGCGGACATTGATGAGCATTTCATCCGTGGCAAAGGGCACGGAGGACAGAAGATCAACAAAACCAGCAGTTGCGTGGAGCTGAATCACCGTCCCACGGGTATTTCCGTTCGTGTGCAACAATATCGGGAGCAGCACAAGAACCGCATAGAGGCATACAAGCTTTTGATCGAGAAGATCGAAGAGCGGGAGAAGGGAAGCGAGTCCCGCAGGGCGAAGGAAAACTTCAAAATCCGCAAGCAGAAGATGCGCCGCAGCCGTAAGGCAAAAGAAAAGATGTTGGATGAAAAGAAGAAGCGCGGAGAGCAGAAAAAGTTGCGTAAGGACATCATTTAAAAATCTTGCGGAAATCGGTGACAGCCCCGGGCGTGTTGCATAGAATGAACGTTTTCTCCTTCCACCATTTTTTATGAAAATATCTTCTTTCCACGATCTCTTCTTGCATGCATTGCGCGACTTGTACGATGCGGAACACCAGATTGTCGAGGCATTGCCGAAAATGATCGACGATGCGACGAATGAGGAGTTGAAGGAAGCGCTCGCTGAACATTTAGAAAAGACAAAAACGCATGTGGACCGTCTGGAAGACATTTTTACCATACTGGATGTCGTCGCGAAGCGAGAGACATGTCAGGGCATGAAGGGATTGCTGGAAGAAGGAGATAAGACGATGAGCAGGATCAAGATTCCGGAAGTGATGGACTGCGCCATCATCAGTGCGGTGCAACGCGTGGAACACTATGAAATGGCGGGCTACGGCACGGCACGTTGCTTTGCCGAAATGATGGGGCACGACGAAGCAGCGGATCTGCTTCAGGAAACGTTGGAAGAAGAAGCAGAGGCAGACAGGCTGCTCTCCGGCATTGCAGAAGATACGGTGAATGCAAAAGCAATGCTCAAAGCGAGCGGAATGAAAGAGGAAGAGGAAGAAATGACTGAAGTGAAATGAGTGTGAGGTTGTGAGGGCACTAAAAAGTAAGGTAGGTATGGTAGGTAAGGTAAGTACGGCACATCAAAAAAACCTACCGTACCTACTGGACATTCCTGACCTACCTTACTTCCTACGCGAGCTTTCCTTGCTGCAATCTCTTGGCGAGCGTGCGCAAGTATCGTGCTGAAACTTTCATTGTTTTGTATGTTCCGGAAACAGGATCAAACACACGCTTCTTTTGAAGATTGATTTTCCATGTTCGGCGCGTATGCCGCATGGAGTGGCTCCGGGTGTTGCCGAAAGAGGTTCCTTTGCCGGTTTTGACGCACTGTCTGCCCATCGGACGTATAGAGTAAAGGCTTTGGGAACTGTGGTCAATGCTTTCCGGGATGGGTTTTTAGTTCCTGGTTTGTTAGTTTTTGGTTCGGAAATTTCAAGATTACTCTATCCTCCAAAACCAAAAACTAAGAACTAAAAACTAATCACAGGTATAGTATTTTAGTAATGACAACTTTTTTAAATCCCACTTTCATCATCAGCATCCTCATTGCACTCAGCGTCCACGAATGGGCGCATGCCATGATGGCGTATCGCTTGGGGGATTACACCGCGAAGGAGCAAGGAAGATTGACCTTAAACCCCATCTCCCATTTGGATTTGCTTGGCACCATCCTCTTCCTCACCGTTGGGTTTGGATGGGGCAAGCCCGTGCCCATCAATGAGCGCAATTTCCAGCATCCACGCAGAGATATTGCTCTCACAGCGGTCGCAGGACCTGCAAGTAATCTTGTGCTGGCGCTTGCGGCGTACATTAGCCTCACCATTCTCTCCGCTTCGCTCCCGACGCAATCAGTCTTTGCGTTGTTGGACATTGCTTCCGGCGGGTCGCCACTCCAGATTTTCTTTGTACAACTCCTGGCAAGTTCGCTCTTCATCAACCTGGGTCTTATGGCATTCAATCTTCTGCCCATCGCTCCGCTGGATGGATCCAAAGTGCTGCAATCGTTTGTGTCGTACCGTTACGAGCGGCAGTTCGATGAATTTATGCGCGTGGGTCCGTACATTTTGCTGTTTCTTCTGCTCGGGGAACAACTGTTCGGCTTTCCGTTCCTTTCGGGGTGGATTACGACGATCATGAGCGGCGTCCTTTGGTTCTTCCAATCGCTGATGCACGTCATGCCGGGACTCTGAATATCCGTCACTGTAGGAGTCCATCCAACTCCGCCGATCGTCCTCGATAGGAGGAATCCATCTCCAATAATCTTTGATAGACGATCCTCGCTTCTTGATGATTGCCCGCTTTATGGAGTGTGCGAGCCAGGTGCCAGTGGGCGGGCGTAAAGAACGGAGCAAGATCGATTGCGCGTTTGTAAAGCCGTATGGCTTCCGCCGTTTGTCCGCGCACCATATAGACGCCTGCAAGGTTATAGACTCCATTCGGATGATCGGGATCCAAGTTCAATGCTTTTTGCAGCATCTGCTCGGCTTCCAAAAGCATGTTTTTTCGGCCGTAGGCGGCGCCCAGGTTCACGAGCGCATCGGGATAGTTTGGTTTTTGTGTCAGAGCTTTCCGGAAATACTCCATTGCGCTGTCCGTTTGGTTCTGCACCAGTGCACTCTGCCCCAAATTGTTCAATGCCACGTGTGAGTTTGGATAACTCTGCAGCACATTCAGGAAGAGTGTTTCCGTTGTTTGCCATGTGTGGCTCTGTGCAAATGCTTTGAAGGAGAGAGGAGCTGACAGTGCGATCAAAATGACCAAAGCCAGCGTCGATCGTTTGCGCAGCAACTCATAGAGAAGTGATGTCACGAGGAGCACGAGCCCGATTAATGGGAGATAGGCATACCGATCCGCACTCATCGTCACATCATTTGATTTCGCGTATGCAAGAAAACTCGGTGCGAGGCTGATGATAAAAATCGCGAAGCCGATGCTCACGAGTGGCATGCGGCGACGGAAGAGAAATGCTGCAACCATCAATCCCATAACGACTGCTGCGGAGAGAAGAATGATCGGATTCATCACGGATAGATCCGTCGGAGCGGGATAGATGGCGGAGAACCGGAGTGGCAGGAAAAATTGCTGCAAGGAGAATGCTGCGCTTCGGAAAGCCAGAAGCAGCGTTTGCAATGGCGTCAGCAACATAAGAGGATCCGAGCGGCCAACCAATGCAATGATTCCAAAGAGGACACTCAGTCCGAGATACGGAGCAATGGTTTTTATGATCTTTCTTGGCGCTCTTCTGCGGTGCCACAGCAACAGTGCCAGCACGAGGGGCACGCTGATCGCAGTCACTTTGGAGAGCAATGCGCACAGAAACAGGATCAAACCGAGAGGAGAAAATGCACGTTCTTTCTCATCCGCGTTCAGTGCTGCGAGCAGCGATCCAATGCTCAACAACGTCATCAGTAATTCTTTGCGTGCGCTGATCCACGAGACTGTCTCCGCATGCAACGGATGCACTGCGAAGAGCAATGCTCCTCCCGCCGCGAGCAGGGGATCCTGCAATACTTTTCGCAGCAGGAAGAAGATCAACACGGCATTTGCCGCATGAAGGATCAGATTCGTCGCATGGAAGAGGAATGGCTCTGCTCCCACCAATGCATACTCAATTTGATAGGTGAGGAGCGTGAGCGGTACGTAGAGCTCCGGATCAAATGACCAGAAAATTTTCGGCGAGAAAAACTGCACCAAAGGATTTCCCAGAATCAGTTCGTAGTCGTCCCACCGCACAAACTCGTAGCCGAGAACGGGGAAATAGATCAAAAAACAAACAAGTGCTATAAATGTCGGCAGCAGAAGATTTTTGTTGTCCCGAAAGAATACAGAGGCATGCACGTTCCTTAGTATATCAAGGCTGGAGCCGCCCACGGGAATTGAACCCGTGACCCCTTCCTTACCATGGAAGTGCTCTACCTCTGAGCTAGGGCGGCATTGGACTTGAGAGACATAGGGTACGAGGACACGTGATTCCGATCAACCCGACTTCATTGATCTTCTGTGATATGCACCGTCTCCGTCCACGATTGCTTGCTCTCTCCTCGCTTCGTACGGAGTGCGTTCTTCACGGTATGCAAACAGAGCAATGCGCATTTGAATCGTCGTGGGCCGATGGGCACGCCGAGCATTGCGTAGATGTCTTTTTGCGCGAGTGCTTCCAAATCTTTCTCGGATTTTCCCATGATCTCCTCCGACAGCATCGACATGGCGGCCTGGCTGATGGCACAACCGGTTCCATCCCAGCCGAGATCGACAATCTTGCCATCATGGATCACGAGATCGACCGTGAGTTCATCGCCGCAGGCGGGGTTCGTTTCCGCGTGAGAAACGGAAGGCTGGGAGAGCCTCATTTTCCCTTTGGGACGCCGATAATGGTCGAGAATGGTCTCTGCGTATATGTCCATACAAGTTGCATGGTAGTATGACACCTTTTATGGAAATTCTCGATGAATTGGAGGCACAAGCGGAACTGTATCGAGATCCAAACAAAACAGTTCCTTCTATGAGTGAGCTTGAACGTTTTTTGAGTTTACTCAGTCGTTTTATGTATGATGTTATTGCCACCGCTCGAAAGGAGGAAAGGGAATGGGCAGGACGAGAAAGCGCTATTTTACGAAATGCGCAAAGTGGCCTTCTTTCTTCCGCACGCAAATATTATGTATTGCGAAGTCATGCCAGCGATTACACGCCTCAAGAAATGGTGATTCTTAAGAAGATGAATACGTTACACAACCAAATAGCTCGTCTCGTCGGACGAGAGCCGGATCCTACTGCAGGCGCTTCACCGCCTCCGGCAGCTCCTTCGCCAGAAGATCCAACTCAGTCGTAGTGTTGTAGATGCCCACGGACAGGCGTGTGCTCGCAGGAATCCCAAGGCGCCGATGCAGCGGTTGGGTGCAGTGATGTCCCGCGCGAAGACAGATTCCTTTGCGTCCCAGGATTTCGGTGAGGTCGTGTGGATGGACGCCGTCGATTGTAAAACTCAGGAGAGGGCTAGGGTTAGGATTAGGGTTAGGGCAGAGGATCGTGAGGCCGGGAATTTTTTGAAGCAGATCATATGCTTTTTTCATGAGCAATGACTCGTGTTTGGTAATGTCATCCCAAGAAAATTGCGTGAGCCAATCGATGGCTGCGTCGAGGCCTACGGCTTCTGCAAGCGGTTGCGTTCCTCCTTCGAACTTTGCGGGAACATCCGCCGTCGTAAAGCGATCGGTAAAGACTTCGCCGATCATCATGCCGCCGCCGAGAAGGGGAGGAAGCGTCTCCAGCAGCTTTCGTTTTCCATACAACACGCCAATGCCCGTGGGTCCGTAAAGTTTGTGTCCGGAGAATGTGAGGAAATCGCAGTCGAGTTCCGTGACATCGATCTTTTCATGCGCCATTGCTTGCGCGGCGTCCACAAGCACCAACGCGCCTGCGGCATGCGCTTTCTGAATCATCTCTTTTAACGGAGGACGTATGCCAAGGACATTGCTCTGCGCGGTGATGGCAACCAGTTTGACCGTGCCATGGCGCAGCACCTCCTCAAACCCCTGCATGTTGAGCGTTCCGTCATCATGGATGTCGATCCAGAGCAGGTCGCATCCGCGTTCCTCTTTTACTTGCAACCACGGCACGATGTTACTGTGATGTTCCAAGATCGAGAGGATAATCGCATCCGCATCGATCCACGCTTGCGAAAGTCCGCGCGCAACAAGATTGATGCTCTCCGTGCAGCTCTTCGTAAAAACGATTTCCTCCGGATGCGCGGCATGCAGAAATGTTTGCACCGTGCGTCGAGAATCTTCCAAAGCGATCGTCGCACGCTCGGCCAGCACATGCATCCCCCGGTGTGCGTTGGCATTGTCTGTTTCATAAAATCGAGTCATGGCATCCAATACCGCACGCGGCTTTTGCGTGGTCGCGGCATTATCCAAATAGACGAGGGGATTCCCATCGAAAGTTTCCTTCAAAATGGGAATGTCTTGCCGAATGCGATCCATTGCAAGAGCCATGAGAGGGAATCATAGCATCCAAACAGCCAAAAAGAGCTGTCCGAACCCTCTTTTTTTGATACACTTCCCGGGATCTCTTTCTATGCAGAAGAAAACCGTACAAATTCTCTCCATTGCGCTGTTTGCCCTGTTCCTTCTTTGGGGCGGCGGTTCCCTTATCTATTACGTTGGCGTGCCGGTGCACGGCATGGTGCTTTTGGGCGGTAATGAGCAGAGCATTACGGAAGTGTGCGGAAGCGCCTCCATCTTTTGCCGTGGTTTTTACAGTTTTCTGCCCATGCTTCAACACACGCTCACACGTGCAGCGGTGTTCTTGCCGTATTTTCTCGTATCACTGACGGCCTACGGCATTTTCCTCGGCATCCGTTTTGCACGGCAAGGCAAACTGCCAACATCCATCACGCTGCGCCCGTGGCATCTGTTGCTGCTCTTCACTGCAGCACTCTGGATGATTTTCACATCCATTGCGTATGACGGTGCGGGAGGAGATTTCCCTATCCGGCGCATCATTGAACCGACGCCTGCTGTCTACCAAGGTTTGGATGCGGAAGGCATGGCGGAACTGACGGCAAATTTCCAAGGCTTGCAGGGTCGCAACTGTTTGACGTATGTCGCGCACACCAATAACGGTGCAGGCGTCTACGATATTGCATTCTCCTGCATGCAGACATCGTTCTTTACGCGCGTGCTGCCTGTTGTCCTCTTCATCGTCCTGCTTCTTTTCGAACTCCTCGTCCTCGGACGTTTCCTGTTGCAGAGGCTCCGCATCACATTCCCGTTGCTCCTGCTGGAAACGCTGTTCAGCGCGACGGCCGGTGCGTGCGCTCTCGTCGCCATTCTCTGGTTTTTGGCGGTGTTGTCGCTCTTCATGGATCTTGTGGGATGGATTGTTGTCATTCTTGTTCCCATTCTGTTCTATCGTCATACCAAGGTTTGGGTACAGCGTTTTCTTTTCTCCTCGTGGGAAGTTCCTTTCCGTTGGCATTCCGTGAGTGTGATTCTCGGATGGTTGCTCCTTAGTTACATCGCGCTCAATTTTTTGAATGTCGTTCGCCCATTTCCCATCGGTTGGGATGACCTCAGCAGTTACTTGAACCGTCCTCGACTTCTCGTCAGTTACGGACACTTTGTCTTTTCCATGGCTCCGTTCCAGTGGGAATACCTGACGGCGCTTGGGTTCCTGCTCTTCGGGTACGAGAGCTCGTTCGGCGCAACAGCATCCATGATGATCAATTGGATGGCGGGACTCTTTGCATTGACTGCGGTATTCGCATTCGCACGCACGTACCTTGGCAAGGGGCATGGACTCTTGTCCGCTCTTCTCTATTACACGCTGCCGTTGGTCGGACACTTTTCGTACGCGGACATGAAAGTGGACAATGCCGTGTTCACGATGGGCGTGATGAGTCTCTTTGCCGTCTTCTTGTTTCTCTTTCCTCCCGCAGATGAGGATTCGGAGGAGCAGGAGAGATCGTTGCGCTGGCTGGCGCTGGCCGGTGTATTCGGCGGATTTGCGCTTTCCATGAAAGCAACGGCCATCATGATGGTTGCCGCTGCAGTGACCATTCTTCTGGGAGCCGGACTTCATTGGTCGGCATTCATTGGCGCGGTTGCTTCCGTTCTCTTTGTATTTACTGCGAAAGATGTGCTCGATGTGAAGAAAATCGTCAATCATTTGGTGGGATATGCGTTTGAAAGTTCGCGCATGGTTTTCTTGGTGCTTGCGGCACTCGTTGCAGGCGGCGCTTTTGCATACGCCTTTTTCAAGGATCGGCGCCGTTTTTCCGCCATTCTGCTAGGCACCGGATTTTTTCTGGGGGCGTTTCTACTTTCCATCAGCCCGTGGATTATTCATAACAATTACTTGCAGGGGAGCCTCATTCCAAGGTTGGAGATGGGTGCGCCGAATACGCTTTCTCCCACGTTTGTCATCAGCGGAGGAAGAGAGAGTGCTGCAGATTTCGGGCAAGACATTCGCGTTCTTCCGCCGGAACTTGCCTTGGACAACAATCATCCCACCTGCACGCCCACGGGTTCGCGGGAGGAACTGGACCGCTACTGGGGCTTTGGCAAAGGATGGAAGCATTATCTCACACTGCCGTGGCGTACGGTCATGAACTTGGATTCCACCGGCTACTACGTCACGACCATGCCGGCGTTGCTGCTGTTCCCTCTGCTCCTGCTCCTTCCGTATTTCTGGATAAAACGCGGGCGGTGGCTTCGCTGGCTTGGCGCGGGAACGGTGCTCATCATTCTTCAGTGGATGTTCATGGCGAACGGCATACCGTGGTACGGCATAGGGATGTTCTTCGGACTCTGCGTTGCGCTGGAGGCGCTCGTTGCACGTGCGCCGGATCTTCCGAATAAAATATTGGCGTCATTCCTCATTGTTTGCAGTCTCTTCGTCACCTTTGGAAACAGGTTTTGGCAATATGAGCAACAGCGGAACCTCTTTGAATATGCTTTGGGCAAGATCACTGCGTCGGCGCTCCGCGAGCGCACCATTCCATACTACGACGATATAAGTGCCGTCGCCGTCCAGCGACATAACGAAATGCCCGACCGTCCGTACATGTATCGCGTCGGGACATTCATCCCGTACTTCATCCCGAAGAATTTGGAGATCATCGGACTCGCCGATCATCAATTGGATACCTTCAATTGTCTGTTCCAGGAGCGTGATGCGGAACTGACACTGAAGCGCATGAAAGCGTTTGGCATCAACAGCATCGTCTTTGATACGAACACCGCAACCATAGAGCGTGATGTGAATGGGACTCTACACCAAAAAGTCCAAGCGTTCGCCAATTTCTTGAACACAGCATCCTTGGGTTTGCAGATAGTTGCCAATGATCCCGACGGGGGCGTGGTTTACGTTTTGATCCCATGATTTTTGCCGTCATACCGGCTTTCAATGAAGCAACGCGCATTGCGCATGTCATCCGGGACGCAAAAAAATACGCTGCCCGCATTCTTGTGGTCGATGATGGATCCACGGATCAAACAGCTGCTGTTTCCGAACAGGAAGGAGCGACGATTGTTCGGCACATTCAAAACGGGGGAGCGGGTGCCGCCACCATGACGGGCATTGAAGCGGCGCGGGTGCTCGGCGCGACGATCATTATTACTCTGGATGCCGACGGCCAGCATGATCCCGCAGACATTCCGCTTCTCCTCAAGCCCGTGCAGGATGGCATCGCCGATATTGTTTTTGCAAACCGCTTCGGCCAACGCAATCACATTCCTTTCATTCGGCGTGTTGCGAACGGCATCGGGAATGTTGTGACCTTCCTGACGACGGGCAAGTGGGTGAGTGACAGCCAATGCGGATTCAAAGTGCTCGGCCCTCGTGCCATTCAGGAAATCGACCTACGCATGAGCGGATTTGAGTTCTGCTCCGAGATCGTGCGCGAGTGCGTGCAGCACAAGTGGCGCGCGGCGCAGATCCCGACGAAAGTCCTCTATTCCGAATACACACTCGCGAAGGGGCAATCCTTCAGCAATGGCATCAAAACAGCATTAAAGATCCTCCTACGGTCATTTCTGCGATAGCCCTTTTGGGGAAAAACCAAGATACAAGACGCAAGAAACAGTCTGTATCTTGTCTCTTGTTTCTTGTATCTTTTCCGTATGGTTTTGACTCCCTATCAAGTCGTTGCACCCATCTTTTCGCTGGTCGCGATCTTCTATGCTTGGAACTTGGTTGCCCGGCAGAAGAAGACAATCTGGGAAGCATTCTTCTGGACGCTGTTCTGGGGACTGGTGTGTGTCATCGCGCTCTACCCGAGCATTCTTTCGTATCTCTCCGCCGTGACGGGCATCGCCGACCAGGAGAATGCCGTGCTGGTCACCTTCCTTGGCATCCTCTTCTTCATCGTCTTCTATCTGGTGATCCGCTTGGAGGAATTAGAGCAACGTCATACAAAAATCGTCAGGGCGCTGGCTTTACGAGAAGCCGGGCTTGAGAAAGGGGAACAGAAGAATTGACAACGGACAATGTACAATGGACAACGTGTCAGTTTTCAATTGTCCATTGTCCATTTTCTCTCCACTTCTTGAATAACACGTCGCAACCTAAAGGCACAATTCTTCTGATCTCTCCTTACTGGAAAGAAGACCATCGCTGGATGGTGAGTTCTGTGAAGCTTGCGGAGCTTTGGCAAAGGATCGGATACAAGATCGTTGTTGTATGCATGAGCAAAAGTACGGGCGTGGATGTCGTGTCGGATACACTCACCATCCACCGTCGCAAAGATTTCTTTCTGCCCGATCCCTGGAACTACGGCATTGCGTTGGGATTTTCCGGTTATGTGCGACGGCTCGAAAAACAGATCAAACCAGATCTCATCATCGTCAATAAACTCCTCTTCTGGACATCGCTTGTGACAGTGCCGCTCCGTCTGCGAGGCAAACGCGTGCTACTGCTGACCGATGCCTTCGTCGGCATGACGTGGCAACCGCGTGCATTGCTTCCGAAGATCGTCATGGCGATGGGCGCATGGACGGTAGGTTGGACAATTCTTCTTGCCGCCTCGCGCGTCGTTACGTTCCACCCACAACCGCCGCAATTATTAAAACGGCTTGGCATTGCAAAGAAGACGAGTGTGATTCCGACGGGGATCGATCCAACAAACTTTGAAGAGCAGAGAGCAGAAAGCAGAGAGCAGAAAGTTTCGATCACATACATTGGGAGATTAGAATCTGTGAAAGGTGTGGACGATTATTTGGCTGCAGCAGCATCTTTACTGGCATCACATCCTGAGATGAATGTTCGAGTCGTGGGATGGTATAAAAAAAATCATCCACTTGTCGCTGCATACGGAAATCGTGTCACGTTCACGGGATTGCGACATGACATCCCTGCAGTTCTCGCGGAGACGGACATCTTCGTGCTTCCCAGTTACAGCGAGGGGCTTTCGAATGCCCTCATGGAAGCCATGGCCAGTGGTTGTGCGTGCATTGCAAGCGATGTGGGCGGCAACCGGTTCCTCATTCAGAACGGCATCTCCGGCTTGCTCTTCCCCGCAGGGGATAGGGAAGCACTGGCAGCACACATCCGCAGACTTCTGGAGGACACGGCAAAGAGAGAATCCTTGGGGAAAGCTGCGCGAAGAAGAATTGATGAACAGTTCTCATGGAATGTGGTTTCGAGGCAGTATCAGAGCCTTTTTAAGGAGTTGGAATCTAGAAGCTGAGGAGCGGCCATACCTGGCCGCGAGTCGCGGGCAAGTATGCCCGCTCCTTTGTTTGATCTGCTACCATAGGAAACCATGCATAGGAATATAGTGATCCTCTCCACCTTCTTCACTCCTTTTCGGAGTGGTGCAGAAGCATGTGTGGAAGAAGTGTCGCGTGTTCTCAAAGATCGCTATGACATCACGATCATTACTGCACGCTTGCGTCACGATCTTCCAAAAAAAGATTCCTTGCATGGGGTGAATGTCATTCGAGTCGGTTTCGGCATCCCATTTGATAAATGGCTGTTTCCTTTTTCTGCAGCGGTGAAAGCACATGCATTGCACCCTGTAATTATCCATGCAGTTCTCGAAACCTTCGCAGGATTAGCGCTTTCCTTCTGCCGCATGACTGTTCCGAAAGCGCGCAAACTCCTTACTCTTCAAACAACGAATCGAACGTTTTTAAAGAAGCACGTGATCCGCAGTGCTGACAGGGTGACGGCCATCAGTTCAGTGCTACAACAAGTAGCTCAATCCTACGGGCGCGAAGCAGTAGTGATCCCAAACGGACTTCGCCTGGCGGATATTCCCGTCACGGAAAAGATTCCGGGAAGGATTCTTTTTGTCGGTCGCTTGGAAAAAATGAAAGGAGTCGACGTTTTGCTCAAAGCATTTGCCGCACTTCCAACACTGGCACGCGAACAAGCGAGTCTGCGCATCGTGGGTGATGGTTCCGAACGATCAGCCCTGGAAGCACTCGCGCGCGATCTGAAGATTACGGATCGCGTTTCATTTCTTGGCTATGTTCCGACTCCCGCCGTCTACCACGAATTCGCGGAAGCAGAGATTTTCTGCGGGCTTTCCCGCAGCGAAGCGCTCGGGAATGTGTTTCTGGAAGCACAAGCTGCCCGCTGTGCCGTGATTGCCACGAAAGTCGGGGGCATTCCGGACATTATCAAAGACCGTGCGACAGGACTCCTGGTGCCACCCGACGATGCGGATGGAGCACGCAATGCCATCGAAACATGCCTCATCGACCGCAGCCTTGCCATGAAACTGGCGGCCGCCGGAAAATTCCACGCGCAGGAATACGACTGGCGTTCCATCGCGGAGCGGTATGCAGAAGTGTACGAAGAAGTGTTGTCTTAACCGTTCTGGACGCGTGAAGCGACAATAGGTCCTATTGAATGCCGCTCGGCATCTGCACGCTGATCGATATACGCTGCTCCAGCCAGGCGCTGTCTTTGTTCAGTCTCATCTTGCATTCGTGCCATTGCAGCTAGGCGATCCAATGCTTGCTGGTGATTGTCACCTTGCATTCTGAAGACTGCATATGCAGCGCTATCCCCCGGAATCAATAATCTGCCAACGAGTTCGGAGTTATCGGGTGAAGGAGTTTCGCTCATATGGCGAGAGGGGAAGAAGACTTTTTTGAAGTTTTAGAAACGATGCTTCTGTTTTTCACATTCTGGATGTCTGCGATCTTCCGCTCTCGCACGAGCACCGAAGCTTTGTGCAGACTTTCAAACGTTCCGGCGTCGATCCAGTGGTCTTGCAAGACGGTGGCCTTGAGCTGTCCTTCTTTCAAATACCATCCGCTGACCTCCGTGATCTCCAGCTCGCCGCGTGTGGAGGGTTTCATGTCGCGGATCACCTGGAAGCAGCGTGCGTCATAGACGTAGCAACCTGTCGCAGCCAATTTGCTCTTGGGTTTCAGCGGCTTTTCCTCAATGGAGATCACTTTGTCGTTCTTCATCTCCACGACGCCGAAACGTTCTGCATCGGGCACTTCCTTTACGAAGATGTGACCGCCGGTCTTGAAATTTTTGATCGCTATCGAGAGATCATCGAAGTAAATGTTGTCGCCGAGGATGGCACAGACGTTGTCGCCCTCGGCAAATTCCTCTGCGAGACCAAGAGCTTGGGCAATGCCGCCTGCCCGCTCCTGTACCTTGTAGGAGAAGTCGCAACCGAAACGATCTCCACTTCCAAGAAAGCTTGCCATCTGGTCTATGTGTTCCGTTCCGGAAATGATGACGATTTCCCGAATGCCCGCCTTCACCAGAACTTCCAACGGATAGTGGATGAGGGGTTGGTCGTACACGGGGAGAAGACTTTTATTCGTAATCTCTGTCAGAGGTCGAAGCCTGGTACCCGTTCCGCCGCAGATGAGAACACCTTTCATAGGGGAATTGACAAAGGGGAAATTATAGTGCCTTTTGTATTGTGAAGCAAGCTCATTCTACAGGCTAAATACCGAAGCGGAAGATCGCGATCTTCCGCTTCGGGGATGTTGTATTATTCCTCGGATGAATCTCCTTGTTACCGGCGGTGCCGGCTTCATTGGCTCCCATTTTGTTCTGCGGCACAAGAAGCAGTTTCCCGATGACCTCATCGTCGTTGTGGACAGGCTGACGTACGCAGGCAACAAAAAGTTCTTGGAGCCTGTGCTTTCCACCATCCGTTTCGTCCAAGAGGACATCGTGGATTATGAAGTGATGGCGGAACTCGTAAAAAAATATGCCATTGATGTCATCGTCAACTTTGCAGCAGAGACACATGTCGACCGATCGATTAAAAATTCCGTTCCGTTCATTCATACGAATATTTTGGGTGTGCAAAGTCTTATCGAAGTCTGCAAAACGAATCCCCAGGTGAAATTGTTCCACATTTCCACCGATGAAGTCTTTGGGGATTTGGAGGATGACGATCCTCCTTTTAAAATAGGAGATGCGCTGAATCCCAGTTCTCCGTATGCGGCATCCAAGGCTGCGGGAGAGATGCTTCTGCAGGCCGCCATGCGGACGTACAAGATAAAAGCATGCGTCTCGCGCTGCACCAATAACTACGGCCCGCATCAGGATGATGAGAAATTTATCCCAACGGTGATCCGCTCTGCCATGCAGAATAAACCCGTGCCGATTTACGCGCAGGGCAAGAACAAGCGTGACTGGCTGTATGTGGAAGACCACTGCGATGCGCTGGAATTGATTCTGCAAACGCCGTGGGCATTTTGGGATGACAAGCTGGAGAGCGGACACTTCTTCCAAATTTCCGCCGATGACGAACAGCAGAACATCGATGTCGCAAAAATGATCTTAAAAGTTCTCGGCAAACCGGAATCACTGCTTACTTTTGTTGCAGATCGCCCCGGACATGACTGGCGTTACGCGCTGGATTCCTCCGCACTGCGCAAACTCGGCTGGAAACCGAAAGTCAGCTTCGAGGAGGGGATCAAACGGACGGTGGAGTGGTTCAACTCAAAAAAAATCTAATCATCCACATCACCTGCCAATAGGTCTAAAAGATGACGGGTTTTTTCAGACATTGGGAATGTGCTGTCTAAGAATTGAAGTATTTCTTCACGCGGCTCGTCGACCAAATTTACTGAGGAGTTATGCAATAAGTTGGCTTTCCATGAGCCAAGTTTCCACTGAATGTCTTCATCCATAAGTATTTCTTCAGGCACATCATATGTTTCAAAAATTTCTCTAACTCTCGTAATCGATCCAACCCCCAGCCAACGCACCAACTGACTTTTTGCCTCTTCAGTGGAAATAGGCTGTTTCTCTAATGAAGGAATATCCTTATCCATAAATGTTACTTTATATCACATTGTTTTAGTTGTCAACTAATGAGAGAATGAAAGGGAAAGCGACTATGAAAGTTATCCTCGCAACGGGCATCTATCCTCCCGCCATTGGCGGACCTGCAACGTATGTCGCTGCACTTGCGCGGGAACTGGGTTCCAAAGACATAGATGTGCAGGTGGTGTCGTACGGCAAAGCGAGTGCGGATCCTAAAGTTACGATGGTTTCGCTTACTGGGGGATCATTAATTCGATGGTTTCGATATGCCGGAGCCTTGAATAAGGCAGCGCAGGATGCCGATGCAGTCATCGCGTTTTCTTCCGTGAGTGTGGGTGTGCCGCTCATTCTTGCTCGGTTGAAGCATCCAAAGAAAATTCTTCGTCTTGGTGGAGATTTCTTTTGGGAAAGATATACGGATCGGGGAGGATCACTTAGTTTGAGAGAGTGGTATCAACAACGTTCCTTTGTAACGAGTTGCTCGTTGCTCGTTGCTCGTTTTATTCTAAAAAAGTTCGATCACGTTGTTTTTTCCACGGAGTACCAAAAGAACATCTACGAAGAATTTTATAAAGATTTGCCGCCGCACAGTGTTATCGAAAACACGTTTCCTACAAAGATCTCCTCGCATTCCATGCATTTGCTGCGCACAAGCGGCATGAAAGGAAATGTGCTCCGGTTGCTCTACTTCGGCCGTTTTGTGGGATTCAAAAATCTTCCCGCGCTCATTGCAGCGATGAAAGATCTTCCTGCAACCAAGCTCACGCTTGTCGGTGATGGACCCATGAAGAATAGGTTGCAGAAACAAGTGCGCGAACTTGGTATTATAGATCGCGTAGAGTTCCAGCCGACTGTGCACGGCGAGGAGAAACTCAAAATTTTTGCAGCACACGATGCACTGGTGATTCCTTCTGTGACAGAGCTGAGTCCGAATAGTGCATTGGAGGCGCGTAGTGCAGGACTCCCTGTCCTTCTCACAAGGGAAACGGGTTTGAACTCTGCGCTGACAGAAGGCATGTTGCTCCGCGATCTGCGCACGCTGGAAGCCATTGTTCGCGCTGTGGAAGAAGTGCGCACAAACTACGAATCGATCGCTTCGAAAGCCACAGCTGAACTCCCAAAGCGGACATGGAGTGACGTTGCAACGGAAATTCTTACTCTCGTATCACGATGAAACTTTTGATGATCAGCGGGGACAGATCCATTCTCCAAGGAAAGAAAGGGGCGTTCTTTTATACGTTGGAAGAGTTTTCGAAGCATTGGGACCAGATTGATGTCATTTGTCCGAAAGTGCCAAGTGCCAAAGGCAAAGTGCCAAGTCCTTTTTCGAATGTGCATTTCCATCCGAATCCTGGGGGGTTGCTCTCTCAGCCATTCTGGATCCTCAAAAAAGGAAAAGAACTCATTGCCGCGTGTCGTCACGACGTGATGACAGTGCATGAGTATCCGCCGTTTTATAATGGCTTGGGTGCGCGGAAACTCGCCAAGAGCACGGGGATCCTATACATGATCGAAGTGCACCACATTGTGGGGTACCCCGTTGCTGCATCATTTATAGAACTCATCGGACGATGGATGTCGCGTTTCTGGATTCCTGCCAGCGCGGCATCTGCGAAAGCAGTGCGCATCGTGAGCCTGGAAATAGAACCTGTGCTCATGCGGTGGGGAATCCCCGAGGAGAAAATTCGCGTTCTCTCCTCTTTCTATCTGGATCGTGAAGCATTGCGGCAGGATCCATCCATCCAAAAGAAGTACGATCTCGTCTTTTGCGCGCGGCTTGTTGCGAATAAAGGATGGCGCGAACTCTTGGAAGCAGTTGCCAAGCTTCCTGCGGTTACACTTCTCATCATCGGAGATGGACCGGATCGCAAAGCGCTGGAAGCGAAGGTGAGAACGTTGCATCTTTCAGATCGCGTGCATGTCTCCGGATGGTTGGCGACAAAAGAAGATGTGTATCGTGCCCTTCAATCCGGAAAGATCTTCGTGATGAATTCCTCCAGCGAAGGAGGTCCAAGAGTGGCTCTGGAAGCCATGGCGTTAGGACTCCCCATCATCTGCACCAACGTAGGCATCATGCCGATAGCTGTGGAAGAGGGCGCGAACGGCATCTTCACGAGCGGCGCGTCGGAGGATCTAGCGCAAAAGATCCGGCTGCTGCTGGGAGATGTCACACTTCGCGAGAAGATTGCAAAAGAAGCATCCACGGTCATCAATCTCTTTGAACGGAAAGAACTCATTAAGAATTATGCGGAATTTCTCCAGGAACTTCCCACGTTGCGTTCATGAAGTTGCTCATCGTCACTCAGAAGGCGGATAAAACAGATCCCGTGCTGGGGTTCTTCCACCGCTGGGTGGAGGAATTTGCGAAACACTGCGAACACGTCACGGTGATCGCACAGTCTGTGGGGGCACACCAGCTTCCCACGAACGTGACAGTGCTCTCTTTGGAAAAAGAGAAGGGTATCTCTCGTACACAGCAGATCCTGCGATTCTGGCGGCTCCTGTGGATCCATAGAGGCAACTACGATGTCGTGTTCGTGCACATGGTGCCGCTATGGATCGTCCTCGGCGCGCCTTTTTGGATCCTGCTTCAGAAGAGGATGTACCTGTGGTACGAAGCACGCGGCGCACGATGGCCGCTCAAATTCGCGCTACTTGTCGTGCGCAAAGTGTTCAGTGCGTCCAAGCATGGCATGCCGATTGCCACAACAAAGAGCGTGATCACGGGACATGGCATCGATACCGATCGTCACTCTCCCGGAGAAGAGGAGCGGGAGAGAGGGCTGCTTGTCACTGTCAGCAGGATCACGCGCGCAAAGAAGTTGCAGGTGCTGGTGAATGCATTGGCGGAATTGCCCAAAGAATTTCATCTCACCATCGTCGGAGGACCCATCACGGAAGACGACCATCATGTTCTTACGGATTTAAAAGAATCCATCGCACGAAAAGATCTGAAAGCACGCGTCACCATCCAAAGCTTGTCGCCAAAGCATGTGTTGCCACTCCTGAAACGCGCAGAGGCGTTTATCCACGCCAGTGAAACAAGCCTGGATAAATCCATTCTGGAGGCAGTCGCCTGCGGATGCCTCACACTTTCCAGCGGCGCTGCAGCCGAGGCCATCTTGCCTCCCATCTTGCGGCCATCCGAAGCCCGTTTTGCGGAACAGATTCAGCATGTCCTTTCATTGTCCGATGCGGAGAAGGATCGACTGAGAAAGGAATTGCGAGAAAAGGTTGTACGGGAACATTCATTGCCCCGCCTTATTGGGCGTCTCGTAAAAGAGATGGAATAAGGTAGACTTTGGCTATGCAGCCGCGTTTGAGCATCATCATGCCGATTTTTAACGAGGAGCGAACGCTTCCGGAGATCATTCGGCGTGTTGTCACGGCATGCCCGTTTGCCGAAATCATCTTCGTGAACGACGGCTCCACCGATCGCTCGCTTGAAATTGCTCGAAGCTTGGCTCGTCCGACGGACACCGTGCTCACGAAAGAGAACGGTGGCAAAGGCTCTGCCGTGCGCATGGGATATGCCTACACAAAGGGAATCTATGTGATCGTGCAGGATGCGGATTTGGAATATAACCCTGCGGAAATCATTCCGATGCTGGAGCGTGCCGAGCGGGAGAATCTTCCGGCGATCATGGGCTCGCGGCGCATTTTGAAACAACGCCAGTACACGCACATCAAGTACTACATCGGCGGGACAGTGCTCACGTGGATCTTTAATGGCCTGTATGGAACCCGCCTCAGCGACCAGCCCAACTGCTACAAAATGGTTCGCCGAGACATCTTAGCGACGCTTCCCCTCACGGAAGATGATTTTCGCCTGGATTCCGAGCTGACGGCGCTCCTTGCGCGGCGCGGCTTCCGAATTGCCGAATATCCCACCACGTATCATCCGCGTTCCGTCACGGAGGGGAAGAAGATCAATTGGAAAGACTGGTTCCGTGCCATCAAAGTCTTCATCCGAGTGCGTTTTCTGCCTCGCAAAAAACTGCACCAGATGTAACAATGGCAGCAATGCGTTCTGCACTCCATCATCCGCGATTTCCTTGGATATTTTTGCCGGCAGTTTGCCTGCTTTCGTTCTTGCTGTGGCTGCCCACGTGGGATTACCCCATCGCCAGCGACACATCCCTGTACGCATTGCTGGGAGAAAGCTTTTGGACAACATCGCGGTACGCCGTGCTGGGAGAAGCGCACGGCAAACACATGCCATTCCACGCCATCGTCAGCTTTCCGTTGGCACGCGTGTTCGGCTACAGCTTGGGGATGAAACTCTCCACGCTTTTTGCAGGATTAGGCGTTCTCATAGCCGCTTATTTTTTGTTGGAACGAACCATGGGAAGACGTGTCGCGGTTTGGACGACGCTTGCCATCGCACTGCATCACGGATTTGTGGTGATGACGATGCTGGGCAGTGCGGATTCGCTGCTGACACTACTCTTCTTGCTCTCACTCCATGCGTATCTTTCCGCCGCTCACAATCGTCGGTTCTATTTTCTCGTCGGTATCTTCACGGGACTTGCGTGCCTTACGCGTTACAACGCGGCACCGCTCTTTTTGTTCTTCCCGCTGTACACGCTCTGGAAACGTCCAAAGGATCTTTTCTCGTTGCCGTTCATGGGGGGCATGGCTATGGGTGCGGCACTCTTCTCCATCTGGTTCATACGCGCGTACTTGGTGTTTGGCACGCTTACCAATGATTACACCGAGGAGCTTTCCGTAAAAACCGCAGGGTTGTTCCGGCAAATGATCATCAATATTCGTTATTACTTAAACCCCATCGGCAACATTCTTCCGGTTCTCTTTCTCTTTTCTTTCTACGGCATTTGGAAAGCACGATACAAACAGCAGTTCCTCATCGCGGCGATGGTTGCCATTTGGTCTTTGTTTTTGATCTGGCCGGTGCTCAATCTTCGGTACACCTTCCCGGGATATGTGTTGCTGATCGCCTTCGGTGTCTTTGGCATTCAAAGCGCGGCTGAGAATCTTCCGCGTCTCCGGACAGCATTTCTTTCCATGATGGTTGTTGCTGTCGTGGCCTTGGATATTGGCGTGCTGTGTCTCTATTCCTATGGTCAATGCAATGCGCGGCTGGATCGTGCTTTCCCCATGATCCCGAAGAACTTGGGACTGACAATGGAAGGCTTTGCGATGTGGGACGAAGCGCGCGATTGGATCAACACGCATGCGGAAACCAAAGCAACTCTTCGGACGGTGGGCAAATACAATGCGCGCATTTGGACGCAGGGAATTTTCCGCAAAGACATTGCCATCATTGACGAGGAAACCGACAACTGTCCCGTCTATACCATTGCACAGGATGATTCGGCATACGGTTTAGTGGTCTTTCAAACCGCAGATGCGCCAGTCACCTATGTGATGAAGGAGGAGTGCAAGTAGATCGATTATTTCCACTTTTTTCCAGCTCGATTTGATCAGTGACAAGGATCGTACGGGTGCAATCCAATGGGTTTCCACTTTCTTGTGGCGCACAAGAAAGTGGAGCAAAGAAAACAGTCGCTCTGAAAAATTTCCTGCACAACAATGGCTCGCTACGCTGAAAAGTGCAAAACTCGGCCTCGCTCCGCTCGGCCTCAAACATGCACTTTTCGGGTGCTCCGCTCGCCAAGGTGCGCAACGGAAATTTTTCAAGGCGACAACCCTGTTTGTCCTCACCTCCCGCTTAATCGTAAGAGACGACAGGTAATTCCACTCATCAAAGCTCGCGCAGAAGTCTTGTCCGCACATCATCGAACCAAGTTAGAGATTGATCACTGCGGAAGTATTGTTTGTGATCTTCACGGAGTTGTTCCAAAACGGCTCGTGCCGGGAGGGAGGGGATGATGTATGGTTCCCCCGTGATGCGTTCGTAGAGTTCCAAAATCGTCCAGACAGCGAGCATGGAGGAGAGAGTTCCAAAGAGAACATTGCCGCTCCAGCGTTCCTTCTCCGGTGTTTCATAAAATGCGAGCGTCTGCTCCCGTGTTTTAAAGTATTCCAGGAGTGCCACGGCTCCGCTCATGCCGCTGAATCCCGTCAAATATCGATCGCGTTCTTCTTTCGGCACGATGGCACAGCGGTATCCTTTTTTTATAAGAATTTCATTCGCTTTATCAAACGTATCGTAGCGGCCGGGAGCTTTCCCAATATTTGAGGGATGGTTGTTCCCGTTTGCCGGAGCCAAACTTAAGTGCTCGCGATCGACAAAGATCTCTCTGTTTAACGCAGTGCAGTAGCTGCTGCTGGGTTCATAGGATTTTCCATCGATTTCCAAGCGCCACCAGTCGCGCGGACGAAAACTCACCGATGCAGTCTTCGGATCGCGGAACTCGCGCTCGAGGACATTAAGCATCTCTCCGCTCATCGGGAACATATCATCATCGCAAATCCAGCCTATCTTCCTGTTTTTTGCGATGTGTCTTAAAAATTCATCGGATTTTGTCGCAGCATAGAAATTCAAAAACTTCTGTACACGCGCTCCCAGAAAATCTTTGGGATCCAACTTCCCCGAACAATCAAAGATCACATAATCCACACGATCTCCCAATGCTTTCCGTGCGAAGTGGTACCACACCGTCATCATGGGCGGCAGGATGTTCATCGTAAACAGTGCAGGCTTCTCGCTCTTCGGCAGGGGGGAGCGCATCAGGTAATACAGCATGGTGGGCACAGCTGTCCGCATGGCCGCTTTCAAGCTCATGGCTTTAAACGAATGCGCGAGGATTTCGTGAGGGAGGGACACGGTAATAGTGTACATCCAGTATTAGAAATATAAGCCCCTTCATTTTTTAGCTATTTTTTATTTTTCTGTTCGGACACCCCCTCCCTACCCTCCCCCTTGAGGGGGAGGAGACGTCATTTTTCAGAATCGAGAAAAATTACGTCCTCTCTCCCTGTAGGGAGAGAGACAGAGAGAGGGTGTCCGGCTTTATCAATAGAGCACACATCAAAAAATAAAGGAGGCTCTAAGTCAGCATCCCACTCATTTCTCTGTGGGTATGAATCCCCGCTCGAAGTATTCTTTTTCTTTCCCTACGTTTTCAATGTCCATTCTTCTCCCTTCGATGATGCTGCGCGCTGCCAGGATACCCATTTCCAACGAGTGATCTTGGTTTGTATAGCGGAAGCGACCCGGACGACCGATGGCGAAGAAGTTCTCGAAACCATCCAGGTACTCCATAATGGTTGTGAGCCGTTCTTTGTAGAGCAGATCGTATATGGGATACACGTGCGAGGCTTTGTAGTGATGCACACTCAGCACTTCGTCCTTGCGTAGCAGTTTCAACTTCTCAAACCATTCAATGGCCAACGTGAAGAGTTCGTCTTTGGACATGTTCCAAATACCGTCTCCCTCGAAGCAGAAAAATTCCACGAAGAGGGAGGTTTTCCCGGGAGGGGACATGAAACGGCTGAAATTTTTCATCTCACTGAAACGCCCGAAGGGGATGGATTTGTCCGGGTAGTACACCCAGTTGTCGCGTGTCACGAACTCACGGTTGATGGTGAGGAAAAGGTACGCCTGCGCGCGGAAGCGCAGGTTCTTGGCGGCAGCCAGCACTTCTTTCGGCGCGGGAGGATCAAATAGTTTCACGGCTTCTGTCACGGGAATGGAGCAGACAACAGAGGGTGGTGCGTACGTTTTCGTACCCTCGGGAGTTTTCACGTCCACACTCGTTATTCTTTTGCCTTCGCAACGAATCTTCAGCGGTTCCGAGTGCGTGAGCACCGTGCTGCCTTTTTCTTCAATCCTTTTCTTGATGGTTTCGTAGATGAGGCCGCTGCCGTGCGAAGGATAATAAAATTCATCGACGAGCGTTTTCGGCCCTCCTTTCTTAAAGAGTGCTTTCTTGAGTGTCGACCAGATGCTGAGGCCTCCGATACGCTGCAGTGCCCAGTCGATGCTGATTTCACTGCACGGGATGCCCCAAATCTTCTCCGTATAATTGAGCATGTTGAATTCCGCCAATGTCCGCCCGAATTGCGTGACGACGTAATCTTCGAACGACCGCATTTCGCGCGGTTTGATCATTTTTCGCACGCGCTCATACAAGTAATCAAAGAGGACGCGCGCGGCCTTGAAAGGACCCATCTGTTTCAGGACATTGCCCAGGCGAATCGGGTAAAAATAATATTTTCCATCAACGTAGAAGCGCGTTTGCCTGCGTACACGAATCCATTCCTCTCCCAGCAAATTTTCGATGAAGTCATACAAATACTTATTCTTGCTGAAGAAACGGTGCGGACCGATGTCCGTGAGATACGTCCCGTCCGGTTCCTCAAACTTCAGCGTTTTCGCGAGCCCGCCGAGGGCGGAGGCTTTCTCTATGACGGTGGGCGTTTTGCCTGCGCGCGACAGTTCCATGGCAGCCGCCATGCCGGCGGGGCCGCCCCCGAGAATGAGAATTTGGTCATCCATAAGACGAGAAACAGCATACAGACGATGAACAGGACGCAAAAGACACAAAAGAAACAGAAGATGCAGAGGAGCCCGCATTCTTCTGTTTCTTTTGAATCCAATGAGTCTTTTGCATCCTTTCATTTGCTACACTGGTTCCGTATGTCCAAAAAAGGATTCCTTGCACTCCTCATCGGCTCAGCCGTGGTGCTCGGCGTTCTCATGGAAGTGCCGCAGTGGCTCTACAGCATCCATCCGCTTTCGCAGGGGGTCTTGGTCCAGCTCAATTCCGATGAAGATTTGTATTTGTCGCGCGTCATGGAAGCGTTGGAAGGGCGTCCCGAGCAAGCGGCGGAGGCAATCACCGGCAATCCTGCAGTCGTGCCTTTGCAAGGAGCATGGGTGGAAGAATGGGAAGGGCGGCTTTTTTCATGGACAAGCCTTTCCGCAGCGGAAGTATTCCAAATCCTTGATTTCATTGTTCCCGCGTTGCTCTTCCTCACATTGTTTTGGTTTTTGCGGTTGGCGGGGTTCGATCGCTGGACGGCGTATGCAGGCGCTGTCCTCTTTTCCCTTCTTGAACTCTACAGTTTGAATCGTCCGGTGCATCAGCGTGAAAGTTTTTTGTTGATGCTGCTCGCGCTTGCTTGCATTTTGGAAGGGCTTCGCAGTAAACGTCAGTTTGGGGTCATCGGCGGCGTGATACTGGGGCTCCTCGTCGGTGTGTATTTTTGGAGTTGGACGTTTGCGTGGACGTTTTGTGCACTGTTGCTTCTATGGGAGGGGACGATGTGGGCGCTGGAGAAGAAATATCATCCACTCCGGTTCTTCCCACGGCTCTTGGCGCTCTTTCATCGCGTCGTTCCTCCCGCCAACAATTTTTTGTGGATGCTTTGCTTCCTCGCGGTGGGAGTGCTTGCTGCCATTCCCGCCGTGCTCCAACTTTCTGCGGCCTCCATGCATCCACTTGCGGCGCTGGCACGCGAACGCATGGAATTTCTGCCGTCGCATGCACCGGAATCGTGGCTCCGGAGCGGTCTTTTCCTTTTGCAGCTCGTTGGGATCGCGGGAGCAACTATTTCTGCACCGCATTTCCGTAAACACTCGAAGATCCTGATCATTTTCATAGCAAGTGCGTTCATCGTTCTCAATCAACAGGTCTTTCACGGCGTCACGTTCCTCTTCTCCTCCCATTATCTTTTTTCTCTCGTGCTTGCGGGCGTCATGACATTCCTCACGAGCGTGATCTTTTGGAAAGAATCCAAGTGGCTGCTGCTCTCGCTCGTGGCATCGATGATCTTTCTGGGAGGCATTGCATACGATGGTCGCCATGTTCTTGGTCACTTCGTTATCGACACAGAACGCTTTTCCGAGCAGCATTTTGCAACGCTTCTGCCGGCATTGGAGCACTTGCCGCGCGCCACCATCCTGTCCGATGCAGCGAGCATGCAATTTGTTGCAAGCCACACCAGGCATGATGTTCCGTATAGCATTCGTTTGCATTACATGCTTATCAGTGGAGAAGCATTTGCTGAACGCTATTGCCTGGCGAAGCTGCCCCTTTCGCCGCTGGAATGGAGGATAGAGGAAGAGCCCATGCTGATTTACGATCGCGGCATCCTTCGGTTGGATCCTTCCCTCCGCGAACAGGAACTCACGTTGGTGGAAGAGACTTGCAAGCGCATGACCATTGACCCGTACACGTTCCTCAAAAAGTACGGTGTGCAGTACATCCTGTGGGATACCCGCAGACAACCGGGATGGAACGTGAAACGTTTCAAGATCCGGCTGCAAGATCAGGAACGAGGAGCGGAGTGGATTATGTATAAGATTCTTTGAATGCAAAATTCTCGAGATCGACCAGCGGTCGATCTCTACGGTTTTCCGCTCAGATTAAATAATTTGTATGTGGGATTGTGCTGCCCGAGATCGTTGGGAATCTGATGCACGTCCGTAAACCGATCTCCTCGATGGATGACAATCCTGTTGCATGCATTCATCAAGGCAAGGTTTTTTTTCTCCAAAATGCGCCTGTCTGATCCACAATAATTATTTCCTCATTGATGTTCCGTTCCTTGCGAAAATCATGGATGGCTTTTTTACATCCCTCCAAGCCATAATCATCGATTATTAAAAATCCGCCCGGAGAAAGTTTATCGTATAAGGCTTGCAGTGCTTCCATGGTGGAAGAATACATATCTCCATCCAATCGAAGAATTGCGAGGTGTTCGATGGGTGCATTCGACAATGTATCCTTGAACCATCCTTTTAGAAAATGAACTTGACCGTCCAGCAGATCGTAGCGCCGAAAATTTTCTTGTACCTGCTCCAAGGATATAGCCAGCACTTCTTTATAGAGGTGATGTATATCCCCGGTATCGGCCGGATATTGACTGTCGGGGGATGGCAAACCTTCAAAAGAATCCGCAACCCACACTGTTCTGTTTTTTATCCCATAGGCCATCAAAATTGCCCGCATAAAGATCGTGGCTCCTCCTCTCCAAACGCCGGTTTCGATAAAATCTCCCGGGATGTTCTCGTGTAGAACCGTCTCTGCGCAATGTTGAATATTATCCAGGCGGCTCAAACCAATCATTGTTTCCGCAAACTTTGGCCAATCCTTGCCGGTATTTCGTTTTGCCAGCATCCGTTCTTTCGACAGATTCTCATTTCGTATGTAGTACACATGCATCCGTCGCGATTCGAGAACACGCAGGATGCCATTCATGATGAACTGTTTAAGGGAATAGGAATTGTTTCGATAGACTCTTCTTTTATCATCAAATCCCTTTTCAATATGCAGTGTGTCCGTGAGGCATTTTTTTATCAGCGAAAGGTAAAGGTCGGTTGTGTCGGTCTTCTCAATCCTATCCATGCAAGTTTTTGGGAATGAATTCAAATGGCAATATAGAAAAAAAGCCTTTCAATGGCAAATTACCGTTTTTTTCCGATCACGAGGCTGCCTTGGGATCATGGGGGAATGTGACGACAATCAGTTTCCAGGCGTACCAGAAGCGAATGAGTTCGTGCTGCAACGGGAGGCGTTTTCCCGGCCGTGGAATGCCCCAAATCAACAGTAATTTGATGAGGGCGATCAGCCTGGAGCGAAGTGTGCGGAGAAAACGATGCCTGAACCAATGCGCGAAGGAGTCCTGCTCCGCTTTCTTCCGTTCGATTGTGAGATAACGACTGTTTTTTTCGATGTAGTCCGCAATGCTCCCGAGCGGAGCAAGGCTTGCGCCCTTCAAATGATCCGTGCGTGTTCCGGAAGCAAGTTCCGGTCGCTCATGCACGGGTTTTCTCCACTCTCGAACGACATCACGGTGAAAAAAGTAGAGCCGCTCGTTCGGATACGTGGTTGCGTAGTCGATCACCGTGCCATTTTCCAGAACGTAGCGACGTGGAACGTAGCACGCGCATGGATTTCCTTTGGCTGTGATCACTTTGATCTCTTCCATGAGTTCCGGTGATGCATACTCATCGCTATCCAAGGACAAAATCCACGGCTGTGTTGCATTTTTCAGCCCAACATTGCGCGCTGCCGAGAAATCTGTGAGCGCAGTTCCTTGTTCAGAAGCATTTCGCTGTGAAATCACCGTTGCACCCGCACTTTTTGCAATCTCGATCGTCGCATCCGTACTGCCGCCATCGATGACCAGGATCTCCGCGGCATCTTTCACACTCGCAAGTGCCTGCGACAGTGTTTTCGCAGAATTGAAGGTGAGGACATGCACGCTTAATGGAAGTTTATCAGACATACACGAAGAATTTATAAAGAAAGAAATTCCACAGCACGGTGATGAACCAGCTCACAAACTTTGCGGATCCTTCATCCAGGTGCAGATACTCCACAAAAGCGTAGAGCAGCATGGTTTGTGCAACGATATTTGCGATGGTCAGGATGCAGTACCGTACAAAGTGATTGAGGACGGCATCTTTCTTCCCGAAGACGATGTACTTGTGGAGAACGAATGTTGCAAAGAACCCCAAGATATTGCTGATGATGTTTGCGGTGACATACCACACATCCAGCTGGAGCATCAAAAAATAGCTGCCAAAATCGATCAAGAATGCAAGGCTTCCGCTCACCAAGTACAATCCGAACTGTCTGAATAGCGCTTTCACCAAGCTATCCTAGCAGAATCCTTTCATCCCACCCTGGCTCCCCACATAAAAATCTGACACCATAGCCCGGTCTTATGATCATCCTTGGTCTCACACATCCATACGGTTGGAATACGGCCGCTGCGCTCATTCGCGACGGCAAACTTGTTGCATTTGCCGAAGAGGAACGTTTCACGCGCCAAAAACATGCTCCGCTGGCATTCCCCGCGAAAGCCATGGCATTTGCACTCAAAGAAGCGGGCATCACGTTGGATCAGGTCGACCGTATCGCCATCGGCATGGATAGCAAATGGTCGGTGATCCTGCCGAACTTTTTTCCATGGCAACCGCTGCGGTTCGCATATGGAAAAATAGAACGCACCATGCGCGAGATCGATCGGGGCAACAGACAGTTGCCATTTTCTGTGCACGATCCACGCCTGACGTTCGTCAACCATCACCGGGCGCATGTGGCAAGCTCGCTTTTTTTGTCGGGATTCGAGCAATCAAACTTCATTTCACTTGATGGCGCGGGCGGGGGAGAGAGCGGGATGATCGGTTACGGCGATGGTGCGAAGCTTGAAATTTATAAACGCATCACGAATGCCGGCAGCTGGGGTGCACTGTATGAACGCTTCACCAAAGTCATCGGTTTTAAGCCGCACAGTCATGAAGGCAAAACCATGGGGCTTGCTGCATTTGGTACTCCGCATCCGGAGATCATCGATTTCGTCGATTGGAGTGGAGAGATTCCCGTTATCAACCACACGAAGCGCAATCGTTTCCTCCGTTCCCTCAAAGTTCGTGATCCGAAAGATCCGCTCACACAGGAGCAAAAAGATCTTGCCGCGACCGTGCAAGATCTTTTGGAGCGTGCACTGCTGCACATGACGAAGTATCTGGTCGAGAAATCCGGAAGCCGTAATCTCTGCATGGCAGGAGGCGTTGCCCTCAACTGCTCTGCAAACGGCAAACTGATCCACTCGGGTTTGATCGACAATATCTACGTGCAACCCGCATCATCGGATGCCGGCGTCGCATTGGGTGCTGCCGTGCATGAATATGTGCGGCTCACCGGTAAACGTCCTGATTTTGTCTTCGATCATGCGTACTTCGGTCCTTCGTATTCCGATGCAGAGATCGAAAAGTTATTAAAGGAAGCGAAAGTGCCGTACGAACCAGTGGAGAACATCGCCGAACGCACGGCAGAACTGATGTCCCAAGGGAAGATCGTGGGATGGTTCCAAGGACGCATGGAAGCAGGGCCGCGCGCGCTGGGCGGACGCAGCATCGTGGCCGATCCCATGATCCCGGGCATCAAAGACAAAGTGAATGCAGAGGTAAAACACCGCGAAATGTGGCGTCCGTTTGCTCCTGCCATGCGGTACGAAGACATCGCGGAATATGTGGAAGGACCGTACGAAAGCCCCTTCATGATCCTTGCATTCCAAGCGCGCAAAGATCGTGTGGATCAATTCCCGGCTGCTGTGCACGTGGATAACACCGCACGTGTGCAAGGTGTTCACAAGGAAGTGAATCCGCAGTACTACGCACTCATCGAAGCATTCAAAAAGAAGACAGGTCGCGGTGTCATCTTAAACACATCTTTCAATATCGCAGAGGAGCCGCTGGTCTGCAGCCCGCAGGATGCTCTGCGCACATATTTTAGTTCCGGACTGGATGCACTGGCGATAGGAAGTTTTCTTTTGAGGAAATAAATCATTTTGTCTCGGTGAAGTCATCCCTAAGATCGTCCGGCACTTGTGTATTCATGCCTCTTTCGATGGATGATTCGAAGAGCATCACGAAAGGTTGAGATGCCTCTACGGTTTCTTTTTTCGAAGGTTTTATAGGCGCCTTTGCCTTTTTAGGTTCCACAGGTGCCTTTGCCTTAGGTGGTTCCGGAGAATTTTTCCCCATTGAAAAGATTCTCGGAAGATTCAACGTAACACCAAATCCCACGGCAACAATCGCAGCTGTCGTTGGTATGACTGTAGTCAATGTACGGAGGAGTGTTGGGGTGGAAGGGAGCCTTTTCGTTTCCATATGTGGATTGTATAGAAAACTGTACAGAAGTCCAGATCAAAACTCTTGCGAGAAATCATTTGCCGTTCGTTTGTAGAGCCGCGCGATTCGCGCGTCTCTACGACGACGATCATATTTCCATTTCGATCGTTTGTAGAGCCGCGACATGTCGCGGCTCTACAAACCACTGTCGTAGAGCCGTCCCGGCGGGACGGCTCTACGAACGAACATGAATAAATTCTGTTATTTTTCTCGCAATATCCTCCGGATCTCCCGCTTTGCAGAGGATCACCTCTTTTTCCGTTGGTGAATTTTTCATGAATGGCAGGTGTGTCACATGTGAGGACAAGAGCCTGCCTATCGGTTTCTAGATGTACACAACGTACTTATAAAGAAGGAAGTTCCATGGAACTGTGAAGCCGATGCTCAGAATTCTGGCCAGAATTTTGTCCATACCAGTGAACTCCACCAGTGCATAGAGGAGCATAGCCTGGATAACTGTGTTGGCCACCTGGAGGAGAGTGAATCGCGCGACATGGTGGATCAACCCTTCCCTCTTTTCGAATACCAGATATTTGTGGAAAAGAAATGTCGAAAGGAATCCCACACCGTCACTCACAACAGACGCGGATACGTACCACAAGCCCGCCCGGATCAGAATGGCATAGGCGACAATAGCCAGGATCGCCGCCACACCGCCGCTGGCGAGATACCCAAACACCTGAATGGTGATGACGCGGAGACCGCTATGTGTGCGTGGCAATGTATCCATCACTACTCGCGAATGCAGAGAATATTCGCCATCTTGTGCTGCACGCACATCATCACCGCCATTTCAGCGTTCGCCATCCGCGTGATGGCGCCGGTCGCGTCATCAATGAAGGAGAATACGAAGCCTGTCTGCTCGAGCGATTGGAAAAGCTGAATCGGATCAGTTCCCACCTTTCGGAGTATCGCCGGCCAACATTCCACAATGAATTTTACGCCTTGGTTCTCGTTCAGGATGCGCTTCATGCCGCGGATACCAGATTCTTCCGCTCCTTCTATATCCATTTTGATCATATCCACGGTGGTTCCGGTTGGAAAATAATCGTCCAATGCCACACAACCAATCGTCACCTGTTTGCGGCTGTTGGATACGTGGTAAATCCGGTGGTCGGCGGTGTTGAAGCCCGACTGGTACAGCGTGCAGGTGCCTGTCTTGTCCGACACCGCCTTCTCAACAATAGTCACATTACGATAGCCATTCTGTTCGATGTTCTTACGCAGAAGCGTGCAATTGTCCGCACCAGGTTCGAACGCGTACACCTTCCCCGTTGGGCCCACCTGACGCGCAGCCATCAGTGAGAAGAGCCCGATATTGGCACCGACGTCTACGAATGTCATCCCGGGCTTAAGCACGCTCTTGCAGTACGCCATACTTGCCGCCTCGTATTCGCCAGTCGATTCCAGTTCGAACGACACGCCGAAATCAACCGGATCCACTGATACGGTGTGACCGTCCCACTGCACGGTCGGTTTGAGATACCATGACATCATCTTCACACCTACGTAACGCAGCGGCCCGACGTGTTCCAATATCTGGCGCATTGCGGGCGCCAGCGTCCTGCGCAGCTTTATGAAGACCGTGGTTCCCTTCTGCATAGAAAAAAGATAACGCACAAGAGTTTATGGGAAGCTCTCAGACAAGTCCACGCTTTCCTTTATCAAGAGCAATCCTTAGGCGGTGGGACGATGATGTGACCCGTGAGAGTCCCTCCCTTAGGATCATTGGGAGTTTTCTCACGGATGAGCGTGAAACAGCGTTGTTTCTCATCCGGTGTTACGAGAGCTGCAGGAATTCTAGTGGAGAGCGTTACATTTGTGAGGAAAACCCAATGAGGATTTTTAGGAAGGTGAATGAATACCGGTGCACTTTGGATAATGAGATTCGTGTCTGCAAAATGTTCTTGGATGTACGTGGCTGTGTTTTGAGCTGTGAGACTGGCGCTAGAACCACGATGATCCCATTGCCACCATGCTTGTACCAGTACTATGGCGCCGAGTACGACAATACTCATGTTCTTGCCAAAAAGAATGCGAGCTCCTGTGGGAACAAATGGCAGCAGCAAAATATGTGCTGCAAGCAGGAGTCGATACCATCCCGAGCGCGTGAAGCAGTAGGCAGTGAAAAGAATGATGACAGTCATGATGGTAATGGACAGCGCGTTTGGCATGGAGCGACGGAGCTTGATGAATCCCACAATTCCTAAGATAAGCACTACGTCGTAGGCAAGAAATGGAAGACGTAGAAGAAATTCCGGTTGTGTCCAAAGAACATGTTTTGCGAGAAGGATGTCATCCGTTCCTACGATCCACGCATAGATCTCCACGAAAAAACGCATATCCATTGCGCCGAGCACCGGAGAAAATATGGCAAATGTTAGGAGAGTGGTGAATCCAGCCACAGTAAGAGAGAGCACTTCAGGATATTTTCTTTGTAGAAGTGCCCAAATCCATGCGATTCCCATGCCACCCAAAAGGAATGCATAAGGCAATTTAGTGACGAAAGCAGCGCCAACAAATGCGCCACAGGCAATGCTCTGCCAAAGCGACAATCGTTTTTGCGTTAGTAAAAGAAGAGCGATCAGTGCAAAAAACATTCCCGGCACTTCTCCTATGACAACTTTGCCGGTGTTGACGAATGCCGAGAGCGAAACGAGCAATGCCGTGGCAAAACATGCGGAAGAACGACCTGCAATTTTCTTTGTGAAAAAATAAAATACTATTGTGGTGCCGCAGAGATAGAGCACCATGGGAATCCGAGCGGCGACAATGCTCGGCCCCAATATCTTCATAAAAAACGCAGAGGGATAAATCAGCATGGGTCCCACCTGGAGGATTGGATACAGCCATGGGCGACCGAGGATCGGCAGGGTGTAACCATTTCCTGTGGCATATTCGCGGGCAACGATCATGAAAAGGCTGTCATCGTTCCAAGCAGCGGGGAATGTGCCGAGTTCGCGCACAAAGAAAAATAATGCCGCACTTGCAATGATGCATTCGGGAAGGATATTCCATACTCGTCGAAAGAGTTCCTTTTGCTTCATGGATACATGGTAGCAGTGAACAGGTAGGACAGCTTGTCGCCTCTCTACGAGGCGATCTTTTGTGCAAATATCTGATTTATGCATTTTGTCGCTGTTCGCTTAATTTTTTCGAAAGATCGCGGTACTTCGCCATTAATCCTTGTTCCTTCGTATGACATTCGCGCACTTCGTAGCCTCCGCGCTGCAGATCGCGCTTCACATTCCAGTGCGCGGAGTGTTCTGATCATGATAACCAAAAGCGATGAGAATCTTGCTCATGAGTGACTATTGTACCCCAAAACCACAACCCTCCTTCGCCAAGGTTTCGGAGGGCAGGCGGGGGAGGGTACTTTCCAAGCGTGAAGCGACTGAGAAGAAAATTAAGGTATCATAGGCACGTGCGCATCACCTACGTCACCCATACCCGCTTTCCCGTCCAAAAAGCCCATGGAAAGCAAATTGCAGATGTCTGTGCGGCGCTGGCTGCCATCGGACATACTGTGACGTTGCTCTGTCCGACAGTCTCGAATTCCATCAAGCTCTCCTGGAACCGTTACTACGATCTCCCGGAGTCGTTCAAGGTGAAAACATTGGGACACAAAGATGCGACGCGGCAGTGGTGGGTTCCGGGGGTGTTCCATTTCCGCATCAACATGCGGCGGTACCAGAAAGCGCTCAAAACTTTTTTTGAGACGCACAAAACGGATCTCATCTATGTCCGCTCTCCTCAATTGCTGCCCGTCCTGCTCCGTGCAAAGGCGGATGTCATTTTGGAATTGCATTCCTTGCCGCGGCTCAGAAAGAAAAAGTTTGCAGCCCTTTGCAACAAGTGTGTTCGCATTGTGTGTCTGACAACCGCCATGGAGCGCGAACTCCTGTATTTGGGCGTAAAGCCCAAGAAAGTAATCGTGGAGCCGGATGCTGCGAACCTGGAGCGCTTCGCAAAGTCCGTATCGGTGAAGGTTGCGAAGAAAAGGACAAAAGTATTCCCGCTTGATCGTCCCGTCATCGGCTATTTCGGATCGTTCTACACGCAGAACAACATCGAGAAAGGAGTGAGTGTTCTCATCGAGGCCATCCTGCGCCTCAGACGAAAGAAAGTGCGTGTGTATGCGGGCATTGGCGGAGGGTGGGGCAAGGAAATCAATGAGTTCCAGAAGAAAGTGCGAGCGAAAAATTTGGAAGAAGATGTGCGGCTCTTGGGACACCTTCCTCCAGCGCAAATTCCCGAATACATGCTGGCGTGCGATGTGCTGGTGTATCCCGCACCGGCATCCAAGCATCCGTACTTCCAACGCGATACGTCTCCGCTCAAGCTCTTCGAGTATCTTGCCGCGGGACGACCCATCGTATGTGCGGATCTTCCGCCGCTGCGGGATATCGTCTCCAAAGAGACCGTGTACTTTGCGACCCCCGGGGATCCGAACTCCTTTGCGCACTGGATAGAGTATGTGCTTGAACATCCGGACGAAGCGGCGGTAAAAGTGAAAAAGGGGCTTGCTGCCGTGGCGTACTACAGTTGGGAAAAGCGCATGCGGCGAATTTTGAAGGGACTTTAAGCATTAGCGCCTTTGGAGCCGGAATGTTAAACTTTGCTCTATGGAAAGCGTGAAAACCATCAAGAAAGGCGATGCCATCTATGCCCTCTTCATCTCGAAGAATCTGTCTCCGGAAGGCGGCATCAAATTTTTAACAGATCATGCATCTCCGTTTCAATTGGGCTTGATGGAGCGCCCCGCGGGTCACAAAGTGAAGCCGCATCAGCATCCGCCGCAAACGTTTGATGTTCAGCGTTTTAGTGAATTTCTCTATGTAGAGAGAGGGAAGATAAAAGCAACGGTGTTTGATGAGGAATGGAATGTTCTTGCAGAGCAAGAGTTGGGAGCCGGAGATTTTTTGCTGTTCCTCCGCGGAGGACACGGCATCGATGTGTTGGAACCGAGCCGCATGATAGAAGTAAAGCAAGGACCGTTCCCCGGTGATAAGGCAGCCAAGACTTTCCGTGCCATACCATGACCTCTCCTCTCAAAGTTCCGGTCAACGAGCCCGTCCTCACGAAAGAGGCGAAGCAGTATGTTGCCGAGGCCATGGAGTCGGGCTGGATCAGCTCTGCGGGGAAATACATCGAGCAGTTCGAAGCGGAGTTCGCGGCATTCCTTGGTGTGAAACATGCCGTCACCACCACAAGCGGCACCACGGCCATCCACTTGGCGCTTGCGACGCTGAACATCGGACCCGGCGACGAAGTGATCGTTCCGGATTTTACAATGATGGGGAGCATCCTTCCTGTGCTCTACTGCGGAGCCACGCCGATCTTTGTGGATGCCAAGCCGGAGACGTTCAATATCGATCCCTCGCTCATCGAGAAGAAGATCACAAAGAAGACGAAGGCCATCATGCCCGTCCATCTGTACGGCCAGAGCGCAGACATGGATCCCATCCTCGCAATCGCCAAGAAGCATAATCTTTATGTTGTCGAAGACGCAGCGGAGGCACATGGTGCGACGTACAAAGGCTGCCTCTGCGGTTCGATGGGAGACATCGGGTGTTTCAGCTTCTACGCAAACAAGATCATTACGACAGGGGAGGGAGGCATGCTCGTGACGAATGATGATCAATTGGTAGCGCGTGCGCGGACACTCAAAGACTTGGCGCACAGTCCCCAAAAGCGTTTTTGGCACGAAGAGATGGGTTTCAACTATCGCATGACGAATCTGCAGGCGGCTGTCGGACTGGGGCAACTCAAGCACATCGATGAATTTATTAAGCATAAACAATGGATGGCCGATCGCTATCGCGAGGGGCTCAAAGGCATCAAAGGGCTTCGCCTGCCGGCAGTGAAGAAAGATTCTCTGAATGTGTACTGGATGTACGGTGTGCTTGTGGAAGAGTCTTTTCCAATGGCAAAAGACGAACTCCGAGCGGCGCTCAGAGAAAAAGGAGTGGATACACGTGATTTCTTCTATTCCTCTGCATCGCAGCCACTGTTTAAAGATCTTCCTTCTGCAAAAGAATCATTTCCTGTCAGTAAGATGCTCAGTGAGCGTGGGTTTTACCTGCCTTCGGGACTTGCTCTTACAGAGGAACAAGTCGACTATGTCTGCTCCGCACTTCGTGAAATCGCCTCAATATAAAACCGGCTTCGTTTCTATCATCCTTCCGACATACAACGAGGCGGGAAATATCATCGCGCTTGCGGAAGAGCTGGACAGCCATGTGAAATTTCCAAAGGAAATCATTGTGGTTGATGACGATTCTCCGGATGGCACGTCCCGCCTTGTCCAAGAATGCATCGCAGGCGGAGCCATCCCTGGGCTTCGTCTGGAAACGCGCACGGCGGATCGTGGGCTTAGAAAGAGCATTGAACGAGGGATTGAAATTGCGCAGGGCGACATCATCTGTTGGATGGACTGTGATTTTTCACATCCTCCGGAAGATATGGCATTGCTTGTTCAGGAGGTTTTGAACGGTGCGGATATTGTGATTGCATCACGGTATATGAAAGGGGGGGTGTATAAAAAAGGGCTTGGCTGGTTTGATGCGGATGAATCCGCATTTGCCGTGCTCCTCAGTCGCATTATCAACTGGATTATTCATGTTGTTCTCGATCCTCGGATTCACGATTATACGAGTGGCTTCGTCGCATTCCGTCGCAGTGTGCTTGAATCCCTTCTGCCGCTTCGGGGCGATTATGGCGAATACTTTGTGGAGTTGATCTATTGTGCCGTGAAAACTCGCAATATTTCCATCATTGAGTTGCCGTTCACCTCACCCCCTCGGCGCTCCGGACAATCCAAGACAGGTACGACCTTCCGAGCGCTCTTCTGGCGAGGGCTGCCTTATGCCCGCTTGATTCCCAAACTGCGGGCGATGAAAAATAATTGATCCTGTACCACATGTCTGTCCTCATAAAATTGATTTTCGGAAGAAATCGAACAGAATAAAAAAATAGCGAAGCTACCGGCGGTCGCGACCGCCGTGGCGAAGCAAGGGGGAGCACCATTACATCATCCCCGCTACGGAAGATTGTGCGCGATTAGCCAAGCCTTGAATTCGCGTGCAATAATGTCATGGCCTTCCTGGCTCAGGTGACCGTCTCCCTCCAGGTACGGTTTTTTGCCATCTAGAAGAGCTTGGCGGAGAACCGGCGTTGCATTAAAGACAAGGATACCATGCTGCTCTGCGAGTTCTGCGATTCTCTTCTGGGAAAAATCCAGATCGATCTTCTTTCCTTGGAGGACAGGATATTTTTCGATAAGTTCCGGCGTCGTGCGGAGATCCATTTCTAGTAGAGAAGGGATGATGCCGAGGACAAGCATACCTTTGTCCACCTCTTTCTTCATTGCGACGAGCAATTTTTCATTCACCTCCATCGCAAGAGCGCGCTCCGGAGTATCTACGATGGTCGTGGCGAGACCCAGTGGAATATCTCTGTTCAGTTCTTCGGGTTCTGTAGAGAGCAGCCCTGTGCGGACAAGCAGCCACAAAAAAAGAGGATTATCTTTGCCCTTCTCGAAGATGAGCCGCGGCAGTCTGAGTTTCTGGAGAAGAAATGTTTTGAGGATACCCAACTGTGGCTCTTCGATCACACTTTCTTCCATCGATATCCCTTTGATGAAGTCTCTCGTGACATAATTATCCCGAGAATCATTGCCTGTGTAAAACCAAAGCACTGTGACATCGGGATTGTACGAGCGGCCATAGTGGCGATACGTCAGGAGTTCCAAAAATGTTCCCCGTCCAGCCACGCTCAGATTCAACTGCTGCGTGCCCGGCATATGCTGCTCCAACTGGGAGACGAAATTTTTGTCGGTATCCACGTGGATGGCTTCCACCAGCGAATCGCCAATGTGAAGAATGCGTTTGATGTGCCCAGGTTTTTCTACTGGGAATGTGTTGCCGTTCCAGCCATAGGCATTTGTCCAGAGATGCGACGCCCAATCACTTCCTTGTAGATGCACATCCATATTTGGCTTCAGTGTACGACCGATATAGCGGTCTCGTACCGTGAGTATGCTGCTTTGTGGAATGAAGATGCGCACAGCAACTTCCAGCACCGCCAGGATCAAGAAAAGTGCGACAACAAGAGCGATGATATTCCCCAGCCAACGGAGAATCCTTTTTTTCATTGCAGGGAAGGGAGCACATTTTTCTCCAAAGTTTGCAGGATAATGTCTGCAGCCTGTGCCGCAGTCTTGCTGCTTGGGTGCACGGTGTCCCAGGAGAGCGTTTCTGCGTGATTGCCGAATGTTTCATAGAGATCCAGCACAGTGAATCCGCGCTGCTCTGCGATTTTTGCAAGTTTCGGACGGGCAAGCGGGTGCATATGCCGTTCGGGCCAGATGATGAAGAGACGCGGAAGATTCTTTGGCATCGAGCGCACCAACGTATCCAAATACGATGCATATTTTTGCAGACTGACATTCGTCACGTTTTCCTCATCCGTATTTTCCTGCATCGCGAGCTCCTGTTCCTTCAAACTCTTCTTTCCTTCTCGTGCACTCACGAATTTCTTCACGGCTATGTAGAACGCGCTGTGCATATCGAGCCAACATTTTCCAGGAATGAACTGCAAAATACCACGTTCAATGGGTGTGCATATCCGTTCAGTTGGTTGCCAGCCTTCCGGTCGCAGGATTCCTTGATCATCCAGCTTCGCGACGCCAAAATCTTCGACATCATTGAAATGGAAGATAAGCACCAGTGCTTTGGGATCTAGCTTCTTGATCTTTCCCCGATATACCGCCGTCTGTTGCCGTAAGTTGTAGCCCGGCGAAGCCGTATTGAGAACGCTCCATTCGGGTATCTCTGCCTGAATCCTGCTCGTGATGGTTTCATTGTCGTTCACGCCGTACCCGAATGTGATGGAATCGCCGAGGAACACCAGAAGCGGTTTATTCGGATCAATTTCCGGACTGCGGAAGCCCAGGCTATTCGTCGTCACTGTGGATCGATAGGCATATTCCGAACTATTGGGTTTCAACTCATAACTGATCTCCGGATTCGTACTCTTCTGATAAATCTTCGGCGGATTGGGCTTCACGGAAACGAGTCCGCTCACTCTTAGGGCAATCTCGATCCCTCCGAAGAACAGGAGGATGGTCGCAAAGAGGAGGCCGAGGTTGATGGCGAGATCTTTTCGTTTCATACGTTTTATATGATACAGGAAGATCCGTTTGTAGAGACGCCCCGGCGGGGCGTCTCTACGACGAATGAACAATTGTTTCCGGTGCATCACCTAGATTTTTTTGTAGAGACGCGCGATTCGCGCGTCTCTACGGATGCACTCATAATTTTTCTCCAACAAGAACATACAACCCCCCTTCCCGTCCAATCGTAAACATCCAACCGAGCTGCTTCATGGCGTGCTGCAAGGCAGATCCTTTTGGATGCTCTTCGAAGAGGCGAAGCCCTGCCTCTTCACCCGGAAGATTCGCTGCGATGGCGGGGACACCACTCAGGAATTTCACATGCGTTTCATCGAACCATCCCAGCACTTCATCCACACTGTGCCAGCTTTCATGCGGATTCTTGTACTGGTCTGCAAACCAAATTTCTTTCTTGCTTTGATCGACATCTTTGCGGCGCATGTGCGCATCTAAAGATCGAAATGCGTTGCCCGTCGCCGTAAAAATCATCTTGCGGATGCCCAAAGGAATGCGCGCGTAGCTGTTATAGAGACCAATCAAAATCTTTCCCCCCGGCTTCACCAACTTCAGAAGCTCCTCGTAGCCGCCTTTGGGATCGGGTGTGTGATGCAGCACGCCGCTGCAGATAAGAACATCCACCGAATTTTCTTTGATGGGCATCTGGAAGATATTTCCCTGGAGGAAGTGAATATTATGGAGCCCGAAGCGTTCTTTAAATCCTTGCCCCAGCTTCAGCGATGCGATGCTCTGGTCAACGCCGATGAGTGTTCTTGTGGAAACGAGTCCCAGGAAGTTTGTCATCTGTCCCGTGCCACAACCCACCTCCAGAACTGTCGCGAAAGGGGAGATGGCCTGGTCCACCCACAAGCCAAAGGCACTGGCACGAGCCTTATCCATCAGAATCCCCGGACTATCTATGCCGTCGTACCCCGGAAATGTAAATTGCTCGTAGAATTTCTGCATCTTCTGGCGCACTGTTTCTTCCTCCGGACTCTTTGTGGGTGTCAGCAACCGCGCGATGCCATCGATGATGGGATATCGCATCCCTTTCTCCGAAATCAGATCCTCGCCTTGCAGAGCAAGATCGGTATGCGAGCCGGGGCAGCGGAGAAGGGGAACGATTTTTTGCACCGACATACGGTAGCGGAAGCAGTAACGGCTTACACGTTTTTCCAAGCACCCACGGCACGAAGCGTGCCCGCAGGCTTTTCCGCACGTTTCGCGAGTCCTTTCACGATGGCAAAGGCACGTTCGATGTCTTTTTCATCAATGACAAAGTTGATTTCTGTGAAGTAAGAAATGATCTGGTACACATTGATCTTGTTCCAGGCGAACGTACGGACGAAGGGGAAATACACGCCGGGTACGGTGACCGTATCCAGGGGAAGGCGAGCACTGATCACTGCAAGATTCTTGAAGAGTGCGATCTTTTTTTCTCCGGCTGCCAGTTTCAGCAAATGCGGAACAAGAACATCGCTGATATCAAAGGTTGTTTCGCCCGTTCCCTGTCCGAAACTGAAAAAGGGATTGTCGTATTGCTCCGCCACTTTCAAGAGTTGCTGATGAATCTTGCTCATATGCGGTGAGGTCACAAATGCCACTTCGGTGATCTCCGATCGGACGCTGATATTGCGCACATGATGCAACTGCTCCCGCACGGGAAATTTTTTCAGAAGAAGATCCGCATGCCTGCGCAGCGCCATGACCACTGCCCCTTCGGTGACAGGTTCCAAGAGCATCTCTTCGATCTCCGGTCGTATCCTGCGTGCCAGTGAGCTGAAGTTCACGATATCCAGTGCCAATGCCTCCCCGTAGGAGGGGTTCGCTTCGATGATCTTTTCGATGGTGTGCGCAATGGTGATCATGACCAGATGATAGCATGAAATGTTTAAAATTAAACAATTATTTCAAAATTTGTAATATTTAGAGATAAATTTTGATCTTAAAGCCGATTTGAATAAATTACCGGCGTATTCGAGTACACCGTTCGTTCCTTTCCATCACAGGAGTTTTGGATTCTATGTGCAGTACAACTTATGCACCACGTTCGGTTCCGCGGTTCACGCACTATGCATGCACCATGGAAGAACCGTTTCCCCGTTTCATCCACAATGTCACTGAAAAGGAATTGCAATGCGCATTTCCGGATCTCTTCGAAGCGATCGCCGTCTCTCTGTTTCTGGAAGATGCCGGCTACACCGGACTCGTCGACGACAAGTACGAGCCCTCACCCGGCAAGTGGTACGGTATCAGCTGGGGTTGCATTCACTATTACGCGTACTACCTCTGGCAGTCACCCGCGTGGGATCTTCGCTGGATGTTCTGGAAGTGTTGCTGGATGTGGATCATCACTTTCGGGAAAGCCGCTTGGTTCACGTCCGATGAACGGAAGTTGATCTCTGCGGCATTTTCTTTGCCCTTTCCCGTCGCACTCTTCTCGCAAGCGGTCGTGCGGCTTGTCCGCCACGGCATACTTGATAAGAAAATCGAAGATTTTGGCGACGATAAGAAAGTGGCAATGTACTACCCGACGCAACAGCTTGCCCAAAAGTTAGCTGCCATTCGCCGCATGTAGAAACCATTTCGAACGAACTCTATCCCTCAAAGCATTTGCTAGCACTCGGCTTTGGGGGATTTTTTAATCCAGCTCAAACTTCTTCAAATACTCTTTTTGCGTATCTTCGCTCGCCTGGCCCATCTTGTTCTTGGAAAGCACAAAGTTTCCCAGCACCAGGTAATCCATGTGTGTGTGCAAGAAACAGTTCAGCGCATCCTTCGGGCTCTCTACAATCGGTTCGCCACGGACGTTGAAGCTTGTATTGATGATGACAGGGCAGCCGCTCTTCTTCTCGAAGGCTTTGATGAGGTCGTAATAACGAGGGTTTTGATCGCGGCGAATGGTCTGGATGCGTGCGGAGCCATCCACGTGCGTCACGGCTGGGATCTCGTTTCTCTTTTCTGGCCGCGTGTTTGCTACGAGGAGCATGTACGGGCTCTCGCGATCCAGCTCGAAGTAATCACTCACGCGCTCTTCGAGAACTGTCGGCGCAAATGGTCGGAAACTTTCGCGGAACTTGATCTTCAGGTTCACTTTCTGCCAGTTTTCTTTGTTCCGTGCATCGGCAATGATGGATCTGTTGCCAAGTGAGCGGGGACCGAACTCCATTCTGCCCTGGAACCAGCCGATCACCCGCGCACCAGCCTCGCCATTCGACTCGGCGGTGCGGGGCTCCGCATTCTCACCTGCAAGTAAACCAGAAACACGTTCGATCAATGCTGCATCATCAAGTTTCTCATATGGAACATTCTGCGATTTCAAATACGTTTCGATCTCTTCATTTGTGTATGCATTGCCTAAAAACACATGTTCCATCTTTGGAATGCGTGCACCGTTATAAATCCTGTGCCAGATTGCCAGGGCAACGCCCAAGGAGCCACCGGCATCACCGGAGGCAGGCTGGATGAAGATGTTTTTGAAGATGCCTGCACGCAGAATCTTGCCATTTGCCACACAGTTCAGCGCAACACCGCCTGCAAGGCAGAGATTTTCCGATGGATGCAGTTTCTTCGCCTGCTTCGCGATCTTGATCATGATTTCTTCCGTAATTTCCTGCAGTGAGCGTGCGATGTCTTTATGGAACTGCGTCATGGCACCTTCGCCTTTGCGCGTCGGCTGTCCAAACAGTTTTTCGATCTCCCTGCCTGTCATCCGTAGGCCGTACTCGTATGTGAAATACTTCATGTTCAGCGCGAAGCTGCCGTCTTCCTTCACATCGATCAGCTCCCGCATCTCCTTCATGTATTTTGGCTCGCCGTACGGAGCCAGTCCCATCACTTTGTATTCTGCACTATTCACTTTGAAGCCAAGATAATAGGTGATGGCGGAGTAGAGCAGGCCGAGCGAGTGCGGAAAGTGGATCTCTTTCGTTAATTTCAACTCCGTTCCTTTGCCGTAGCCAATCGTGGTTGTTGCCCATTCGCCGACACCATCCACAGTGACAATACTTGCATCCGCAAAGCCCGATGCGTAGTACGTGGAAGCCGCATGGGATTCATGGTGTTGCACGTAGTAGATGGGGCCTTTGTATTTCAGTTCTTTCTGGAGGTTCGTCGGAATCCACAGTTTTTTCGTCATCCATTCCTGCATGGCGCGGTGATACGTTATGAGCCCGCGCGGCCAGACTTTGAAGTATGTGCGGAGGATGCGATCGAAAAATTTGAGAAGCGGCTTTTCATAGAAGCCAACGGCATCTATGTCTTTGATCGTGATTCCCGCGAACTTCAGTGCCTGCTCCACAGCTTTCACGGGCACAGCTTCATCATGCTTTTTTCTGGTGTAGCGCTCTTCCTGCGCCGCGAAGATCACCTCGCCATCCTTTAACAGGGCAATGCCGCTGTCGTGGTAGTAGCAGGAGATGCCGAGGATGTAGACGGGCTTCGACATGGATCAAAATTGATATTTCATACTGTCTTTGAAATCCGGTTGCGCATCCACCCAGTACGAATCGGGCTTTGTCTTCTTTTGGAAGAGCGCGCCGATTTTTATGCAGACGGCGTAGATGGTAAAAGCAGTGAGCCAGAGAATGGTCAAAATGATTTTGCTCATCACCATGCCGAGCGCGTGGCTAAATGCCATCCACGCTTTGTAGAGCCAATTGAAAGGAGGAGGAAGATTCATATGCAGAAGACAGAGCAGCCGGCCCCGGCTGCGATTAGAAGACGGTGTAGATGAACGGTGCCAATGGCGACCCCTGTGCGAAGATGAGCAGTAGTCCAAGGAGCGAAATCAAAAGGATCAACGGCAGCAGCCACCACTTTTTCCGCACGCGCATGAATTGCCATAAATCAACGAATATTGATAGTTTGCTCATCAGTGAGATAGTAGCAGAGGAAGGATGCCGAGGGTACCGACGGAACCGCCGTTATTATACCTCGGTACCTTCGGTACCCTCGGTTACGTCGGTTTTAAATCAATGTATAGATGAACGGCGCTAAGACAGAATTTTGAGCGAAGATCAGGAGCAAGCCAAAGAGAATGATCACGATGAGGATCGGCATCAGCCACCATTTCTTGCGGACGCGCATGAATGCCCACAGATCTGCAAAAATTGAAAGCTTGCTCATATGCTTATCATACCAGAAACAAAGTGCTAGGGGCGAAGCCTGCCTGCCGGTCTTCAACTCCGAGGCTCAGACTCGAGGAGCAGGCAGGTGCCATGTGCCAAATATGTTTTTGGCACTTAGCAATTGTTAAAACTGGGCTAGAATACTCCTGTGCAGTTGCCACAATTTCAGGTTCTTGCAGCCATCGAAGAAAGACACTGGTGGTTTTTAGGACGCCAAACAATCTTTCGATCTCTGCTTCAGAGCATTGTACCCCCCCACACCGGCAAGAAATTGATCGATGTCGGATGCGGCACGGGAGGCAATACCGCCGCGTTTGCATCCGAATACGAATGCATCGGCATCGATCCTGTGCCGGCGGCGATTGCCTTCGCAAAGGAACGGTTTCCACAGTGCGCATTTTTAACCGGGATGGCTCCATGGGATGTTCCGAAAGAGATGCACGAAGCAGACATTGTGCTTCTTGCGGACGTCTTGGAACATGTGAAAGAGGATCGAATGCTTGTGGCGGATTTGGTGCATGCAATGAAACCGAGAGCCATTCTTCTTATGATAGCTCCTGCAGATATGAAACTCTGGAGTCCGCATGATCGGGGGTTTGATCACTATCGCCGGTACGATTTGGAATCGGCGCGTTTTCTTTGGAAAAATTTACCCGTTACAGAGCATGTCTGCACTTACTGCAACGCGCGATTGTACTGGCCCATTCGCATTGTACGCACTTTGGCCAGATTCTTTGGAAGATCCCTGGGGCCGGCTGATACGGATCTGTCGCTGCCGCCCGCGCCTATCAATTTCTTGCTGCGCAAGATATTTGAAAGCGAAGCAAAACGCATAGTATCAAAAGGTTTTGGCCATGGAGTCAGTTTTATTGCACTGCTCCAAAAGAATTAACGAACACTGCGCTGTCGTATAACTACTTCTGCCAGCAATCCAAAGAGTCCAATTTGAAGCCCCGAGAGAAGCATGAGCATGCCGGAATCGGAGATATTGAGATCTGTATATAAGGTGTAGCTGATCACTCCAATACCAAGAATCATCAAAAATATGCTTGGCCAGATGAAAAACTTGAGAGGACGGAAGTACGTGATAATGCGGACGATGAGTCCTAAAAAGTTCACGAAGTTCTTCAGCCCGTTTATGCCACTACCCATGGTGCTTTTGCCTGTGCGCTTGCGGTAATCAATCGGCACGTAGCGGACGATGTAATCATTTGTCAGCGCTGCCAGCGTGATCGTAATGGTGAACGAGAAGCGTTGCGGGTAGAGGTGCATGAACCGTTCCGCCAGCGGGCGCGAGAACACGCGCATGCCGGAGTTGAGGTCGGGAATGCGGATGCCTGCCAGCGTGTTCGCGAGCATGTTCACGACCCATTTTGCAGGGCGGCGGATGAGAGGGATCTGCACGCCTTTCTTCGTACGCGCGCCCACGACCATGTCTGCGTTCGTATGTTTCATCTCGGTGAGAAGGGCTGCGAACATGCTTAAAGGGTAGGTGCCGTCTGCATCCACCGTGCCGATGATGTTTCCTTTGGATTGGCGGATGCCGGTTTTCATGGACGATCCGTATCCGCGATTCTGCGGATGCGTGATGACGTGCAGCGATGGCATCGAAAGGCCGGACAACATCTGCGGCGTGCGGTCGTGGCTGCCATCATCAATAACGACTATTTCGTATGGCTCGCCCGTAGCACGCAGGACGGCGTCCAGGGTACGGATGGTGTCTTCGATAACGCCTTCTTCGTTGAGGACGGGGACGAGCAGGGAGATCATGGGACATCAGAATACCCTCATTTTCATATCCCGTAATCCCTTCCTTTTGGTTGGTTTAGACAGGTTTTTCCAGGTTTTGCGGAAAACGTTGAAAATGGGGCCGACGATGCCAATCGGCATTCTTTCCACCGCCCATTGTACAGAAGCCAGCCGACCCAACCAAAAAATGCATCGAAGCACTTGTTCAACAGCCACACGACTCATGGGGATATGCACTGGTTCATAGCCGTACTCCGGTCGTGTCTTCATCCATCTCTGGCGGATGAAAGAGCCACGCTTCTTGAAGTCGAGCATGTGGCCGTGCATGTCGAGCGCCTCATCAAGAGGAATCTCGCGGAGATCCAGGAGTCCTTTCTCTTGCATCTCCAAGAGGATGGCCAAACCTTTTTCACTTCGTGCGAGAATCACCGAGTGTCCGCCGCCCGCCTGTTCGTATTTGGGCGACCACGCATCCCCAACGGAAATGTCCGTCAATTCATTGGTGAAATCGACCAGTTGCAGACTGCCGCGTGTGATGAAGAACGGGATGAGATAATTGTAGTGGAATTTTGCGGCTCGCAGCGTGCGGCCATCGCGCAATGAAATTTCCAAGTGCCCCGGCCATTCTCCTGCGCGGTACTTCAAGCTTGTGATCTCTTCTTCGGATCGCACGCCATGCGAACGCAGGAAACTGCGGATGGCTTCGAAGCCCATTTGCGTTCCCATGTACGGGCCCACTACGTACGCAATATTTCGGACGGAAGGATGTTTCATCATCTGCAATTTTCGGATGGCGGCCACCTGGTCGGGCAACCCCACGTACGCCAGAGGTCCGATCTCCTCCGTGAGTTTTTCCAGAATCATATTTGTCGGCGTCTGGCTGTAGACGCTGCCTGCACATGCGATGATCTCTTCTCTCGTTCGAGCGACGACGGGCTCGGCTTGCCACGGTTTTGTCTTCCCCATACATAAGCAAACGGCTCCTGCAATCCTCTTTGTTTCAAGAAGATGCATGAGCAGTGCGGTGGTGACACCGCCGGAAGCGCTGCGTCTTCGGATTATTTCGTCCGTTGCATGGCCGATATAACTCTTCTCAGTAACTCCCAAGAGCCAATTTTCCGGCAGCTTTCCGAAGACGAATATATTCAGAGCCGGATAATTGCAATACCGTGCCGGAGAAGCTTCGTACGCCGCTCTTGGCACCGGCTCCTTTTTCTCCGTACGGGTAAGAATCAATGATCTTCCTCTGCCCTCGTAGCGAAGCGTCCCTTCCGAAAGTCCGATGCTCGTGCCGCACTGGGTTTCCAGTTCCGTATCCACAATCTCCGTTTTCAGTTTGTGCCACCAAATATCTTTTATCTTATGGCAGATGAATGTGCGACGCAGCGCCACGATGCGGAGGATGGATTCCGGCAGAATCGATTCCAAAAATTTTCCAACACGAAGGAGGAATGCATGGCCGGCAGGGATCAGCACGAATGATCGTTCCGTTTCGATCATCAACCCAGTTTCTTTGAGGATTGTCAGGATCTCGCCGCGCGGGAGCATGCGATGCGGACCTTCGCCGTGATCAATGTGGAGGATTGCTGAGAGCCAATGCACCGGTTCCCAGAGTCGATTGGGAGTCGTCAGGATTATCCGGCCTTCGGGCGCAAGCACCCGCGAGAGCTCGGCGACAAATGCTTTTGGGGTTGGCACGTGCTCCAGCGTTTCGTAGCAGAGGATGACATCGAAGGAAGCATCAGGAATCGGAAGCGGCAGATCATGAAAACGTTCCACCTTTGCTCGCGGTCCCATCGGTGTGAGGCGTTGCTTTGCCTGCTCCACAAAGGAAGCTGCCATCGCGAAGCACATGAATGTTGCCGTTGGATACTTCTCGGCAAAGAATTTTGTTCCGTTTCCCGTGCGACAATCAACGTCCAGAATGCGAGCGTGATCGGGAATCTGAAAGAGGGGAGCACTGTCGATGAAGCGCCGCAGATATGAATCGATCCGCGCATTCAGCAGATCGTAGCCGGGTTCACTGTCCCAATGGGCGGCAACATCGGCGAAGGACCATGGTTTTCGCATGTGTGCGTAGTATAGAGCGGTCGTTATCTCCGTGCGGGGTTTCTGAGCCACTCCCATAACCCCGGCAAGGCGCTGATCACGATGGTGCTAAACATCAAAAAAGCGAGTGCCACGGCACCTTCCGAAGGAATATTATAAGGAGCCAGGAGCGTAATAAGCGCCGCATCGCGCGTGCCGAATCCCGATGGAGAAATGGGAATGAGTGCGACGATGCCCGCGATCGTGATGATTGCAATGAGAGTGGCAACAGGAAGCATGATGCCAATGGCGTACGCCAGGAGAATCGCCCACACAAAATATAGCACCCAACCACAGACCGTTGAGACAAAAAGGAGCGATAGAGACTTTGTGTCGACAGTAGGGAAGGAAAGTTGGGGTACCAGACGACGCACGATGTGTGATCCGTGTCGCCAAGCGATGTATCCGACGAGAAGAATCCCCAAGAAGGAGGATCCTGCAATCAGTCCGGCTTGCACTCCCCAAAGCCACCAGACACTGAGCGCAGCCAATGTCGCAATGGTTGCGATATCCAGGATCCTGTCTGCAAACGTGATGGCAAGTGCGACACTGAGAGATGCACCCGCGTGTTTAAGGTATGCCGCACGTCCCAAGTCTCCCACTTTGCCGGGCGTGACCACAGACAGAAAAATTCCAATCATGTAGGTACGCCACGATGCGCGAAGATCCGGTTTCAATCCGGCCGCATGTTGCAACAGATGCCATCGCATGGCTTTGCATCCGTATGACAAAAATGTGCTCCCGAGTGCCAGGACTATCAGCAATAGATTTGCCCGGGTTATGATTTGGAATAGTGCGAGGCGGTCGATCCGTAAAAGGATCCAAATAAACACCAAAACGCCGAAAACCCGGAGCAGTTGCAGGAGAATCCGTCGCCCGCTGGAAAGTGCCTGATGTCGCACGCGGCGAGATGGTACCATGGTGGACGCGCATGCTTCTACGGCGACCTCTTCCTCTTTCGGTGCATCTCCTCCTTTTGGCTCTATTTGCGTGTGCGATGGTTGGTGTGTGGATGCTCCCCGTGCTTGTCGCGGGATATCCGGATGATATCCCCACGCTCTTGCTGCAAGCCAGAAACTTTGGCGAAGCAGGAGTATTCAGTGTCACAGATCACCTTGGTCGCTACCTGACGCCCGAGCTGCTCCGCACCGGCGGGAGTATTAGCGCAGATGGCGGCCGTCTCAGCGCCATTGTTTTTGGATGGATCGGCACGTTCATCCCGTACACAAATCTCATCGGTTGGTCGCTCGTCACATCCGTTCTTCTTGCTGTGTCACTCTTCCCATGGTGGATTGCCGTCAGACAGTTTTTTGATGCGCGCGTTGCGTGGATTGCCACGGTCATTTTTTCACTGATGCCAATCTATTGGTACGAGGCGATCTACGTGAGCAACTATCAGCTCGCGTTCCTCTTTCTCTTTTGCGGTTTTGCTTCCTTCGCGCTCCTACGAAAACGTCCTCTTCTTGCGCTTGCCGTCGCAGGTATATTTTTCGGCCTCACCGTTTCCGCGAAAGACACATTTTTGGTCTTTGTGCCGTGGTTTGTCTTCTGCGCTTTCTGGCTTGCATGGGGCGATATCCGCAAACAAATTCTCACGATCTTCGTCTTCGGCATCTGCTCACTTGTTCCCTATATGTTGCCGTACATCGGCGATATTCAAACGCTGGGATATCCCGTCAACCAAAATATCGCGCGTGTGTGGCCGGGAGGGAAAGAAATTGAGAATGAAATTTATCTGCACCTCTATCCCGATCCGTATACGTACTTCTTCGACCGAGAGCACTTTGAAAAAGAATTGCTCGCGCGCGTGGAAACGCTGTCGACGCTGCAACGCCTGCAGTATCAAAAAATTCTTTTGAACTTCGATGTCGGCAAACCAAGTATGTTCACAGCATTCCTTAATGGAACATGGCTCTTTGTTGGCAGCATCCCCTCGTATTTCCAGCAGGATACGATGGGAGGTTTTGTCCTGTGGCTCTTCATTCTTCCGGGCATCCTCTTCCTCTGGAAAAAAGACAGGCGCTTCGCCATCACACTTCTTGGTTTGCTTTTTTTCACAGAACTTGGCATTCGGTACGTGCTTCACTTCAATCGGGAACATCTCATGGATACGGGTTGGGCATTGGCGCTTTTCGCGGGGATCGGTGTTGCCGCTGTCGCAGACTCACTCGCGGGATCATGGAAGAAATACTCAGCCGTCTTTCTTTCGATTGCGATCACGGTTCTTGTAGCCGGCCAATTGCTGCAAATTAACCGTACGCGTTTTGCGAGAATCTATGCCAAGGTCATCGTCCAGGACATCGTGGCCGGTGCCGAAGCGCTCCATAAGCTTACGCCGAATGTTATCGTGGCGACGCCGCTCCCTCCCAGTCGGTCGACCCAAGTTGCGCTCTTGTCCGACAGGTCGGTTGTTCTCTTTTCGGAGGCAACTATCAGGCGCCTTCTGGAACAGGGGATCCTCCCCAAAGTTTTCAAGCAGTACGGAGTTACACATGTCTTTGGCTATCCGGAAACTTTGGCACGAGCGATGAGAAGAGTGATGCCAACGGTTCAGATTGTTGTTGAACCCGCTTCTCAATCAACATCGCCAAGAGTGACGCCGGGAGTACGGTGGTTGCTGCATCTCTTCAGATAAAAAATATGAGAAACAAAATACAAGAATCAAAACGTGCACGCATCTTGCTTCCTGCCTGCCGGCAGGCAGGTTTTTCAGCGTGAGTATGCCGCAAGGTGCCGATCTACAAACGTATCAAGCGAGTAGTTTTCTTCTACGCGCTTCTTTCCTGCCATTCCCATTCTTTTCCTTCGATCTGTATCTTGAAGGAGTGTTGTCAGCGCAGATGCATACGTCTTGGCATCTGTCGGATCCACGATGATGCCCGTCACATTATTTTCGATGATTTCCGTTGTTCCTCCAAAGCATGTCCCGACGACTGGGCGTTCCATTGCCATTGCTTCGATATTCATGAGGTTGAAAGCATCCAGGTACAGAGACGGCGTGGTGACAACGTCGGCGGCGGCGAAAACGGCCGGCATGTTCTCTTGTTTCAGCCATCCGGTGGTGCGAACTGCAGCACGTACTTCGGGTGAAACGTTCAGAAGCGAAGGGCACAGCCTCTCCTCCTCTCCGACAATCAAGAATCGCGCATGTGGCACGTGTGCGATCACCTTCGAAGCGGCCACCAACAGAGCGTCGATTCCTTTGTCATGGCTGATGCGTCCGCCGAAAAGAACAGTCGGGCCATCAAGGTGAAAACTCTTTCGACATGCATCGATGCTCGCTTGATCCGGAAGCGGATGTCCAGGAATGCCATTCGGAATTACGAGGGTATTTTTGATGCCGTTTGCGTTCAAAAAATCTTCCAGTGCATGGCTTATTGCGATGACGCGCGTTCCGGTGGAGCGCAAGATTTTTTTAATCCCCGGATTTCTGAGCGGCCGATACTGCAGGCCAACTGCATGCAGATGATCCGCAAGCCGCATTCTGTATGGGTGCCCAGCCTTGGTTGCTTGTCGGTACGCATCCGTATTCACTCTTCCAAAGGAAACGAGGAACGTGTCGTGTGCCGTGAGAAAAATGTTCTCCGTGAATGTCCGTGCAACCGAGAGGCATCCGTATGACAGATACGTGTGCAGATTGTGGGCGTGGACGATATGCGGTTTGTTTTTGGTCCAGATCTTTTTCACAGCTTGCATTGCAACGGGATTTTGCAAGCAGCGCCGGTGACGTTCGCGTAGCGGAATGTTTGTGAAAATACTGACGATTGAACCCGCTGTGTCCTTCGTTTCCACCATCATTCCCCGAGTGTGGTCTTGGTGCGTCGTGATGAGCATCACTTCGTGGCCATGTGCCGCGAGGCCTTGTCGCAGATGATCAACCATGACCGGCGCGCCGCCACGGGCGACGGGGAGCGCCTCATCATTGAGGAGTGTGATGCGCATGGCTACTCTTTGCGAAGGAGCACTGTCCAGCCGATGGCATGTTTGCGCGCCGAAAGGGAAGAATCCAGGCCATCCAACCAAATCCCGATTCGCGAGCAGACGAAACTCATGGGTGAGAGAAAAAGCATGGCAAGAGGATGTTGATACGGATGGAGAAGATCGATCCAACGACGGATGCGGCACTGCGCCATGAATGAATGGTATCGGCCGCGCTGCTGCATCTCCTCGATGGCAAATCCCGCTTCTTGGCAGAGGACGGTGAGGCCGAAATTGGTGTAGCGGTAATAATCATGCGGCTCTTCGTGGAGCTCATTCCATTGCGGCACGGTAAGAAGCAGCCTTCCTCCGGAGTGTAGGATGCGGTGCATCTCGGAGAGCGCTTTTGTCGGATGCGGCACGTGCTCCAGCATCTGTGTGCAAATGATACCATCAATGGAGTTGTCTCCCAGTGGGATTGCCTCAGCGGAACCGACGATGTCCGGCATTTCTTTTTCGTTGAGATCCAGCGATCGCAGGCTTTTCGCATGTGGGAAAACATGACGATAACGTTTCCCGTTGCCGCCGCCCACATCCAAAATGTCGCCGGAGAGTCTTGGCGCAAGAGCGCGCACCTGACGGCGCAGGAGAATCCGATCGGGTTGATGCATGATCATAGTGAAATGAAGAGTGGATCAGGAAATTGTCCTTGTCGAGTGAGAATGGAGTGTTCTCTCACGAAGCAACTGAAGCGTTGGCCACAGTATGCTGCTGATGAGCACATGATACACAGCCAGGCCGATGTACAGCGCGCGCGTCGATCCCAATTCAGGTTCGAAAACAAAGAACAAACCAATTGCAATGCCCATACTGAAAAGGTTCATGAGAGTCGCAATGTAGATTTTGGAATGCAACCGAAGGATAGGGATGACGGAAGTGTGGAGACCGTTCAGAATGTGCAGCACAACGATCACCAGAAACGGATACGCTGCGACGGAAAATTCTTGTCCATATACGAGCGGCAAAAACACGGGAACGAGAATCATGGCTGCAGCACTGATGGTGCCATGGACGAAGATCGTATGTCTGGTGAGGCGCAGGAAATTTTTTCGGAGAAGCTCTGCATTGCCACTCATGGCGGAGAGAGCGGAAGAAGCCATGCGGCTGATGCTGTTGAGACCCACCGCAGACGGCAGATCCGCGAGTTTGAATGCAAGACGAATAAGACCAACGATGCCCGTTGACGCTTGCATGCTCAGGATGAATAGGAAAATATTCGGATAGAGATTGCCGATACTCTTGTCTACGGCGATCCAAATGCCATCCTTACTATATTTCCAGAGTTTCTTCCACGGCATGGGTCGAAGCATCTCCCGAAGATGCGGAAAATCATGGCGAGCACGGAATCGTGGAAACAGCAAGAGTGAAAGAACGAAAAACGTTCCGGCGGCGATGACAGAGCTCCACAGCACTCCAGCGACTTCGTATCCCAATATCAGAAAGATGGTTGCCGCGGCAAGCTGCACGACAGTCTTTGCATTTTCCAGAAACGCAAGCAGGCGAATCTCCCGCACGGTTTGAAGAGCGACTGCAAAAAAACTGAAAACAAATTCGAACATTGAAGACAGAAACACCAGTCGTGCGAGCGTACCCATGATCGGGTCACCATATATGCGTTCCGTGAGCCATGGTGCTATCAACATAAGTATTCCCATCAGCAGAGCCGTGCCCAACGAGAGAAGAATGTAGTAATGCGAGATTTCCCGCATGGCATTCTTATCTTGTCGACCCCATGCTTCAGCAAGAAAGGTTGTGAGGGTCATTTGCTGTCCCAGATTTGTGATGAGTCCGAATACACCTGTGAAGGCGAGAATCACGGCATACGATCCGTACCCGCCTATCCCTAAAAATCGCGCGTAAAGAATGGACGACAGAAAGTTGCATCCAATGGAAACCATGCGCCCGACCTGCATGGTGGCGACGTCCCGGACGAAGGGTACCCGCGCAATGCGAAGGAGAGACGGTAACATTTACAGAATCGGTTCAACACGGAAGACATCATTCTCGTAGCCGGTTCCTTCTCGCGATCGTGTTGTCATATTGATGAGGACGGTCGGCTCCAGTGCGCGATACGCATGCACCACATTTGTCGGAATCATCGCAAGGTCGCCGGGTTCCAACGTATCCAGACGCACGGCGCTCTTTGGCTCATCAATCCCTTTTGTCGCCAGCTCCAGACGGCCGCTCACAATGTAGTCGTATTGCATGGATTTTTTGTGATAGTGATTCGCACGCACCGCATTTTTCGCGAATGTGATCATGCCGATGTGTTCCAGAGGTTCCTTGGTATTTAAAAGATCCAGGATGCTTCCACGGTCGTCCGTATGCACCGGCTTTAGCCGTCGGATTTCCACGCTCGTCATAAGATTTTGGGTATCGGTAATGGAAGAATGAATTGTCCGCCCTGCGCGGTGTAGGCGCTCAAGTTTTTCTTGATCTCCGGCGCAAAGTTCCATGGCAAGATCAGCGCAAAATTCGGTTTGCGGCGCAGCAGCTCATCATCATTTACGATCTCGATATGCGTGCCGGGCGTAAAGCGGCCGACTTTCAATGTGTTCTTCTCCGTCACGTATTCGAGGATCGAAGAATTCAAGCCGCAAAAATTGAGCAGCGTGGAGCCTTTCGCGGGCGCACCGATGCCTGCCAACCGTTTCCCCTCATCCTTCAGGTTTTGAAGCATGGTAATGAGTTGATGCCGCAGCGTATGCACATCGCGCGTGAACTGTTGCATGCGTTTAAGGCTGTGCAATTCCGCCTTCGTCTCGCGATCGACAAGGCGCGCAATGGCGGGTTGCACTGCATGCGCGCCAGTGCGTCCGATGCAAAAGCGAATGCTGCCGCCGTGGATATCGGCTTCTTTCACATCAAAGAGTTCCATGTCGAAACGCGCGGCGAACGCGGCAATCGGTTTGACGGAGAAGTACGAAAGGTGCTGATGATAGATGGTGTCGAAAGCGCGCTTCTCTATCAAATGGAGCAAGTGCGGAGCTTCGAAGACAAACACGCCGTTTTCCGTGAGCAACATATCGATGCCTTCCATCAAGTCATCCACATCATCTATATGCGCAATCACGTTGGTGCCAGTCACAATGGATGCGCGACCTTTTTCCGCTACGATGCGTCGCGCCACGTTCGCCGAAAAACACTCCGTGATGGTGTCGAGTCCGTTTTCTATTGCGATCTTTGTCATGCGCGGCGTCGGGTCCACACCTTGAATCACCATGCCCTCCTCTCGAAATGTTGCAAGCAGGAGGCCGACGTTGGATCCGATGTCGACAGCAAGCGATCCGGGTGCCACCGAAAATTCTTGCACGATGTCCTTCGCCATTTGGCGGAAATGTTTCCTGCCCGTTTCCGTAATGGCGCCGTCGTAGAGGTAATCATCACTGCCATAGAGAATCTCCGGTTTCACGATGTAGGAGATCTGCACTTGTCCGCACCCCGTGCAGAGGTTCACGGCCAACGGGTACACAGGTTCCGGTTCTGATAATTTTTCCGCCCGCACGAATCCATCGCTATGCGGATGCATGCCAAAATCCAAAAATGTTTCCAGGTTCGTGCCGTGGCAGAGTCGGCAATCATTGCGAAAGTACCCGGACGAGTTCGGCGTGTTCTGTACGAGAGGTGCCGGGGAGGCTGATGCTGTACGTGCGTTGGTCATCATGAAGAGGTTTTTTACCCACCAAAGAGTCATTCCCTGGCTAGGGTACCTCGTTCCTGCGCATTCGTCTACCGTACTATCCTGCATGTGTTCCCGGCTGTAGAGTAAGCGCATCGCCATTTTCTTATGAATCTTCAGGGTGCAATTGTCCTCATAACCGGGGCAGGACGGGGGATCGGACAGGCTCTTTTCCGAGAGCTCTCTTCGCGTGGGGCAACGGTCGTTGGTTGCTCGCTTTCCGGCGATGCGGCGCATTCCATACAGGCCGTTGATGTGCGAGATGCTTCCGCAGTGCAATCATTTGTGGATGCTGCCGTCCGAACGCACGGCCGTATCGATGTCGTCATTGCGAATGCAGGGTGGATCAGCGCCCAAGAACCGCTCGCGGAAGTGAGCGTGGAAAATTACGAACGCCAGATGCGGACGAATGTCGATGGTGCATTTTTTCTTCTCAAAGCAGCCTTACCGATTCTGCGTCGCCAAAACAGTGGAACGGTCATTGCCATCGGCTCGCGTGCGGGCAGGAGGGGCCAACCCAATCTTTCCGTCTATTGCGCCGGTAAATTTGCCGTGCGAGGAATGATGGAATCTCTTTCCCGGGAATTGAAGGAAGAAGGCTCTGCAATGAAGTCGCTCCTCATATCGCCCGGTGGCGTGGACACCGACATGCGCGCGGGACTCTTTGGCGAAGCAGACAGTCATCGCCAGCAGTCACCGGAAACTGTTGCGAAGATTATTGCGAAAATTCTCACGGAAGAAATCGCAGTTCCGCATGGAGCAGATGTTGGCATCATTGACGGAGCCATTACAGATACGTTGGTCTTATCGTAGTGGTTGGATCTGAACTTCTTGATACACGCGTTGAAAAGTTGTCGCTTGTTGATCGATGCTGTGTAGCAATGCCCAGCGCCGACAGTCGTCCGAATTGATTTTCTTCTGCTCCAAAATCCGTTGTATACGTTCCGTCACCTGGCTCGCGTCATCGGGATTCACAATGTACCCGGATACGCCATCATCAATCGCTTCCACGCAACCGGATGCCGCAGGACCGATTGTCGGGATGCCGCGAATACTGGCTTCCAGAAACACCAATCCGAATCCTTCAAAGTGATGGCCATGCGATTTGCTCAACATGATAAAAAGATCCGCCTGGCCGTAGAGTTTTTCCAATGTTTCCCCGTCGATACGGCCATGAAATGTCACCTGCGATTGAAGTCCCAGTGATGCCACTTGGTTCTGCACCGTGCGTGCATACGTATCTTGTGGAAGCGTGCCCACAAGATGCAAATGGAAAGGAACTGTGGAGATTTTCTTCAACTCTGCGCATGCGGTGATGATCTCCGCAATACCCTTGCGAGGTTTGATGCCGCCGACGTACAAAATGTGCTTGCAGTGGGCATCGGCATTGTGCGGTGTACGGTTCACGTCTTCAATTCCCAATCGAAAGCGAATCATTTTTCTTGCAACATTCATCGCACAGGCGTTGCCACAGCGTTCGCGCACGGCTGCGCTCGCCCGCTTGCCCGTGTAAACGCTAGGAATCAAAATTTTTGCGGATTTCTTATATGCCGTGCAGAGAAGTCTGCGCGTTTGCAACGCGTATAGAGGAGCCACGCTGTACGTGCCGTTCAAACTCAGAACCCAGGGGGGCATGTTGCGCATCATTTTCCGGATATGTGGCATAACGAGCGCGTACGGCTCCACAAGAATATGCACGATATCCGGTTGAAACTCTTGGATTGCTCGTCGAATCTTCCACGCCGTCCGCAGTCGAAGCAAAGGAGAGCCCAAAAGATGGTGTGGCTCCGGTAACACTGCCTGCTCACCTTCACTTCCTGCTTCATGCGTCAGCGCTTGTACCGTGTGTCCGCGTTTTTTCAGTCCCCGCACGGTATTCCGGCCATATGTCCCCCAACCCGTGTTGGGTTGCAGGGAAGAAACAATCAAAAGGATCTTCATATGGGCATCATAGACGAGAGATCGACCAGCGGTCGATCTCTACGGTATGCTGGTTTTATGGGATTATTCGATGCCATTGGCCTCACAAAGAAGATCACGCGTCCACGGTTGGAAGCATTCTTGAAAAAATACCGAAGCACGGGCAAAACCCTGGATGTCGGGTGCGGCAGCGCTCTCTACGGAAATTTTTTTCCGAATAGGACCACGCTCGATATTGAAGTGCGCCCCGGTGTGCAGGTGGATATTGTCGGCGATGCACATGATCTGAAACAGATTGCCGATGCTGTGTACGAGAACATTCTCTGCACAGAAGTCCTGGAACATCTGCACACGCCTGCCAAAGCAATCGCGGAATTCCATCGCGTGCTGAAACCCGGTGGCATGCTCATCCTCACCACGCGTTTCATTTTTCCTCTCCACGATGCCCCCGGCGATTACTTCCGGTACACGAAATATGGTCTTCGACATCTCATGAAAGATTTTGACATCATCGAGTTAAAAGAAGAGGCAAACACCATCGAAACACTTGCGGTGCTGTACCAGCGCATCGGGTTCCAGTGCGACACACTCGGCTTCCGTCCCCTTAAATTTTTCTGGTTTCTGAAAGCGCGCATCCTCATGCTCTTCGCGTGGACCCTCACGAAGGAATTCGGCGATATCCGTCACAAGCAGCAGGAAAAGAATATTTTGAGTTCAGGATATTACGTAGCGGCGAGGAAAGGGATTAGGGTTAGGATGATAGTCTTTCCTGTATGATCGAAAGGATGCGTCGCATTCTCGGAAACATCGCACTGGCACTGATCGTTTTCATCATCATGCTATTCCTCGCGGAAGGTGCGTGGCGTCTTCTCATTTCCAGAGGTGATCTGGCACGGCATTTCGATCCAGAGATCGGCCGCGTGAATCCGCCAAATACCACGTGGACTATCCGTACGCCGGAGTACGTGACGACCATGCGGACAAACAGCCGCGGCTTTCGCGGCGCGGAATTTTCCAATGCACCCAAGAACGACGGAATGCGCATTCTTTTCCTGGGAGATTCTTTTGTCGAAGCAAAACAAATTCCATTGGAAACGCGTTTCGCAGAGCGCACCGCAGCGCTTCTTGCAAAAAAGTTGCAAAAACCGGTCTTCCTTCAGACTCTGGCTATAGGCGGTGCGGAACCTGCGCGTGAATTTTTGTTCTACGATCGTATCGGAGTTTCTTTTCATCCTGATATCGTGGTGCAGGTATTTTTTCTAGAAAATGATTTGCTGCCCACAGCAGGAGCGTACTTATTCTCCGACACAGAGCCATTGCGCGTAGAAGATATATGGTTGAATCCGCCGGCACCGTGTTTCCTGAAATGCCAGCTCCTCAAGAGGAGCGAGATCGCTCTTCGGTTGTATCAGGTACTCCGAAGCATGCGTGTTGAATCGCCGCGCTCCACTCGTGCATTGCTGGGAGAGGGGGAGTTCTACTGGTACACAAAAGAGGGGCAAGAGGCCGCAATACAGGAGCGGCGTTTCGATGTCCTTGCTGCATTTGCCGACGCCGTTCGTTCGCGCGTGGAAAGTCAGGAAGGAAAATACATAGCAGTTCTTATACCGGGTGCATTTGAAATTCACCCTTCATGGCGCAAGGAAATTATTGTCAGTTTTGAGGATATCGTTCCACGCGAAGTCTGGAATCCGTCGGGTCTCCTAGATCTGGGAATTATTGCACTCAAAAAGCGAGGCATCAACGTTCTCGACATTCGTCCAGAGTTTCATGCCGCTGCGGAGAAGGGATTCCTCTACTACAAGCTGGATCCTCATCTAAATCCAGAGGGACACAAGATCGTTGCAGAACGGATTTTCCAAGAAGTTTTCGGTAATCTTCCCTAGAAAATCCAACCGTTTCCCCCTAATCTTTACTTTCCCATGAATCGCCTGAAAATCATCCTTGGGGTCATTGCAGCCGCTCTTGCGATAGAGTTTCTGATTTTCATTCTTCTTGCGGTGCTGGTGTACCAGGCAACGCCGAAATCAACACTCGCACGTTCCACCTTCATCGGGCAGATGCCAGGGTTGCTTTCGGGGCTGCGCGTGCTGGATCGCACGCTCAATGTGTTCTACCGAGGTCCGAAAGCGCCGGAAGCGTTGCCCGCGTATCAACTGACCATCGATCCCGCCGATCTGCAGAAAATCGAAGACAGCCTCCCGAAAGAACTGCATTCACCGTGGTATGGAAACATCTTTCTCACGGAAGATGCCAAAGAGTGGGTGAAGGGAACATTCACGGCGGATGGCGAAGAATACGATGTGGATGTCCGCGTCCGCGGAGACATTTTCAACCATTGGGCGTACCGAAAAAAGTCGTGGAGAATCAAATTTGATGGTGACAAACTTTTCCGGGGCATCAAAGAGATGAACCTGATCATTCCGGAGGACCGCGGTTGGATTGCGGAGCCGCTTGCATCATTCCGTGCGAAGAACTTTGGATTTCTCCAGCCGCCGATGGAGTTTGTGACGGTGTCCCTTAATGGAGGCGGAGCGATGGTCTACACACAGATCGAACAGTTTGGAAAGGAGATGCTCGAGAAGCTTGCCCGTCCCGGCGACGTGAATATCTACGGTGCGGGCGGCGGCACGTCGTATTTTCAGCAATGGGATGATGTCTTCTCCAACACCGCCTATTGGCAGAAGTACGCAAACGCCGTTGTCACGCCGCAGGATTCCATGGAGGAAATGGAGGAAATCCGCGCACTGTCCGCCGAAGGTGCACATCTGGAGCCGGATTACAAAGACCGTATCCGCGCACTTTTCGATGTCTCCATGCTCACACATTGGTACGCACTCAGTTTGCTCTCCGGTAGCAGCCACGTCCGTGACCACAACCTTCGCTTTTTCTGGGATATATCACGCGGGCGGCTCGAACCGATTCCGTGGGACATCAGCCTCTACTGGCCGCGCTCCTTCTTGTCGCTTCCCGGGAATCCGTTCCTGAACGAGGTGTTTCGTGTCCCGGAATGGAAGCTTTCTGCATTCCGCACATTGTGGCGCCATGTGAATGATCCCGCAAAAGTGGAAGCCGATCTCGCGGAGGCCAAAAGGATCCGCGGCATGGTGGAGCGTGCGGCCTACAACGATTCCATCAAGCTCCAGAGCAACCGCCAAGTGAATGCGGAACTCGACGAACGCATGAGCCAAGTGCAGGCGAACATTGAGTTCGCCAAAAAAGAACTCTCCCGCAGCGAAGTGCTTGTGAATCAGCGCCTGTCCTCCAATGCCGATGCTGCGCGCGGGCTTTTGTATACCATCGATGCGACAACGCGCGGCGTAAGCCCTGCGCTCTTCGCGGAGATTTCGGTGCCGTCTGCTTGGAAGAACGATGTGGAACAGGAAAGAGTTGTGTTGCTTCGCGATGATGGTGATTTACTTTGGGATAGCGAAGATCAAGCGATTCTCCTGGTCCCCCGTGCGACGCCGGACAAAGCGGGTCGCCCCGTGTTCCAAACCAAGAACGAAATGCTCTCCCTTGTGTGGGCGGGCGACGCTGCGTATGACGCATATGAAGAGGTCGTCCAAGCTCCGCATACCCGGCATCGCTTTTACATTGTCCGACGTTCGGGGTCGGCTGCATTTGCGGACGAAGATCTGCCGCTTAATTTGGAGTTCACCAATGCGGTGACAGGGGAGCCGGCGCAGGTCATTGGCGATGTCCTCTTCGATGATCGCACGTTTGAGCGCTTGTCCGATGCCACATTGGATCGTGCTGCATTCCTCGCACGCAATCCCGCTTTCGATGCGGATGGGGAAAATGGAGTTCTTCTCCGAGGATTTGTCACCTTCGATCGTACCGTCATTGTTCCTGCGGGCATGCGTTTGCGCATTGCTCCCGGCACCACGGTGCGCTTGGGCAGAGGCGTCACGCTCCTCTCCTATTCTCCGGTCACGGTCGTCGGTACGGCGGCAAATCCGATCCGTTTCGAGCCCGCATCCACGGATCCGTGGGGAGTGTTTCTCATCCTCAATGCCAAAGGGGGTAGTGATGTTGCATGGGCGGAGTTCAGCGGCGGCAGTGAAGCATTTGTGAATGATGCGTATGCCACGGGCATGGTTGCCTTCCACGGCAGTCCCGTGAAGATCAGAAACGCTACCTTTCGCGATTCCCACGGTGACGATGCCTTGAACATCAAATACATCCCCGCCGATCTTTCCCATCTTCGCTTTGAAAATGCGGGCGCCGACGCAGTGGACATCGACATGGCGTCCGAAGGATTCATTGAAGACAGCACGTTTTATGTGGCTCCCGGCGATACGGATAGCAACGGCGACGGACTTGATCTCTCCTGGTCGCCCATTGCCATCCGCCGTCTTACCATCGAAGGCAGCCGCGACAAGTGCATCAGTGTGGGAGAAGGTTCCAAGCCAATCATCGAAGATGTCACCCTCAAAGGTTGTCACTACGGCATCGCGGCCAAGGATGGATCGGAGCCGATGGTGGCGCGCGCCACATTCATTGGAAACGACATCGCAGTGACCGCGTACACCAAGAAAAACATCTTCACTCAGCCGAAGATCACCATTCGCGACAGCACATTCCAAGGCAACAAGGTGCGGCAGTCAGGCAGTATCATCGACATCCAATGATCGCAGCCCTCAAGCTCCCCCCGCGGCCGGTTCCACTCCATTTTCGTCGCATGGAGATCAAGTATCTCCTGCCCGATCGATTCTTGGATGAGCTGATGGATCGTTTGATGCCATACGTGCGACCGGATCCCTTTCTTGAAATGGAAGGAGAGGGGAGGACGGTCTATCCCGTCACATCCCTTTACTTCGATAGCATCGATCTTCAATCGCTCCGAGAGAAAGATGCGGGATTACTCTCGCGACGCAAGCTCCGTCTTCGCACGTACGAAGAAGAATTCTCGGAACAGAGTCCGTCGTTTTTGGAGATCAAACGCCGTCACGATTTCATCGTTTCCAAAGATCGTCTCTCGCTCTCGGTCGGGCACCTCACCTCATCGCATCCCATGCAGCACGTGTTGGATCACGTCTTGGATCGTGTGGAAGCCAGCGAGGAAGTGACGGCGGAGGCGCAAGTGATGCGCGGGTGGTACAACTTGCAGCCGACTGCTTTCGTTTCGTATCTGCGTGCGCCGTTCGTTGGCAAACATGACCGTCGATTCCGCATCACGGTGGATCGCGAACTCAAAGGCATGTGGAAACCGCCGCACCTCATGGGGTCGCTGCCACTCCGTCCATGCATGGCGGGTTACAGCATCATCGAACTCAAGTGTAACCACAGCGCACCCGCATGGTTCCACAATATCATCCAAGACCTCAACCTCGTTCACACGGCGTCTTCCAAATATGCCATGACCGTTCTGTCGCTCAATCCTTTCCTCTTCGATGCAGAATCGGTCGAATTACAGCGTTTTCGATCCTTCCGTTAAAGAATCCTTTCGTTTACACTCCCTTTCGTTATGCAGCCTGTCATTCCCGATATCGGACTTCCCGGCAGCGTCGATCCCATTTCCGCGCTCATTGCACTGGGAGGGAGTTTGGTGCTCTGCATCATTATTGCATTTGTCTACAAAGGAACGCATAGGGGACTCAGCTATTCGCAGTCTTTCCAATTTTCACTCGTCCTCCTTGGCATGCTTGGCTCGGTCATCATGATGATTGCGAGCGGAAGCTTGATCACCGCAGTCGGACTCCTCGGCGCGTTCTCGCTCATTCGTTTCCGCACGGCAGTGAAAGATCCAAAAGACATGGCGTACATCCTCTTCGTGCTCACGGTCGGTCTTGCAATGGGCGCACACCAGTATGTCCTTGCGGTGCTCGCGACGATCATCGTCAACATCGTCATTCTTGTCCTCACATGGATGAACTTTGGCATGACCAACAAGCACGAGGCTGTCATGCGCCTGATGTGCAAAGGAAACGGCGACAATGCCGTGAACACCGCCAACTACGAAAACGCGCTCGGCAAGCTCGCAGAGTCATATCGCTTGCTCTCCGCGCACGCCCATGCCGACCGCATGGAGCTGACGTACGGCATTCGTCCGCGCAAAGGCTCCACTTCTGTTGCCATCTTGGAGGCACTCCGAAAAGAGAAGGGCGTGGAGGATGCGGAATTATTTGATGCGAAGCATCAGGTGGAGTTTTAATGGGGTGGGCATCGAGGAATAAATTCATAAAAATATGTAGAGATCGACCGAGGGTCGATCTCTTTGTATAACAACCTGCCCACCCCATCGGCTGGAAGCCGATGCCACCCAATTTTAAAGTGCTCGATATATTTTTCCTGCTTTGATGATTTTTGAGGAATCGAGAATCGACTTCAAATCATAGATCAACCCATCTTCTTTCGTTGCCTTGATAAGGGCTTCCGGTCGATCAAGATATTCTTTGTGAGGCACCAGAAGGACAACGGCATCGTAGGATCCCTTTTCGAGCGAACCCGGCATCCATCCCAGTTTTTTGATCTCTTCCGCTGAGACGTAGGCATCATGTGCTTCCACGGTGCAGCCGGCTCTTATCAGTGCGTTGATCACATCACCAGATTTGCTGTTCCTGGTATCGCGAACGTTCTCTTTGAATGTTAATCCAAGGACGAGCACCCGAGCGCCTTTCGCTTTGGATCCGAGTACATCGACAACCTGCGACGCAACGTGCTTGCTCATGCCGTCATTGATCGCGCGCCCGGCAGCGATGACGTGCGTCTTAAGCCCCATTTTATCGGCCATCTCCACCAAGTAATATGGATCCACGCCGATGCAGTGCCCGCCGACCAGGCCGGGCTTGAATGGCAGGAAATTCCACTTGGTTGCCGCGGCATCCAATACGTCTTTCGTTTGAATGCCCAGCTTATTGCAGAGCACGGCGACCTCGTTCACGAAGGCAATGTTCAAATCACGTTGCGCATTCTCAATCGCCTTTGCCATCTCCGCCACTTTTATACTTGGCGCACGGTGAATGCCCGCTTTCACGACAGCTCCGTACAACTTGCAAAGCGTATCCGTGGTCTTCTCATCCTGTCCGGCAACAACTTTCACAATCTTTTCCACGGTGTGCTCGCGGTCGCCCGGGTTGATGCGCTCCGGCGAGTAGCCCAGGAAAAAATCTTTGCCGCATTTCATCCCGGAATGTTTTTCCAAGATCGCTCCGCACAGGTCTTCCGTCACGCCGGGATAGACGGTGGATTCATAGACGATGATGGCTCCTTTCTTCATATTCTTGCCCACCGTCTCGGATGCTTTCTCCACAGGCGAGAGATCAGGCTTGTTATCATCGTCCACGGGCGTCGGGATTGCGAGGATGATGACATCGGCGCCTTTCAAAGAAGATGCATCGGTGGTGTAGCTGGTCTTCACTTTCTGCAGATCACTGTCCGGCACTTCCCCGGTCCGATCATGGCCGCTTTTCAATTCCTCGATCCGTTTTGCATTGATATCGAAACCCGTCACGGCAAAGCCATTCTTTGCAAACGCATGCGCAAGGGGAAGACCCACGTAGCCCAGACCAACAATCGCAATTTTCATGGAGCTTTAGTGTATAGGTGGTAGGGAGTAGCTGGTAGGGGGGGGTAGGAACTCGTCTACTCCCTACTTCCTACCCCCTTTCTTTGGTTTGCTCTATGATATCCGCCATGGCTCAAAAGAAAGCCCTCATCACCCTTCGGCTCGCTCTGCTCGCTCAGGGCAAGCCGGTTAAATAACCATAACTATGCGAAAAAAAGCTCTTATTACAGGCATTACAGGACAAGATGGCTCGTACCTCGCAGAGCTTCTGCTCGAAAAAGGGTATGAAGTGCATGGCCTGGTGCGGCGCGCCTCCACGTTCAACCGCGGACGTATCGAACATCTTCTGGCAGATCCAACATTGAAACACTTTGCCATTGGTCTCCATTACGGGGACTTGAGTGACAGCAACTCGTTGCTCCGTGTGATCATGGCGGTGAATCCCGATGAGGTGTATAACCTTGCTGCACAAAGCCACGTCGGCATCAGCTTTGATACGCCGGAATACACGGGTGATGTCACCGGCATGGGGACGACGCGTCTACTGGAAGCATTACGCACCAGCAAGTTGCCTGCGAAGTTCTACCAAGCAAGTAGCAGCGAACTTTTTGGCAAGGCGGAGGAAATTCCGCAAACCGAACGCACACCTTTCTATCCGCGCAGCCCGTATGGTTGCGCGAAGGCATACGCGTTCTACCTCACGCGGAACTACCGCGAAAGCTACGGCATGTATGCGGTGAATGGTATCCTCTTCAACCACGAATCTCCACGGCGCGGCGAAAACTTCGTCACGCGAAAAATCACCATTTCCCTCGCACGCATTCTTGCCGGACTGCAGGACCGCCTCTACATCGGCAATATGGAAGCCAAGCGCGACTGGGGGTATGCAAAAGAATACGTAGATGGCATGTGGCGGATGCTCCAGCAGCCGGAACCCCAGGATTATGTGCTCGCCACCGGCAAGGCGGCAAGCGTCCGCGATTTTTTGGAATTGTGTCTGAAATACACAGGCATCTCCTATGAGCGCAGCGGAACAGGGGAGAAGGAAATCTATGTGAATACCAAAAATGGGAAAACCATCGTTGCGGTGGATCCCTACTACTACCGCCCCGCGGAAGTGGATTTCCTTCTGGGTGATGCTTCCAAAGCAAAGAAGGAGTTGGGATGGGAACCAAAGACAAGTCTGGATGAATTGGCGAAGCTGATGGTGGAGGCGGACTGCAAAGCATTGGGTGTCAAAATCTAAAGACGCAAGAAACAAGAAACAACATTTTTGTTTCTTGCGTCTTGTTTCTTGTTTCTTTGCCCGCGAGGATCACGTTATGATCAATACATGGAAGAATAAAAGGGTTCTCATCACCGGGGGTACGGGCTTCATCGGTAGTTTCCTTGTAGAGGCTTTGCTTGCGCGCGGTGCCAAAGTACGCGTTCCTGTCCGGTCCGAGAATTTCCGCGCGCTTTCGGGGCAACAAGGCACCTTTGAGTGGATGATCGGGGATCTTCGGGACAGCAACTACTGCGCGGAACTCGTGACAGGCATCGATCATGTCTTCCATCTCGCCGCCTGTCGCAGGAATGCGGAGTACCACGCCACGCACGCTTCCCAAGTGCTGCATGAAAACGTCCGCATGACGCATGCACTCATAGATGGTCTGCGTGCAACAAAGCCCGTGCCCGTCACGTTCTTCAGCACTGCCAACATTCCGCCACAGAGCGATGTGCTTTCGCTCTCGAAAGCAAAAACCATCGATGGCTATGTGCTGGGGAAGTCCCTCTGTGAGCTCAGTTGGTTCATTGCGTCCCGCACGCACGATTTTCCACTCCAAATCATCCGCCCGGTCGGCACGTATGGTCCGCGTGACACGTTCAGCTTGGACAGCAATGTCATTCCCGCGCTCATGTACAAAGCCAAGCGGAACACTCCCGCGCTTACGGTGTTCGGGAGTGGAGCGCAGAAGAGGACATTCCTCTATGTGGAAGACTTTGCCGAGGCGGTTCTCCGTTTGGTGGAGGCGAATGTCACCGGCGTGCAGTACATCCATAACGAAGAGGTGGTCACCGTGAAACACTTGGCGGAAAAAATCCGCGATCTGGTGCATCCGGGGTTGCCCATCATTTTCAACGAAGCAAAACCGCAAGGAAGTTTCAGCACGCGGCTGCCGCTGCATCGGTCGCTGAAAAATTTTCCATGGACGTCCCTGGACGAAGGGCTGCAGAAGACTGTCGATTGGTGGAGGGGAGGGCAGAATATCGAAGCGGAGGCCTCGGTTGCTCTCAGTGCACGTTAGAACGTTACTTGTTACTCGTTCGATCTTTACCAGTAACGAGTAACGAATAAACGAGTAACGGATCTTTTGTGGTAGCATTCCTCCATGAAGCTTTCTCGCAACGATCTCCTCGTTTGGGGTTACATCCTTCTTCTCACTGCCGCCCTTGGCGTGAGCCTGTTCGCCGCGACGCCGTATCCCATGGATGATCATTTCTTTTACCAAGCATTTGTAGAGACATTGGCCGGCGGGAAGCTGGACCTTACCATTCCGGGCTTTCATGGGTCGGATTTTTTCGCCGTGCCGTGGTATCTGCTGACACAATCAAAAACCGCCCAAATAGAAGTGCTGATGTTCGTCGCCGTACTCTTGCCGCTGTTCGGCTACGGAGCAGGGAAGGCACTCTACGGTTCCTCGTGGCATGGAGTGATGCTGGCATCCATTGCGGCGTTGATGCCATTCATTTCTTTCGTGGGGCTGCGCGGATGGACGGGGCCTGCCTATTTTTCTTTGATGTTCCTTGCCATCATCACCGCAAAGCACGCGCCGCGATGGACGGGGTTGCCCTTCGGTCTCGCGATGCTCACAAAACCCTTTGCGGTGGCACTGTTTCCGCTGCTCATGGTTCTGTCTCCAAAAGCACCATCCCTCTTCAGGCGTACACGGTGGATTCTTGCGGGATTTTTGATCGTCCTGCTGTATCTGGTCATTCAGTATCTGCAGGCGGGACGCATTATCATCGGAACACATGAAGAATTGAGTGTCATCCAAGTCCTTGGCATGTGGGAAACCCCCGTTCGTTTTGTGTTGAACCTTGCGCACGGCATTCAGATGCTCTTTTCCGTTCACAATTACTATTTTCCCGATCCCGCGCTCACGGGGCCCGGGAATCTCATCCACACGTCCCCGGTGCTCATGTTTTTGGGCATCTTCGCACTTCTTGCACCGGCGACGTTCTTTCCGAAGAAAGGCATGTCGCAAGCGCTGGGGTTGGGGTTCGTCATCGCGTTTGCTATGGCAGCTCTTATGGACCACATGGACCATTACTACATGGAAGCCGGCGTATTGCTTCTCATCTTGGCATCCTTGCCGGTGCTGAAAAAATATCCTCTGTGGATTCCCATCACGCTTGCGACGCTGCATTTTCAGTGGCTCTATTTTTATCTGCAGTTTCGAGCAAACTTCTCGCTGACACCGGTCTTCTTCCTCACACCACTGCTCGTCGATGCAGCATTGCTGCTTTGGGTACTCTTTTACCGGAAGGAAGTACGCACTCTGTGCAAGAATATGCTCTTTGCCCGCTCCTAACCATGAAGAGAGTTCTCGCCCATCCTTTTGTGCGCACGCACCTCCCGCAGGGGATGAAGTTTGTGGTTGCCGGTGGGATGGGATCGCTTATCGATCTCTCGTCACTGACATTTTTTGTGGAGTCGCTCGCACTGGATCCTCGCTTTGCATTCGTCCTTTCCTCCTGTCTGGGGGCGAGTTTTGTGTTCGTCGTCAATAAATTCATTACGTTCGGTAATCGCGAGAAGAAGCTTGCGCATCAACTGTTCAAATTTACCATGGTCTACGGCGTCGCCATCGCGCTGAATGCCGTCCTTTCCAATGCGCTCTTTTGGATAGGGCTGCCATATTTGCTCTCGAAAATCCTTGCCATTGGCGTCATAGCCATTTGGAATTACAGCCTTTCGCACGGATTCATCTTTAAGAAGAAAGACAAAGTGGAGCCGGCCATTTTTTAGTGGATTTGCGCCTTACAGAGAGGATTTCCATACATCCAGAACTCACTCACGGGACATCCAAATATTCTCTATGATATCCGGGAGTGTCGTTTCTTTCCCTCTCCTTTCCGGTCTTCCTGGTTGCAACGGTGGTGGCGTTCTTTCTTGTTCCCAAACGATGGCAGTGGGGCGTTCTCCTGCTTGCAAGTTACGTCTTCTACGCTTCCTGGGGAGTTCTCTCCGTCGTGCTGCTCCTATGGACGACCATGTTGCATTACGTCGGTGCTGTGACCATCGGAAAGGCAAAAAACCATGGCAAGCGCCGAGCCATCCTTTTCTTCTGCATCGTCGCAGATGTCGGTCTTCTTTTCTTCTGCAAGTACGCCGCGTTTTTCTCCCGCTCCGTTGACGAAGCAGCGGTTTGGTTCGGCACCGCTCCGCCGGCGTTACAACTGCCCGTCATTGCAATTGTCGGGGTTTCTTTCTTCACGTTCCAGGCGATGGCGTACGTCATAGATGTCTATCGCGGGACGTCTGCCCCCGAACGGAGTCTTGGCATTCTTGCGCTATCGTTTGCGTTCTTCCCGAAAATTCTCCAAGGTCCCATTGAGCGGGCTGGACATCTGCATGCGCAACTGCGTGCAGGGCATGCATTTCATGCGACAAGAGTGTTCGAAGGTCTTCGGCTCATGCTGTGGGGTTTCTTCCAAAAGATCGTCATCGCGAATCAGGCTGCCATTGTGGTGAGCCAGGTCTACGCTGCACCGGAAAGCTTCAGTGGTTCCGCTTTGCTCTTTGTCACGTACTTGTTTACGTTTCAAATCTATGCGGATTTTGCCGGATACACCGACATCGCGCGCGGGGTTGCGCGCATTTTTGGCATTGATCTGCTCCAAAATTTCGATCGTCCGTACGCCGCAACGTCCATTGCGGATTTTTGGCGACGGTGGCATCTGACTCTCTCTTTCTGGTTCCGTGATTACGTGTACATTCCGTTGGGAGGGAACCGACTCTCGCTTCCGTACTGGTGCGGCGCCATCCTCATCATTTTTTTACTCAGTGGACTGTGGCATGGTGCGGCGTGGACATTTGTCGTATGGGGCTGCATCCACGGTCTTAGCATCATATTGGATCGGTTACTGCAGCCGGTGGGTGCATTTCTGGATACGCACCTGTTCCATCGCAGTTTTTTGCGTGTCCGTCACGCCTGTTCCGTACTTCTTACATTCCATATCCTCGTTTTTTCTTGGGTGTTCTTCCGGGCTCAGACACTGGCGGATGCATTCCTTATTGTGCGGAAAATTTTCACAGAGCTGCCTGCTTTCGTGTCGCACATTGAATCCGATACTTTTGCAACGGTGACGAAAGGATTCGTCATTGACTCATTGGATGTGCTTATTTTGGTCGCATGCGTTGCATTTTTTATGTTCGTGGAGCACGCTCGCGCGTTTCCCGTCGCAGTTGCACGGTTCACAGCTCTTCCAACATGGATCCGTTGGGGAGCGTACTACGTGGTCATCCTACTTATCCTCACCTTCGGCCGTTTTGAAATTCAGCCGTTCATCTATTTCCAATTTTAACGTGTCATCGGAATTTCTTCTCTTTCTTCGGCGCTCCGCAAGTTTCCTGCTGATTTTTATTCTGATTGTTTCCGGGCTGGAGTTTCGCTTGCGTCAAACATTGGAAGAAGCAGAACATGCGCATTATCAAGTGCTCTTTTCTCTGAAAGAACCGTTCGATGTCATGGTTCTTGGATCATCCACCGCCATGCATGGCATCGACATGCATGTGCTGGAAGAGACGCGCATTCCAGGAGTGGATTTTCGCAATGCGTACAACTTCGCCATGCCGGGTGCGAAATTCACCTTCTGGGAAGATTGGTACAACACGCTCTTCCACGGACATGTGCAGCCACCCACATTCGCCATCTTTGTGACAGATTCTTTCAAGCTGGCGGAAGGCGTGGGACGCGATTTGGAAAACGACAGTAACTTTTTCCCTTTTTCGGTCTTCCTTCGGGCTTTCTTATCATCTTCGCTTCAGCGCTCCAACCTGCTGGTGCACGAGTTGATGCTCTTTAACATCCATAAGTCGATTTTGTATCTCTTGAAACCACAACGCACGTCTTGGAGAACGAATCAAGCGGAGCAATATCGAGGGTATCTTCCTGTGGATCGTGTTCTTCGCGCCGATGATCCCGATGCACTTCGCGGCGCGGCGGATTCGCTTCTCATACACCCGGAAATCAGCGAAGAGCAGTTCGAAGCGTTGGATACGGTGACAAGCGGCTTGCAGGAACAAGGCACGACCGTGGTCTTCGTGCAGCCGCCTGCTTATTTCCCGCACATTTCCCGCGAAGTTGTCGCAGGTCCGAATGCAGAGCGCATCCGCAGCTTAGCCGAGAAAAAAAACATTCTGTTTCTGGATTACAACGGCGACCGCGTTTCCGCGCTCAATGGTCATGCGGCTTATTTTTATAATTGGAAACACTTGAATCGCGAGGGGAGCCGGGTATTTACCAAGGTTCTGCGAAAAGACTTGGAGCGTGTGCTTGGGGAGTAAGGGGTTGGGGGTTGGACTAAAAGTCATTACACTGGTGTCCCATGTCAAAAATAGCCGTCATCGCCGGAGCAGGACCTGCAGGCTTAACCGCTGCGTATGAATTACTCAAGCGCACGGACATCAAGCCCATCGTGTTCGAGGCGACCGATGCCATCGGCGGGATTGCGCAGACCTACAATTACAAAGGCAATCGCATCGACATCGGCGGGCACCGTTTCTTTTCCAAAGACGACCGCGTAATGCAGTGGTGGTTCAACATTTTGCCGAAACAAGGCGCGCCTGCGGCGGACACGCTCGAAAAAAATCATGACATTGATTATGCGGTGGAAGCAGTGATGGAGTATTTATGTCCCGAGTGCATCGAGGAAGGACTTAGGACAGAGGACGTAGGACAGAGGAACGAACCTAAGTCCCAAGTCCCAAGTCCCAAGTCCGGCCATGGTCTACGGATACAAAAAAAAGCTCCCGATCCGGAGAAAGAGGATGCGGTGATGCTCCAGCGCCCGCGCCTCAGCCGCATTTTCTACCGGAAACACTTTTTCCCATATCCCATCGGCATCACGTTCTCCGTTGCAAAGCGGCTGGGCATCTTTAATACATTCATGATCGGGCTTTCGTACATCAAGCGGCAGATGTTCCCACTCAAGGACGAAACATACTTGGATGCGTTTTACCGGAACCGTTTCGGGGATCGCTTGTACAGAACATTCTTCGAGGCCTATACCGAAAAAGTATGGGGCGTGCCCTGCAGTTCCATCCGCGCCGATTGGGGAGCGCAGCGCGTGAAGGGGCTTTCTCTGAAACGAGCAGTTATGCATGCCATCAAAGACCTGCTCTCCAGTGATTTTAAGAAAGCGCAGGAAGAGCGTGAGACCAGCCTCATCACGCGGTTCTTCTATCCCAAATTCGGCCCCGGGCAGATGTGGGAAACCGTCACAGAACAGGTGCGCGCGTGTGGTGGGGAGGTGATCATGAAGCACCGCATCTGCGGCGTACACGTGGAAGGGGACCGAGTCGTTGCTGTGACTGTGGAGAACATCGAAACGGGAAAAACCGAACGCCACCCGTGCGATTATTTCTTCTCCACCATGCCCATAAAGCATCTTGTCGGCATGATGACGCCGCATCCGCCTGCGAGCGTGGTGGAAGTGGCGGAAGGACTCCAGTACCGGGATTTTTTGACAGTGGGATTGCTCCTGAAAAAATTGCACGTGCAAGAACAAGGCAAAAAACCCGCAACAGATGTTCCCGACAACTGGATTTACATCCAGGAGGGGGGAGTGCGCGTCGGCCGCGTACAGATTTTCAACAACTGGAGCCCCTACATGGTGGCGGATCGCAAGAACTCCATCTGGATCGGCTTGGAATACTTCGTGAACGAAGGCGGCGACCTGTGGATCAAGCCGGACAAAGAGATGATTGATCTTGGCATCCAGGAAATGGAGAAGATCGGCTTCCTCAAACACGAAGATGTCATCGATGCCTGTGTGCTACGCATGCCGAAAGCCTACCCGGCGTACATCGGCAGTTACACGCAGTTGCATGTCGTGCGCGATTACGTGAACTCCATCCCAAATCTCTTTCTTCTAGGCCGCAACGGCATGCACCGGTACAACAACCAAGACCACAGCATGCTCACTGCCATGCTTGCGGTGGATAACATCAGCGCAGGGCACACGGACAAATCTAATCTATGGGATGTGAATTTGGATATGGTCTATCACGAGGAGAAGAAAGCTGTGTGACAGCTTCATGAATCACAGCTTTGTGATTCATGCCGGCACAAATCACAATTCGTTTCTTGTTTTTGTGCTTTACCAATACTTGCTTCAGAAGATCGATCGTCAAAATATCCGATGCCCTTGCAAGCATTTCCATTGCGAAACATTCTGCGCTTTCATGAGGAAATTTTTGATCAACTGTTTGCTCCAAAAGCTTTTGACATTCTTTGTTATTTATCACCATCGACAGCAGCCCGGCACTCACCGCGTGCTCTTTTGCAAGTTGTGTTTTATATACTTCCAAATATTGTGGATACAACTTTTCATATTCGACCCGATTCTCTGGTAACACCTGAGTTTGTGTAGCTTGTGCCGCTTTATAGCGAACGACAAAGCCGAGCACGTCCATCCATATAACCAAAGGGTGAGGAAGTTGATGCTCAAGAATAAATGCATTAATCAATTTTGTTGCTTGTTTGATAACGGAAAGATGACTCATAGTTAGTACTCCCTTTTCAATGTCCACGCCGGATTGACTCGCAATTTTCTGCATGGCGTATTCAGTGGTTTCCTCGCTAGCCCTTGAGATCCCTTCTGTAATAAATAAGAGATCGTTCAATGGAATCCCATCTAAAGACGCAATTATTTTTTTGAGAGCATCAAAAGAATCCGGATGCATATGGTATTCTCCCAAGACGGTTATATGGTTGCTTGAGCTTTCAAATTCATCCACTTTGCTTGGTGGAAAATCCTTTTGCTTAAGGGCAGATGCTTTTTTGCGTGCAACCTCGATGATGGGCAAAAACTTGGAACTGACAAATATGGTTGGCCTTTCGACTTCCGGAGAAGCGAGAGTATTGCGTGCAGCCTGATTTGTGTACTGACGTTCCGGAGTGACTGCTGCGTCCACGTAAATAGGAGCTGAAATCTCACGCAAAATCTCCGCAGCAGTTTTGGGACGATAGGAAAATTCTCTCTCAGGCATAATAAAATTATAAACTAATTCCATAACTTAGTCAATACTACTGTCCCCAAATCTTTTTTTGGCGATCCGACTTATGAATTTTTATCTTGGTTCGGGAAACTCCGGCAGGTTTTTGTGACGTTGCAATACGTATGTTATTTCGCACGTTAGAAGTTCTCTTAATCAGTTTTCGTTCCACCAATTGTTTCATGATCGGTGGCTCACAGTGTTGTGTGGGCATTTCCATTGGCGGAGGCAGGACATCATCGTTTTCCATTTCCATAGTAAGAAATGTTACTGGTTCCCCGCCATCATGCAAATCTGAACTCGTATGAGGCGAGACCGTGGCTTTAATAGACCAAATAATCCCACTCAGGCATTGTGCTCTGCGTACCAGGAAACCGTGCGTCGAATTCCTTCTTCAAAGGAAATTTTGGGCTGATACCCCAGTTGTTTCTTGGCCTTCGCAATGTCCGCCACGTAGTACGTCACTTCTCCCAAGCGGGGAGGTGCCATGACGATCTCCGATGCGCTCTTTGTGAGTTTCTTGATGGACTCCGCCAATTCGACGAGCGTGGTACCCGTTCCGTAAGCGATGTTAAACACTTCGCCGTCGTGTTTGCCGCACTGCTCCAGCGCCAGGATCACTCCGTTGATGGTGTCATCGATGTAGGTGAAATCCAGACATTTGCCTTCACCGAAAACCGTCAGCTTCTTTCCTTCTTTTGCCTGACGAATGAAGAGGGGAACGATGCGATCGCTGTCATCGTACGCGCCGTAGACATTGGAGAACCGCAGGATCACCGCTTTGATGCCGTAGCAGCGGCGGTACGCTTGCACAGTCGCCTCGCCGCCGATCTTGCTGGCCGTGTACGGACTCTCGCAAAGATCAACCGAGATCTTGTCCTCCGTAAATTCTTTCGCTTCGGCATTGCCATACACTTCGCGCGATGAAGAGAAGATGAATTTTTTGATGCCCGCTTTGCGCGCGAACTCCAACATGTGAAATGTCGTGATGAAATTATCGCGCGCGCGAACAGGATCTTTCACCAAGTCATACACACGAGCATTCGCCGCCAAGTGAATGATGGCATCCACATCGCGGGGGACATCCTTCCATCCCTCCTCCTCGCGCAAGTCCTTGATCACCGTGATCTTATCCAAAGCAGGGTTCCACTTGTTCGGATGCCAATCCACGCCCACGACATCGTGTCCTCTTTCCAAAAGGACTTCGCAGAGCCGTGTGCCAACCGTGCCAGAGGAGCCTGTTACGAGGATTTTCATGGGAAATGCGACAAGGGAAAATGGACAATTGACAATGGACAACGATGGGAATGTCCTACGGCATTGTCCATTGTTCATTGTCAATTATCAATTGGTCTTTAAGACAAAGGAAGAAGGCTTTAAGCTCTCCCTATGCTTTCACTGATCCTCCCCACATACAACGAAGCGCAGAACATCCGCGCGCTTTTGAAGGAGATCAGCCACGTACTGGAGGGTATATCGCATGAGATCATCGTGGTGGATGACAACTCGCCGGATAAAACATGGGAAGTGGCGCAGAGCGGCAAGAACGTGCAGGTGATTCGGAGAATCGGCAGGCGAGGACTCTCGTCCGCCGTGGTGGAAGGGTTCGCCGCCGCAAAAGGCGATGTCCTTGCCGTGATGGACGGCGACGGACAGCATGATCCAAAGATCCTCCCGACCATGGCGGCGCTGGTGCAGAAGAATCACGGGCTCGTGCTGGGGTCCCGGTACATCGAAGGAGGGAGTGTGGAAGGATGGGTGGAATCGCGACATTTCATGAGCCGCGTCGCAACGAACTTCGGGTTGCTCGCCAGCCGACACCGCGTGTCCGATCCCATGACCGGGTACTTTGCCCTGCATCAATCGCTCTTCCGGAAGATCAAACGACATCTGCGCCCGCGCGGTTTCAAGATCCTTCTCGAAATCATCAGCTGGCTTCCTGCAGACGCCGAAATTGTGGAAGTGCCGCTGATCTTCCGTTTGCGCAAAGCGGGAAAAAGCAAACTCAATGCAAAGATCGAACTCGAGTATCTGTGGCAGGTGCTCTCACTGCTTCTGAAAGGACGCGGCAAAGCGCCGCAGATGCTGTTTGGCATTCTCATGATCCTGACACTGATTGCATTTGCTCCGCGCGTATGGAATCTTCGCTTGCTCTACCTTGATCCCGACATCCGAGCGAAAGTGGAAGAGCGACTGCGACAAGAAGAGCAATGGCTCCTCTCCGATCTTGCAGTGTTGGAAGTGCACGAAGATTGGATGAAAATCCGCCATCGCTCGCATATCCGAGGAGCAGACATTTCCGCGTGTTACGTCGCTCGCTACACCTCTTCCGTTCTCCACCCGTGTCCCGACGCATCCTAGCAATCGGTCTTCAGGCGTGTGCACTCGTGCTCGCGGTGTATCCGTGGTTGCTGGGCGGCGTGCGCACGGATGAAGCCAAGTACCTCTTGAACATTCCGTATCCGCAGCCGCCATTTGGTCGCTGGATCATCGGCATGACGGAATTTTTGCCGTTTCAGGAACTCCTCTGGCGACTGATCATCGCGTCACTCTTGGTGCATGCTGTGTTTCTTATTTGGAAGATCAGCGCCAAGTGCGGAACATTTGCGCGGCTCTTCCTGTGCGCCGCGTGGTTGCTTTCCGCGGGCGTGCTTCTGCAAATGGGCACGATCATGATGGCACCAGTAACGGCGCTCCAGGGCTTGCTCCTCGTCGCCCTTGCGATGTTTCTGCCTCTTAAAAAAGATCAATGGACATCCTTCTTCATCGGACTGCTTTGGTTTGCCTCGCTTTTCACGGCATATCAAGCAGTGCTGTATCTGCCATTGGCCGTAGAAGCTCTGCGCCGTACAAAAACATCCATCTTCACGCAGATCCTCTACATCCTCATTCCGATCGCCCTCGTCTTCGTCTACGCACTGTCCAACCCTCTCATCATTGCAAGCTTTGTGAATGCCGGTACCGAGAATGAAACCATCCCATTCTACGCGTGGGCATTCTACTTGGTGCGGCTCTGGCTCTCCGGCGGCAGTGTCATCCTCACAGTGTTGGGAATGTGGGGGATGCTGCGTCATCGCCGCTTCGGTTTGCTCGGCAGTTTCATTCTTCTCTCGGCTTTTTGCTTCATTTCCTTCCGCGAGTATTACGACATTCTCTTCACGCCGCTCTTCATCGGGGGGGCAATCCTTCTTCTGCAGCAACGCAAGAACCGTTCACTGCCATTTCTTTGGCTCACAGCCGGTCTTGTCTTTTGCACTGCTTTCTTTACATGGAAATACCCCGTCATCTATTCGCCCGGTCCCGCGCGTTCTGTGATGCAGGAAATTCAAGCGGCAGGCGGCACAGGGAGCATCCTCATCGCAGGTCCCTTCGGACATCAGTGGCAGTACGAAAGCAGATTCCCGATCGAGAGGTACCGATCAGGAGCTTTGCTGAGTGCGCAGGCTGCGATTTGTTTGATCAAATGCGAAGGCATCGAGACATCGGGATGGCAGAAAGTGGATCTCTATGGAGTGGAGGTGTGGGGAAAGGGCAGTAAGCAGCATTGAGTAGTATGTATTAGGTATTAAGTATTAAGCGCCTAATACCTAATACTTACTGCATACTGCCTGCTATCAAATGCTGTAGTACTTCCTATACCACTCCACGAACTTGGGCACACCATCCTTGATCGTCGTCTTTGGGCTGTATCCCAATTTTTCCTTCGCATGCGAGATATCCGCGAGGCTTGAGCGTGTGTCACCCGGCTGCATGGGCAAAAATTCTTTCTTCGCCTCTTTGCCGCAACTCACTTCCACCATGCGAATGTATTCCATCAGTTCTTCCTTGCGGCCGCAGCCCAAGTTGAAGATCTCTTCGGGATAATTTTTGTCGATGGAGGCGATCACTCCCGACACGATGTCATCGACATACGTGAAGTCGCGCTGCATTTTTCCTTCTCCGAAAATGTTCAGAGACTTATCGTGCAAGAGAGCATCGGTAAACAGGAACAGCGCCATGTCCGGGCGGCCCCAGGGCCCATAGACCGTGAAGAACCGCAGTCCCGTGACATGCGTGCCGTAGAGACTGTGATATGTGTGCGCCATCAGTTCATTGTCTTTCTTGTTCATGCCGTACAGAGACAGCTGATCATCCGTACGGTCTGCTTCCGAAGAGGGGAGCTTGGTGTTTCCCCCGTACACAGAACTCGATGAGGCATAAATCAATCCCGGGATCTTCTGCTTGCGCACTTCATCCAACACATGGAAGAACCCCGTGATGTTAATCGCAATATATTCATCGGGATGATCGAACGCATAGCGCACGCCTGCGAGTGCAGCCAAGTGGATGACACGATCACAGCCTTCCATCGCCTTGGCGACGGTCCTACGATCCAAAATATCTCCGCGAATGAACGACCATCCTTTCTTCCCTTCCAGGTTCTTCAAACGCGCTTCCTTCAAAGTCGGATCATAGTACGGGCTTACGTTATCCAGCCCTACAACCTCGTCGCCGCGCTCCAGGAGTTTTTGCGCAGTGTGATAGCCGATGAAGCCCGCGGCTCCTGTGAGAAGTATTTTCATGGTCGTGGAAGTGTAGCAGATCCTTGGGGGTAAGGTAGGTATGGTAGGTCAGGTACGTAAGGTAAGGATGGAATCGTCAAACCTACCGTACCTAACGTACTTACCTTACCTACCTTACTTCGTTCCAATACCAATCCCATGGTACACAAGCCCAGCATCTCTCACTTCGGCTGGCTCATACACATTCCTTCCATCGAAAAGATCACTGCCTTTCATTGTAGATTTTAGTTCTTTCAGATCCACCCCACGGAACTCGTCCCATTCCGTCAGGAGCACCACGGCATCTGCGCCTTTGGCAGCTTCCATCAGATCTTTTGTGAAGACCGTTTCTTTCGGCAGTAGTTTCGATGCGTTTTCCGCCGCTGCAGGATCATAGGTATGCACACTGTGTCCTGCTTTCAGGAGCATCGGGATCAGATCCAAGCTCGGGGCTTCGCGCATGTCATCTGTCTTCGGTTTAAAGCTGAGTCCCCACACGCAGACCGTTGCATTCTTCGGCAACGCTTTCAGGATTTTCTCAAAGAACCGTGCCCGTTGATGCGTGTTGATGCGATCCGTCGCCTCGACAATGCTCAGATCCAAATCATATTCCTTGGCGGTCACCATCAGCGCTTTTACGTCTTTTGGAAAACAACTTCCGCCATAGCCGATGCCTGCGTGGAGGAAACGAGGTCCGATGCGGTTATCCATTCCCATGCCGCTCGCGATATCGCGGATGTTTGCGCCGGTCTTCTCTGCAAATTCCGTGAGCATGTTGATGAAGCTGATCTTTGTCGCCAGGAACGCATTGCTCGCATACTTCACGATCTCCGCGCTCTCACGTGTCATAAAGAGGAGTGGCTTTCCCACACGCGTTATTGGCCGGTACAATTCTTCCATCAGTTTTTTTGCTTCCGGCTGATCATTCACGCCTACCACAATGCGATCGGGCATCAGCGTATCCGGCACGGCCATGCCTTCGCGCAGGAATTCCGGGTTGCTTACAACAGGAATCGAAAAGTTCACGCCGCGCTTCTGTAAAATCTCTGCGATCTTCTCCTCACATTTCTTCCCGGTTCCCACCGGCACCGTGGATTTATTCACGAAGACCAGATCTTTCGTCGCGTGTGTTGCGACGGTTTCCGTCACAATAAAAACTGCCTTCAGATCCGCCTTGTGTCCTTCGCCCGGCGGTGTTGCGACTGCGGAGAAGACAATCTGCACATCCGGCAGTACGCTTTTAAGATCAGTTGTGAAGATGAGGCGACCTGTCTGCAATCCCCGAACGATCAGCTCCTCCAAGCCCGGTTCATAGATGGTGCTCTTGCCCGACTGCAGTTTCTTGATCTTCGCCTCATCTATATCAATACCAATGACATGGTGTCCCAATTCCGCGAAACAGGCGGCAGAGACCAGTCCTACATAGCCGGTACCTACGACAGCAATCTTCATTGGAGCTCTAGTCTAGCGTTGATGACTGTCAGGGGGCTAGGGTTAGGATTGGGGTTAGGAACCGAGCCTAACCCTAGCCCTAACCCCAACCCTTCTCTATTCTTCTTCTTGCTACCACACGCTTATGTCGAAAATTCTCGTCACCGGCTCCATCGCCTACGACATTCTCCTCAATTACGATGGATCGTTTGCGGATACCATTGGCGGGGCGGATTTGAACAATCTGTCGGTTTCCTTTTTGAGTCCTCGTTTCGCGCGGCATCACGGAGGAACGGGTTCGAACATCGCGTGGAATTTGCGGTTGCTGGGAACGGAAGCCATGCTCGTCGGAACCATTGGCAATGATGGCGGCGAATATCGCGATCTCTTGAAGAAGAGAGGAGTGGATGTCTCGCAAGTGCAGCAGTTGCAGGATCACGTCACATCCACTGCCATCATCGGTACAGATGATGCCGAGCGACAGATCGCGTTCTTTCATCCCGGGGCGGATGCGTATGGAACCTGGCCGGATCTGAAAGACGATTGCGACGATGTTGCATACGCCGTCGTAGGCGCGCGCAATCCCGGACTCATGATGCAAGGCGTGCACTTTTGCCAGGAATACAAAATCCCGTACTTGTTTGATCCCGGGCAGCTCGTCATAGGCCTTGGTGCAGATGAACTCAAGTCAGCAGCGCTGAAAAGCGGCGGGCTTATCGCCAATGAATTTGAATGGGAACTGCTCTCCGAGAAAACAGGCTGCGGCATTTCCGATTTCCTTGTCTCAACGCCTTTTATCATCGTGACGCTGGGGGAAAAAGGTTTGGCGATCCACACGAAGAAAGGAGAACAGGTTATTCCCGCGTGCGCGGCAGAAAAAGTGGTGAATCCCACCGGAGCGGGGGATGCGTTGCGCGCAGGGTTGCTCACGGGACTTTCGAAGAAATGGAATCTGGCAGATTGCGGCCGACTGGGTGCTGCGATCGCATCCTTTGTAGTAGAACAAGAAGGAACGCTCCTGGATACGCTCGATCTCGATGAAGTCGGAGAACGTGCAAAACGTGCATATGGCATCTCTCTTCCTTCTCTTTGAATTCCTACGAAATGCTGTAGTATTCATCCCTTTTATTTCCTTCTAAACTCCTATGACAAAAATTGATGGTCCACAGGGTGATTCGGTTGAGGTAAATGGTCTTGTTGGCCCTATTGTCCTTGCAGCAAAAGGCGAACTTGAAGAGCTCACCACAGACGATGTTATGCCGTTCTGCAATTCACCAAGTCCAGAACTATTTAAGTTGTTGCAAAAAGTTCCAGCGGCAACTGCAGCAGAAGTGAAAAGCTGATAGGATTTTCTTCTTTATTTCCTTCTCAATTCCTATGACAAAGATTGATGGTCCCAAGGGTGAATCGGTTGAGGTAAACGGTCTTTGGGGGCCCTTTGTTCTTGGTTTAACACAGGCTATGCCATTATCCACCGATCTCCGGAAAATGAATGAGCTGATGCGAGCAGCAGTACAAGAAAAACAGGATCAACAGTGATCGAGTTTCTCACCTTCTTATTAGCTGCTATTCTTTGTACAACATGTCTTTCATTAAGGATCCCTCTTTGGCCGCGCAAGGAAAACTGAATCTGGAGATTGCAGAGAAGCGCATGGGCGCACTCTTAGAACTCAAAAAGCGCTTTGAGAAAGAGAAGCCGTTCGCAGGGCTCACCATCGGTATGGCACTGCACGTCACGAAAGAAACGGGCATCCTCGTTCGCACGCTCACGGCAGGCGGCGCAAAAGTCGCCATCACAGGATGCAATCCTCTCTCCACGCAGGATGATGTCGCTGCCGCTCTTGCCGAGGAAGAAAATGTCTTGGTGTGGGCATATAAAGGAGAGAGCAAAGAGGATTATTACCGATTTCTTACAGCAGTCATCGAGACGCAACCGGACATTACCATCGATGATGGCTGCGATCTGGTGACAGAGATCCACCAGAAGCATCCGCATCTGCTCAAGAAACTGCTCGGCGGCTGCGAGGAGACGACCACGGGCATCATTCGGTTGCAGTCCATGCAGCGGGACAATGCGTTGAAGATCCCCATGATTGCGGTGAATGACAATAAGACGAAGCACCTCATGGATAACTACTACGGCACGGGACAATCCACGTTCGATGGCATCATTCGCTCGACGAACCTGCTCATCGCGGGAAAGACGGTGGTGGTTCTCGGCTACGGCAGCTGCGGCAAAGGAGTTGCGATGCGCGCGAAGGGGATGGGTGCACAGGTCATCGTCACCGAAGTGGATAACTTTGCAGCACTGCAGGCCGTGATGGATGGAAACAGAGTTCTGCGCATGAGCGAAGCCGCCAAACTCGGCGATCTCTTCATCACCGTCACCGGAAACCTTCACGTCATCCGCTGGGAGCATATGGAAGTGATGAAAGACGCGGCAGTGCTGGCAAACAGCGGACACTTCGATTGCGAATTGGATCTGCAAGCGCTGGAAAGCAAGAGCCGCCGCAAGCGCCGCGTGCGCCACTACTTGGATGAATACCTCATGCCATCCGGCAGAGTGCTGTACGTCGCAGGCGAAGGCCGCCTGGTGAACCTGGCTTCGGCAGAAGGGCACCCCAGTGAAGTGATGTCGCTCTCCTTCCTTGGCCAAGCATTGGCATGCGAATACTTGGTGAAGAACCGCGGATCACTGAAAGCAGAAGTCATCACGCTTCCACCGGAAATCGATGATTTCATTTCCGGTCTGCAACTGGAAGCGATGGAGTTGAAGATTGATCAGCTGACGCCGGAGCAGAAGAAATATCTTGCAAGCTGGCAAGAAGGAACTTGAAAGAATAGGAAAATCCGATGATCTTCTTTAATCTTGGTTATCAGCGCCACCGACATTGACCTGTCCATTTGTTTTCAGCTCTATCTTTTTAGAGAAATCCAAGATAGTTATCCTTGGTTCAGAAAGATTTGCAATTTCCATCACACGTTCCTTAATTTTCGATGCAAGCACTAGAGAAAAGGTGCAGAAGCTTGGCAGCATTATAATGTTAAAGATGTGTATCTTGTTGGGTGCAATTAAGGAATTGAGCAAGACAAATTCCTGATTATCAGAATCATGAATCCCCGTGTTTCCGGCGTAAAAATGCACTTCGATATTTTCTTTATCAAGGCTTTTGACGAAATTATCTAGCTGTGCAACATACATCCTTTTTGCTTCACTGCGGAAGGCAGCTATCCCTCCCTCGACTCTTTGTGCTTCTTCAAGGGCTTTTCTGTCTCCTGGGAACATTTGTGCATGGAGATGCTCCATTCCTCCTCCAATATTTCGCAGCCGATCCATGTTTTCAAATGTATTCATAAAGATATTAAATATCATTAATTGAATGAAGTCAACTTCGATGTTCACTCCTCTCATTTTGGCTTGATACAGCGCAATATTTGTCTATTATGTCAAATATACTCGACAAGGGGACAGAGGCTAATAGAATGCTCCAAACTTTTGGTGATCTTTGTTATCAATGTGCGATCAAGAATCTGCTCTTGTACGAGTAAGATAAATGGATCCTTCCCCGGGAGTTCGGGGAGTCTGAAAATTACAAGATGGCAGTAAGGAGAAGGTCATGAATAAGAACAAGCAGCAACTCCAGGTGCGCTCCGAGAAGCGGCGCGAAGTTCGGAAGGAGCGGCGCGATGTGCGCCGCGAATTGCGAGCTCAGACCGTTAGGCGTTGTTAGTGTTCATTGACCTCCTACCGTCGCTTTCGGGGAAGAGGCTTCCCACCAATGAAAGCGGCAATTTTGCTCGCCCGTGGTCCATTGTGATCACGGGCGGGCGTCTAAAAATTGAGAGCAGGTTCTTTATCGCAAAACCGGAGAAAAGTTCCTGGCATTCATTGGAATGAATGCCATTTCTTTTCTTCTTTCAGGAGTACGAGATATGTCGAAGAGCCATGCTCAAAAAGTTGCTCAAAGAAATGAGCAGCGCAGTGGGAAGGGGCACAAGCGGTCGTCCGCTAAGCTCCCTAAGGCTCGAGCCAATAGTAATTGGACTCGACGTAAATAATCGAATCACACCTGAAGGTGCAGAAAGAGGCACCCGGGTCTGTTACTCTCCCGTTCAGACCCGGGCTTTTTTGCTATACTCATTCCCATGTCTCCCTCCGGTTTCGACAACAACCGAAAATTTGCGTCGTTGCTGCGGCAGATGGCGGCTCTTTTGGAAGAAGACGGTGTTGCGTTTAAGCCTGCGGCATACAGGCGCGCAGCGCAGACCATCACGGATCTTGATAAAGACATCGCAGAGATCAATGACGTGAAAGAATTCAAGAAACTGCCAGGTGTGGGTGAAGCCATCGCAACGAAGGCGGTGGAATTTTTGAGCACGGGAAGAATCCCGCATTTGGATCAGTTGATCGCGAAGCACGGGGGACTCAGCGAAGAGCTCATGATGATCGAAGATCTGGGACCCAAGCGCGTGCGGCAGATAGAAGAGCTTGGGATTCATAAAACGGAGGAATTGATCGAAGCTGCAAAAGCAGGAAAGCTTCGGGATCTTCCGCGCTTTTCCGAAGTCATCGAAAAGAAGATTTTGGATAATGCGTTGAATGTGGAAGAGCGCTCTCGACGGATTCCGTTGGAAGAAGCAAAGCCGCGCGTGGAGAAATTATTAAAAGCACTGCGCGCTGTCTCGGGTGTGCATCGTGCGGAAGCGGCGGGTTCGTACCGGCGAGAGAAGGAAACAGTGGGTGACATCGACATCGTGGCTGTCACCGATGATGCGGAAACCGTATCGAATGCCATCGCTGCGCTCCCGTTTGTGGAACATGTGGCAGCACACGGCGGAACCAAGCTTTCTTTTAATTTGGAAGGAGGTCTGCGCACGGACATCCGTTTTGTAAAACCGGATCAATGGGGGAGCGCACTGCTCTACTTCACCGGCAGCAAAGAACACAATATTTTTCTCCGGAAGCGCGCCATAGAACGTGGATGGAAATTGAACGAATACGCGCTGTTTGAAGGTGACAAAGTGATCGCAAGCAAAGAGGAGGAAGATATCTACAAAGCACTGGATCTCCCGTGGATGAAGCCCAAAACCAGATTGTAGGAACTTCCATTGGATACTTTTCTTGCCTGCTTGCACATCCGCCTGTATGTTTTTGGTATGAGTAACGAGGAGACCGACAGAGTTTTTTGCGGCGATGCATTGGATGCCATTGCAGAACGTTCGACAGAAGTTCCTGCGAAAACGGAAGATGGCACAGTTGCTGTTTTTCGTCTTGCTGGGATCATAGGATTCACAAAAGAAGAACTTGAAGAGATCGCGAGAAAAAATGGTGGGTGTCTTCCACTTCTCTAAAGTATTCAGGCTTCTCGGAGAGTGGCAGCGCCACGTTGCTCGTGAGCGACGTGGCGGTGAGAGAGGGATTTGAACCCTCGAGACCCTTTTGGGGCCTACTCGATTTCGAGTCGAGCGCCTTCGACCACTCGGCCATCTCACCAAGATCATCATACCAAGAAGATTTTCTTTCGTTCTGAAAATGCACCACTCGCTACGCTCGGGTGCGTGGCTCGCCA
>MFXP01000004.1:112651-266651 GCA_001787535.1 Candidatus Peribacteria bacterium RIFCSPHIGHO2_01_FULL_51_35
ACGCTCGGGTGCGTGGCTCGCCACTCGGCCATCTCACCAAAGGCATTTTTGCAGAAAATCTCCTTCGTGTCCTTCTCGTCCTCCGTGTCATTCGTGTCCTTTGTGAACATCTTGATCTAATAAACAAATAGTATCGAAATACTAGAAATTACCCCCTCGGAGCAGATCCATACCCCCGTTGCAATGCATTTTAGTCCATAGAATTGGCAAAATGTGGATGAAATGCACTTGCGGAGCGGTGAAGACACCCTAGAATCGGCCTGTTTTATCATTTCACCCTTATCCTTATGAGTTACGTTGTCGCATCCGCGATCAAAGAACTCCTCAAGAAGCACGGCATGATGTGTGCCGGCGATTTCCCCGAAGCTTGTTCCAAGTTTGTCGAGGAAGGAGTCATTGGTGCCGCAAAGCGCGCAAAGGAGAACGGCCGCGTCACAACGCGTCCTTGCGACCTTTAAGAATTTTCTACGATTGAACAAAAAGGCACCTCTGTCATAGAGGTGTTTTTTTGTACCCGCCCTCACCCCCAGCCTCACCCCGCCCCGCTTCGCGGGGCACCCCTCTCCCACCGGCAAAGTCACAGCACAAGAACTCAAGCCCTACCGGGAGAGGGGAATTTCACATGAAACAAAAACGAAATAAACAAAACAAAAACATCCCCCTCTCCTGGTAGGCAGTGAGGTCTAGATTGATTGAAGCGGAAGGTAGGAGAGGGGGTAGGGGAGAGGTTAATGGGAAGCCTGCCGCTTCAATTCCGCATCAATGAACTGCTGGATGTCACCATCCAGCACTCCCGTGGTGTCGCTCGTCTCGGTATCCGTTCGCAGATCTTTTACCATCTGATACGGATGCAACACGTAGCTGCGGATCTGCTGACCGAAGTCCGCGCTCTGCGTGGCTCCTTTCAGTTCCTGTTTTTGTTCCAAGTCTTCCGCGCGTTTCTTTTCCAATAACTTTGCGCGCACCAAGTTCATCGCGAGCGCTCTGTTCTGGAGCTGACTTCGTTCACTCTGGCACGCGACCATGATCCCCGTGGGAATATGCGTAATGCGCACGGCACTCTCCACTTTGTTCACGTTCTGTCCGCCCGCGCCGCCGCTGCGGAATGTATCGATACGCAAGTCATTCGGATCTATATCCACTTCCGTCGTCTCCGTGATTTCCGGCAAAACTTCCACCAGCGCAAAGCTGGTCTGGCGGAGGCTTTTTGCATTGAAGGGCGACAAGCGCACCAGGCGGTGCGTGCCTTTCTCACACTTCAAATTTCCGTATGCCATCTGTCCTTCCACTCGTATGGTCGCGGATTTGATGCCTGCTTCTTGACCATCCGTCTTTTCCACCAGTGATGTCTTCCATCCTTGGCGTTCGCAGTATCGCAGATACATGCGCATTAAGATGGCAGCCCAATCCTGCGCTTCCGTTCCGCCTGCGCCACCGCTTAATGTAAGGAAGCAATTCCCGGCATCAAATTCTCCGCTCAAGTAAATCTGTGTTTCCACTTCTTTCCACTTCTTCTCCAGCTTCTCGTATTCCTTCAGCAAATCAGGCAAATCTTCGGTGCCGGATTCCTTTGCCAACCCCAGGACTTCCTCCGTTTGCTCCGCCAGTTCTTTCACGGGTTCCCACTGCTTCCGCAACGCCTTCAATTTGGAGAAGAGCGCATTGGCAGCTTTTTGGTCACTCCAAATGTTCGGATCCTCCGTCCGCTTCGTCAGCTCCTCTATTTCTTTCGGGATGCCTTGTCCATCAAAGAGAGTCCTTCCCCGTGTTAACGGCGGACTTCAGATCCTGTAATTTTTGAAGAAGTTCTTCCATGGGGGAGGAGGACTAAAAAGAGTATAGCACTGTTGTTGTGATTCACTTCCCGAGCGTGCCGTGCAAAAGTGCACGAAATCTATCGATACGATCACCGGGGGCATTCTTTTCAAATTCTCGTACTCTCTTCCACGCATCCTCCAGGATTGTTTCCTGTGTTGCGTCATTTGGGACAGATTGCTTCAGAGTTGCGATGTGACTCTCTACCACGGCAATTTGAGCATCAAGTTTTTTTACATGATCTTTCATCTCAGCCACAGTACGTTGCGGTCCTTCGTTGCAGATCCCCAGATATTTTTTCAAAGCATAAAATAAATCCAAGGTGATGCCTTCATGTTCCGGAGGTGCAGAGGAGTTTATTTTTGTTTCTGTCATAGAGAGTATTGTAACATTTTTGTGTAAAAACCTTTCTCGTGATTATACCAAAAAATCAAGACTTTTGAAAGGATAGTTTTCGGCTTCCGCCCATCCTTTCTTGCTATATTTGCCGAAATGAACCCGCGTAGGAACATCGGCGTTGTCGTCTTTGGTCTTCTTACGTTTCTGCTGACATTCTCCGTTCTCTCCTTCTGGAACCGTCCCGCGCCGTTGCAGGGGCAGTTCGGACAATGCAGCAACGGTACGCCGGCTGTGGCCGCACTCGGGGGTTCTGGAAATACACCCTCCAACTCGGAGTTCATGGCGAAAGGGGATTTCAATAACGATTCACTCCTGGACATGGCGCTGGGCGGAGGATCCATCTTCCTGGGCTACGGCAACGGCAACTTTGTACGCAGCGATCTTTTGCCGCTTGCGAGCATCAGCATTGGCGGCAGCAACCAGTTTCATGGCGGCGCTGTGGCGGATTTTGAAACGGCAGACATCACGGGAGACGGCAACAGCGATGTGGTCATGACGTACGGACAGTTCGGCAATGAATCTGTCGACACACGCGTCATCCTCTTTGCCGGCAACGGCAATGGCACCTTCGACCATGAGCCGTTCTTCCTGGCCGAGGCAGACAACGGCGGCGACCTCATTATCGGCAATTTTGATGGTAACAGCGCACTGGATATTTTTGTCGGTGAAAAAACACAAGTGCAGAATGGCACGTTCATCTTCAACTACCGCGACAACTTCAACCCATCAAACCACGGCATTCCGAATCCCGGAAACGGACTCCAAGGGCCTATCAGCGTCCGTGCCGCAACATCAGGGGATTTCAACAATGATGGAAAGACGGATTTGGCGGGTTCCGGTCTCAGTGACAAAGTCGCGTTGCAAGAGAACTTTACATGGAATGTCGCGGACCTGGGTGGAGGATTCGGCGATATCGCGAGTGGCAACTTAGACAATGATGGTGACATGGACATTGTTGCAGGTCGAGCGTACTTGAATAACGGTCAGGGAGCGTTCACGCCGGCGGGGAACATTCCCGTGGGCTCCGTGAATCTCATGGATTTCAACGGAGGCCCCATCGACGTCGCAGGCTATCGTAATTCCCCCTTTCCGTTCTTCCATGCCACCATCGACATCCACGGCGGCGTCGGCAACGGCACATTCCAGAGCACACCCGACGGCATTATCAGCTTTTTGCCGCAAGGAGCCATGGACATTGAAACGGGGAATTTTGATCAAGACGGCAGGGAAGATGTCGCCGTCTATTTCGGTGCGAATAACTTCCAAAACAACGACAATTTACCCGAGAGTTTCCGGGTATACGTCCAGACGCCTCCGGGCGGATTTTCCGAAGATCAGAACGGAGGGCCGTTCACGGGGCTTGCGTGCAGCGGCACCGCGCGCTGCGGCGACGGCATCCTGCAATCGCAAAACTCTCTGGAGCAATGCGATGACGGAAACACGGTCGATGGCGACGACTGCAACAATTCGTGCAGGGGAATACAGACGGGATCTTCCTCCTCCGACTTCTTTTCGAGTGTTTTTGACACCTCTTCGACGGGCAGTGCCAATTCCACTGCAACGTCACAGGGGGGCGGAGGCGGTGACGGATCCTGCACGGCGTCCCTCGGCATCTGCGAGGGTGATGTGGAGGCGGCGCTCGGTGCCGACGGTCTTCCTGTCATTGCGTATGTCGTCGGTTCGTTTACCGGCACCAACGAAGGCATTTTCGTGATGAAATGCGGCAATGCGGAATGCACGAGCGGGAATGTCTCCACCAAGGTGCAGAGCATCACCACGCCGCGTGATGTGTATCAGCTGCATATAGCCGTTCCGCCGGATGGCCGTCCGTTCATCGAATACATCCACGCGGGGAGCCGCGAACTCCGTGCCATCAAATGCGGCAATGCAAGCTGCACCGGCGGAAATATTGCGACGACCATCGATACGGATGCGCGCGATTACAGTTCGCTGGCTGTCGGCCAGGATGGACTGCCGGTGATCAGCTACACGAAGACGGACAACTCCAAGCTCAAAGTGCTCAAGTGCGGCAATGCAAGTTGCGCAAGCGGGAACACCACTACCGAGGTCACGAGCCAACTGCAGCAGGTCATCTACACAGCCATTGCCGTTCCCGATAGCGGCAATCCGCTCGTCGTCATCAATAACATGGTCGGTATGCGCATGATTCGGTGCGGCAACGCGAGCTGCTCCACCGGCAACACAGAAAGCGTCATATCGCTGCAAGGTGACAATGTACGCAGTGAGATGCTCATGATCATCGGCCAGGACGGATTCCCGAGGATCACATTCTCCGGCGAGGGGCATGAGAAATTCCTCAAATGCGGGAACCTCACGTGCAGCTCCGGTAACAACATTGCGGAACTGCATGATCGTTTTTCCCATTCGCATTTCATCAACTCTCTCGTCATGCCGAATGACGGGCAGCCCATCGTCGGGTTCAATACCGCCAGTGATAACGTGCAATACGATGATATTGCGGTGTTGAAATGCGGCAATCCTCTGTGCAACAGCGGTAATACGATCGAGGATTACGACACGGGTCCGGGCGCCGGCGCCCTCCAGGGGAGCACGTCGCTGATCTTGGGTGCCGACGACCTCCCATTCATCGCGTACTACGACTACGTCACGAGCACCTTACGGACGCTCAAGTGCGGCAACGCTACCTGTTCGCAATCGTGTCAGGTGGGCAATGGATCCTCCACCGGCAACAATTCTTCGGCAGACGACGAGAGTTCTTCCAGTGACAGTTCGCTGGATGGCGACAGTTGCCCTGCAGACTTTTCAAAAACAACAGTGGAAGCGGCGGAGGATGCAGGCTTCGAGAATGCCATCGCCGTGCCTGCGGATGGAAGGCCGGTCATCAGTTACCACCACACCATCAGTCCCGAAGGCGGCTTTAGCTCCAGATTTTTGAAACTGATGAAGTGCGGCAACCCGAGTTGCACCACGGGCAACACGTCTGCGATTCTTGCAACGAGTCAAAGCATCGGCGAATCCGCTCTTGCTCTGGGTACGGACGGGTTTCCCATCGTTGCTTTTAACGATGTGAATGATTTCGGCCTCTCCGTTCTGAACCTGGCAAAGTGCGGCGATGCCGCGTGCACCATCGTCAACGCTTTCGCAGTGGAAACAGGCGCCGAGTTTCCTTCCATTGTCGTGCCGGCTGACGGCAAACCTGTCATTGCGTACCACGGCACGCTCGATGACTCCTTGAAAATCGTGAAGTGCGGCAATGCAAGTTGCAGCAGCGGCAATGTGACAACCGTCGTCGATACGGGTGGCACGGGCAACCACACATCCATCGCCATCGGCTCCGATGGCCTTCCGGTGGTGAGCTATGCGTCCAGCGACGTCACCGCCGGCAGTTTGTTCTTTGTGAAGTGTGGCAATGCAAGTTGCAGTGCCGGCAATGTCATCCAGAAGTTGGACACCGCGCCGGCCAACATCGGATTCACGTCCATCAAAGTTGCGTTCGATGGCAAGCCCATTATCAGCTATACATTCTACAATTCCATCACCGATCCGGATTTGAAAGTGGTGAAGTGTGGCAATGCAACATGTTCCACAGGCAATACGCGCACCATCATAGATGCCACGGACACCGTCGGAGAATTCACTTCCATCGTCATTCCTGCGGACGGGCTTCCCATGATCAGCTATAAGCTGGTCACGAACACCTTCGCCGCAAACAGTTCGCTGAAAGTCGTGAAATGCACGAATGCAAATTGCACCGGCGGCGCGCGAACGGTTCTGGACAACATCGTATCGAACTCGCAAGTGGCGCACGGCACCTCCATTGCCGTTTCGGCGGACGGATTTCCCGTTATCAGTTACTACGTGGGAGGTGCGCTTCAGGATTTGAAAGTCATCAAGTGCGGCAATGCAACGTGCAATCCCATCTGTCAGGCAAGCGTGTCGACCTCCTCCCTCTCCTCTAGTTCCTCTTCAGCTCCTCTGTCTGCTTCTTCCTCCAGCGCTCCCTCCAGTACCGTCTCCTCCTCGACGCCGTCCTCCGTCGCCGTTCTCAGCAGCAGTCATGCCTCATCGGTGGTTTCGAGTGCTGTCATCCTTGCGAGCAGCACGCCGAGCAGCGCCGGCGGAGTCGCTTTCGTCTCTTCCTCCAAAGTTCTGCCTGCGATTCCCAGCAGTGTTCCCGCTTCCGCAGCGCGGGCGGCAGTCAGCAGTCTTCCTTCCTTTATACCGTCCTCTGCCATCGCACTGGCACCCTCACTTCCCACTCAGCCCGGCAGTGCGCCGCCGCGCATCCCCACGCTCGTTCGCACCACTTCTTCCGTTTCTTTCTCCGCTCTCACGGTGCAGCCGACCATCGCATCCGGGCAGTCTTCCGCCGGGGTAGAGGAACAGGTGCTCGGACTCTTTGTCGATACGGGACTCGATCGTGCCGCAGCGCCCTCCGTCACATCCGCACCCACGCCCACGCAAATCTGCGGCGATGGCACGCGCGAAGGCAGCGAAGAGTGTGATGACGGGAACAATCGTCCGGCGGACGGCTGCAGTGAAACATGTCGCACGGAAATCCGCATGGTGACAGCGAACGGAGAAGTGATCTACATGCCTCCCGCAGCAACCTCGTACGATCTCACCGGCGATATTCTCGCACCGCAGCAGCAAGCGGGAGCAGAGGCACCCTCGGCACCGCGTCCACCGCAGACGACAGACTCCGGCCCGGCAGCGATTGCCGTGATGGCAGCAGGCGCTGCGGCAGGGTTTGGGTGGATGCGAAGGAGGAAGAACAAATAGAGCCAACGGAATGACCAATGACGCAACGACCAATGACCAAAATATTGCCCGTAGGTCATTGGTCTATGGTCATTGGTCATTTTCTCGTGTGATCTCCATCTTTCCACATCCTTACGGTCTGCTATGCTGACATCCAACGATGTCACGCTCGCAGATGTTCATAGGGATCGGCGTCCTCCTCCTTGCCCTTCTGGTTGGACTCACTGCTTCCTATCTTCGCGTGCCGCTGCTCGGGCAACTCGCCGGGGGGCACAACGGTTTTGCGGTGAAAGTGGAGTATCCGGCGGAAAACGGCCCCATCTACTTGGCAGCGGGGAATTTTGTGGGTGATAGTAAAAGAGACATTGCCGTTTCCAATGCAGGGACTTGCAATTGCATTTCTGTATTCAGGAACAACGGTAATGGGACTTTTGCGGCACGAGTAGACCATGCGATAGGAGTGAGGCCACTTTCGATTATCATCAGCGACCTGAATACCGATGGGAAAGGGGACATTGCCATTGTGCAAGCAAATGGGAAGCTTGCTGTATTAATGAACAACGGCAATGGATCCTTTGATCCCAAGGTGGAGTATGTGGGGGTTCAGGGCAGCCTCGTGGCAAGCGGGCTCCAGTCGGGTGACCTCAATGACGATGGAAAGCCTGATCTCGCTGCTGTTTTTGCAAGCACATCGGTTGCCGTTTTCCTGAACAATGGCGACGGCACATTCGCTCCTAAAGCGGACTACGCAACGGCAGGAGGAACCAATAGCCTTACTATGGGGGACCTGAATGCCGACGGAAAGCTTGATCTCGCGACCGCGAACAACAGTCAGAACTCCATTTCCGTTCTCCTGAACAATAGCAACGGAACATTCGCAGCCAAAGTCGATTATCCGACCGGCATAAGTCCTGTAAGAATTGCAACGGGTGACTTCAATGGCGACGGCGACAGCGACCTGGCAACGCTCGGCAACCTCACGAATACCGTTTCCGTCCTTCTCAATAATGGCAATGGCACCTTTGGGGCAAAAGCGGACTATGCAACGGGGATAGAGGCGCGGGATATTACGGCCAGCGACATCAACGGCGACGGCATGCTCGACATTCTCACTGCAAATACCTTGGCGAACGAGGGAAACCTGACGGTTTTGTTTGGCGACGCCAGCGGTACCTTTTCTCAGAAGCAAGGGTATGGATCAGGAATCAGATCAAGGGGCGTTGCCAGCGAGGATTTGAACGGAGACGGGCTTGCAGATGTGGCACTTACGGGATATTCCATTACGAACAATGTGTATGCGAATAACAATCTTGCCATTCTTATGAACATCGGTTTCTGCGGCGACGGATTCAGACGCAGCACCGAGCAATGCGACGACGGCAACGAGGTCGACAACGACACGTGCAGGAACAGCTGCCTTAATGCGCGGTGCGGAGATTTCCTTGTGCAGCCGAGCCTTGGCGAAGAATGCGATGATCCTCCTTCCTCTGGCACGAACGAAATACAACGCATCACCTACAACGGCACCATTCCCATCAACTGGATCGTCAACTTCAACGGGGTACAGACTGCCCCCATCCCGCCGGATTCTTCTGCGGATGTCGTGAAGAGCAGGCTGGAAGCGCTCTCGACCATCGGTGCGGGGAATGTCACTGTTTCGAAGGCGTTCAATATTCAGAGTGAATTGCACTGGTACGACGTGGCGTTCGTCGGCGTGCGTGGGGGCATCAATCAGCCCCAGATGGTGCAAGTCCAAGGGCCTGTTACTCCCACGACGCTGACAAATGGCGGCGGGGGCGGAGTGCCGAGCACGACCTGCAATACCAACTGCAAACTCTTCAAGTGCGGTGACGGCATCAGGACGGGAACGGAACAGTGCGACGACGGCAACCAAACGAATACCGACGCCTGCACGAACGCGTGCAGGAACGCACGCTGCGGCGATGGCTTCCTGCAAGGAACGGAACAGTGCGATGACGGCAATACCATAAACACCGATGCCTGTACCAATCAGTGCAGATTCCCGACAAGTTCCAGCTCCAGCCTGAGTTCGGTTTCCAGCAGCAGGTCATCCAGTGTCGCAAGCAGCGCCTCATCCCTTTCCACCAGTCGGTCCTCCAGCGCCACAAGCCAATCTTCCTCTGTTGCTAGCAATGCATCTTCCTCCGTCGGTCTCACACCTCCACCTCCACCCCCCAATTCTTCCAGTGCGGCAGCGCTGCGTTCTTCCAGCTCTCGCAGCCTCTTCTTGTTCCCTCTACCCTCTTCTTCTGTTCAGTCTGCCATTCTGCTTGCACAGGCATCTTCTTCCCGCCGGAGTTCTGTGGCTGCGATTCTTCCCGCATCCGCGAGTGCAGCATCGTTCGCGAGCAAAGCCCTCGCCACCATTCCGGCATCTTCCACTCCCTCCACACTCCTCACCGTGGCATCTTCGGATTCTCCCGAGATCATTGCGTTCGAGCCGCCCCCTCCCGTCAGCGAGCAACCAGGAGGCGCGACACCCTCACGAGGAACCTCATTTTCCGAGCCGATCATTGTTGCGGTGCCTCCGTCAGAAATCCCGTCGCAGCCTTCTGCCCAGGAAAATGCCGACCAGGTCCTTGGCCTCTTTGTAGATTTGGGTGTGGAGCGCACCGCTGCACCCCCCGTCACATCCGCACCCACACCCACGCAAGTCTGCGGTGACGGGTACAAGGAAGGCAGTGAGTCCTGCGATGATGGCAATACGGATCCCGGCGATGGCTGCGGCGAAACATGCCGCAAAGAAGGCGCGGCAGGCACTGCGGCCCCGGACAGCACGGGACAATATGCGGATGCATTACCGTTCGGCCAAACACCCTTGTATGATCTTGCCGGCGACGTTGTCAGTGGGCGACGCGGATCGGTGCTTTCTCGTCCAACATCGTATCCTCCCCAGACTACGGATTCCGGTCCCGCAGCGGTTGCCGTGATGGCGGGGGGAGCGGCGGCGGGGTTTTCCTGGATGCGGCGACGACGTAAAAATAATGCGTCGTAGAGATCGACCGATGGTCGATCTCCGTTCGAAATAAAATAAGGATGCCGGTCGATTCTCCATAACGGCATTTCGTGGTCAGATGGCGTGAAAAAAGGGATAAACAGGAGAGGTCGACGAACCGTCGATCTCTACCCAATCGACCATTTTTCCGCTATAATAGTGAGAACACACACATGCCCCTTTCTCTTCCGGAACCCTCGGCCGAATGCCTGCCTTTCGGGCTCATCTTGCAGAGAATCGCTCTACCGTTTTTCCTGTTTGCGGCGGTGCTGGCGGGTCTTCTTCTGCTTTCTTGGTTTTTGATTCTTCCCGTCTATACCGCCGTGGATGTGGGGGGTGCGAAACATTCCGTGGAAAGTCTGCGCGCATTCCGTGCAGATCTGCTCTCGAACATCGAGACGGCCGAAGCAGACCGGTCGCAGTACATTCTTCCCGTGCATGATGCCGCGTATCGTGCGCTCCGTCACCGCAGAGAGGAACGTACTTCCTTCCTTTCGCTTCTGGATAATCTCTTCGATATTGCATCCTCCGTGTACGCACAGCCGGATGCCGTGCATCTGTCCCGTGTGTCCTATCACGCGGCAGATCGCACGCTGGACGTGGACGGAGACGTTCGTTTCGTGGGACCGCGGAGCATGACGGTGCTGGCCGAGTTCGTGGAAGCGGCGAAGAAACATTTTGTTGCAGAGGCAGCGCTGCCCCGCTTTGTCCGTGAGGAACAGGAGGGGATCGGACCGCATTCTCCGTTTACCTTTTCTCTCAGTCTGTGATTCCCGCTCTGCTTGCATCGGCTTCCCGTGCACTCCCCAAGCACACGTGGACGGTGCTGCTCTGCGTGAGCGGCGTTTGTTTGCTCCTGCTCTCCATTGCACTGATGCTGGCGCATGCTGCTGCATTTCACGACATGCAGGAAGCGTTGCCGCTGGCCGCGCGCATTCCTTCGCTGGAAACACGGCTGGCCGTCCTTAGCGAGCAGGTGGAACTCTCGGAATTGCATGCGGCCATGAGCACCCGCTCGGCGGAGGAAAAAGTGCACCTCTATGTCTTGCCCGATAACGTGGATCTGACACGCGTGCTTGGATTTTTGGAAGTTCTTCGTGATCACGTGAAAGTCAAAAAGATGCTCACAACCATGTCCGGCATCGATGTCGGTGAGGAAGTCCCTGTTGTCGTGGACGGCAACACAACCCTTCGCGCGGTTCCCTTCACTTTTTCCGCAACCGTGAATGATGAAGGCTTGCATGATCTTTTGGAGACGTTCGCACTCACGGGGATCTCCACGATCAGCGATGCATTGACGGAAGAACAATACACGGAATTATTCCGTGCCACGGAAGCGGAGAATCCCGCGGGAATCTTGGCACTGGAACGGTTCCTTTCCACCGATTTTCTCATATACACCAAGGATCAACGTGCGACGGAAGAAACACTTCTCAAATCATTTTCTTCGCAAGAGTTCCGAGAAACCTTGGAAACAATAAAACAATCGTCGTTGCTTTCCAAAGGTGTTCAGATGATGGAGAGTGAGTTTGGCACGGCGCTCGGAAAGAATCGTCTCTGGCCTCTTCCACTCCTTACGGTTGAAGACAGTGCATGGAGCGAGAGCGGGGACGGGTGGCATCACGTCACGCTGACGGTGTTTGCATACGCATACGCTCGCTGATACGAACAGGTTGCGAGGACTTCTCCTTGCTCTTTTGCCATGATTTGCCTATATTTTGGCTTACCCTATTACTTTCCACCTTTCTTTTTGCGTCAAAGACATCGATACGAACCTGCGAGGAAAATGGAACGCCGTCCGCGCATGAACGAACAGATCACCGCCCCCACCGTCATGTTGGTGCAAGAAGATGGCGCCGCAGAAGTGTTGCCGATTGCGGAGGCCTTGGAGCGTGCGCGCGCCGAAGAGATGGATCTTATCGAAGTCTCGCCCAAGGCCGTTCCGCCGGTCGTCAAAATCGGCGAGTTTGGTCATTACCTCTACCAGCTCCAGAAGAAAGAGAAGAAACAGAAATCACACAGCAAGCAGGTGGAAGTAAAAATGCTTCGGTTCGGATTCCGCACCGAGAAGCATGATTTGGAGCGACTCAGCGACCGTGCGCGGGAATTTTTCACAGAACGTCACTTGGTGAAATTCGCTGTTCGTCTCCGTGGACGCGAAATGGCCAACAAAGACTTTGCACTGCAGAAACTGAAAGGGATCGTGGCGGGGTTGGCCGATGTCGCCGAAATTGAGCAGGAAATGAAACGCCAAGGGGACTCGTTTATTGTGATTTTGAAGCCAAAAAGATAATCATTTAGGCATTGTTTGCTCGTTATGCTCGTTGGCTCGCCTGCCTGCCGGCAGGCAGGTTTGCTGGATTAACCAGCAATCTGGAAATTTTGAGCAAACCAGCAAACTTTTCGTAGAAGAATGCCTTTGCAAAGCCTTTTTAGACTCTCTATAATGCGCGCCCATGAAGCAGAAATCCCACAGCGGCGCCAAGAAGCGATTCCGCAAGACCGGAAGCGGCAAGATCGCCTTTAAGCGACGCGGCAGAAACCATCTTCTCCAACAGAAGAGCAAACGCCAAAAGAGCTTGAGTCGCACCGTCGTTCTCCAATCTCGGGATCTCGATCGCATCGAAGCACTCCTTCCTCATCTTTAAACCCTAAATCATGCGCGTCAAACGAGGAATCGTCAGACATCGGCGTCACAAGAAGATTCGCGCACTTGCGAAAGGGTACCGCGACATGCGTCGTGCGACGTTCGTGAAAGCGAATGAAGCAGTCATCAAAGCAGGACAGAACTCCTACCGCGATCGTCGCTTAAAGAAGCGCGATTTCCGCTCCCTCTGGATCATCCGTCTCAATGCAGCTCTCCGTGCAGAAGGTCTCACATACTCCCGATTCATCGGAGCACTTCGCAAAAAGAAGATTGAACTCAACCGCAAATCTCTCTCGGAATTGGCCATTCACGAGCCGGGAATCCTGAGGAAGATTGTGAAGGAGGCGATGTAGGCGAGAAAATTTAAGAAACAAGACACAAGAAGCAACGCTTGGTTTTTGTATCTTGCATCTTGTTTCTTGTCAGAGTTCCACCTCAATCGAGTTCCTCTTTTTGATGGCAGCAAAATTTTACATAGTCTGATAACGCTATTACGTAGAAATTATTTAACATAAAAAATATTTTTAGCAACATTCGATCATTGCGCTCACCCGACAGGCATTTATCCTCAAAGGGATGGACAAAGTAACATGCGTGCTGCCGGCATTGAACGAGAAAAAAACCATTGGAACTCTTATCCGCATTCTTAAGAATGTGAAGGAAATTGGCGAGATTGTAGTGGTTGACGACGGATCAACCGACGGAACCGGAATCATTGCAAAGCGCTGCGGAGCACGGGTCATTCGGCACCTGAGAAATCAAGGCAAGGGCGCGGCTGTCAAAACGGGTGCGAGCCACGCAACCCATGATCTTCTTCTGTTTTTAGACGCTGATTTGCAGAACCTAACGTCTGCAAAAGTCCGCAAGGTTATTCGCCCCTTGCTCAAGAATACCGCCGATTTCGTGAAGGCGTCTTTCACGAACTCTTCCGGGCGCGTGACGAAGCTTGTCGCAAAGCCGCTCCTCAGCATTGTGCATCCCTTTGTGAAGTTGGAGCAGCCGCTCAGCGGGCAGTTTGCGTTCAATCGCAAGAAAATTGACATGGACGCCATTGAAGACGGCTGGGGAGTGGACATTCAGCTCGTCTTTCAAGCCATGAGGAAAAAATTGAGGATACAGGAAGTCTTCATCGGCGCATTGAAACACAAGCACCAGAGCACCGAAGCACTCTCCGCAATGTCGGAGCAAGTGATGCGCACGATTCTTTCCGAACTAAATCTTATCTGCAACAAAAAGAAGGTCATATTCTTCGATCTTGATGAAACCCTCATTCAGGAAAGCAGCATTGCCGTGCTTGCAAAAGAATGGGGATTTTCCGAGGAGCTGAAAAAGTTGCAGAGGCGCGTACGCGCCGGCGAAGTGCCGGATAAAGTGATTACCAAGGCGCTTGCAAAACATTTTAAAGGCCGGACACGAGAGGAAGTAAGCGCGCTTTGCGAAAGACTTCTGCATATAAACCCATTCGCCGCCAAAGTCATAGATAGCTTGCGGCGCCAGCGATACCGCGTGCGCATTGTCTCCTCGGCGTTTTCACCCGTTGTACGGCATTTTGCCGCCGCGCTGAATGTCTATGATTTTTTTGCTCCCCGTTTGGCACGGGACAGTACGGGAAGATTCACAGGCACTCTCAAAAGGTCCCGTTTTGAAGATCAAACATGCGCATGCTGCGGCCGTTACGTGTGCAAGGCAAAAGCTGTCCGTTATATGCTACGCAGATTCAAAATCGCGAAAGATGAGGCCATTGCCGTTGGTGACGGCAAAAGCGATGCGTGCATGTTTAAGACATGCGGCACGTCGCTTGGTTTTCGCGCCAATGCAACCGACAAGAGAATAGACCAGTTGAGTGAAGTGTTGATGTACGCTGACTGAGTCTCCTGTACATCAAATTTCTTTAAGTCCGCGATCACAGTTCCACTTCTATGGGATTTCGTTTCTTGATTGCTGCGAACAGTTCCACGCTCGCAATCAAGGAAAGAATAACCGCCAAGCCGAAAAAGCTGCTTTCTATAATGTCTGCGAGTGGAATCAGCCAATCGGTTAGTGTGAAAAAAGGGGAGAACTCCAGTGCGGCTGTAACCATGATCGCGGGGAGGAAGAGAAGCACATTCATTCCCAGGAGGATCCAAAAGATTTGTCCTGTTCGTCCTTTCACCATTGTCGTGCTACGGTGCAGTGCTGCGCGGTAGGAAATATCTTCCGCAACGACTACCACTGCATAAAAAGTGGTGCGAATGCTGTAGATGATGCCCGGAACCACCAAGAGAATCGCCCAGAACAGCGTGAAGCAGGAGCGAAGAATGCTCGTGAAGAACAGCGGCAAGATGTAGGGAGCAGCTTCTTTTCTCAGCGTCGCAAACGAGGTGCGCGCCCGCCCCGCCCTGCTTTGGATGATGCGCCTGCAGACGACCAGTACGCAGGCCACTCCCCAGATGATGATGAGCGTGAGCAGCAGAAATCCCGGCAGCACCAAGAGAATCGTCAGTTTTTTATCCGGGAGTGCCTGCAGAAAGGGATAACGTGTTCCTTCCATCAAGCGCGAGAGCATGTTCAAGAGGGTCTGCGGCATAATCAAAAACCACACGAGCACCCAGTTCAGCACCGGTTGTTTGCGGTAGAACGTCCAGGAGGCACCTATCAGGGAGAGAATTGAAGGCATAAAGGAACGTATGCTATATCGAGTATGGTGAAGTGCCAAGTGCCAAGGGCGAAGTGCCAAACACTACTTGGCACTTGGCACATTGCCCTTGGCACTTACTGCAAAATTATTTTCTCTTCACTCTGATGAAACCTGACACATCCAACGTCGTCAGTTTCTTCTCCTCTTTTGCCAATTGGTCGAGCAAGAGGTTGATACCCATCGCATCCGAGGCCATGTGGCTGCACTGGATCATGTTCACGTGGTGCTTCTTGCCTTCTTCCACCTCTTTCTCGGTGAAGTGCATGGCTAAGATAGTGCCGACGCCTGCGTGCGATTGCTTCTCGATGAATTCCTCAGGGCCGTTCGTTCCACCCGTGAACTCCGTTGCAACAATCTTTCCCGGTCGGCTGCCGCCACCACCGTTGATGATGATGGGCGGGTTTCCTTTTTTGGCGTAGTACTTGTATTCCGGGAGGTCATGCAGCGCATTCACGATCTCAGTCAAATCATCGTATTCTTTCGCGCAGATGTTCTTCTCTATGTAGCGCCATACGAGGTTATCCGTAATGGTATGCGCTCCAAAGGCAGGGATATCCAACAGTTCTGCTGTGCGCTCGCTCCGAAACAAGTTATCGGCGTGGATTGCGCGCCAGATTCTATCCATGCGTGGCCTCAGCAAGCTTTCACTGTGGTTCACGGGGACGCCTGCCTTGGCATAGACATCCGCTTGCAGCGTCATCACTTTATCCAGATCTGCCAGAGCGCGACCTTCCGGGTGGTGGATCAAGACACAGTCGATTTTTTGTCCGCGCTCACGCAACCTGTCCGCCAACAGAAATTCTTGCGCTTCGATATCGATGCCCACCATCAAGTGTGTCACCTCTTCTTCACCTGTTCCGTACAGAATGCGGCTGTCGCTGTACGGGTTCCACGTACGCTCTTCATCAAATAATTCTTTTTCACGGCCTTCGGCCTTTTTCATCTTCTCTTTCTGCTTTTTCAAGAGCTTATCGATGTATTTCTTGCCGCGAGGGTCGGCATCCATGCCGATTTCCACCGCACGTTGGAAGAGTTTTTTCAGTTTCATGGGTCAAAATGGGAAAAACACAAAAAGTCTTCCACAGCCTATACGTCTGGCAGAAACGCGACAAGTGAGATCTTCAGTAAATCACTCACTGCTGTATGCTTGTCGATTCCAATCCAGTTAATTTTTCAATTGCTCTCACGAGAGCGTCAGCCTTTATTTTTTGGTGTGCCTCCGAAATAGTTTCACCTTCATATTTCCCATCCAATTCTTCGTGGAGCGTTACATATTCCATGCAATCAGGATATGTACTCCAAGCAACGTTTTCGAGCTCAGGATGTCGTTGTAAATGCTGAAGATGTCCAATCATATCCGAAATTTTTTCCTCTTTCCTCCATTTTGCTTCAAGCAAGATTATGCGCACTATTACAGCCAATTCTACAAGCTCCAGTGCTGCCTTGCGTGTGTGTTCGAGAAAAGGCCGTATTTGAATGTCAATTGCCGGTGCGTTTAGCGCCGTTTGTACGGCTCTTACAATTTCCTGAGATGATGTGGCACTTTTCAAAGACATTTTTGCCGCTGCCAGGGTTACGCCCTCAGGCTCATCTGAAAATTTTCGTTCAAAGGTCTTGTTTTTAGGCATAGTTGCAAATTACTCCAAATATTTTGGAATGCAATACTTAGATTCTGGTTCTTTTGCCGATTCCAAGCTTTTTACTGAAGGATCACTTTTGCATCCGCAACAATGATCCTATCGCTGGAAACTAGCATAGGATTCAAATCCATATCTTTGATTTCCGGATGCTCCGCAGCGAGCCTGGAGACACTCATCAATGTTTGTACGAGAGCATCAATGTCCGCTTGTTCCTGTCCGCGCATTCCCAGAAGCATCTTCCAGCCTTTCAATTCCTGAAGCATGGCATAGGCATCCTCTTCTTGAATGGGTGCCATGCGGAAGGCGGTATCGCGGAAGAGCTCCGTGTAAATGCCGCCGAGGCCGACCATCAATAGTGGCCCAAAAGCAGCATCATTTGTCAGGCCGATGATGAACTCATGCCCGCCCGGAACAAATTGCTGCACCAAGATTCCATCCACCTGCGCATTTGGTTTGGCAGCCTTCACGGCTTTTTTGATCCCATCAAATGCTTCTTGCACTTCTTTTGCTGTCTTCAGATTCGCTCGAATGCCGCCGACATCGGTCTTATGCAGGATCTGTGGTGAATTGATCTTCAGAATTACGGGGTAACCGATCTCCTCGGCAATCGCAGTTGCCTCCTCGGAGGTTTTTGCGAGGGATTGTTTGGGGAGGGGGAGATCATACGCAGAAAACAGAGTTTGGATTTCTTGTTCGGACAAAATCTTTTCCACCCGCAGAGCGGCCATTCTTGGCCGCGATGCCATCGTGGATTTTAAGCCGCGCCCACGAATGGGCGCTTTGCGTAACGATGCCAATGCTCGTATTGCCCGTTCCGGTGTTCCGTATGTCGGAATATCCGCCTCTTTTAAGATTGTCCGAGCAGATGTCACATGTTCATGGCCGATGAAACTGGTGACGACAGGCATGAGAGGGGACTTCTTCAGCCGCTCTGCTATCGCTTTTGCGATTTCCTCCGTCGGCGTCATGATCTGCGGCGTCAAAAGAACACAGACGCCGTCGATATTCTTGTCTTTTGCGCATGCCTCCAGTGCTGCGCGGAACCTGTCGGCATCGGCATCGCCCACGACATCAATCGGATTCCCGATGGCAGCAGCCGCAGGCAGTTTGGATCGCAAAAATTCCTGCTGCGCTTTTTCCAATCTCGGCAATTCCAAGCCCGCTTCCGCTGCGGCATCCGCCGCTAAAATTCCAGGACCGCCGGCATTGGTAATGATGGCGACGTTTGGAGAGAGGAGCGGCGGCTCCATGCTCAGCGCCAGCAAGAGATCCGTAAATTCCTCCAGTGTCTTTGCTCTGTGCATACCGGCCTGAATACATAGTGCTTGAATACCGCTGTCTGCTCCTGCCAATGCTCCGGTGTGGGAGGCGGCTGCCTTCTTGCCGAAGTCCGAGATTCCTGCCTTTAAGAGGACGATGGGCTTTTTTGCGGAGATTGCTGCAGCAACACGCAGGAATTTTCTGCCATCTTTGATGCTTTCCAAGTACAAACCGATCACGCGTGTTTCGGGATCCTCCGCAAGCATCTGTAACACATCGGCTTCGTCCAGAACTGTTTTATTGCCGATGCTCAGGATCGTCGAAAATCCCAGTCCGATGTGCGCGGCCTCATCCATCAACCCCACCGCTGCGGCACCCGACTGGCTGATAAAGGCAATGCTGCCTTTTGGCGGCAGTGATCCTGCGAAAGAAGCGTTGAGTCCGATCGACGGGCGAAGGATTCCCAAACAATTCGGTCCCACCAGCTGCATGCCGTGCTTCTTCGCGATTGTTTTCACTTCTTTCTCCAGCGCATCACCTTCTTCTGTGTGGACTTCGCCAAATCCCGCGCTGATGACAATCACATTCAGGATTTTCTTTGCTCCACACTCCTCCAAAATGCCCGGCACCGTTTTTGCCGGCGTCACGATCACCGCAAGATCGATCTTTTCCGAAATATCCTGAATCGATGTGAAAGTTTTGTGCTCCAAAATCACTCCGCCCTTCGGATTCACCGGAAAAACTTTTCCTGAGAACCCTTGCGTGATCAAATTCTTATAAATCTCATGCCCGACCTTGCCTGCCTCGTGGCTGGCGCCGATCACGGCGATGGAAGTTGGTTTGAAGATCTCCATTTCCTTCCATTATACGCTGTTTCTTCCAAAGAGTCTTGCAAAGAAGCTCTTCGGTTTCTCTGCCTGCTTCGGGACATCCAATTGCAGCGGATCCACCGCCGTTGTTCCGCCATCCCTGTTGTAACCGGCGATGACATCCCACACATCATGTCGGAAATGTAATTTTGCTTCGGCAGTGAGTCCATGCTCCTCAAATACCTCGCATTCTTCTTTTGCCATATCAAATGTCACATTTTCCCTATCCATGAGCAGCTCCATCACTTTTATCCTACAGAGGAGCGCCCATCGTTTGAGTTCATCCTTCTCCGCCTCCAAGCTTTTCTTGCACGCTTCCGATTTCTCCCGCAGGAGTTCCTCAAACTCCGGGTTCCTGCACATCTCCTGTTTCGGGTGCCACGTGGTTACTGACATACTCCTACTCTAGTACGTAATAAATTTGTTGCAATTAACTTCCTTTTTTGCAGAATAGCCGCTGGGCTGGGCATTCTCTGCACTGTACAATCCTTCGGTGCAATCGCTTCATATTCTCTACGCTTCCACCAGCGGACACACGGAGCACGTTATCGATACGCTCATTGCCTTCCTTATGGCGAAGGGTGTGAACATCACAAAGCAGCGTGCCGAGGAATCCGCACCCGAGGACCTTTTAAAAGGGGATGTCCTGCTGCTGGCCTCCGGCACGTGGAACACGGGTGGCATAGAAGGCCAGCTGAATCCGCACATGCATGAGTTCTTAAAGATCCGTGCAAAAGATATCGATCTCAAAGAAAAATCCGTCGCGGTCATCGCACTAGGCGATGCGCGCTACCGCTACACGGCAAAAGCAGGGGAACACTTGAAAGAATTTATTGCGAAGCACCATGGAAAGATTCTCGGTGAGCCACTGAAGATCGTAAACGAACCGTACGGCCAAGAAGAGAAGGTGCACGATTGGGCGAAGCAATTACTCACCCTCTTATCATGATTCAACAAGTTTTCATTTTTGGTTTTTCATTCGAAAATAATCCGGCAAGGAGCAGGCATACTTGCCTGCGACACGCGGCCAGGTATGGCCGCTCCTTACGAATTAACCTACTCCCATGAGTCGCATTTCTCTCAAAGTTGTCGGCGCTCAGGGTCAAGGCATCAACTCTGTCGGGGAAATGTGCGCGAAAGGGCTGAAGCGCGCAGGCTACTGCGTGTTCGGCTACCGCGAATACATGTCGTTGATCAAGGGAGGACACAGCAGTTACCAATTGGATGTCAGCGATACTCCGATGCTGAGTTCGCAAACATCCGTGGATATTGTAATAACGTTCAACCACCACGGACTCGAAAAGAATATTCGAGAAATGAACGAACGGGGGATCGTCATTCACCAAACTTCCGACTGGGAATTTTCCGAGGAAGATGCATTGTTCGTTGCGAAGAAGAAAATCACGGTGCTGCACCTTCCCACCGAAGACATCCTCGGGAAGATCAAAGCGAAACCCATCCTTGGCAACGTGCTCATCACCTCCGTGGTGTGGGCGCTGCTGGGACAGCAGAAAGATGTCCTGGAAGATCTTGTTCGCGAGCAGTTTGGTCATAAGAAAGATCTGTTGGCGCTCAATATCCAATGCATTGAGGAAGGATTTGTCTTCGCTGCCCGGCACAAAGGGGCACTCAAGGCCGCGTTGCCTAAAGCTGATCCTGCATGGAGCAAGCATCTGCTCGTGACAGGAAGCCAAGCCATGGGGCTCGGTGCCGTGCACGCGGGAGTTCGCTTCTATTCCGGGTATCCGATGACGCCGAGTTCGCCGCTCCTCACCTTCATGGCCGATCTTCAGAATGAGACGGGACTCGTCATCAAGCAGGCGGAAGACGAAATCACCGCGGCGCAGATCGTTTCCGGTGCGATGTTCATGGGAACACGCGCACTCACTGCCACGTCCGGCGGAGGCTTTGATTTGATGAGCGAGACGCTCTCGCTCAATGGCATTCTGGAAAATCCCACCGTCTTCGTCCTCGCACAGCGGCCGGGTCCCGCGACGGGGCTGCCGACGTGGACATCGCAGGGGGATCTGCTCCTGGCAGTGCACACGGCGCACGGAGAATTCGCGCGGTGCGTTCTTACGGTCAGCGATGCGCAAGATGCGTTTGATTTGATGCCTGTCGCATTTAATATTGCGGAGAAATATCAAATCTCCGTGATTGTCCTGACAGACAAGCAGGTGGCAGAGGCTCTCTACACGCAAACGCCGTACGACCTTGGGAAAGCAAAGCTGGACCGCGGGCTTCTCATCACCGATCCCAAGCAGTTGAAGAAACTGCAGCCCTCCGATCGTTACGATCCTGCGGCGAAAGATGGCATCTCTCCACGCTGGCTCCCGGGAGCGGAGGCGGCGACATACGCTGCGCAAGGCGACGAGCACGATGCCTCCGGCACTGTGGAAGAATCCTCTGCAAACACAGCGGTTCAGTTTCAAAAGCGTTTGAAGAAACAGGAAGCACTCAAAAAATCTTTGCCCGAGCCGGAATTGTACGGCGCAAAGAATCCGGACGTGCTCCTTGTCGGGTGGGGGAGCACGAAGGGGCCTGTGCTTGATGCTCTCGCAATGCTCGGTGATGCCAAGGTCGGCTACCTGCACTACACCTACCTCTGGCCGCTCCAAACCGATCACTTTAAAAAGCTTCACGCCAAAGCCAAAAAGACCATCCTCATCGAAGGAAATTACCAAGGGCAGCTGGGGATGCTCTTGGCGCAAGAATCCGGCATCGTCCTCACGGACAAGATTTTGAAATACGATGGTCGACCGTTTTTTGTCGATGAATTGATCGATATTTTCCAATCAAAAATATGAATTGTAGGGGCTTGGCGCGCCAAGCCCCTACAATGATCACCTTGTAACAATGTCCATCCCACTCTCCCCCTCCGCCGGCCAACCCTCCATGAAGGATTATTCCTGCACCACGCAGTGCACATGGTGCGATGGTTGCGGCGACTACGGCATCTGGACTGCGCTCAAGCGTTCACTCGTGGAACTTAAACTCATGCCCTGGCAGGTGCTCCTCTGTTACGATGTCGGTTGCCACGGAAACATGTCGGATAAGCTCCAGGGCTATAGGTTCCACGGTCTTCATGGCCGCGTGATTCCTTTTGCAGCGGGCGCAAAGCTCGCGAATCCGCGCGTGCCCGTCATCGCCGTCGGTGGCGACGGTGCATCCTTCTCCGAAGGCGTCGGGCATCTTGTGCATGCCGTCCGCAGCAATTATCCGATGACGTTCATCCTCCATAACAATGCCAACTACGGCCTCACCTTGGGCCAGGCGAGCGCACTGACATGGCAAGGGCAGAAGATGAACACGTCACCCAATGGAATTCCGGAGCATACGCTCCCGAGCATGGACTTCATCTTCTCTCTGGAGCCGACATTCGTGGCACGCGCCTTCTCCGGCAATATTCCGCAGCTCACAAAAGTCTTGAAGGCCGCCATCGAACATCAGCCGCACGGCTTTGCTTTCGTCGATGTGCTGCAAGCCTGTCCAACGTACAATAAATTTGTCACGCACGAGTATTTATTGGAGCACTGTAAAGAAGTGCCTGCGGATCACGATGTGACGGACTTTACAAAAGCGCGTGCACTGGCGACAGATACCGGCAAGAGCATCGCGACGGGTATTTTGTACCAAAACAAATCCATTCCTTCGTTCTATGATCGCTTGGTGCCGAGGCAAGGCAAATCCACCACGACAGTGGATGAAGTGAAGATTACCGATGTTAGCTCGCTGATGGAACGGTTCCGGTAGCATCCCTTTTTTTGGTAATGTCTTTGATATCCTGAAATCCTTGTGATTGCATCCACCCGTGTAACCCTCTAAGTCTGACAGATGTTATTTCATCGGGACCGGAAAGATATACTCGACGTTCCCCTTCATTCACTACTTCCGTAAGCCTCATGCGAAAATAATCCAATAATTTTTGCCGCAGCTTACTTGCATCTGCTGTCCCAGGAAGAGTCGCACTGATGAGAGCGGCTATGCGCTTCAATTTAGGTTCTCCATTCATATGTAAATAATATCATGCATTCCTCAATCTTCTCCAGAGCACTTTCCCCATTGCAGTGCCTATCAAAAAAGGATGTCTGAGAGCAAAATTTATCACTTGTCCGCCGCCTTTGGTGGCAACGGTCTGGCGCTTCTTCAAACGGATCAGAAACTTCTTTGCCATGCTTTCGATGGCGCGGTTGCGGCTCTGAATCGCGATCTTTTTCAGATCAGCGGGAGCTGTGCGAATGAGCATCTCGAAACATTCCAGTCGATCATAGATTCCTTCGCCGCTTTCGTTGTTGCGGAAGCTCGCGGCATTACCATGCACGCGGAAAGCGCCGTGCATGTTTTTCTCGTAGTACCAATCAGTCTTCAGTAAGCAGCGCAGCCAGTACTCCACGTCCAAAAATTGCGGCATCGATGTGTGAAACGGTCCCACATCTTCCAATACTTTCTTTCGAAGGACAACGAACGGCGGTTCTCCGATCAAGTTCGGGTGTAGCTCCCGCCGGAGCCAGAGTTTCAGGAATTCATGCCCTTTCCAAAAGCCTTCCCGCAGCACTTCATCCTTGGTTTTCTGCAGAGTTTCATACCCTTCCACCGTCCACAGATCTTCATCGTATTGATAGCGATGGTTCATCGAAATAAAACCGACACTCGGGTGCGCTTGGAAGATCTTCAGTGCAGCTTCCAAGTAATCTCTGTCCCACAAATCATCTTGAAAGAGATAAGCAATCACTGGTGCAGTGGCGTAGGAGAAACATCGGTTCCAATTTCCACCAATGCCGAGGCATTTCTCGTTTCGGTAGTGCGTGAAGCGAGGATCATTCAAGTACTTTGCGAGCGTGCCGGAGATATCCACGTCTGTCGGTTCCTCGCAGATGATGCATTCGAAATCCCGCTCGGTTTGGCCAATCAAACGATCCAGCGTCTCTGTGAGATGAGCGGGATTTGGCTTGTACAGGGGGATGAGAACGGAAACCTGAGGGGTCATAGGACGTAGTGTACCGTAGCGGAAGATCGCGATCTTCCGCTACGCTGGATTTATGCAGATCGACATTTTAACGTTATTCCCGGCTATGTTTGAAGGTCCTCTTTCCGAGAGCATCCTCAAGCGTGCGCGGGAGAAGAAACTCCTGGAGATCGCATTGCACGATCTGCGGTCTTTCGGGCTCGGGCAGTACCACCAAATCGACGATAGTCCGTACGGCGGGGGAGCGGGGATGGTCATGCGCGCGGATGCAGTAGTCCCCGCGATCGAGTCAGTCGAGAAGAAGCCGCATCGCATTTATTTTTCGCCGCGCGGCAAGCGGCTGACGCAGGAGCGTGTGGAAGAATTATCGAAGAAAGATCATCTGCTCCTGCTCTGCGGACACTACGAAGGCGTAGATCAGCGCGTCATCGATGGATGGATAGATGAAGAGATTTCGATCGGCGATTATGTCCTGACCGGTGGTGAACTCCCTGCGATGGTGCTCATTGATGCACTTGCGCGGCAACTCCCCGGAGTTCTTGGCAAAGATGAATCCGCTGCAGAGGAAAGTTTCTCCGCAGCATTGGATCGAAAAAAGGAATATCCCCACTACACGCGCCCGGAGGATTTCCGAGGCATGAAAGTTCCGGAGGTTCTTCTTTCGGGAAACCATAAGGAAATAGAGAAGTGGCGGAAAAGTCAGTTGCACTGATCTCCGTAGAGACGCGCGATTCGCGCGTCTCTACAAAAGAATTTACAAAAGGGCTTCTTCGAGTGCTCGTTTTCCTAAAATCCTGGTCGAATCCAGGAGCGGCAGCGGGGAATTTTTCTCGTTGATCACAATTCCGAGTTCCGTGCAGGCCAGAATGGCTGCTTCACAATCATTCGTCTTCAGTTTCTCGAGCACACGGATCAATTTTTCCAAAGATTTGTCGCTGACAGTTCCTTTCGGAACAATTTCTTCGTAAATAATCCGGTTCATATGTTCTTGATCTGTCACCGGCGGGAGAATGTACTCAATCGCGCGATCTTTTAATGCATCGGAATACAGTCCGCCGCTCATGGTGAGTCCGACGCCAAGAACTGCAGCGCTTTTGTACCCGTGTTGCATTGCGACATCCGCTGTTTCTTCCACAATGCTCAAAATCGGGAGCGGAGACTTCTGCCGCACGATCTGAATGGCGTAGTGCACGGAGTTCGCCGGTATCACGATGAGTTCTGCGCCCATCACTTCCAATTTTCGGATGGAATCCAGCAGGCTTCCCGCGACTCTGTTCCAATTGCGCTCTTCTTGCGCGGCAAGAATCTCGTGAAATGATCGCGTGTGGATGGAAATCTCCGGATGATGGTATTTCCCCAGCTTTTCCTGCGCCTCTCTGCAGATGGTTTGGTAGCAGAGAGCAGCTCCTTCTGCTGTGACCCCGACAATCCCAATGTGCTTCATGGCAGCAGTATAGGGTATAGAGGGTAGGGAGTAGGGGGTAGAATCGTGATGTGGATCCATCTGCAACTCTTGAAGAGCTTCGGCACCAATTGGCATCGGAAGGATCACTCACACTGTCCATCCGAGTGCATCCTCACGCAAAGAAAACCGCTCTCACGGATATCTTGGAAGATGGCAGCCTGAAGATCAGTGTTCGATCTGCCGCAGAGGACGGGCGGGCGAATAAGGAACTTCTAAAGTTTCTGAGTGATCTTTTTCGGGCATCAGATATTAATCTTGTTAGTGGAACATCTCATCGTTTAAAAATAGTTTGGATAATTAAATAATGCGCGAAGTCGGGCTATGCCCGACTGGAGCGCAACTTCTAAGGGAAAGGTGGGTCCGTGGGAGGGAAACCGTAGGTTTCCCTCCCACGCATCGGAAATCCCCCAAGCTCTCCGACTTAGAGGATTTCCTTAGTTTCAAAACCTATTCAAATTTACCTTGGAGATTTGCGTAATTGGTGCTGGCTTTGTCGTTGTTCTGCGTCTTCAAGCGGAACAGGATTTCGGCCATTTCGCCGCGTGTCAGGAGCCCGTTCAGTGCTCGAATGGAGGTCGGGATGGCGTTTCTGTCACCCAGTTCCGTGACGTACGGTTCGTACCAGATTTCTCCTTCCTCACGGACATTCAGTACGAACGTATTGGAGACGATCTTTGCCGCTTCTGCGAAAATGATCGGTCTGCCCGGTTTGAACGTGCCATCCAAGTAGCCGTTCACAAGATCTTTCACTTTTGCGATACAGACTTCCTGCTCGTACCATGCGCCGCGGCGCACATCCGGGAAGAAGATGTATTCATCTTCCTGCATGTTGTTTTCCGCGATGCAGTCGTGCATCTTTTCGCCTTGCAAGAAGAAAGGATTCGTAATCATCGTCACGAACTCCGCACGATTGATGCGGTTATCGGGCTTGAACGATCCGTCTTCATATCCTCGCACAATGTTGTTTTGGCGAAGGTATTCGATTGCATCGTAATATGGGTGCGACTGCGAAATATCGGTGAACGGTTCCTGCGTAAATGGCACAGGAGCAGCCAATGTGTTCCCCGCGAGAGCAAACAGCGATACCAGAGCGATGGCGGAGATCATCGTTCGGCCGTAATGAAATGAGAAAGACATCATAAAGAGAGGGGGAAGGAAGAGGACAACCGACTGTAAGACGTGTGGAGTGTTGTATATCTTACTTGTCTTTCTGTTGACAAAGAAGGGAAAGAGAAGCGTCTAATTTTTGAATAATATTGATAAACCAGAGCGCCCGCCTGCCTGCCGGCAGGCATGTCCCCGAGCGTGGTTAGAAGATTCATTGTCAATTGATTCTCCTGGGATCGGGAATAACATGCATGCATGGATGAGTCCCCTGAGTCTCTCCCCGAAGAAGCTGAAGCCAACAAGGGTGAGCTGACTGCTGAAGTATGGGGAAGTCCGGATGCCGGAAAAATAATTGCAAGAACGCCGCTTAATTTTGAAAATCCTAGAGCAGCACGAGAAGCGATCGAAGAACAAGTGGCAGTCTCGCCCTATAAAGGGCAGCGTTATCTGCTGCGACAAATTCTGGCTAACCCGCCCACGGATAATTCGGATCTTATTGACTGAGCACGAACCGGAACCGCACCGCGGAGCGGTGCTCCTATTCTTGGTTTTCGATTCTTCCCCGCAGGTCTGCGTATGTCGGCAATCCTATAAATTTTTCGCCATTCAAGAAGAATGTGGGAACAAATTCCGTTGCCAACATCTCCGCGATGCTCGCTTGCTCGAGTAGAACTCTTGCGGTTTCGGGCGCATCCAAGCATGTGCCAAAAATATCGGTATCCAAAGAAAGTGTTTCTGCGAGATCAATCACCGAACGCCGCGTGATTGACGTGTCGAATAATGATTCATGCATCAAGAGGCCTTTGCCTTGTGCAGCTGCGCAGAAGAGAGAACTCGCAGCCAAGGCGCTCTCCGGATATTTCTTCAGTGGCAGCAGAACGATCTCCAGTTTCAGTTTCCCCGCACGGAGGAAATCTTCCGTAAGTCGTGGGAAATATACTTCTTCAAACTCTCTGCAGTAGCGGCAGGAGTGATTCGTAAAAAGAACAAGTGTCAGTGGCGCGTTCTTCTGGCCGATCACGAGGATTCCTGTTTCCAGCAGCCGCTCGGGTAGTGCGCCACTTCCCATCAACGGAGATGGAACAATCTTCAATGTTGGCGATCCTTCCTTTCGTGTCTCAGCTACAACGCCGGAAGCGGAGGAAGCGGGCTGCGTCGAATTCTCCGGCGCGATTACAGGGACGCATCCAACCAACAGAAGGCCAAAACCAAAGAGGATCAAAGGGCGAATCAGCATTGCGCCGTATCCTAACGCAATTCAGGCTAGAATATGAATCAAATCTTCTCTTTATGAACCGCGTCCTCCTCCTTGGCGTTCCCATCGATCCTCTTACGAGGATAGACGCCATCGTGCGCATCAAAAACCTGCTTGGTGCCGAGCGGCAGAGCCATGTCATGACGCCGAATAACGAGATGCTCGTGGAAGCGACGAAAAATCCTGCATTCCGATCGGTTCTTCAGAAGAGTCACCTGAATTTGCCGGATAGCATGGGACTTCTGTTCGCTGCCCGATGGACACATCAAACTCTTCAGGAACGTGTGCCCGGTGTGGATACAGTTGAAGCATTGCTGAAGACGATCAGCTCCGAGCATCCCGTTTATTTCCTGGGAGCTGCAGAGGGAGTTGCACAGCAGGCAGCATCTGCCTTGCAAGTGAAGAATCCACATCTCAAAATTGCAGGAACTTTTTCCGGACATCCGAATGATTCAACGCTCATCGAACGCATCAATGCTGCGAAGCCACATCTTTTACTTGTGGCGTTTGGAGCACCGAAACAAGACATGTGGATCGATCAGCATCTCAAAAACCTTCCGACTGTGCGCGTTGCCATGGGTGTTGGCGGAACGTTTGATTTCCTCGCAGGCAAAATCAAACGTGCTCCGGCCTTCATGCGATCCCTCGGACTCGAGTGGCTATGGCGACTTCTGCAAGAGCCACGAAGAATCGGAAGAATCTGGCGAGCAGTGATTGTCTTTCCTGTTCTTATTCTCCGCTTTGGTTCAAAAGCACGGTAATTACTCGTGGAGAGATTCAACGAGCGTGACAAACCACTCTTTCTCTCCTTTCTTGAGTTTGATCAGCTTGTTTCCGTCCTTGGTTTCCGCCAAGTAGTCGCGTTCATCTTCGCTCTCCCTCAGGAGGGTCGTCTTTCCGATCTCTTCCTCAGGTAGAAGCAAGTACACGGCGATGTCCGGCTTGTCCGTGAGTGCCGCCTTCAAGTTGATGGTTGCGCGGGCAAGCGTTGCGGCCACACCCACTATCAAACAGCTGAGCAAAAGCGCCCAACCAATGGTGTGGAGGAACCGAAAACGGGAGACAAGTGAGAGATGCATAAATCGAATTATTATAGCAGAATCTGGCTCGTTTTACTACCTGCTGCTAGGCTCTAGCCAATGAGCACTTTGGTACTTCTCCGTCATCCTTCGGCTATGCTAAGGATGACTTTGCTGCCATCAGTCTTGTGAATCTTTTATGAGCACACTCGTATTACTTCGTCATGGGCAATCGCAATGGAACTTGGAGAATCGCTTTACGGGCTGGACGGATGTTCCCCTTACGGAACGCGGAAAAGCCGATGCCGTAAGGACAGCGGAAGCTCTGCGAGACCTTCATTTTGATGTTGGATACACATCCAAATTGAAACGGGCGGCGGATACACTCACGATCATTTTGGATCACCTGAAGCAGAACGAGATTCCTGCCGTTGCAGATGCTGCCTTGAATGAGCGTCATTACGGTGATTTGCAAGGACTGAATAAAGCAGAAACTGCCGCCAAGTACGGACAAGAACAAGTAACCCTCTGGCGCAGAAGTTATGCAACGCCGCCTCCCAATGGAGAAAGCATTGCTGATGTCGCAAAGCGCGTGCTGCCCTTTTTCGAGGCAAAGATTCTTCCCGAAGTGTGGGCGGGGAAGAACGTTATCGTCAGTGCATCCGGCAACAGCCTCCGTCCGATTCTTCAAGTGCTGGATCATCTGGATAATGACACCACTGCGAGCATGGATGTGGGTTTGTGCACGCCATACATTTATCACTACGAAGGAAAGAAAATGACAAAGAAAGAGGTGCGAGAAGTGCCCGGTATTGTTACAAAAGGCGCATCCCAAACCGAGGCACGGGTGGAAGAGGGAAGGGTTTGATGCTTACTCCGTCTATTTCGTGTGATCGGTGTTCAGGTGTTGTCCGAGTCTGGCGCGAACACGTCCGATTCTTTCCCTCATCACTTCTCTTTTCTCGGGTGAAACGGACTCGGAATCATCGAGCTTCAATGTTGTATACATGCCGGAAGAATCGTAGTCACCCTCGGTGGCGGGAGATTGGTCATTTTTGTCCTTTTCGATTGTCATGAGCAGACGCTATCAAATACCAATGGGATGGCAAGTTTTCCAGGTGCAAACCGTGTTTATCCGCTACCATATGCCTATGGAAGGCATTACTTTCAAGTCCAAGCGGTTCTTCGAAGATCTTGCTGATCATAAGGATCGGCACGTCCATCTGATCCTGATCGCGACGAAGCCCGATATCATCAAGCAAGTTCCTCTGTATAATGAACTGAAGAAGAGGGGGCACTGCGCAGTCCTGGGACACACCGGACAGCACTATGATGAAAACTTGAGCGGAGGAATGCTGAAAGAATTCGGCGTGGAGCCGGATTTCAACTTGAATGTGCGCGGAGAAATGTACGAGATCGTCTCGCAAATGATCGGGCGGCTGGGATCCATCATCGGAGAACTCAAAAAGCGAGGCAAGATCGTCATTCCATACGTGCATGGAGATACCACCACGGCCATGGCCGCTGCGAATGCAGGATACTGTCATGCGTTCTCCTCTGTGCATGTGGAGGCGGGGATTCGGACACTCACCCCGGATTATGAAAGTGCGAAGTTCCCCGCCTTCGCCGAGGCTTCGGCGGGCAGGCAAGTGCGAAGTGCCAAGTTCGATCCTGCTGCATGGAGGGAGTTTTTGATGGATCGAAAAAACTGGAAACGCGGCAGCCAGGAGCCGTATCCCGAACAGTTCAATACGCGCTCGGCGGAAACTGCCACGGGCATCCATTTGGCTCCCGTGGAATTGGATCGTGAGTTTTTGATGGGTGAAGGCTTCGCGGAAGACCGTATTTTTGTTGTTGGGAATTCCGTCGTGGATGCAACGGAGGAGGCACTTACGAGGATCGGCACATCGAAGGTGTTTGAACGCTATCCGGTTCTGGCAAAAGGGGACTTCGTGCGCTTCTGCATCCATCGTCGGGAGAATTGCATCTCCAAAAAACGTTTCATGGCGATCTACGATGCCATGAAAATGATCATCGAAGACGGTCGCACGGTGTTGCTCATCAATATGAATCAAACCAAGGCCGCATTCGAGCGCTTTGGTCTGCAGGACGAGATCCAATCGCTCGCAAAGAAGCATCCCAACTTCGTTTTCTCCGATGTCTGGCCGGAATACGTGGATGTCATCGCGGCGATGAGCCGCGCAGCAGTCTGCGCGACGGATTCAGGCTCCATGCAGGAGGAAATGAATGCCATGAGCATTCCCTGCGTCACGCTCCGCTTTGGTTCCGACAGAGCCGAATCCGCCATTGCCGGCGGCAACCTCATCGCCCCGCCGGTGGATGCAGCTGTCATCAAAAAAATTATCGAATTTGCGTGGGATAACAAAGACATGAAGAAAGCGCCGAAGATTTACGGGAAGGATGTCAGCAAAAAGTGCATCGATGCCGTCGAAAAAGTCCTAAAGGCAGGCGAAGTGTTCCGGAATGAGGAGGAGCGGCTGCGGTTGCACTAATTCCTTTGGTTTCGCTGCAGAAGCTTACGCGCCTGTCCTGCGCATAGGGAAACCATAGAATGTAATCGAGAGAGAATGGGATGTTGGCTTTGCCATTCCAAAAGCAAAAGGTTTTGTTCCAGCATTTCTTCAACCTGAGCCAAGTCATCCGGAGTTTCAGCTTTGCACGCGAGATTCCACGCCTTCTCCAATTGAGCACGAAGTTGTGGCGTTGCATTCTTCGGCGGATTTGTATCGAACATTTCTGTAAAAAAATTCTTTCCCGCTGCAGCGCATTCATCCCTTAGTTTGCAAAAGTTCTCGAATTCCTTTTGTTCATGCACGGTGTCGTTGAACATCATTGTGCCGATTTCGCGTCCGAGTGATGTAGTGTTCATGAGTAGTCCAGTATACACAATGCGGAAGAGCGCTACACTATTTCCGTTTCTCCATGCCCCAACGAATCCGCGAATCCCTGGCAATCCTTCTTATTACCATATTGCCGCTGCACGCTTTGCTGGTCACGGTTTTGACGAAAGCAATCGCAGGAGCAGGGCATGCGCCATTGCCGGTGCTTGCTGTGTGGAAAGAAGGATTACTTGGGATCATTCTGCTTCTGGCTGCTTATGAGGTCTTCCGAAGCCGGGACGCGGCGTCCCGGCTACGAGTGGATCTGATTGATGCGCTCATCGCAGCGCTCATTCTTCTCAGCATCATCGTCACAATCTTCACGCACGGTGATCTCAAGCTCTATCTCTTCGGGTTCAAATACGATTTCGTTCCACTCATTGCGTTCATGATCCTCCGAAGAGTGAACTGGTCTGCGGATTTCCAAGAACAAGCGTTCAAAGTTCTCCTTGCCATCGGCGGAGTGGTGGCTGCGTACGGCATCCTCACGTTTTTCTTACCGCAGCAGTTCTTTACAGCACTGGGTTACAGCGATCTCCACTCACTGTATCTGCCCGATTCACCTCTCGCGGCGTTTCAGCAGATAGGGGGCAGCGGGCTTCGGCGCGTCCAGTCCACTATGAGCGGTCCAAACCAGTTGGGACTGTGGCTGCTGCTGCCGTGGACGCTGGGACTCCTCAAAGTCCTGAAAGGAAAGCAACTCTTCCAGTGGATTGCCTACTTCGGAATCATCGACTTCGCGCTGTTCCTCACATTCTCACGCTCTGCATGGATTGCGGCGTGCGTCATTATCATCATTGCACTCTTCCGTGGCGATGCCGACGCCACCATTCGCAAAGCAGCACTCTGGTTGCTTGGAATATTCGGGATTCTTCTCATTGTCGGAGGTATTTTTGCTCCAAACATTATTCTTCGCATCGCTTCTTCATCCGATCACTTGGAGCGGCCGTTCATCGCCATCGCAACCATCCTCGAAAAACCTCTCGGATGGGGGATGGGCTTGGCGGGACCTGCCAGCAACCGCGTGAGTGATGCCTGCGTGTATCTCCCCAGAGGTGCAGATGCCTCGTGGGCTGCAGATCGCCCCAATCTGTGTGTGTTTGTAGGAAACGCTCAGATCCAACCCGTGGATCGCGCCTGCGAATGTCCGTTTTTGCCCGAGAACTGGTACCTGCAGATCGGCGTGGAGCTGGGGATCCTCGGATTCGTCTTATTTGTTACTCTGATTGTGCTCATTCTGCGACGCGTGTTCAAGACATCCGGTGAACTCGATCAGATTATTGCGTTCGGATTCCTCGGCGTCAGCATCGCGGCACTCTTCCTGCATGCGTGGGAGGATGCTGCTGTTTCTCTCACTCTCTGGGCGTTGCTATCTTCAGCGGCGGCGAGTAAATAAGCCTTTAAGCCCTTCAGCAGCTGCAGCTGCTGATGTGGGTGCTTCTGTTTTTCCGCTCATTCTTTTGCGTTCTTCCTCTGTGAGCTGTCGAGGTCCCTTCTCTGCTTTGTTCGTACTTGCCGCATTAGCTTTTGGAAGGACATCTGTATCTTTTTTCATAAGGTCGTCTGCATCCACAAGCCACACACTTCCTTCTGCTTTTACAACATCAATCCAGTTTGCATCTGAAAATTTTTCAGTCATTGCCCTATCATCATCAACCTCTTGCTCCGTAAGAGCACCGGGTTTCACGGCTACAACGGTAATACGAAACGTCCCATTAATTCTGCGGCGTTGGTTGTCTCCTATGTTGGCTAATGCAGATGCGATTTTTGGATTCAATTCACTTGGCACTTCGATGCATCCGGGGACATGTTTCTCCTCTGTATCAGATTTATAGTGAGTTACGATTTTTACCATTGGCATGACAATAATCCTACACCTGAGGGGTAGGCACGCAAGCACTCGCTTAATGACTTCAAAAGCAATATTCTAGCGGCATGGAGAAGCGCAAAAGTATTATCATCCTGGACTTCGGCGGTCAGTATGCCCACCTTATTGGGAACCGCGTGCGCAGGCTCGGGGCTTTTTCGGAGATCCTCCCGCCGGAGACGCCAGCAGAAACATTGAAGTATGCAGCGGGCATTATCCTCAGTGGGGGACCCCAGAGTGTGTATGACAAAGGCAGCCCGCAGGCGGATCCGAAAATTTTAGAACTTGGGATTCCAGTGCTGGGACTTTGCTACGGACTGCATTGGATGACACAAGCACTCGGCGGAGAAGTGAGACCGGGACACGTAAAAGAGTACGGGCGCACGCGCATCGAAACAGTGAATCATGGGGGATCTATCCTTCAAGATTGTGGAGACTCCTGTGTTGTATGGATGTCGCATGGCGACGAAGCAGCAACACTGCCGCCGGGGTTTACGCTCATTGCGACATCGGATGCATGCAAGAACGCAGCGTTCGAGAATACAAACAAGCATCTGTATGCGTTGCAGTTCCATCCGGAGGTCACGCACAGCGAACACGGCACAGACATCCTCAAAAGATTCGTTGATTTATGCAAACCCGATCCCTGGTCCATTGAAAGTTATGCCAAACATGTCGGAGAAGAAGTGAAACAGGATGCCAAAGATAAAAAAGTCTTCATGCTTGTCTCGGGGGGAGTGGATTCCACGGTTGCGTTCACGCTCTTGAATCAAGTTCTGGGCGCAGACCGTGTGCAAGGGTTGCTCGTCGATACCGGACTCATGCGCAAGAATGAAGTGAAGCTCATCAAAGAAGCATTCGATCGTCTCGGCATCAAAAACTTGCGTGTGGAAGATGCCTCCAAAGAATTCTTTGCAGCACTGGAAGGAGTCTATGAACCGGAACAGAAGCGCAAGGCGATCGGCAACACTTTTCTAGAAGTACAGCGACGTGTGTTTCAAGAAATGGGACTAGCAGAGAGCAGAGAGCAGAAAGCAGAAAGCAATTGGTTGCTTGGCCAAGGGACAATCTATCCGGACACCATCGAAACGGGAGGCACCAAGCATGCGGATCACATCAAGACGCACCACAATCGTGTGGAGGCAGTGCAGAAGATGATCGATGCAGGGCTCGTCATCGAGCCACTGAAGGATCTTTACAAAGATGAAGTCCGCAAACTGGGCGAAGAGCTGGGTCTGCCCCATGAACTTGTCTGGAGGCACCCGTTCCCCGGGCCCGGGCTTGGTGTAAGAATTTTGTGCACTCAAGAAGAGCAGAGAGCAGAAAGCAGAGAGCAGAAAGTAGAAAGTGGATCATTTTCGAATGTGATTCTGCCGATTAAATCTGTTGGAGTGCAGGGTGATGGAAGATCCTATAAACATGCACTCGTATTATTCGGAAATATTGAGGAACTCGACAAAAAAGCAGCTTGGGAATTGGCGACCGATATCCCCAATAAAAATAAGGAGATTAACCGTGTGCTCTTCTGTACATCGCATACCACACCCGTCCCGTTCTCTGTCACGCCGTTCACCATCACCCGGGCGCGGGCAGATCTTCTGCGCGAAGCGGACAGCATCGTCCATGATGCCATGGTGGAACGCGGACTCTACGAAAAAATTTGGCAGTTCCCCGTCGTGTTACTCCCCATCGGCGTCGAACCGGGACACGAAGCCATCGTGCTACGACCTGTGGATTCCACCGAGGCGATGACGGCGAATGCAACACGACTCGATCAACGATTTTTGGAAACGGTTACGCAGCAGCTCATGAAACTTCCGGGCATAGATCTGGTTTTCTATGATCTTACGAGTAAACCCCCGGGTACCATCGAGTGGGAATAAAATAAACAAGAAGGGGAGCGGGCACCCGCCTGCCGGCAGGCAGGTACTTGCCCGCGTGCCCCGGTCAGGTTTGGTCGATACTCTTTTGGTTTTGCAAAATATTCGTTTTGGTTTGTAGAGACGCGCGATTCGCGCGTCTCTACAACGGCGATGTACATGGCTAATCGCCCTGAATCTTGCGTCTCCACTTGATGCTCTACTGAGACTATCAAATGGAAATAATGAGCAGAGATCGACCAGCGGTCGATCTCTACGGATATGACAACAATGGAGATTCCGCTATACTCTTGGCTCATGAAAAATCCTCCCGTTATAGAGGAACAAGTGATCCGCGTGCTCGTTCTGCGCGCGCAGGAGGGGGACACGGAAGCATTCGGAAAACTGTACGATCACTTTTTCTTGCCGATCTACCGGTACACCTCGTTTCGCGCGCCGAGTGATCTGGTAGAAGATTTGGTCGCCGACATCTTCGTGAAGGCATGGGAGAAACTGCACACGTACAAAGTCCGCAAAGAGATTCCTTTCGGCGCGTGGCTCTTCCGCATTGCACGCTACACCGTCATCGACGCATACCGCACGCAGCGCGATTTTGAGGAAGTCTCCGATGAACTGGTGGATGATGATGAACTCAACCGAGCGGATCACCGGACGAACAAACAAGATCTGCTGCGGATCGTCCGGAAGGCGTTGGCCGAGCTGCCGCGTCGCTACCGTGAAGTCCTCCTTCTTTCGTACGTGGCAGAACTCCCCGGAAGCGAGGTTGCCAAAGCCATGCGTTCCAGCGAAGGGGGAGTGCGTATTTTAAAGATGCGGGCGCTGCGAAAATTGGAATCCCTTTTGCCCTTGGAAATGGTCCAACGTGCGTAACAGAAGCCCTTTTTCCTCGTTTTAATCAGTGAATATGCCTCTTCCTTCCTCCTCATCGGAAAGCCAAGAAAGTGCCGCAATGCGCGCTTTCGGGCCTCGCATGAACCCCTCCTCAGAGGTGCAAGAACGCATTAAAAAGACCATGCAGGCTCGTATTGCACAGACGCATGCCGAGCGTGTTTTGACGCGTGCAACAGCGTCCATCAACCCCGATTCTTCCGTTTCCGTGCACATGTGGGAACGAATCCGAGGAGCCATCCGGCCGGCAGCAAGCTCCTCCATTTTCGACACCCTCCGCGACATGCTCTCGCCGTCCGAAGGGTTGCAAGTGCTCCTCAAGGCTCGTCTGGAGGCGCGACTGCAGCCCGCCTATGCTCCCGTCTTCCATCGCTCTGTGAAATGGGTTGCCGCCTTCGCCCTCGTGATTTTTGTCGTGCGCCTGAGTCCGCTCCTTTTCCTTGCGCCGCACACCGTCGCAAAATCTTCGCTCATGCTGCTGCCCATACGCGGGGAAGTCTCCGTGCTCATGGAAGGCCTGTGGCAACCCGTGACGCAGGAACTCACTTTTACGAAGAGCGCGCTCATTCAAACGCATGACGGAGAAGCGACATTGGTGCTCCACGATGACGGCGTCATTCGCATGGGGCCGCATACAACCATCGCTCTTCACGACACGTCCGATCGTCCGGATCCCGCTCTCCATGAGCCCACCGTCACATTGCACGATGGAACCATGTGGGGAGGCATTTGGCTGCCAAGAGAGGTGGCGGGCGTAACGGTTGCGACGTCGCAGGGGCTCATCGAAGTCCACGAAGGAAGTTTCTCCGCTGTTGCGGGGGATACCGTGGAGATCCGCGTGTGGGATCGTCGTGCGGACGTAACGCACGAAGGTCAGAGACTTTCGCTCGTCTCCGGAGAGAGCGTGGAACTTGTGTCCGATGCCGAAGCGACCATCAAGAAGATCCTCCCTGCTGCGTATGACGAGGAGTGGGTGGATGAAAACTTGAAGAGAGACGGTCAGCATCGCAAAGAGATTGCGCAATTGCAGTACGAGCGACGAGCGGCCAATGCCGGCATTTTGCCGACATCCGGTTTCTACACCATGAAGCGCGTGGCGGAAGAAGTGGACGTACTCCTGACGTTCGGTGAGGAAGCGAAAGCGCAAAAGCGCTTGGATCAAGCAAACACGCGCTTGAACGAAGCAGCGGCACTGCTGGCCGAAGGCAGTGATCAAGCGGCCGTACCGCTGGCGGAGTACAAGCGGACGCTCCTGAATATCGCTTCCGGTTCCGGCGACGGTTCCTTGGTGCAATTTATGCTGAAGCAGGAACTTGCCGAAGCCACCGCGGATATTGCCGCGGCATTGCCGGATGATGAAGTCTACGCACTCAAGAAGACGGTGCTGGAAACCAGCGCGGCCGTTCCGAACAGTTTTGTGAACGCCAACGATGTGCAGGGCGTACTGCTCGTGGATACTCTCTCTTCGCTCATGCGTTCCGTCGAAGACGGTGATGTGACGGTGGCCAAAGAAACCTTCGCCGAACTGCAGCCGTATTTGGCTGCGCTGGAGGCAGAAGATTCCAAGCTTTCCGTGGAGCACCAACAAGAAGCAAAAGCTTCCCTGGCAACCTTTGCAGTTGCCATCAGTGCGTACGAAGCAGATGTCGGCGGACTGGACCAAGAATTTTTGGATGAAGTCTCCCCGTATCTTCCAAACACGCCGACACTGGCTGCGTTGCCTCTAAGTGCGGAACAAATACAATCCATCGGGCAAGCAATCTACGATCGTATCTTCCTCTACAAGCTCGCCCGCTCGCGCTGGAACCAGCTCCTCGTGGAATCCCGTGCATTGGACGGACATCCCGATCAAGGACGCATTCTGCGCTGGCTCTACCGCGAACTGCCGGAGAACGGTCTCGCACGGTACGTGAAAACGGAATTTGAACGAGTGAAAGAAGCAAATGGAACATCAGCAAGTTCTTCCGTGGAAACACCGCTGTAGATAATTTGAATCCAGTTCTTTCCACATTGTTCTTTTCGACGAGATCATTATTTTGTCTACCATTCGTTCATAACGAACTCCTTCGGAAAAGCCTCAAAGTGACACCAAACACCAAGAGATGTTCAAGTTTCAAGCATCGAATTGATAGTTTCCGTGGACAAGATTGACTTCCAGATCGCATCCCTGCAAAATTCCGTGCCGTTATGTACAGCATTACTGACCTCAAACCCGGCCGTGCCATCACCATCGATGGACAACCGTATCTCGTCATCGCATCGCAATTTGGCCGCAAGAGCCAGAGCAAAGCCAACATGCAGTGCAAATTAAAGAACTTGAAGACAGGTGCCATCCTCGCAAAGAACTTCCAGGGCAGTGAGAAGATAGAACAGGCCGACGTCGGGTACCGCAAAGTGCAGTACTTGTTCCGAGACCAAGATTCCTACACATTCATGGATCTGCAATCCTACGATCAGTTTCCTCTCTCCAACGAAGTCGTTGCGAGCGTCGCAGATTACCTCACGGATGGCTTGGAGGTCGATGCACTCATGTTCGAGGAAAATCCCATCGGTATTCAATTGCCTTCCACCGTTGTCCTCAAAGTCATGGAAACGATCCCGGGCGTGAAAGGGGACACAGCCACAGGTGGCAACAAGCCTGCGAAGCTGGAATCCGGTCTCACCATCAACGTTCCGCTCTTCGTGAACGAAGGTGACAAAGTGAAAGTGAATACGGAAACGGGGTCGTATATGAGCAGGGCTGATTAAGAATTTATGGTTTCTCCATTGAAAGAATTCGGCAATACAGTGCTGGAACTCGAGACTTTGCAGATCTCGGATCCTGCTGCAATTTTGGTGATTGTTGAACGATGCAATCGCAATGCATCCAATGTCATGATGGACGCAGGCCGTCCTTATTACGAGATTGTGATCGGATATCTCTGCCGCTCGTCGGAAGCTCTTGAGAATCTTTTGGGAAAAGATCTGTCATTTAATGATGACCAGCGTAAGCGACTAGAATCTTTACGTGATTTAATGATGAAGCGCGCTTCTAAAAAAGAAGCTCATGTGGCAAAGGATGCGAGGGTGCAATTCGCCATCAACGGCCTTGAAGATAATGGTTCTAAGGAAGATTTCTTCGAATAAATCAACGCAGGTTACCGAATCTTCTTCATTATAATCTCATTCACTTTTGTCGGGTTCGCTTGTCCCTTCGATTCCTTCATCACCCACCCCACGATTGCGCCAAGCGCGGCAGTCTTGCCTGCTTTGTAGGATTCGATTGCCTTCGGGTTCGCTGCGATTGCTTGGTCGACCAGTTTTTCCAGTGAACCCTCGTCGGAAATCTGTTTCATGCCTTTCGCTTCGATGATGCTCGATGCATTTTTTCCGGTTGTCACCATTTCCTCCAACACTTCTTTTCCTGCGTTACCGGAGATGGTTCCATCGGCAATGAAACCCATCAATTCCAGCATATCTTTTGCTTTCGGGCCCTCCTGCACGCTCTTTTCATGCACATTCAGGAATCCCAGCAGCTGTGTGAGCACCAAGCTGGAAGCGCGTTTGGCATCTTTGGTCTTTTTGTACACTGCGGAGAAGATCTCCGAGAGTTCGGGTTGATCGATCAATAAAGTTGCCTCTGCTTGGCTCAAACCGAGTGTCACATATTTTGCTTTCTGCTGCTGCGGCAGTTCCGGCAGTGATTTTCTGATCTCTTCCAAGAGTGCCGGTGCCATGGTGAGCGGCGGAATATCCGGTTCCGGGAAATAACGGTAGTCATCGGCAGTTTCTTTGGAGCGGAGCATCCGCGTTTTTCCTTCATCATCCATCCAGCCGACGGTGATGTCTCCTTTCATCGGTCCTTTTGTCTCTTCCCACAAGGTGCGCAGACGCTTTTCTTCGTAATCCAGTGCGCGCTCCAGTGCTTTGAACGAGTTCAAGTTCTTGATCTCACTGCGAGGGTTCAATTTCTTCGTTCCCACTTCGCGCAGGCTGATGCTGGCATCGAAACGCATCATTCCTTTGAACATATCCGCTTCGGATGCGTTCACGGCAACTAAGATACGGCGCAGTTCTTCCGCAAAGGCGACTGCTTCTTCCTTCGAACGCAGATCCGGCTCTGTGACGATCTCCATGAGCGGCGTTCCTGCACGGTTGTAATCGCAGAGCGTTTTTGTACCGCGATGTGTGAGCTTTCCCGCATCATTTTCCATGTGCAAACGTGTGATGGCACAAACTTTCGGTCCCGTTCCGCCAACGAAATAGGAGACTTCTCCTTTGGAAGCCAACGGAAAATCATATTGAGAAATCTGGAAACCTGCAGGCAGATCCGGATAAAAATAATGTTTCCGATCGAAATGACACTCAGGATTGATCGTACACTTGAGTGCGAGCGAGGCCTTCACTGCCTTTAAAATAGCTTCTTTGTTTGGCACGGGCAGCGTGCCCGGGTGTCCCATGCAGATGGGGCAGACTGTCACATTCGGCGGTTTCCCAAATGCATCGTTGTCGCATCCGCAGAACATCTTTGTGTTTGTGTTCATTTGGGCGTGGACTTCCAAACCGATAATTGCTTCCAATTGGGGCACAGCGAACCTAGGCTACCTCTGTTTCACCCCTTCTGCCACAGGAGAAGAGAGGATGCTTGACATCGTTAAATAATGGTTTATGTTATACCACAATGTTAAAACTCCAGGATCACTCTGAAGCGAATAACAGACAGGAGTCGGATGCGGAATTAGTGGAGCATTATAGGCAAAACGATGAAGAGGCATTTGCCATGTTGGTATCTCGTTATGAAAGTAAGACTTTGCAATACATCCGCTTTCAGATAGGTGATCGCATGCTCGCGGAAGACATTATGCAAAAGAGTTGGGTAAAAGTGATTACGAAGGTTGATACTTTCAATAACTCTTTGGTCTTTCGATCTTGGTTTTATACCATTGTGAACAATCAGATTAGAGATGCCATGCGAAGGAGAAGAGTGAAAAAAGCAGCTCTGTTTACCGATGGCGAAAGAAAAAGATCGAGCGTGGGTTTTCCAGAAGAGTTTTCCGTGGAGAGTTTCTTTGAAGGGCGCGAAGAAGATCCTTCTCTGTCTTTGGAACGTAGCGAGCTGAAAAAGATTGTGCGGAAAAGGATTTCCCGATTATCTGAAGATGAAAGAACCCTGGTTCGATACATATACTTTGATGGATTAAAATATAGAGAAGCTGCAGAGCGTATGGATATTCCTATTGGCACTGTTAGAAGTCGACTGTACGCACTTCACGCGAAGCTCAGAGAAGTGCTTTTGCCCTATGCCGCATAATCCACAATCAACACACCATCGAGATGATCTAATTCATGTTGGACGACTCTCGCGGAGAAATGCAAGAGTTGTCGTTCCTGTTTTTTTCCTTTTTCATCGGTAAAGGTAATGACAATGTCGACGTGGCGGGGGACTTGCACCCAAATGCCGGGGAGACTGAGGCAGCCTTCCTGATCCACCTCTTTCTCCTTGCTCTTTTTGATGATCTTTGCATTGATGAGGGCAGTCAGTTTTCCCTCGATCATTGCGACGCAGATTCGTTGGGAAAGGCCGATCTGCGGAGCAGCCAAGCCGACGCCGTCCGCTTTCTTCATCGTCTCCACCATGTCTTTGATCAACTTCTTCACTTCTTTGGTCACCGCAGGAACATTCTTCGTTTTCTTTCGAAGAATCGGGTTATCTTCGCCCATGAGGATCGGCAAGACCGTCACGAGACTATTATGCCACGAGTTGCCTCAAGCTCGCCTTTTTTCTCAGTTCATCCATGGAGCGGATGGAACCCGCTTCTATCATCTTCACGAGTGCTTGGGCTGTGACCGTGGCATCCGCCAATGCGCGGTGCCGATCGGCAGGAGCGCTCAGCGCAAAACGCTTGGCAAGCACATCCAAGTTATGGCGGAATTCCCGTGGATACAGCGCTTGGCTTAGGCGCATCGTGCAGCAGCACTCCGGGAGATCGACATAGCCCCAGCAGAACTGTTTCTCCACTTCCAGGAATCCCATATCGAACTGGGCGTTATGGGCGAACAGGATCGACCCTTGGGCGAATGCCAAAAACTTGGGGAGCACGGTTTCGATCTTGGGTGCCAGAGCCACTTCTTCATCCGAAATTTTGTGCACTTGCTTTGCTTCCCAAGGGATCTCCCTGTCCGGATTCACGAATGAGACGAATACCTTATCCACCAATTGGCCTCCTTCCACGCGCACGCCTGCGATCTCTATGATGCGGTGCCCTCGCTTTGGATCCAGTCCCGTCGTTTCGAGGTCGAAGACGGTGATGGGGGGCAAGAGCGACACAGGTCGGAAGCCTAGCGCTATGATTTGATTCTACGAATTGTTATATTGCGATATTGTTATATTGTTCATGTGCGTCTAGGAAATTTACCAGTTCCTCTTAGCAATATAACAATATAGCAATGCTTCAGAAAATTTCCGTCCCCATGGTTCTTCGGGCATTGGAAAAATTATACGATCCACCCAAGACATTCCTGCACTGGCGCACGCCGCTGGATTTGCTCGTGGCCACCACTTTGTCTGCGCAGTGCACCGATGTGCGGGTGAACATCGTCACGAAAACGCTCTATAAGAAATATCAGAAGCCCGAGGATTATCTTCGTGTATCGAGGCAGGAATTGGAGCAAGACATTCATTCCTGTGGGACGTACCACATGAAGGCGAAACATATTCAGGAACTGTGTGGACTTCTAATTGAACATCACAAAGGGCAGGTGCCGGATTCCATGGAGGAACTGATCACGTTGCCTGGTGTCGGCAGAAAAACTGCATCCATTATTCTGCATGTCGTGTTCGATAAAGCCGAGGGCATCGCCGTGGATACGCATGTCCTCCGTGTTGCACAAAGATTGGGACTCACGAAACATGCCACACCCCGGCAGATCGAACTCGATCTGATGGCACGGACGCCGAAGAAACACTGGAATCGGATCAATACGCTCCTCATCAGCCATGGCAGAGCCGTGTGCACGGCACGCAACAGACGGTGCCAAATGTGCGTCTTCCAAAAGCGATGTCCTTCCTCTGTAACGCGAGGAAAGCCCGATTTGGCGCGAAAATCCGGCGAGCCCTTGCCTCGGAAGCGAACTTTGCTAGGATGAACTCCTTTATTTCTCCTAACCCATATTTATGAAGAAAATCTTCGCACTGCTCGCACTACCACTCCTTCTTGTTGCCTGCAAAGCAAACCTTCTCGACGGCGCTGCCGATGAAACGGTTCCTGCCGAGGGAGAAGTGATGGAAGACGATGCTGCCGCAACGGATGAGGCTGCCATGGAAGTGGACGCCGAGGTCGAGGCCGAGGCTGCTGCTCAATAATTTGCCTTCAACGAAGCGGTGGCTCCGAAAGGGCTGCCGCTTTTTTTGATATTTTCATCATGACATACCGCAGAGCACCCCTCCTGGGGTGCGATTAGTTGAAGGTTTCCACCTTTGTCCGGCGATGTTCCAAGCTCGTAACTTCTGCCCTTGAAGGTATCCACTTTCTTTTGGCGCAAAAGAAAGTGGAGAAAGAAAACATGCCGCTGTGAAAAATTTCCTGCGCAACAATGGCTCGCTGCGCTAAAAACGCGAACTCGTCCGCCTGTGGGCGGACTCAAACAGCGCGTTTTTTTTAACGCTCCGCTCCGCCAAGTTGCGCGACGGAAATTTTTCAAGGCGGCGATTCTCATCATTCTTGCCTACATGGCGCGCCACCCCTCCCACTTCATCGTAGTGTAAGTTTTTGAGGTACAATGCTGATGAATGACATTATTCCTGACACTGTTCGTTGCAGGGCTCCTGACGATTTTGCTGCCCTGTATTTTGCCGCTGATTCCCATCGTGCTGGGGGTCAGCATTGCCGATAAAAATCCCTGGAGGCCGCTCGCGACGATCCTGGGGATGCTTGTGAGCTTCGTCGGTTTCACGTTTTTGCTGTTCGTCGTCCTTAGCCAATTCGTCACGCTTGCGGACTACATTCGCGTCACAACGTACTACATTCTGTTTCTCTTCGGTCTGGGATTTGTCACACAAAATCGATACGCACAACTTATTGGCGCCATCCTCGGTGCGGTGTTTTTCTATGACGGTTGGATTGCAATTCTCATTGCACAGACATTCGGAGCCATTGCGATGGAGTTGGGCGGGAAAATAGCGACGAAAATCCAGCAATTCGGTACCAATGTGCAGCAAAAAGCTGTTGGAGAATTCGGCTCCGACACGCCCGTCACGGCGTTCATTATCGGACTGACGCTCGGGCTTGTTTGGGTGCCCTGCGCCGGTCCCGCACTCGGCTTTGCCTTTACCCTGGTGCGGGAGGAGCCGGGGCTGCGTGCAGCCGCTGCATTGGCTTCCTATGGGCTGGGAACGGCGTTGCCACTCCTCTTGGTGGGATATGGCGGACAAGCTGCCGTGCACTCCGTACGGGCTTTAGCCAAGTACACGGGGCTCGTAAAACAGATCGCAGGCGGATTGCTGATTCTCACATCACTGGGGCTGCAATCTCGATTCTTCGAGCAGGCGCAGATCTGGCTCCTCGAAAATACCAATTTCGGCGATCTTGGCACGCGCATCGAAGAACGATTATTCGAACGCGATATGTATGATGCCATCGAAGAGGAAATGGGGGATAATGCCGATACCATGAAGCTGCCCAAGCTCACGCGCGCACCGGAATTCGCCGGACTCGGACCATGGCATAATGCTGATCCTTTCACGTTGGCCTCGCTCAAAGGCAAAGTCGTCCTTGTCGATTTCTGGACGTACAGCTGCATCAACTGCATCCGTACGCTGCCGTATATTCAGGGGTACTGGGACAAATTCAAAGATACGGATAAATTTGTATTGATTGGCGTGCATGCGCCGGAGTTCGTGTTCGAGAAGAGCGAGAAAAACGTCGCCGATGCCATCGAGCGACACAAGCTCACCTATCCCGTGGCGCAGGACAATGATTTTAAAACCTGGCGCGCCTTTGCAAACCGTTACTGGCCTGCAAAATACTTGATCGATGCAGAGGGCTACATCCGCTACACGCATTTTGGAGAAGGGGACTACGAGGAGACGGATGCGGCGATTGCGATTTTGTTGGAAGAGATCGGCGTAACGGTGAAGGAGACCGATGAAACCAAGGAGACCAAGGATGCAGAGGTGAAGGGCAGGAAAGAGGTAACGCCGGAGACGTACTTGGGTTCACGCAGCTGGCCGGCGCTGGGGAATGCAGTGGGCAATCCTACAGACGAATCGGTGACATATACAGCCCCGGACTCTTTGGCGCTCCACAAATATTACTTGGAGGGCGTGTGGAACCTCGTGGATGAAGAGCGACAAGTGTTAGAAAGCGATACGGGCGCAATCCGCATGAAATTCAAAGCAGGCGAAATCAACCTTGTCCTTGGCATGGACAATCCCGCCGTGACGCCGCGCGTGGCCATCACGGTCGATGGCAAGAAAACGAAAGAATTCGATGTCGATCATCACGATCTGTATCAACTTTTCAAAGGAGAGTATGGCGAACATGAGATCACGATTGCGATTCAAGGCAAAGGACTGGCGGGGTATGCGTTTACGTTCGGAGGCTAAGCCGACTTGGTGTCTGTTGGGCTTTCAAGAAGTCTGCGGAGCAGATCTGCGGTTATGGAATTTATTTCCAACAGTTGTCTCAGTAATTCGCGATGTTCCTGAAGATTGTCCCGACCTGGCAACTGTTTCACATCTTTCAGAAAAAAGAGGCCAGCCCTCGCGAGGGATGCAAGCCAATTTGCATATCGCGGATTATCAGTCGCAGTGACGGCGTGGATTCCGTACGTTCTTTTGTTCTCTATTTTCTCCCATCTTCTTTTCAATGGTGCTCCCTGACTGCGCCTTTCATATAATTCTGTAAAAAATGCGTGAGCGTCGCTCTCCATTCCTGCAATGGTGTGCATATTGAGATTGATGTACTGATATTCTTTCTGCTCTTCGCCTGATGCAGAAGGAGTGCCGGTAGATTCATTCGACATATTTGAATTGTTTTCCCAATGAGTATTCTTGTCAAGTCATCCAATTTGCCCTTCTTTCTGCGTGTGCGAAGGAACGGATTTGCGGGGTATGCGTTTACGTTCGGGCAGTAATCGACCGGAAGCACTATGTATGAGCCAATTTCCAAAAGAGCCGTCCCCGGAACAGCTCTTCGGATTCGTGGTGGCAAGTATTAACCATATGCAACAACGCCATGTTCGTGCGTGTCCAAACCTTCATCTTCGGCAGTGCCGTGGACACGCAGTCCCATGGTCATCCTCAGTCCCAGGAAGAGCAAAAGGGACGTGCCTGCCGTCCAACCGGCAATGGCGCTGATGCCGATGAACTGCGTGAGCATGTCGCCACCCGTTGAGAAGATGCCAACGGCAAGCACTCCCCATATCCCGGCAAAGCCGTGCACGGGCACTGCTCCCACAGGGTCATCGATTTTCAATCTCCAAAGAACCGTGACGCCGGCATACATTACAAGGGAGCCGACAGCGCCGATGGCAATTGCCTCCAAAGGAGTTACGGTAGCGCATCCTGCTGTAATGGCGACCAGGCCTGCCAGGGCACCGTTTAAGAGCATTCCGACATTTGGTTTCTTCAGCTGCGCCCAGGACAGGAACATCGCGGTAAGAGCCCCGATGGCGGCTGCGAGATTTGTGTTCACCGCAATCAGGGAGATGGCATTCGCATTCTCCATGCCGGCTGCCGCCACTTGCGAACCGGGATTGAAGCCGAACCATCCGAACCAAAGGATAAAGACGCCGAGTCCGGCAATCGTCACGTTGTGCCCTCGATGAATTTTAGAATTCGGATTGAATGCGCCATTCCTTTTTCCAAGGACGATGGTTCCCATAAGTCCGGCAATGCCGCCGACCGTATGGACAACGCCCGAACCCGCAAAATCCATGAAGCCCAGTTCACTCAGCCACCCGCCGCCCCATGCCCAGTGCCCAACGATGGGGTAGATCAAGGCCGTCATGAAGAGTGAGATGACGAGGTATGCGGAAAACTTCGTGCGCTCCGCCATGGCACCCGAGAGAATTGTCGCGGCAGTTCCTGCGAACACCGTTTGGAACAGGAAGAAAGCCATGGGAGGGAGGCTTGGATGCGTTGTGCCTTGCAGGAAGAAATCCGTGAATCCCATGAAACCGTTGCCCGTGCCGAACATCAGCGCGTAACCGACGGCAAAGAATGCGAGCGAGGCGATGAGGAAGTCCGAGAAGTTTTTCATGAGGATGTTCACGGCATTTTTGGATTGCGTGAAGCCCGCTTCCACCAGGGCGAACCCTGCCTGCATGAAGAAGACGAGGAACGACGAGAGGAGCACCCAAATGGTGTCGATGGAATAGATGAGTTCGGAGAGTTCCATGGGAAGGAGGGAAATGGGGAAAAAATCCGTAGCGGAAGATCGCGATCTTCCGCTACGGTGATTGATCAAACATCAAAATATCGGAAATATTCGTTCGCCGTGGGACGGATGGCTTCATCCGAGGCTTCACCTCTCTTTCCATCGATGTACGAACGCACAAAGTGTTCGGAAAACACGCCCGCGTCGGTCAAAAATGCGTGATCCGCCTCCAAACAATCAATTGCTTCACTCAAACTGCCCGGCGCATGCGGGATTTTTGCGAGTTCTGCAGGATCCATCTTGTACAAGTTCACATCCGTATGCTTGCCCGGATCAATTTGATTCTTGATGCCATCCAATCCTGCGAGGAGCATGGCAGAGAAGCACAAGTACGGGTTTGCTGCGGCATCCGGCATGCGGAATTCCACGCGCTTGGCTTTCGGATTTTGCGAATACATCGGAATACGAATCGCAGCTGAGCGATTGCGGGCGCTGTAGATCAAATTCACCGGCGCTTCGAAGCCCGGGACCAGGCGCTTATAGCTGTTCGTCGTTGGGTTGCAGATGGCGGCCAGGGCGCGAGCATGTTTCAAGAGTCCGCCGATGTAGTGCAGCGCCATCGTGCTGAGTCCCGCATACTCATTCCCGGCAAACAGCGGTTTGCCGTTTTGCCACAAGCTCTGATGCACGTGCATGCCCGAACCGTTGTCACCAAAGATCGGCTTCGGCATGAACGTTGCGACTTTGCCGAAGCGGTGCGCAACGTTGCGGACGATGTATTTGTAGCGCATGAGTTTGTCCGCCATCACGAGCATTTCATCGCGTTCCATATCGATCTCCGCCTGACCTGCCGTCGCCACTTCGTGGTGGAATGTTTCTATCTTGATGCCTGCGAGCTCCATTTCTCTGACCATCGCAGCACGGAGTGATTGCTGCGTGTCCATCGGTGAAGAAGGAAAGTAGCCTTCCTTGTGTCGGATCTTGTAACCGAGATTGCCACCCTCTTGGGCTTTACCCGTGTTCCAGATGGCTTCATTGGAATCGATTTCGTAGAAGGCACCTTTGGCAGATTGATCGAACCGCACGGAATCAAACACGAAGAATTCCGCTTCGGGTCCGAAATACGCAGCATCGGCAATGCCGCTTTCTTCCAAGTGTTTCACTGCGCGATGCGCAATGGTTCGCGGGCTGCTGTCGTACAGCTTGCCACTGGTCGGATCTTTCACATCGCAGAGCAATGCAACCGTGGGTTCGCTGGAAAAAGTATCCAAATACGCACTCTTCACGTCCGGAATCAGCAACATGTCGCTCTCCTCGATCTGCTGGAAGCCGCGAATGCTGCTTCCGTCGAACCCTGCGCCGCCTTCGAATACTCCTTCCAGTTCATGCAGCGGCTTACTTGTGTGCTGGAGTGTTCCCGGCACATCCACGAACGTGAAATCCGCCATCGTTACATTGTGCTTCTTCGCAAAATCCAGAACATCTTTGGCAGTTTGGAGTTTTGGTGTGAAGTCCAAGTCATTTCCTGTGTGCATCATTTTTGCGAGAATCGATTCTTTTGCAGAAGGAACGAGTGTGGGCATAGGAGGAAAGAAAAAGAAGTAATCGTGAGACTTCTACTGCCTGCAGATCGCCTCCATCAACGTTTTTCTGTACACTGTATTTGTTCTGTTCATAATTTTTACAACAGAACAGGATATCATGATTTTGGCTTATGGATGAGCCTTTCTAGATCCAAACAGACGATCAATTCCGTTGGATCTTCTTCGTTGTTGTCGGAATTGATTACACGTTGCTACACTGCATCTCCCATGGTTCGACGTTACTCACCTTGGATTCGATTCCTCTCACCATAAATGGCGAAAGACCTCATCCACATCCTGGAAGCAATCGGCCTCGATGATCAAGAAGCGCAGCTGTATTTGGCCGGACTGCAACTCGGCACTGCTCCCGCATCGGACTATGCAAAGAAGGCGGGGATGAATCGCATCACGACCTACAACGCGCTGGAGGAATTGGTGCAAAAGGGCATGTTCACGAAGGTCAAAAAGGTCCGGTCGAAGTGGTACGCACCGGTTGCGCCCGAATATCTCTCCCTCGAAGCGCGGAAAAGTGCAGAAGCACTGGATCGCGCACTCCCCGAACTTAGGTCACTGCAGGGTGCCAAGTACCGCAAGCCACGTGTGCGCTTTTTCGAAGGCTGGGAGGGCGTGCGCCATGTGTATGAAGACACGCTCACAGCGAAGACCGAGCTCCTCAACTTCGCGAACTCCGCGGTTGTCCGCACTTATTGGCCGAACTATGACGAAGAATATGTGGCGGAGCGCGTGAAGCGGGGTATCCACCTGCGTGGCATTGCTCCCGATGATGCGGCAGGCCGCCATGTCCATGGGGAAGATGCCGAGCGTCTTCGCGAGATTCGGTTGGTGCCTGCTGCAGACTTTGATTTCCGGAATGAAATCAACATCTACGATCACAAAGTGGCCATTGTTTCGTTCGGCGAAGATGTGAAAGACATGTTCGGTGTCATTATGGAGAGCAAGGAAGTGGCAGACACGCAGCGACAAGTGTTTGAGATGGCCTGGCGCTACGCGCGGCTGATTTCTGCGGCAAAGAAGGGCTTGGAACGCGTGAAGACGCTCAAGAAAACGCTGATCGCATAAGTTTCCACCTTTGTCCGGCGACAAAGGTGGAGCCAAAACGCCGGCGCGCCAATGTCTCCTCCACCCGCCCCTGTGTCTCCTCGCCGAGCCTCCAAGGCTTCGGCTCGGCTCGTTCGACGTTCGTCCGCTGCGGCGTCCGAACAAAAAAACAGGGGCTTCCCCTTCACCCCCCGTGGCGCGCCACCCCTCCATTGGCGATTTCGAATTTTTTTGGGTACGATCCTCTTCCTATGAGGCAGTACTTGGATCTCTTACGGCACGTGCTTGAAAACGGTGCAAAGAAAGACGATCGCACGGGTACGGGGACACTGAGTGTCTTCGGATACCAAATGCGCTTTGAATTGAGTGAAGGATTTCCTTTGCTCACGACGAAAAAACTCTACACGCGTGCCATCGTACACGAATTGCTATGGTTTTTGCAGGGGAATACGAACATCAAGTATCTCAAAGACAACAATGTCAGCATCTGGGACGAGTGGGCGGATGCCAAAGGCGATCTTGGCCCCGTCTACGGACATCAGTGGCGCAGTTGGGCGACGCCCGATGGCAAAACAGTGGATCAAATAAGCGACGTCATCCAGCAGATCAAGACAAATCCGAATTCACGGCGCTTAATTGTCTCTGCATGGAACGTTGCCGACCTCTCCAAGATGGCGCTGGCACCGTGTCACTGCCTGTTCCAGTTTTATGTGAACAACGGACGTCTAAGCTGCCAGTTGTATCAACGCAGTGCCGATGTTTTCCTGGGTGTTCCGTTCAATATCGCATCGTACTCACTGCTCACGCACATGATTGCACAAGTCTGCGATCTGGAACCCGGTGAATTCGTGCATACTTTCGGTGATACACACTTGTATTCGAATCATTTGGATCAAGCGCATGAACAATTAAAGCGCGAACCCATGGCTCTGCCGCAATTGCAGTTGAATCCGGCTGTAAAAGACATTTTTGGCTTCAAATTTGAAGATATTCAGGTTTTAAATTATGAAGCACATCCTTCCATCAAAGCGCCTATTGCTGTGTAATTGAAAAGAATGAGGTTGTTAGAGTAACAACAATGCTGAGTGCTTTTGGCTGATCGTGAATTGCAGAAGGTCTGTTGAAAAGCACAAAAGTAACACCAAACACCAATGAAAGAACCAACTGACCAAGTATCGAAGATTTGGATATTGGTTCTTTGGTCATTCCCTTGGCGATTGGTGTTACTTTGATTCTTGAATGAAGATCCCACCTCAAAATTGAGGATAACTTGCTGTTCTATTTGCTATGCTTCCCGTATGAGTGTTTCGATCATAGTGGCGGCCGACGAAAACAATGTGATTGGTGGTCACAATCAACTTTTGTGGAAACTGCCGGATGAACTCAAACGTTTTCGAGCACTGACGAAAGGTCACACCATCATCATGGGGCGGAAAACACATGATTCCATCGGGCGTCCTCTTCCGGACAGGCGCAATATCGTCATTTCACGGTCGGATGAAGTGCCGGAAGGATGCGCACTCACGCATTCACTGGAAGAAGCCTTGGCACTGGCCGGCGAAGGGGAAGTCTTCATCATCGGAGGAGGGGAAATCTACAAGCAAGCGCTGGAGAAGGATCTTGTTGATAAGATTTACCTCACTCGCGTACACGGAACGTTCGACGGAGATGTCACCTTTCCGGAACTTGATAAAACCGATTGGCGAAAAACACATCAAGAAGAACATGCCAAGGATCCTGAGCATCCATTTTCCTTTACGTACATTGATTACGTAAGAAACAGTTGATCGAATAGATCAAGATTTTGGCTTATAGTAAACAAAAAAACGATGCAAGCAAAGATTGAAGAGAATCTGTTTTCCCACGAGGGTTTTGAGTGATCATACTGAGCACATGGAAAATATTTCAGACACCATCGTGCAGGATATCGTTGCAGAGGAACAACAGAATGGTCAGGAAGTGACCGTCGATCAGTTCACCAATAACGTCGAAGCGAAAGCCGAAGAGCGTGTGGAAGAAATGAAAGAACTATTTGGATCCCAAATAGATGTTGTTGCGGGACAAGTGATAGACAATGCCAAGAGCTACGGTGAATCGCGTCGGGAAGTATTGGATGGCAGCGCGTTTGTCGGTGATGCCCATGCCATTGGAGCCGCTGCCTATACGAATATGGCTGACCGAACTGTGACGTACGACACCAGCGCTATGGACTATGGATCACAACATGATGCGTATTGGGGACGTGTAGAAAAACATGAAGCCATTCATCAGAAGGATCAGGCCGGTGTCTACAATGCAACGACCGTTGCCTATGTGGATCAATCGGGTGTGTTTGTCGAAACGAAGGTTGATGCACTTGTTGAGTGGCAGCCAAGCTCAAAGGCGAATATTCCCAGCGATCTGACACCCGAATATAACCAGCATGTGGAAGATGGGGATGCTGTTGCAGAAGTTGCCGGAAAAGATGCAGTCGAAGAAGCGCTGAAAACCGGAGATATGGTTGGCTTACAGCAGGAAATCATCCGCAAGCAACTGCCTGCAATCTTGAAAGCAGCAGGAGTGAAAGCTCCGGAGGATGAATATGCGATGGCCGGTTGATTATTTCTTAATCAAATCCAGGAACTCCTGCCGTGTCTTCGGATCTTTCTTGAATAATCCCTCGACGTGACTGGTTACAGCCTGGCTGTGTTGCTTTTCTACGCCGCGCATCATCATGCAGAGATGATTCGCTTCGATGACGATGCCGATTCCCTTGGGTTTGAGAATCTTTGCCAGTGCATCGCAGATTTGTTGACCCATTCTCTCTTGTACCTGGAGTCTCCTGGCAAAAGTATCCACAATCCTGGGAATCTTGCTGAGGCCGATGACATGTTTTCGTGGAATGTAGCCCACGTGCACTTTGCCGAAGAAGGGGAGCAGGTGGTGTTCGCAGAGGGAGAAGAATTCAATGTTCTTCACGATCACCATGCCTTCGGTATCCACAGGGTAGAGGGCATCATTCAAGATCTTCTTCGGGTCTTGCTTATAACCCGACGTGAAGTACTGCATGGCTTCCCAGGCGCGCTTGGGGGTTTTCTCGAGTCCCGCACGGGTGGGATCTTCACCCACTGCCTTCAGAAGTTTTTTGTAGAGCTCTTCCATGAGAAGGGAATACTAGAGGATCCGCACACTACAGGACTAGCCCAATTCTCTTGGATTTTTGTGATGCCACGGCATCAAGCAGTTCGGAAAACGGGGTGCCAAAGAGGGGATGACGCTCATCTCCATCAATGAGTTCCAGAAGCGGCTCCAGTACGAACCGTCGCTCGTGCATGCGAGGATGTGGAATGATCAAATTCTTCGTTTCCATCGTTTGTCTGCCGTAAAGCAGCAGATCAAGATCGATTGTTCTGGGGCCAAAGCGGTACGGAGGATCTTTCTTCAATTCTTTTTCGATTGCTTGCAATTTCTCTGCGATTTCCTGTGGAGATTCCTCGGTTTCGAGGATTGCCACGGCATTCAAGAACTCCGGTTGATCCGTCACTTCCGCCGGAGCCGTGCGGTAGACATGTGAGAACTGGATAGTCGGCCAAAGTGCTCGGATTTTCGCGGCAGCTGCCGCAAGATTTTCCTCCGGATGGATATTGCTGCCGAGGGCAATGAAGACGGAAGACACAAGACATAAGATACAAGAAACAAACCCCCTGTATCTTGTTTCTTGTATCTTGGTTTTTAAGGTCTCCTAATCGCAATAGCTACGAAATCTGAGCCGGGTACGGCGAATTTCTTCACGCTCACGGTCACGTTTTTGGGTTTGAATCGATCGAGGATCATAGTCGCGGCATCCTCTGCAAACCGTTCGATGGTTTTCCGCTCTGTTTTTGCGAGTTTCTTCAGCTCTTCAGAAACCTGGTAATAGTCGATGCTCTTTGTGACATCATCGGACTTCGCGGCTGCTTTGGTGTCCACAGTCATTTCCACGGAGACGAGCAGTCGCTGTTCTTGTGCACGTTCTTCTTCGGAAACACCGATATGCGTCCAGAGCTCCAGGTTTTGGATGGTGATGGTATCCATTATTTCTTCCCGAATACTTTGGACTCAGGTGAAAGAGCACTCCAAACAGTCAAGGGATAGTGTCTTTTTTCCGAAACGTAGAGTTTTTCCTTCGTCTCTTCGTTGATCAATGGAGTTTTGGTCACGGGATCACACTTCGGACTTCTGCTTTTGATGTACAGATTCCCCGGAAAGGGATAGTTGAATTCCGCGGACTCATCCGTTCCCAAGGGGACGATCACCAGGGCGGAAGGCGCAGCATTCTTCTCGCTGCACCGGTTGTCGTGCAGTCTCAGATTCCCGTCCCGGAGGGCTCTCGTCAGCGCTCCCCACATGTCTCTGTCATCTTTCGGAATCTTGACGACCAGTTCATTGAGAACAGGCACTGCGGCGGAATCCACGGAAATGGGCAAATGTGTCGTTTCCCGAATCATTTCCACCAGTGTCATTCCGGTCGGATTGCCGGTTGCAATCCGATATTCTCGTCCGCCGTATCGATACTCTTCATATTGTTTCACAGGAACGAAAATTTGCGCGCCTGCAGCACTGCGAATGACCATCTTCAGTTCCGCATCCAGCATGGGATTGTTGATCTCTTTCTCCAAAGGCTTGGGAAGAGGAAAGAAATTCGACCACATCTCCCAGAGCAGCGCGTTCACTTGCGGATCCAGCTTCAATCGTCTCACGCTTGCGCGTCGTTCCGTCTTGTAATCATCGGACAGTGAACGCAGAGCCGTGGAAAGCCGCTGCTGATATTTCTCAATGTGCGGGGAGTCATACCACTCTTTGAGGCTGTGCAGCGTCGGTTCTTCTTTCTCTTCTTCCATCGGCTTGTCACCGTCGACATTGTCCGGGGGATTTTCCTTCGTATCTTCCGCATACAGTGTCCCTGTAAACAAAGCGGCCATGCCCGCCAGTGCCACACGGCGATCAATCATGACGCCGGGCGTGGCACGGTTTTCCATGAGTGCATCGGGAGAGGCGGCGGGTCGCAACATGAGAGAATGGGGGAAATTACGGTTTCTTGGAAGAAAGCAATTTAGTCAGCTCGCGTCGCTGATCCTTTGGCAGGATATCTCGTTCCAGGAGTTCCGGATCATATTGCGTCCAGGTTTCTCTCACACTTGCGCATCGTACTTTCCGTAATATGTCTCCATCTTGCCACACAGCTTCATATTTACCTGTTTTCTGATTTTTCGTCGGCATTTGTGAAGGCGATTTTATCAATCGCCACGCGCGCACATCATAACGACAGTTTTCATTGCACCAGTCATAGAAAATAATTTGGTCAAAGACTAGTCGTCCATTGTCATCGTAGAAGTGGTTTATTTCAATGACATCAACGTGGCTTTCCATGACATCTTCCGGTCTTGTTGCAGCTAGCAATGCTGCAATACCTCCAGCAGCGCTGCCTTGCAGGAATCGGCGACGGCTGGTTACACCACTTGGCGGTCCTTCGGCACGAGCTTCTAGGGGAGTCCGATCAAGTAACTGCTCAGACATTATGCATGATCTACTCTTCTTCAAGAGTACTCGTCAAGAAGCATGTATAACGAAGTGAGACAACGTGCAGTTCATGCGGCAATTAAGCCCTCCGTTTCTTGACTCCGAACAGCTCCGGGCGAGAGGCAAATTGTTCCTTCGTTGCCACTTTGCGCAGCATCCAGCGTGTGACGGTGATGGCAGTGAACATGGAAAGGACGACGCCGAGGCCGAGCGTGATGGCAAAACCTCGCACGATTGAGGTGCCGACCATGAAGAGAATGACGCAGGTGATCAATGTGGAAACGTTGCCATCGCGAATGGCGGGCCATGCGTGGATGAAGCTGGTTTCCACGGCGGTCTTCAAGAGTTTTCCTTTGCGCAGTTCCTCTTTCATACGCTCGAAGACGAGGACATTCGCATCCACGGCCATACCCATGCTCAGAATGATGCCCGCCATGCCCGCAAGCGTGAGGACGATGTAGTTGCTCGAAAAGAGAAAGAGCGGAAGCTTCAGAAGCACGAAGAAGAGGAACGCGTAGACCACCAATGCGAAGTTCGCGAGCAGTCCCAGCAGGCGATAGACAATCACCATATAGAGCATCAAGAGGATTGTTCCCAAGAGCGCGGCGAGGAGGGACGTCTGCAGCGCAGAGGCGCCCAGCGTCGCTTCCACGGTGTACTGGCCGACCAGGTGAATGGGGGCGGGAATGGCGCCGGTGTTCAGGTCCTGCGCCAAGCGCTTGGCTTCATCAAAGTTCTGGCTGCCCGTGATGACGGCCGTACCCCCGCTGATTTCTTGCTGCACCACGGGAGCGGACACCAGCTCGCCGCCGACGAAGATGGCAATGCGTTTCTGGATATTTTTCTTCGTGAGTTCCTGAAACAGCTTTCCGCCTTCATCGTCGAACATGATCTGCACGACGGGAATGTTCGTCACGGGGTCCAGCGTGACGGATGCCGTGCGGAAATGCTTGCCATCCAACTGCGTGTCCTTCCAGCCTGTCGGTTGGAGCGAGAAGAAGAGCGTGCGCAGTGCAACGGCTTCCTCCGTCGAGCGCACGTTGCCCGATTGCAGACGCGCAAGAATCGTCTGGGCGCGGTCGGCTGCGCCAACGCCCTTCACCATCAATTCATCGTAGCTCGCTCTGTCCGGAGCGATCACCTTTGCTTTGTCCACGCGAATCAAGTGGTAGCCGAACGCCGTTTCCACGGGGTCGCTGACGGCACCCTGTGGCAACGTGAATGCGGCGGCATCGAACGAGGGCACCATGGTGCCGCGTCCGAAGGCACCCAGGCGTCCCCCCTCTGCTTTGGAAGGACCGTCCGATTCCCTGGCGGCAAGCGCATGGAAATCCGCGCCGTTATTCAACTGCACTTTCAATGCTTGCGCGCGCGCCAATGCTTGCTCTTTGCTGCGCGTGAGATCCGCCGGAGCGCCGCTGGCTCCTTGGTATGCCACGAGAATATGGCTCGCTTCCACCTGCTCGCCGCCCGGTTCAAAGAGGCGCAGGAAAAGGACGCGTGCCGATCCATCCAAGAGTGAGAGGGTCTTCAGTTCCCCGGGCTGCATGCCGCGCAGCGTCGCGGCAATCGTCGAATCCACCTTTGCGTCCAGCGCGACTTTATTGTGCGTTGCATACGTAAGATCCGCTTCCGTCTTTTCCAAGTGCGTGAATGCTTTGGGAGCTTCATTGATCACGCGCCCCGTCTGGTATCGGGGCCCCAATGCTTGCACCAGGAAAATGCCCGGCACTTCTTTCATGGTGATATTTCCTTGATCATCTTGCACCGGCACCTGCACCGTCGCGTCTTTGCGCAGTACTTGGTTCATGGGTGCAGTCCAGACGGACTCCAGCCCCTTCGGCAGATCATCGCGAAAGTACTGTTGGCGCGGCATGTAGGCCAATCCCAGGTCATCCCCCAGGTCTTGGCCAACGGCCTCCAGCGTGCGGCCGCTCTGTGTGATGCTCTTCATTGCAGCATCCGTTTTTTTTCGCACCGAGGCGGTGAATTCTTCCGTCGCCTCGACGAACTCTTCCTTGAATTCCAATTGGATGGTTTTCCCGACGATTGCAATGCATTCCTGCGTGTCCACAACGCCGGGACATTCCACCAGCAGGTGTTTTTCGTTGCCGAAGTACGAAGGCGTTATGACAGCTTCGCTCACGCCGAGCGCGTTGATGCGCCGCTCCAACACGGTGCGAATGGCTTCGACCATGTTTGCGCGCTGCTCCTCAATATTGCTTTTTTCCAAGCGTCGTGCGGCAATGTCATCCGGCGATGCGCCGCGTCGTTCCATCGTCGCGATCTCTTCATCAATCTTCCGCAGCTGATCTTCCATCTCTTCCTCGGAAATGCGGAAATCGAGCTGCGTGCCGCCGATCAAATCCAAACCAAAATGCAGTTTCGCATTTTGAACGAAGCCCGGAGTCCATCCTTTCCACTGCTCCGGCAATGCCACGATGATGAGAACGAGGACGAGTAATCCCGTGAGGAGCGGCCGGAAATACGGAGAATGTTTCATGGCGGCGAATCAGTATCTCAGCAGCAAGCTCTTTTAGGAAGGGTCTCGCGTGAAGGTGGCGTGCAGCCCCACATTGAGGTCATCCGCGAAGATCTGTGCAAGCAAGATGGAAGGAATGTCGGTGATGAGAATGGATTCTTTCACTTCTTCCGCTTCCACGAGGAGTTTGGAGACCAAATGATTGCGAACGAAGAGACCGATGTATTTCCCCTTGTTCTTGCGAAAGATGTCACCCATCAACCTCCGTCCGTCCTCCGAGAATTCCAAAAGCACACGTCCTTTCTCGGGATTTGCATCCGTTCCGGCCGTTACCCAAACCAAGTGTTCTTCCGTAATGCCGCTTTCCTGAAAAGAACCTTGTCCCTCTACATTGATGTCGCCTTTGCCCGCAGGCGCTTCTGTCATAATGCGCATGCTGAAGGGGGCCGTGAGTTCCTGGGTCAGCGCATCGGCCACTGCGGCCTCCACGGCGACGCGAATATGAATTTCCCCTTTGGTGTTTTCGATGTCCACGGAACTCTCTTCACCCATGGCCTGGAGGCGGCGCTCAATGACGCGCTTGCTTGCGTTTAAGACTTCCGTGAGCCGAGCATCCTTTGCATCCGTGTCCAAACGATACGAAACGACATTCGTGCCGCAGGCGGAAAGTGCGAGCGTCGCAATAACCGAAAAAGCGATGGCGGAGGGAAGTATTTTCATCCAGGGCAGTGTAGGGGAGGGGCATGGAAAAAACAATCCCTCAGGAATCAGCTGCGTGTCAATGCGGTGCCCGTGCGGAGCATCTTTCCGATGAGGTCGATATTCTTGAGCATGCATCCTTCATCCACGATGCAGTTTCGAAGCGTGCAGTTTTCAATGACGCAGTTTTTGAATATCATGCAATCGGTGAGTTCGCTTTTTTCGATCCGACTTCCTTCATCCACTGTGATGCTGCCATCGAATGAACAGTCCTTGATGGATGCTTGCGGATGCACCATCGCTTTTCCGGAAACAATGAGTCGATGCGCATCCAAGTATGCCGGGAATGATCCGATGTCGAGCCACGGTTCCATGAACGTGAAGCAATCCACGCCGATGCCTTGCCGCAGGAACTCTTCGAAGATTCCTCCCACATTATCTGGATGCTTTTTGGCAAAATCCAGGATGATGGAAAGAGTGCTAGCAGGAAGTATGGAGCAACCGGTGCTCACGAGTGACGTCTTGGGTTGCGCAGGCTTTTCCTCAAAAGCCACGATCGTCTTCGGATTATTCGCATCAACGATCACTGTGCCAAAGGCAGAAGCCTTGGAACGATCTTTGATGTCGTATGCTGCGAGCAGGGGAGTTCCTTCTTTATATGATTGTAAAAAGGCATCCATGGAGAATCCCAAATAGTTATCACCGGTCAGAAGTAGAATGTCTTCGTTCGTATGATCGTTTGCAATCCACTGCGCTGTGGCACCCAGTGCTCCCAACTTGTGATCATCGTGCGTGGAATCTTCGATGATGATCTCCAGATTCTTGCGATGCATCGATTGCTTCCATTCTTCAAAGCTCTCGCGAAAGACTGCATTCGTACTCACCGTCACGGGCATGTCGTGCGGGATCTTTTCTACGAGGTGCGTGAGGATGGGTTTGCCTGCCAAGGGCAGCAGAGGCTTCGCTCGCTTCTCCGTCAAAGGCCACAGGCGTGTGGCGAAGCCGCCGGCAAGGATGAATGCATGCATGACAAGAGTATAGCGTGGCTAATAGCTATTGAAATTGCATGTAGCTGTGCGTATTCTCATTCCGTGTCCGGCGCTGAATCAAATACGGCAATCGGATTCCCCGAGGAGGGGGCGGATGATCAACTTCCACGCAGGCTTTCTGTTCTTATTCCGCTTGAGTTAGATCGTTCTCTTGTAGCAGCTGCGAAGCGGGATGGATTAACGCAGGCAGAATTTGTAACCAAGGCTCTTCAAGAGGGAGTCGCGAGAGAGCAAGAAATAATCAAAAGTCTTGAGATAGAAGACTTGGGAATGGGTATCCAAAGAATTTCCACTCGTCCTTAGAACTTGTAGAGGGATAGTTCATCGAAAGAACCATGACCAACGGTTTCGTTTTGGCGCGACGATCATAACAGGCAAGCCTTCCAGGGATTCCACGCGTTCATCACGTTCCACAATGCCGAGGACGGAAGGCAACACGATGTAATGAATGCCGCGCTGCCTGCATGCGGAGAGAAGATTGAGCGACTGTTCCAGCTCGCCGGCTTGGATCAAGTGTGTAATGTTGAACCGTGCGAGCGTCTCTTCCAATTTATTCAATTTCCCGAGCACAGGCACTCCTGCGATCTCTTTTTCCTTTACACCGTATCCATCCAAAATCGCCACGGGCTTCAAGGGATTACGGTTGCGATTGAGTGCCTGAATCAATTGTTTGGATTCACGCGTTACGCCCACGATCAAGGTTGGGAAGACAGGAGGATTCACGCGTAGCACGATGCGCTCAATGTATTCAAAGATGATATGCCACAGCCAGATGCTCGCGGCAGAGATCACGAACGCATGTACGAGCAGCAACCGACTGAAGAATTGATTGAAAGTGAAGTAGTAGGTCAGTGTGAAGAGAGCGACTCCTACCAGAGCGGCGTATCCGATGTATGCGCCATTGCGCAATGTCTTCTGATTTCTTGTGAGATGGAACGTGCGGGTTGTCGCGAGAACCAGTAACCATAACGGTGCCGCGATGGCGGCTGCGGTCATGTGCTGATCAAAAGGGAAATTGGATGAGAAGAGCAGCCCCACGCGCAGGAAATACGCGGCGGCGTACGCGCCGACGAAGAGCAAAAGATCCGTGACGAGCCAGAGGAGCAAAAGGATCCGATAGCGCATGTGAGAGACAGTTTAGCAGATGCAATAATGACCAAATCCCAATGACCAATGACCAAAATGATCTTGGTCATTGGTCATTGCGCCTTACTAGCTGAAAGCCCTTCTATCACTCGAAGTTTAAGATCAGCAGGCAGAGTCATTGGTCATTTACTGCTTGGCGTGCCACTCGTAGGGCAATTTTGTCGCATCCCAGGGGACAGACTTGCCATCCCAATTGGAAAGTCCCGTCGCCACGGTCTTCTGCTTTGTGAAGAGGTGCGTTTCCATCCACTGCAGCTTCTTTGCGAGCGTGGCGTTCTTGGTCGCGCGGGCGCGGAAGGCGTCTTCTTGGAGGACGTAGTACGTGACGGTCTCCGCAAAATCCTCGAACGCATCCCAGGAGGCGTATCCCGTGACGAAGTGGTTCGAGTGCGCGTCGGCACGTTGGATCTTGTCCGTCAGCCAGGAGATTTGGTAGAAACTCACGCTCGGGTCATCCTTATAAATCACGTCTTTGCCATCACGAAAGTTGCTGATGCCGGCGTCCATGTGTCCTTCCAAGCAACCGAGGTCGATGACATGGCCGAAGAATTCATGAATGAGCAGTGCGCGAAATTCGGCATCGGAGACGTTGCCGGACACGATGACGCTGGTCTTGCCCGCAAGGCCGCGCTGCTTGGGATTGTCGTAGCGGACGTAGAAACTTTGGAGTTGTCCTCTACATGCAGCAGGCACCATGCGGAAAATTTCATCGGCGATGATCTTATGTTCTTCGCGAATATCCGGCTGGTCCACCACAGGCAAGAGTGCGCGCGGGCGGGGAGAGGGTGGGACGGGGGCAGCCGTTCGGGCGATTTTGCGGGGTGTTCTGCCCGCCGCCGTGTGGCCGAGGGGCGATCCTTCACTGCTTACGGATGCTTGAAATGCCGCAGGTTCTCTTGCGAAGAGCATCCGCTCTGGTACGCTATGGGTACCGATGAGAGAGATGCCCAGGAGAGCCACAGGAACGATTTGCCGAGGCTGTAATCTTTTGCTTAAAAAGCAGTACATAAAAGGAAGTATTTATACTATATTTACTATTAAATGTCAATACCTATCGTAGACCCCCCCGGGAAGGCCTATACGGTTACCATAGAGAAATTGACGCACGGTGGCGCAGGACTTGCCCATATCGATGGAATCCCTGTGTTTGTGCCCGATAGCATTCCCGGACAACAGGTGGAGATCGTCATTACCAAGAATAAGGAGAGCTACCGGGAAGCCAAAGTGACGAAAGTGCTCCGAAAGGCGAAAGACGAGATCATGCCTCGGTGCTCGCACTTTCATGATTGCGGCGGATGTGTGTGGCAGAACCTGCCGTACGACAAGCAAATCAATTATAAGGAAGACATCGTACGTGAAACGCTGGAGCACCTTACCCCCGTGGAGGAAGACGTCCGCAAGTCTCTCCCGGGTCGCGTCTTAAAAATCATCCCCAGTCCGCAGCTCTACCACTACCGCAATAAACTCGAAATGAGCTTCGGCTACCAGGCCATGCGGACGGAAGATGTGAACGGACGGCGCATCTACTTCGATGAAAATCCGACCATCGGGTTCCACCAACCCGGTCAATGGTCGACGGTGCTGCCCATTACCGAGTGTCATCTCTATGACGAACAAATAGGCGTGCTCCTTGCAGCCGTGCGTCGTTTCATGGAAGAAACGAGACTCCCCGTGTTCAACCCCAAAACACAAAAAGGATTGCTTCGCACGTTACTGCTGCGTCGCGGCATCCAAACGGGGGAACAGATGATCTGTTTCATCGTCCATGCGCGCAAAAAAGAACTCGAACCGCTCTTTCAACACTTCATGCGGCACTTCGGTGGTCGTTCGCACCTCGCATCCCTCCTCATCGTCGAGCACTTGGGAGTCAACGACAAGCCGGAGAATCCGAAAATACACACGCTCATCGGCAAACCGACCATTTCCGAACGTCTCTTCGATCTCCAGTTCGAGATCTCGCCGTTCTCTTTTTTCCAAACGAACACGCTCGGTGCGGAAAAACTCTACCGCGCCATTGCCGATGCAGCGGATCTGTCGCTCCGCGACACCGTGCTGGATGCCTACTGCGGCATGGGCACCATCGGCCAGTACTTGGCGCGCTTCTGCCAGCGTGTCGTCGGTATAGAGAGCCATCCTTCCGCCATAGAAGATGCACTGAAGAGTGCAGGCAAAAATAAGATCAGCAATATCAGCTTCTACAAAGGGCGCACGGAACAAATTTTGAAAGACCAGCTCAAGGCTGGCAGCAAGTACCAGTTCGATGTCATCGTGTTGGATCCTCCGCGCGCAGGGTTGCATCCGAAAGCATTGGAAGCAGTCATAGAGCATGCACCCAAGAAGATTGTGTATGTATCCTGCAATACAGCAACGCTCGCACGCGATTTGGGAGGATTCTTAAAGAACGGCTATGAACTTCGCACGGTGCAGCCGGTGGATTTGTTTCCACATACGGCGCACATCGAATCGGTTTCTCTTCTACAAAAGAAATAGATTGTCCGTTTGTAGAGCCGCGACATGTCGCGGCTCTACAAACCAAATCGAAAGTTCATGCGCATCACACTCCTCTGCATCGGCAAAGTAAAATCATCATGGATTGCCGAAGGATGCAGGGATTATTCCGAGCGTCTGGAACGTGGACTCGATTTCAAAGTGATGGAGTTGCCGGCAAGCAAAGAAAAAGATTCTGATCGCCAGAGAGCAGATGAATCGGCGAGATTATTTGCGGCTGCGCAGAAATTCGATGGTGATCTTTGGATCCTCGATGAACGCGGAAAAGGAATGGCATCCGAAGCATTCGCGAAAGAACTCGGAAAGGCTCGTGATGATGGGAGATCACTTACATTTATTCTTGGTGGAGCGTATGGGCTTACAGATGCAGTGCGCTCTGCCGGGAAATTGCTTCGATTATCGGACATGACTCTTCCGCATGAACTCTGCAGAGTACTTTTTTTGGAACAGTTGTATCGAGCGAATGAAATAATCAGAGGAAGCGGATATCATCATTGATCCTCGTTTCAACTGGTTCCTTTTGAAGGTATCCACTTTCTTTTGGCGCAAAAGAAAGTGGAGAAAGAAAACATGCCGCTCTGAAAAATTTCCTGCGCAACAATGGCTCGCTGCGCTAAAAACGCGAACTCGTCCGCCTGCGGGCGGACTCAAACAGCGCGTTTTTTACGCTCCGCTCCGCCAAGTTGCGCGACGGAAATTTTTCAAGGCGGCGAACCCTCTTTTTTTCTTCACCCCCCGCCTGCCCACCGGAGTCCGCAGACGTAGGTGGGTGGCGCGCCACCCCTCCGGTTTCATTTTTCTCGAACGAGGATTTCTTTTTGTGTTTTTTTCCATCGTTTTATTTCCGCTTCTCTTCTCCTCGCATTTCCCAGAGTTTTAAAAGTTTCTGTGTAAATAATCTTCACCGGACTTCTCGATCGCGTGTACTTGGCACCTTTTCCTGCATTGTGCAGCGCTTCGCGCGCTGCAGGATCGACACAAGTTCCTGCATAGAGTGAACCATCAGAGCAGCGTGCCAAGTAAAAGTAGTGTTTCATTGCGTGGAAGTGAGATGTTCTTTGAAAAAAGCTGCCGTCTTTTCCATGAAGTCACTCCACTTGGGTCCGTACTCATGTCCTTCGCCTGCATACTCAACATACGTGATGTCTTTCCCAAGCTTTGTGAGCCGCTGCGACAAATCATCCGACCAATTCTTCGGAACATCTTTATCCTTGTCTCCGTGGAAGAGCAGAACCGGTACTTGGATGTTTTTCAGGAAGGTCTGCGGTGAAAGTTCCGCCCACAAATCCGGATTTTCTTCTTTGGTGCCAAATGCTTCGCGTGTGCGGTCTCCTTCTTCACGCTTGGAGCGCCAGCGCATGAAGTTTTCCCAGACATCGGCATGCACCGGGGCATACAGGACTGCGGCATCCACCAGGTCAGGTCTTCCTGTGAGAATGGCCAGCGTCACACCGCCGCCCAATGAGTGTCCCATCATGCCGATGCGGCTTACATCGATGTTCGGAAGTTTGGCGGCGCGCATGGCAAGGATGGCGTTGGCGCTGTCCATGGAGTATTCCAAATTCCCATCATACACCTTCTCCGTCATGGGGCTGGGATCCGACGCCGCATGGCCTCGATAGTCCGTATGCAGCACGGCGAATCCTTGGCGCGCCAAGTAATCCTGTTCACGACGGAGACCTCGGCCGCGCACATACACGCTCGGATCGATAAATCCGTGATTCAAGATCAAAAGCGGGAAAGGTCCCATGCCATTGGGAATATTCAGGATCCCGCTGATCGTTAGCCCATTGCTTTGGTACGTGATGCCATGGCGCACATAGGCGGCATTCTTCTCGATGACAGTCTCCAGCGTGAGTCCCGTGCCGCTCAGGCGCATCTTCGCAAAATGCGGAATGCTGAGCGTTGATGGCAGTTGTTCCAACGAAAGACCATCCGTCGCAGCAGGCACGGAAGAGTTTTTCAGCTCAGCCACCTCCGGTAGAGGTTTGGATACAACACAGCCGAAAAGGCAAAAACAAAGCAGGAAGAATACGGTATGTTGCATGGCACGATGATGCTCAATGTTGGCTTGCGGCACAATCATTTCAGGCAGAAGTTCTTTAGAAGTTGCGTTGCAGCTTTCTATTGCTACCATCTGCGTATGGGTACATTTGAAAATGCAACACCGGCAAATGACAATGAATCAATCATCGCAAAGCCCGATTCGCGGAAGCCAGTTGGTGGTACTAAACTTTTGGAGGACAGGCATTCCATTCGTGCTGAGTGGAGAGCTGCCATGATCGCCTTGGGACGAGACGAAGCACAGGAAAAGCAGAATCAAGAAGCATCGAACTTCTGAGATCATTTTTGCGTAGGGAATTTGGTGAACTTTTTGGCTTTTCAGCAACGGAAATCGTGAAAGTTTAGAGCCTCTCATACGTGGAAGAAGATGTACGGTTTTCTTTTCTTCCCCATGAGATTTTTAGCCCTGCAAACGGACATTCGGCAGCTCAAAAAACAGTTCTTGGTGGAAGGGGAAGAAGAAATCCTCACGACTATGCACCACCCTTTCGTATTCCTCGCGTCTGCCGTCCGCGACACTTTTTTTCTTCTCTGCTTTGCGGCTTTCTTGGGACTGATTGCCTCGTTCCTTGGAAGCAGTGCGGGAATTATCATTGGTTTTGTCTTTCTCTTTGGCTTTCTTGTTTATTTCTTTTTCCTGCTTGGTGCATACATCCGTTGGCACTATAATTTTCTGATTGTCACCACGGAGAAGATCGTCATTGTGAAGCACCGATCCTTTACATACCACAATGTGAACCCGATTCATCTGGAGGACATTGAACGAACAAAATTTGAGTCGCAATTCTTTGGAATCTGGCGATGCGGGACCATTCATATCTTGCTCAAGGAACGGGAAGGCGGCACGACAAGGGTGAACGTCTTGCGGTACATTCCTCAGCCCGATGTTGTGGCGAGTGCCATTGAAAATGCCATTGGACTGGCGAAGCAGCGCTCACAAGGGGAATCTGTGGAGCATCAGCTTTCGAAAGTGCAGAAGGTGCAGGAGAAGATTCAAGAGAGTGTGAAGCATGAATCTTCGTCGAACCCCACAGTGCTGCCGCCGAGCGAGCCGCCGGCGGACGATGCGGTGCGGGGAACAGAAGAGGAAACAGGAGTATGATCATAACCATGATCAAAGAAAACCGCATTCTCTTTCTGGATGTCGATGACAGCGACAAGCCTCTCGTGCGTCGGCGCTTTCCGCATGCCGTGTTCGGGGAAGCCGCACTGCATGACAAAGAACTGATTGCGGCATGCAAAGAAGCGGACATTATTTCCTGCTTCCTCACTACGCCGTTCCCGCGTGCAATCCTGAAAAAATTGCCGAAGCTGAAACTTCTGTGCACACGTTCCGTCGGGTACGATCATATTGATCTCGAAACATGTCGTGAGCAGGGGATTACAGTGTGCAATGTTCCGGATTACGGCTCACACGTCATTGCGGAACATGTGTTTGCGTTGCTGCTGTCCACCTTGCGCTATGTGGGGGAAGGGGACAAGCGCGTGGAAGGCGGCACGTTCGACTATCACGGACTCAGGGGCATGGCGTTGAAGGGAAAGACCCTTGGCATTGTGGGAACGGGCAAGATCGGAGCAAAAGTGGCGCAGATTGCGCATGGATTCGAGATGCGCATACTTGCCACCGATCTCTGCCGTACGATTGAGTTAGAAGAGCGCTTTGGCATCGCCTATGTTTCCTTGGATACGCTTCTACGCGAGAGCGACATCATCACGCTGCATCTTCCGGCCGGCAAAGAAACGCATCACATGATCAATGCCGCCGCTTTCGACACCATGAAAGACGGTGTGATCTTGGTAAACACCGCACGCGGAGCGCTTATCGACTCCGCCGCGCTGCTGGACGCGCTCAAGAGCGGAAAAATCGCCCATGCGCTCTTGGATGTATTGGAACATGAGCAGAACTTTGCGGAAAACAAGGAACTCATCAGCCACCCTCATGTCGTCACCACGCCGCACATTGCTTTTTATGCTGATGACAGCATGCGGAACATGTACCTGGACAGCTTTCTCTCCATCGAGCAGTGGAAGAATGGCCGTGAGCCGGATCATGTCATTCGACCGCAAGCCGTTGTGTGCGATGCGCCGGGAGTTCGCGTTTCAGCGTGAGAGCATTGCCTTCTGAATGACATGTGCCACCCTGTTCGGGTGCGGCACCAGGGTGATTGTTGCGAGTTTGGATTCGAACACTAGCGTGCCGTAGTGCAAGAGGTTCTGCAGCAACCCGTGTTTCTGTGCATCTACGGTTTTCATCCTGTCGAAGGATATTTCCAGGATATCCTCCTGAAAAATGAGGCGGAAATGTATGCGCATGAGCCTTCGATTCGTGATGATGATGCTGTCCAGCAACTCACTGAGGAGTGACATGAAGAACCAGTGGTGCGTAAACAGGAGCAACGTCAATCCTGCAAAGAACGTGAGGTGGGAAAGCCACATGTAGTGGTGCGCGCTTAAGCCTGCGAGCAGGAACAGGAGCAGGGAAATGCCGAAGAGCAGCGTGGCGAGGATCACCGTTCCCACGTACTTGATCCAGTGCTCGTCGCACAATTGTTCCAGTTGCTCGCCGTGTTCCAGGGAAGAGGAAGGCATATCAAAGAATGTGCGGTTGCCAGACAAAGAGTGTTGTCGTTGCGATGGTGATGCTCACGGTAAGCAGAAAGTACACGGGAAACAGAATGCGTCCCGGATTTTTCCAGGCTGTAACGTCACCCAGATCCGCCAGCAGCTTCTTATACCGTCCCGATTGCGCACGGAACAGCTGTCTGTTCACGAGCAGGAGCAGAAGCGATGCGGCTTGCATCAGGAGGACGAGCGCGAGCGCCGCAAGCATGCCGGGAGAGGAGAGGAGCGAATCCATAGAACGGGCGTATGCTTATGGCTCAAGGGCATATGAACTCAGGCATAGTTAAGGGGACCACCTTTGGCAGTGATTGAGGCATAGAGTGAGGATGAAGCCTGCGAAAAGGCCGCCGAGGTAGCTCACAATCAAGCCAGCAATAAATGTGGCGAGATTAAGGCCGATGAATCCTGCATCAAGGAACAGAATACGGAATACATTCATGTGAAATTCCTGCAGGACGGGATTCGTAAGGAGGAAGCCCCAGAGGAAACAAATCACAAAGCCGAATGCGGCGACCATGCCAACAGCCGGTCCCCAATGTGCAAGGCGGTATTGAGATGACATAGAAGGAGTGGGAGAAAATAAGAATTAATGATGCAAATGCTCTTTATGTTTCGTTTTATGTCTATGGATGCCGTGATCATGGAATACATGCATCAGCGGACAGAGAAGAATGAAGATGAAAGGTGTGTATGTAAGAACATGCTGCCAATGATACATGAGGGCAAGCACCATGATGCCCGCGAAGAGGAAGTAGAGCCAACTTGGGATATGAAGGGTATTCATGGGTGCAGAGAAAGAGGGGTCAGGTAATGGGTATCTGATTGAGCAGCCAGCCCAGCAGAATAACTTGAGGAACGGTTATGAGAGGGAGAAAGAGCGGAATCTTCCAGGATTTCGTCGTCTCTCGCAGGATGAGGATTTCGGTGTAATCCGTGGAGACTCCCGTCATGAGGAATGCGAAGGAATTTCCTGCGGCTCCCGCCCGCGTGAGGATATCCGTTGCCACGGGCATCGAACCTTCTGAACACACTTCCAGAACAGTTGCGACGATGATGGTGAGTCCCAGCCCTGCGAGTGTCGGGCCGAAGAGCGTACCGAACATGTCCGTCGGAATGACCGCCCGCACAAAGGCGGCAAGGACGATGCCGAAGAAGATCCATCGCAGAATGAGGCGCGATTCGATGATGCCGGTGCGGGTGACTTCCCGGAGCCAGGTTTTGGTGGGACGGAAATTCCACAGTCCATCTCGGATGGCACGCCAGAGGGAATAATTTGGCGGAATCGAGATTGCGTTGGGGTTCTCGGGAAGGATTTTTCTCCGTACGAGGACATCAAAAATAAGTCCGGTGCTGAGGCCCACAGCCATGCTCAGAAGGACGAACGCCAGCATCCATTGGAATCCTATGAGCTGCCATAGCAGCAGCGTCAGTACGATGGAATTCCAGGGGCTTGCAATGAGGAATGCAACGACTTGCCCTGTGCTGGCGCCCCGCTCGTAGAGCTTGCTCCCGACAAACAGAATGCCATGGGAACAGAGATCGAGCAGAACCCCTGCGCCAACGGCGCGCAACATGCCGGAGAACGTCCCGCCTTTTCCCATCGCAGCAATCACCATTTCACGCGGCATTTGCCCCAGGAGCCCGACGAAGAGCATGCCCAGCAGGAGGCTCCACCAGATGGTGTGAATGAGTTCCACAACACTCGTGGAGAAGGTCGTCAGCGCGGGTGTTGCAAGAGCAACGGATGGAAGGAGGAAGTATGCCGCATACGTTGCGATGAGAATCGCGCTTGTGCCCCAGAGCAGATAATCGGCGCGGGCACGAGCGTGTTTTCCATGTGTTGCAGCAGGAGCGTGATCTTTGTGATCACTCTGTTCGGCCGTAGGAGATGATGGATGGGAGTCCATGGTGTTTACTGGTTATATCCCCAGTTCTGCAGCCACTGTTCCATTCTGTCGATCTCCCGTTGCTGGGCTGTGATGATCTCCCGTGCCATGGCTTTAATTTCTTCATGTTTTGCATTCTCCAAAGCCATTTCCGCCATCGCGATGGCTCCTTCATGGTGCGGGATCATTCCTTCGATGAACGCTGCATCAAACGCATCGCCGGTTTTCCCTTCTAGGCTCGCAGACATGTCGTCCATGGACATCGCCATGGGATCGCCATCTCCATGCCCATCCATCATGCCGCCGCTCTTCTTCCCCGTCATGCCTTTCATCATCATGTCCATCATGTCTTCCATTTCTTCATGGTCGTCGCTTTCTTCGTGTTCATCATGCTCCATCATTTTATCCTTCATCATTTCCATCACGCCTCGCTGCAGCATCATACCTTGGGGAAAGCCCCCGCCGAGGACGCCGATCCACGGCCGTCCGAGGGAGAGGATCGTAAACAAGCACAGGATTGTTCCTCCAACGATCAAGCCGATGGCCCAATTCTTGAGCTGCACCGGGCTGAATTGCCGGATGGCGAGAACGATGAGGAAGACGACGCCCACGAAGAAGGCGATCACAGAAAGAATGTGGATTCCCCACAGGGCAATAAAACCTAGGCCTGAGCCGGTGGTGTTGACTATGTCCATCATGGAAAAAGGGGGGAAAGGAAAAAATTATCGGCGCGAGAGACCGATGGTGCGGATAATGTCCGCAATGAACGCGTCGTAATCTTTCTCCGATTTCATTTTCTTCTTGGCGCAGGTATGCAAATGGCTTTCCAGCACTTGGCCGCGCGCATGTTTGATGTGTCCTTCCATGGCGAGCAGATTTTCCAATATATGCGTGCAGTATTCATCTTGCTCGACCATCGAACGGACTTTCTTCGTGAGTCCTTCCAGGCGTTTGAGAGCGTCCAATGATTTGCGTTTATATTCCGGAAGCATGCAGGTAGGGGTAGGGGGTATGGGTAGTATCTCCCCGCCCCAAGAGAAAAGCAAGGGATAAAAAAATAGAGATCCTTGCGGACCCCCATTCTTTTTAGAATTCGAATTGGAATTATGCAGCAAGCGCTTCTCCTGCAACGACGTTCACAGCCTTGGGTCCCTTGTCGCCTTGCTGAAGATCGAACGAGACAGTCTGTCCGACGTCCAACGATTCAAAGTCGCCGTTGGGACATGCGCTGTTGTGAAAGAAGACGTCCGGGGAGCCTTCCATTTTGATAAAGCCGAATCCCTTGTCGGTTTTCGTTTTGATAGTGCCTGTAGCCATGGGTAAAAAAAGAAAGAAATAGAGGCGGCAAGAGGAGTTGTTGTCTGACTGGCTCAACTGACCTGCAGCGACAGTACTCCTTTGCGGGGCAATAGCTATCATTATGCAAAGAAAGTGCGCAGATTCATTGCTCTTAAGCCATTTTGGACGTATAAGGAGAGGCCGCACACGCCTCTTTCCCCCTTTTCTCATTAACTACGCCAAGTCCAAAAGTTGTCTCGTCGATGGCTGTAAAGGGCGCACATACGGCAAAACATACTGCGTGAAACACTTCAAACAATATCCCGTCACCATCACCGCCCAGGCGCGGCTTTTGATGAAATCCGATTGCCACGGCGCCGCGTGCGTGAGCGGCGAAAAACATGATTACGGTTCGCAGTACTGTGCCGCGTGCAAGCAAGCGTGCCAGTGGAAGAAGGGGGGATGATCCTTCAGCTGAAGAAAAGGACTTCCCGCGAAGCGAACGGTCGATTTTTTTATTATTCCGTAATGGAAAAGGAATCCAAGATCGCATTCGCAATCAATCCTGCATCGCTATTCTCCGTTGCCTGAACATAAAAGTACCGGTCAGGCGTTTCGATGCAGAGTGCATGGCGCGTTCCTCCGGCATCACCGCCTTCTTCACCCGGTCCACGGTATCCCGTGTAGTCACCCACGCTCACTTCCTTCACGGCAACCGGTTCGCTTGCTCTCTGTGCAAAATCATCTTCGCACGTGGCGAAGCCTTCCTGTGCAGGGTCCTTCGGGAGATGAATCTCCAGATAATACTGTCCCGGCTGGAGGCCCAGTACATCATCATAGTCGGTGTAATTTTGGAGACGGATATATCCCTCTTCTTCCTGAACGGTCGTCTCCGGGGGATGCTTCACGGAAAATCCGTACGTCTCGTTGGTGTACATCTCCCAATCTTCAAACCTCTTTTCTGTTGGCACATGCGCGGTGCATGCAACGAGCAGAGTGAGAAGGCCAAGAAGAGAAAAGCGGAACTGCATAGATCTTGATGGTAGTTATGAGGAATTGGCAGCCTCACGGGGAATCGAACCCCGATTACGGGAATGAGAATCCCGTGTCCTAACCGTTAGACGATGAGGCCAAATGATCTCACGCAGAAACTGCGAGGAGTGCAGTATACGAGAAGCCAGCGCCAGATCAAACCATCTAGAAGTGTTCTTGCTGTATAATAATTCCATGCGTTTCTTCGCACTCGAAACAGACACGGCAAAAATAAAGCACTCATTCCTCTCCGCGGACGAGCAGGAAGTGATGACGGTGTACTTCCACGGGTTTCGTTTCTTTATGATTTTTGCGCGCGACGCATTCTTAACAGCACTGCTTATTTCCTTGGGCATCGGACTCGGTTACATAAGCATTCCGGTACTCTGGATTGTGTTCCCCGGCAGTCTGGTCTGGCTGTTCTTCATTTTTATTCCGTTGCTCAAAGCATATTTGGATTGGCGCTTCGATTTTATCCTTCTCACGACGGACAAATTGATCGTTGTGGATCAGTCCTCGCTCTTTCACAGAAAAGTGACACCAATGAACCTGGAAAACTTCGCGAGTGTCAGCGTGGACACGCAGTTTTGGAATTTATTCCCCTTTGGAGAGCTGCAGTTCAGTTTGAAAGAGGGGACGGGAGAAGCGGTCAAACTCAAATATGTGCCGAATGTGGAAGAAGTCGCTTCGCGCATTTCCGATTGCATCACCATGTTTCAAAGGCGCAAAGATCTGCGGCGTTATGGTGGAGGAGAAGAGGATGCCGGATAAAGAATAGTTGGCACTATCTCTTTGTTTCTTAGTAACCCTCTCTCTGTCTCTCTCCCTACAGGGAGAGAGGACGTCATTGTGATTCTTTCGTAAATGTATGAAAGCAGAGAAATGACGTCCCCTCCCTCTTAAGGGGGAGGGACAGGGAGAGGGTTGAAAAAAACAGAGAATAATCTCAGACAGTTCTCAATATGCTTTAGCGAATAATGCCCACTCTTTTGCAGCGTCTCCGGACACCAGATCTTTCTTTCCTTTTGCTTTGGAGGCATCACCCAGCAAGCGAATGGTGGCTTTGGTCTTGTCCTTGATGGCATTCGCGGTCTTGAGCGTGCCGTCCCACGGAGCCCAGACGAAACCACCATCGGCGTCGATCACTTTTTGGAGCGCATCGTACGAATCGGCTTCCGTCGTGTGATCCTCCATGTATTTTTTCGCCTGTTCGTAGAGGGAATCCTGAATTTCATCGAGAATCGTCTGCATCGAGTCCTTTGTGCACGATGCCATCGCTACGCTCTGCTTCTCTCCGGTGTCACGCCGACACAGCATCACAGCTTTTTTCTCCAGATCCTTGGGTCCCAACTCTATGCGCACCGGCACGCCCTTCACTTCCCATTCATTGAACTTAAAGCCGGGGGATTTCTCGTCACGATCATCCAGTTTCACGCGAAGATCACCCAGGGAAGTTACGAGTTTCTTGGCCGCCGCGAGCACGTTCTTCTTTTCCTCATCGGTTTTATAGATCGGCACGATCACCACCTGAATCGGCGCGATCTTCGGAGGCAAGCGCAGGCCTTTCTCATCGCCGTGCACCACGATCAACGTTCCAATGATGCGCGTACTCAGTCCCCAGCTGGTCATCCACGGCAGCGTTGCCTTGCCCGCTTCATTCAGGAAGCTCACACCGTACGCCTGTGAAAATCCTTGTCCCAAATTATGCGACGTTCCCGCCTGGATGGCTTTGCCGTCTTTCGCGAGTGCTTCGGTCGAAAGCGTATACAGCGCGCCGGCGAATTTCTCGTGTTCGGGTTTGCGTCCGCTCATCACGGGGATCGCGAGCATCTCGCGATCAAAATCGGCGTACATCTGCAGTGCGCCCTCCACCATCGCATCCGCTTCTTCTTTGGTCGCATGACACGTGTGTCCTTCCTGCCAGAGAAATTCCAGCGTTCGTAAGAATGGCCGCGTGCGCATTTCCCACCGGACGACGTTCGCCCACTGATTGATCTTCAGCGGCAGATCGCGGTGACTCTGAATCCATTTGGCAAAGGTTGCATAGATGATCGTCTCGCTCGTGGGGCGGATGTACAGCTTCTCCGTAAGTTCTTTGCCGCCACCGTGCGTGACGACTGCGCACTCCGGCGCGAATCCTTCCACATGGTCCTTCTCTTTTGCAATGATGGATTCCGGGATCAAGAGTGGGAAGTAGGCATTCTCCACTCCCTGTTCTTTGATCCGCCGGTTTAGATCAAATTGAATCGCTTCCCACAGTGCGTAGCCGTATGGCTTAAAAATGATGCAGCCTTTTACGTCCGCATGCTCCGCAAGCCCCGCCTCGGCAATCACGTCCAAGTACCATTGGGGAAAATCTTTGGTTTGATCGGCAATCTTTTGCATAAAGAGAGTATAAAGGGAGGATGGCAGTGAGGGCTAGGCTTAACGAATGACCAATGACCATAGACCAATGACCAATCTTCTGGCTTTTTTGGTCAGTGGTCATTGTGTCATTGGTCATTTACTATGATCCTATGTCATCCGACATCAAGGAAAGGCTCGCCAAACATCGGGAGTCTGAGCTCCACGGCCACAAGCTGGGTCCGTACATCCAGGACATCGTCTACGGCGGACACGATGGCATCATTACAACCTTCGCCGTTGTAGCCGGAACCGCAGGCGCCGATCTGCCGCACTACATCGTGATCATTCTGGGTTTCGCCAATCTTTTTGCCGATGCCGTCTCCATGGGTGCGGGTGCGTTTCTCTCCCTCAAATCCGAACTGGACCATTACTTCCGACTAAAGAAGGAGGAACTCCAGGAGATCGAAGCGATTCCGGATTTGGAACGAGAAGAAGTCCGCGAAGCATACGAAGCGAAAGGATTTCGTGGCAGCGATCTGGATCGTGTAGTCGATGTCATTACTTCCAACAAAGAAGTCTGGGCGGAAACCATGATGTTGGAGGAGCACGGCCTCACAAAACAAGCATCGGCGAATCCGCTGTCGCACGGCATCATGACGTTTGTGGGATTCGTTCTCTTCGGCATCGTTCCGTTGTTTCCATACCTCTTCGGCATACAAAGCGATCAGCGTTTTCCCGTTGCCATTGCAGGAACATTCGCAGCGCTTGCCCTCCTTGGTGTGACGCGAAGTTTCGTCACACGTGAACGTCTTATCCGTGGTGCACTCGAAATCGTCGCCATCGGTGCTCTCACCGCGACCGTGGCATACGGAATCGGAGTGATGCTGAAAGGGCTTGTGGGTGTTGCGTTCTAAGAGACTTTAGAGCAAAGGTTTTTCTCCTTTATTGATGGCATCCAACGCTTCCAGGAGTTTATTGAACTTGGCTGCTCCGCCCGCTCCGGGCAGACCGCGATCCACAATCTGCAATGTGGAAGGATCCACCGCGTGTTCCAAGTTGCTGTCCCCGAGCGTGGCCATCCACTTGCCTTTCGCACGATTGAACGTGATGAAGAGATACTTTTTGTCTTTGGTCTCGAAAGCAGTTGCCATGCCCCCGAGCACTCCTCCGCCCAAAAATGCTGCCAAAGCGTACGGGATGCCAAAACGTTTTGTGTAGTGAGTGCCGTGGTAGTGCGCTCCGATGCGGCTCATGAGTTTTTCGCCTTCTTCTATGCGCGCTTTGTATTTTTCCGGCATTGCCTCCGCACTGGTATCCACGAACTTGTAGCCGAGGCGCCCCTTCGTTTCCTTTGGCATGTTGTCCCACACGCCTTGCGGGCTGTCTGCTAGGAAACGCTCGATGTCCGCTTTTGCTTTGGTCATGGCTATCTCGAACTGGTAGCTTCCTGCTTCATTCGGCTCATCGGCATTTGCCATGATCTCAGTAACCATCGCACCGCTGGATTGCTTCGCTATCTCCTGCATGCGTTCCGCTGCATAGAGGCGCATGACCGTCAGCGCGTTGCCGTCCGGTCCCCAGGCGAAGTTGTCGTCTTCCTGGCATTGCACACAGAAGTTGACGTATGCATGTTGCGTCGTGGACATCAAACTTCCTGTAACAGCATTCTCCAATGGCTTTTGCATGGATGCACGGTTCGCTTTGTCCTGCATGGCGACTTGAATAAGCATGGTCGCGTACAAACCGGTGATCTGTTCCTGCTGCAGGAAATTGCCGTATTCCTTCGCTTGGATTTTCACATCTTTCTCATCCAGGATCTTGCGGATAGCTGCAGCACGTTTTTGTGATGCAGGATTTGCAGCATCCGCGATCAGTTGTTTGTACTCTGCTTCCAACTGAGGGCGATTCTTTGCCAACTGTCCGGCATGTTCCGCCCCCTCCAGGATATCGATGATATGGCCGCTGGAACGGGTGGCATGTGCCGCATCTTCTCTAAACGCCATGAAGAAGCTGACTTTGGCTTCAACATATCTTTTTAGTGCTTCTTGATACGGTTTCATTTCTGTTTTATTCGGCTTTCTCGTTGTGCCGTTCGCTTCTTGCATCTCCGTAGGGATTGTCACTGTTGTCGTGTGCATAATGATCCCCCGGATTTTATTCTCATCAGCGGCTTGAATTTTTGCCAAGAGAGCGTCCGTGTCTTTCTTCAACTGACCCGAGGCAAAGCGTTCCCCGTGTTTACCCAACGGAGCAAAAGGGCCAAGCACCCTTTGCCACTTCATTAGATCCTGGTCAAATGATTTATTATCCATCAGTTTCCATGCACCCCCCCATATTTCCCTCAGGTCAAACGAGCGAACATTTGTGAGCAGTGCCACGAGATCATATTCCTTTGCCCAATCTTCCGGCGTCCGTGCAAAATCTGTATCCAGTTGGTGCGCCGCATATTCGCCGCTGATAGCAACGCCTATCGGAAGAGTTGCAAGCACTACCGGCCATGCAACCGTTGTTCCGACCCCTGCGAGTATGAATAGGCCTGCAACGCCACTTACACCACCAACGCCAAGTTGTGCTCCCAAATAATAATATTCTTGTTCTTTCATCCGGATGATCTCTTCACTGACTCCTCTTTTTTTGCACTCTTCGATATCTTTTGCTTTATCCATGATCTCCACCACTGTTCCGTAAATGACCAAAGCATCTATAGCAACGGGTGCAACGCGTCCGGCAACTTTCAGTGTGCTCATAATCTTAGAAACCTTGGAGGCATTACCCACTGTCTTGAGGACGACAGGTGCTCCTCCTTTTTCCAGATCCGTGAGAAGGCGCAGAGATCCCTGTTCCGTCCCCAAGAGTTTGCTGACAAATTCCACATCGGGGGCATTGGCGACTGTTTTTAATTCCATCAAGACAGCTTTGGCATCTCCTGCTTTTTCAAGATTCTGTGTCAGAACTGTGACGAGAGCAGGGGATTCTTCCAAAAGTTTTCCGAGTCGTACGTCTGCAGTGGCAGCTTCCATAATCACTTCCGCTTTGGAAGAAGTCTTGAGGGCTTCCGCCAATTTTGCGCTGACAGTTCCTTCTGTTGCCAATTTACCGGCTACATTGCTCTCTATAGCAGCTCCTTTTGCTTTGTTCGAAACCTGTGACACAGCGGAATTGGTTGCAGGAGATCCTGCCGATGCTTGCGGAGCTTGCGTTGCAGCTTGAGCGCCTTGCTGTGCAGCCTGCTGCTGTTTAGGCAATGGGGGAGGAGTTTTTTGCTTAGGCGGAAGCTGTGGCGGGGGAGTAACAAGTGGAGGAGTTTGATTCAGAGCTTTCAGAGCATTTTTTGCTTGATCGATAACCGTTTGCGCAATGCCCGCCTGTAAAAGCTTCGCTTCCTGCACGCCGGCTTTCAGTAGATCCAATACACTTACGCCCGCTTTGATTAAATCATCGATTTTAGCGCCGGCAGCAACAAGATCATCAACGGTTGCTCCGGCTTTCAAAAGACCATCTACGGGTGCATGTGCTTTCAGTAAAATCCCTAGATCTGCACCGAGAGCAATAAGCTCATCAAGCTTTGCTCCTGCCATATATAAGCCACCCACATCCGCCCCCGCATCAAACAAAGTTTTTGCGTCACTGTAATTCAGCGCAAGCTGGTAATAGAATATTTTTTTATTTACACCCTTTTTTGCAAAAGCTTTATACCAATGGAACAATTTCCCTTCTCTTATATTCTTGGGTATATCGAGAAATTCAAAATCTTTGACCCTTTCACCTATTAATTTTTGAAGCTTAGCGCGTACTTCTATTCGCCAAATTTCAGGGTCTGGCCCCAACAATTTTGCATCCACGGCTTGTCCTATTTGTTTCAAAATTGCTGGATCTTTTGTTGTTTCCACAAGGTATGCCCAGTCAGCCTTGATCCCCGCGTGATAGAGCGCGTTATTTACTTGTCTCCCATGTATTAAACCGAATTTTCTTACCATTTGTATTTCCTTGCTGGCTAACCACATGCTTCGAATAGCGGTGTATTGCGAAGCTCCGGGGACAACATTCATCGCAATTCGCAGCCCGCGCCCCTTCCACAGCGGTCCGCCTCCAATTGCGAGCCTCTTGAGGTGAGCAACAGCGCCAGTACCGATGGAAGTGAGAGCGCAGGTGAGGGTCGCGGTTGTAAGATTGGCACCCCACTCCGTCCAGTCGTCGGATTTTCTCATGTCACTGGGAAGGATGCCTCCCGCACCTATGGCATCGCCGTAGCCCAAGGCATCGAAAGCCAGATCAACGGGAACCATGAAATATTTTAATGGATTTCGCCAATCCTCGACGACATAGAGGAAATTTCCCAAGACCATGCCCACAGCACCTCCGCCCCATTTTTCCATGCCTTTTTGTTCCCTTTCTCTCATTTGTTCCAATGCATTCCACAGGAGATATGTAGCAAAGTGTTCGTTGTGTTGCAGCTTTTGAGATATTTCCTTTAGTGTTTTCTTGTCTTTTATGGAAGGATCGACGCAAAGATCAAATGCTTCCGGCATGTCTTTGGTTTGCCAGCGAACTTTGCCATTGCTCCGAGTCAGAGCAATGCCAAGATCCGCGAGAGCTTTTTCCAAATCATTCAGCAAATCAGGTGCTTTGTCTGAATTGTTATTATCTGTACAGCGTGCGGTGATGAATGCAATGCCGAATTCTTCCAGTAATTTCAAAGCCCGTTCGCACTTCAAGCCGATTTTATTTCGCAACTCTTCGCTGGTTTCTGCAGAGCGTAATTGGATATCAAGGTAGTGTCGCAACGAATCCATGGAACCTTCATTGTTATTTTGTATGATTTCTTCCTCTGTAAGCCCAAAAGCATTCGGAAGAGTTTCTTTCAATTCATCGAATAAGCTCTGTGCTTGTGTTTTTACCCATGCACCAAAATCTTCTGCGATTGGACCCAGTTTGCGAACCTGCTCCTGAAGTGCGTTGAATACAGACGCGACCAGATCCTTGGATCCGCGCGCTATTTCTTTGTTGCCAAAGCATGCAGAAGACAACTCATATAAATTTTGCGGCAACCGCACCGTGTCTTTCGTTGCTTTGAGCGCAAGAATTGTGCTTCCCATCGCGAAGATGGAGAGGAAGGGATGTTTGATTCCGAATCTTGTCATGGCCGCCGCCAGCCTCACAGCCTTTTCCGTGGTCGAGAGGGAAGCTTTCAGAATGTCATCAAGCACTCCCAGTTTTGCAGCGAGCATAGAACCGACCAACACATGGAAGGCATGGTTTTCCAGCAATTGCCCCAATTCCAAGATTGCAGTCCCAACGTCCTTCTCATAGTTTTGCAATGCCTCGGATGCGGCAATATATCGGATGCCGGTGTCCGGATCCATTTCTCCTTGGTGTATTTCTTCCATTTCTCCCATGAACTGTTCCACTAAGTGCATGTTCTGTTCTCCCGCCTTCACGCCGAAAATCTCTTCGATCTCGGCACGGGCATCCTTGCCTTTCTTCTTGTAGGAATTTTCCGCCTTCTTGTACTGCTCTTCCGAGATTCCGTATTTTTCTCCTTTGCCTTTGGCAAGTCCTGGGATATTTTCTTTGCCCCATTTTGCAATAGAGTTCACTTTTTTGTTGAGGTTTTCGATCAAATTTCCGTACAATTCAAACCGCAACATATAGTGGTGTCCGTAATACGCAGCAGTCCCGATACCTGCAGCTGCAAGGCCGACGACGGGAATCCAAAATATCCAATTTCGAACGCCCCATGTATGTTTGACTCCCGACTGTTGGTTATCCGGTTTTTTGCCACGGAACCAATTCCAGAGGCGGCGCGCGCCCACAGCCAATATGATTCCACCGCCGGTGAGCAAGGACAGTGTCGCTATTTGTGTGTTCGACCACTTACGAGGATCAAATGTGTTCGGGAAAAATATGCTTTCCTTCTTTTCCGATGTTTCACTCGTTTCCGTTCCCTGCTCTTTCTTCTCAAGCCATCTTCGTGGGTCATACCATTTTCTTTCAGGTGTGGATGCAGAGGTAACTTCCGATTTTTCCGGTGTTGCCGATGCCGTGGCAATGCGATTGCGAAGATGGTCGAGGTTGGTCTTGATATGAAGTTCCTCCTGCACCTCTATTTTTTTCGTTTTCAATTCTTTTGCTGCTTGCTCCAAAATATTCGACCGCTGATCGGCCGGCAGTTGATCCAAATAATCCGTTGCAAGACGGACATCGCTTTGTTTCAGTCTTTCTGAAAGAGCTTCCACTTTATCGGAAAATACTTCTACCTTTGGAACCTTGAATAAGAGTCTGTGTTCGCCGAATTCAGAAAGGTGCATGCGTTTCATTTTCCCTGGAGGGAGCGGAGGAGATTTTCGATGCTCAAAAACACAGATCGAGCCCCTGTACCCACTGCACCCGTCACATGGACTACTGCTTTGCCTGCTCTTTTGGCTCCGGATTCCAATGCTGCGCTCAAGGGTTCAGCCAATGACGTGATGCCATCCACTGTCCCCGCAGCAATCGCTCCCACTGTCTCGGCTGCAGCAGTTGTATACTCAGACACTTTGTATGCCAGACGAGCACTTTTGCTTTCGTACATGACACGTTTGAGTTTGTCTCGCGTTCCATTGCCACTGACCAGGGAATCCTGGAATTCGACGTCATGCCGGGAGATTTTTTCTTTGTGTTTGGTCATAGGATTGTGCTTATCGGTTTAAGTGCGAGTTTGTATGGTGTGTCACCATCTTTCACCTCAAATGGAATCTCCTTTTTGGCTTCTATGTTTCCCACGATGCCTTTCACAACATCAGGTGAGAGCGTTTGAGACATTTCTTTATCGCTGCCGATCAACTTATCGATGAATAATGTGAATGCGATTGATTGGTCAGGTTTTACCTCTATTTTTTTGACGGCAAAATTAGCGAAAAGACTCGATGCACCTTCCAATTGTAAACGCCACGGTTGGTTGTTAATGAGGAAAGATCCGTCAGCCCGCACTTCAAAGGTATACGGTTTGCCATTCACTTCGATTCGATTGGGAGCAGTGGCAGGTGCCACATTGGGAGCAACAGGAACGGCTGCAGGAGCATTCGGCACTGTCGGTGCAGCGTAGACAACTCCTGGAGCTGCATTGATCGGTGTCGGTTGGCCGGGAACTGCAACAGTGGCCGCAGGGGCGACGGGTGCGCTGACGACCGCCTGGTCCAGAGGGAAGATCTCTTCCATGGTTTTTGGCAAGTTGTTTGTCACAGCTTTTCTTGTGACTTCCATCATGACACGGTCCATGACAAATGTGCGTGCGCTGGATTTTGCGTTCATGCCGGCAATGTATTTTTGCCGCCATATTGCCCATACTTCAGGCTTCCATGTGACGGAGAGATTTTTGAACTGGGCATTTGCCCTTAATTTCCCAATTGCTTCATTGAATCCATCTTCCGCATCCATATCGATAAGCGCTTCGCGGGCTTGTTCCACCGTGCTTCCAAACAGGGGAGCGAGCGCTCCTCCCACCAGAGGAATGGAAAGAATCCATTTATCAATGCCCATGAGCATTCCGTAGTACAGCCGCTGTCCCATGCGAGCGAGGTATTCTCCCGTGCCGTTTGCCGTTCCCATAAAATCTTTTGCCCACTTGGGCATCGTGAATTTCTCAAACAACCCGCCAAGGAATCCGGTCGCCTTTCCGGCCGTATCCTGCACGGCTTCCTGCGTATTTTTAGTAAATTCTTCCACACTCTTTGTCAGTTCGGGAAATCTTTCGATCAGGTTTTTTTTGATTTCTTCGTACTTGTCGTTCAGCTGCTTGCGCACATCCACGGCCGCATTCTTTCTGTCCGCTTCTCTCGTTCGGAAAATATCCGTGAGCTTTTGGATGAGCGTTCGTGCTTGCGTTTCGTCATCATGATCCAGATTCAACACCTCGGCTGCCAAGGATTTCAATTCAGCCGCCTCATCCTTTACGGGGGCGGATTCTTTGTACGCCGGAGTTTTTTCGAGTGAATTGTCGATAGCCATGTTTGTGTGTGAATTTCTAATAATTATACCATAAAAATGGCCTTTCCCCAAGGCTGGTTTTTGGCTTCCTTCCAAGGATTATTCGACTTTTTTCAGCCTCAATTTCTCGAAGCCCGCAACAGGCGTATCCGGCGCAGTTTTGAGAGCATCTTGTGCATCAAAAATATCTTTGAATTTTATCATGTAGTTTACTTTGCCATCGGGGACAATTTGCAGTTTCACTTCCTCCGGCTTTTCGCCGGATGCCGTGAGGGTCATATCGACAATCGTTCCATCTGCGTATGCCAATGCATATTTGTTGCCATCGATCACAAGAGAATTTTTGTCTCCATTGCGAGACAGTTCCACCTGCTTCTCTCCGATTTTCAATTTTAACGGCACATCGGTAATGGCATTCGGCTTGTCTTTTGCCATGCCCGGCACTCCCAAGAGGGCAGGGGCTGCGGTCGGTGCAGCGGCAGGAGCCGTTGCCGTCGGTTCTTTGGAGACAACGGTATCGAAGTATTTTTGGCTCGCATCCGCCAAATCCTTCCATGTGTAGTCCTTCTTATTCTTGTCCATGCCGATGGCATTGTCGACCATCTGTTCAAATTCATAGACGCTTCCACGGCGTGTTTGAATGGCATTTGCAATGCGATTCATTTCGACAAGATGCGGTTCGGTATCTTTTTGCACTGCGTCCGGGTCATTCGCTTTCACTCCTTCCCCGAGTTTGAGAGTCAATCCCTTCTCCTGTAACAGCTTGTCAGTGTACGCAATCTGCGCGCCGGGTTTTTTTGCAATGTCGAGGAGAAAACCGTTGAGGAGCGGATTTGGGAGCATGGCAGCCACCTTTTTCAGCATGCCCGAGCCGAATTGTTCCAAACGAGACGATAATTTTGCAAAAAATGTCTCCAGACTTTTCATGGCCTTCTCCAGTCCATCCATCATTTTGTCTCCTTTCTCGTTCGCGGCTTTTTGAACACCACGCATTGCATCATTTGCGTGCTCGGTTGCTTTCTCACCTTCATTCTTCTCTTCTATTTCGCGTTTCATCTCCGCTTGCACATCCTTCGGCGCTTCCGATGCGGGCGGCGAAGAATTCTGCTCGGTTTTTGCTTCCGGTACTTCTCCCATAAGATCGATATTGGTATTGGTTTTATTATACCAGAAAAATGATTTGGATGGAACCCTCGTGTGAAGGAGAAATTTTTGTGTTAGGCTGGGGATATTCCTCCTATTCCATGAACATTCTCCACTTCGAAAAAGGTCTCTACTACACCGATCTTGAACTGCCGATGCTTGCAAAGAAGATCGGGCGTTTGGCTCGTTACTGCGAACGTTTGAAAGATGCAGCATCGCTCATCCGCGTGGAAACGGAACGCCGAAACACCGAGAAGAGAAACGATCAAATCAAAGTGACCATCACCGTGGATCTTCCGCGTAAGCAATTGCGCTCGGAATCACGACGTGCGAGACCGCTGGATGCCATCGACCGTTGCGTGGACAAGCTTGAGCCGCAGATTAAGAAATATAAGGAATTGCATACGGCCAAAGGGCGCTCTCGGAAACAGAAACTTCGGTAAAAATGTGGTATAATGCTCCTGATGAGCAACGCACCGCCCAACATGCCGCCGCTGGATCAGCAGGAGAATGAGCAAACACCCGCAACGGTGTGGTCTCGGCTTAGCGATGGCATAGGGTATCTTGGCGGAAGGATCGCTTCTTTGTTTCGTGAGGATCGCGAAATTGCCGCACTGCTGACGCCGGAGTTCAAAGAAAATTTTAGGCGTGAATTTAACCGCATGATGGAGGAGCGCCGCTCTGGAGTGGCAGCAAGTGTGTCCTTCTCCGAGCATGTTCGTGTAAGAGGATATGAAACTGAATATCGCATATTCGATGCCCTCATAAAGGATTCTGGCATTGATCGCTTGCCCGCACAAAAGGCTTCTGTTGCACGATTAATTCTCATGAGACATTGCTGTTTGTGCGGAACGAATGAACTGTAGATGAGTTCTTATGGATTTTGAGGTAGAATGCCCTGCAATCCTATGAGATTCACTGCAGCGTGCCTTGGCTTGCTTGCGCTCCTCATCCCGGCGGCTCTTTTTGCGCAGGAAGGAGCGAATGTTCCTGTGCCCACCTCGTTTGATCTGCAAGCAGTGATCACGGGACCGGAGGACATCGCAGTCGGTCGCACGATTATTTTAGATGCATCTGCAAGTAAAGTGACGGGAGAGAACTTGCAATACCGTTGGTATATAGGGGATTCCTTCCAGCCCATCAGCAGGACGCTGGAAGCCGTCTACACGCCGGAGAAGATCGGGCCGCTCGTGTTTCGTTTGGTCATCCATTCCACCGTGAACGGCGAAGCGCGGGAATCCGAAACACGCCATGCGGTGGTCGTCTATGAACGAAAGATCGTGCTGGTGGCGGACAGCACGGTGACGGAAGAAAAATTGATGTTGCATGTTGAATCCGCCACCGCGGCCGGCGTGCACTTGCAAGTACTGCGCCCTGTGGAAGATCCCGGTGCTCTCGGCACGGAGGAAGCTATCTTTCGGCTTCTGTCCGAGAAAAACACGTCCTTTGCCGGAGCAGAAGCGACGGTGATTTGGACGGACAGCATCGGAGGATTGCAGGCACTGATGCGCGCAGCGGAAGAAAACGAGGCGCTCCTCAGCACGCTCCGGAATCAAACCATCATTCTCATTACGGGCAGAAACTTAAACACCCTAGCCCGCACGGCCCGCGGTCCTTTTTCCGTCGTGCGACCGAAGCAAATCATCGTCACGCGAAAAGAAGCGCTGAACTCGCTCTTTGGCACGGCGAACATGGAGGAATTTTTTGATCAAGTACGTCAGCGTGACATCGACAGTGTTCTTGTGGATGCCGCGACGGCCGCGCTTCGACCATGGAATCTGCTCTCATCCCTCGTGAATTACATGCTGACCCATGGCATCTCCAGCCAGACGGTCATTCTGCTGCTGGTGCTTCCCGTCATTGCGACGGTGCTGGCGTTCACGAAACAAGTCATCGGCATCACGACATTCGGACTCTTCGCACCCTCCATTATCACGCTCAGCTTCCTTGTCCTTGGTTGGTGGGTGGGTGTTTTGTTTCTTCTCTTCATCCTCACCACCGGCTACCTGACGCGTGCGTTCATGCGCCGTTGGCGGCTTCTGTACATTCCCAAAGTCGCCATCATCCTCACGGTCGTGAGTATCACGCTCCTCCTGCTCTTGGGACTCGGCGCATTCTTCGGCATCGCACTGTCGCGGGACACGGTGTTCGTGCTCCTCATCATGTCCACGCTCGCAGAGAGTTTTCTCAATCTCAAAACGGAAGAAGGATGGTACACGGCAGTGCTCGAAGTGGGGGAAACCATCGTCGTGGCGCTGGTGTGCGTCTTCTTCATCCAGTGGCCTTCCTTCCAATCCATGCTTCTGGCCTACCCGGAGCTTGTGCTTTTTACGATCATCTTGAACATCGTCATCGGACGCTGGACGGGACTGCGACTGATGGAATATTTTCGTTTTCGCGAAGTGTTTCGTCATTTACAAGAGGAGGAATAAAGGGTTAGGGATGGGGTTGGGGTTAGGATTTCATTTTCTTTCTCTCCTATGGATTCATTCACAGATCTGGAAGCGTGGAAAAAAGGAATGGAACTTGTGAAAGAAATTTATAGTCTTTCTCAATCGTTTCCCAAATCTGAACAATTTGGAATAACATCTCAAATTCGAAGATCGTCCACGGGCATATTGGCCAATATTGCAGAAGGATTCAGTCGATCCGGATCTGCCGACAAGGCGTACAAATATACAATCGCTCGTGGTGAAAATTCCGAGACATGTGCTTTCCTCCATATCGTGATTGAACTCGAATACATCACCGTCGATCATGCTACGAAAGCGTTTGAATTGTCCTCGCATGTTGGCCGTCTTTTGTCCGGTCTCATACAAACATATTCAAAACTTCCCAACCCCAACCCTAGCCCTAACCCCTCGTAATGTTTCCCTTCCTCTCTCATCGCGGTGTCCTCGGCTTGAATGCGCGCAATTTGCTCTACATCAAGCCATTTAATCCACGCAAGGCCGTTGCCTTTGCCGATGATAAATTGAAGACGAAAGCGTACCTTGCGGCGCGCGGTATCCCCGTCGCGAAGATCTACGGAAAGATCGAGTCTCGAAAACAACTCAAGAGTTTTGACTTTTCTTCGCTTCCGGATGAGTGCGTGCTCAAACCGAACTACGGTTCGGGTGGCGAAGGCATTTTGATCCTCAAAGGCAGGAAAGATGGCAGGTTTTTGGAACAGGGCAAGCGTCCCATCTCGGAAGAAGCGCTCCGAGAACACATCGAAGACATTTTAGACGGCAAATTTTCCGTGAACGGGCGAACGGATACCGCCTTCTTCGAAAAAATCCTGGTCTCGGACCCCGCCTTTGCGCCGTTCCGCCCCAGCGGTCTTCCCGATGTGCGCATCGTTGTGTTCAACCTCGTTCCCGTCATGGCGATGCTCCGCGTCCCGACGGCCGAAAGTCGCGGCAAAGCGAATGTGCACCTGGGGGGCATCGGCATTGGCATCGACATTGCCAAAGGCATCACCACCCATGCCACGCAATACAACCGCATCGTAATGGAAATGCCGAACGGCGCCTCGCCGGCGGGTGTCGAAATTCCACATTGGGAAGAGCTTCTGCTCATCGCTTCGCGCATCCAGCAGATCACGAACATAGGTTACTTGGCCGTGGATCTGACGATCGATGTCGAACAGGGGCCGGTGCTCTTGGAAGTGAATGCGCGTGCGGGTCTCATGCTGCAAGTTGCGAACCTGGCTCCGCTTCGTGCCCGGCTCGAGCGCGTTTCCGGACTCCGTGTGAGCTCACCCGAAAAAGCAGTGCGCATCTCTCAAGATTTGTTTGGAGAAAAAGTGGGGAAGAAGAAGCGCGATGTTGCCGCAGCGGAACGTCCCGTTCTTGGCACGCATGAAATCATCACGATTGCCGGTGATGGCGTGAATGTGGAAGTAATGAGTATGGTGGATCCCGGACAGGAACGGACGGTGTTCTCGCCCGCATTGATTGAGGAATTGGTGCCTGTGGGAGCGGCAGAAATGAAAGATCGAATGGAAAACACATATCTCGTGAAGTTTTCGCTCCAGGGAAAGAAGATCCAAACTGTCGTGCAGGAAGGCGAGACCCCCGAGGATTTTCGCGCCGTCATTGGGCGACGCGATCTCATGGGCTTTCTCATCGACCCGTCCAAGGAAAAAGAGGAGTCGCGTTCCAGCGTAACCGTCAAAGAAGATGCGCGCGCAGTCGATCGGTTGCTCTCGCAAGGGGACAGGATGCTGATGCTCCTGAAATACCTCAAACCTGTGAATCTCTCAGAGGAGAGAGTGAAACTGCGTGCCCATCACAATTACAATCCGACCTTTACGTATCGTGAACTCCCGGAAGATGTGCGAGAAATGGAGCAGCGACTTTCGGCAGTCTCCCCGGAAGATTCACCACTGGGAGTTTTGCAGGAAAAGAAACGTCGGGAACTCCTTATGCGCATTTCTCTCCTCCAATCACGGGGAGATGCCATCCGTTTCACACAGGCATCCTCCGCACTCTTCGGTGCACCCAGCGCTGCGTTGCAGGCGCATGCTGCAGCTTTCCTGGCCACGCAAGCCGCTTGTGATCTCCCTGCGGCGGAAGGCAAGATCTTTTCTGAGGAAGATGCCGCACCCTTCTTCATCGAAGCATTGGAGACGCATGGCATGCACGATTGGCAGGTGGCGGTGCGACCCACCGTCATTGCAGATTGCACCGTGGGAAATAAGCGTGTGTACCTGAGGGCAGGTGCCACGTTTACTGCAGCCCGCATCTCCGCACTCATTGCACACGAGATCGAAACCCATGCACTGACACAGGAGAACGGTACACATCAACCCTTTGAGCTCTTCCGCTACGGATGTGCCAACTATCTGGAAACGCAGGAAGGACTGGCCGTCTTCAATCAAAACAGAGTGCTCTCGCCGTACCATGAGAAGTGCTACGCACCTGCCCGCAATGTTCTCTCCGTTGCCTTTGCGCTCAGCCACACCTTCGCAGACACGCGTTTATTCTTGGAAGAATTCTGCGGCTACCGTCCCGAGCGTGCACTCACCATCGCTCTCAAATTAAAACGAGGACTGGGTGATACGGCGGAACCCGGTTGTTTCACCAAAGATCTCGTGTACTTCCGTGGACTGCAGGCAGTAGAACATTTCGTGCATGCAGGAGGAGATCTCCGTCGACTCTACGTGGGCAAAATCGCTATCGAAGATTTGGCACTGGTAGAACAAGTGCCGGGAATGAAGAAACCGGTCGTGCTGCCGGAGTACTTGCAGGGGGAGAAGAAAAAGGATTGATTCCTTGCGGACGTTGATACTTTCATTGTGTTTGGCGATTTTGTTCTTTCGTGCGATTTTTAAGATTGCATCAAGCTGTACATAATAATAATGGCGTCCTCTCTCCCTGTAGGGAGGGAGACAGAGAGAGGGTTTTCAATAAATTTATCTAAACCCTCTCCCTGTCCCTCCCCCTTGGAGGGGGAGGGAACGCGATTAAAGTATCACTTTAGTTTTTGCTTCATTGAGATGATTAGATTCTCAGAATGCATTCTCCCACTCCACTTGCGTCAGTGAAGGAATCACCGTCAACCATGTTTGACCTCGTGCAAGGGTCAAAGAATCACCGTCCAGTGTTTTGAAGGTGAACCATTTGTCCAAATTGTTCCTTTCCCAGCGGGCACGTTCCACTGTTCCTCCGCGGAAGAGGAGAGCATTGCCTCTGCCGATCAATGGGATCGAAAGACGACCGTACTCACCGATGGATTCAATGGGAATTTCCAGAATGAGCACATTCATCGGTTTCGCAGCACTCATGGTGATGCCGTTTTCGCGGATGTATCCTTGTGAGAACACATCGTGCGTGTAGCGCGTGTTGTGTGCGGGATTTCTATAGTCGATGTAAATGGTGAGCGCACCCGAACGACTCTGCATACCGCCCGTGTCGTACGGCGGCCAGCGAATGTTGGCAGTGCCGGCTTTTTTGACGAGTGTCAGTGCATCGGCATGATCAATGAAAAGATTGTGCGGTGCGGGAATGCCATCGTCGCGCACGAATTCCTTGGGAAGACCGAGTCCGTTGATGGCTGCGATGCCAGCGGATCCCGCTCTCTCAAACGCTTCCGGACTGCCTCCCGCATGCAGAATCGGCGTTTTCCACGGCAGGATGGTATCGACAAAATACGGTCGCAGGGAGCGCACGGGACCGAGCAACGCCGGGACATTGGCCGTATCGAACGTCAGGAGGAAACGCGTTATGAATCCTTCCACAGGATACTCCTGAATGAGCAGCGCCTCCGCCAGACCTTGGTGATACGGGCGCGCATCCTCGTGGTTTTCGACGATCAGCGAGAAGAGACTGCGCTCGCGCGTGCCCACGGGCAGCAGGTTCAGGCGCGAGAGCACATCGCTGATGTTTCTTCCTCTCAGCCCCACATACCCCGATGCGTCCTCCGAACGATTGGCTTCGGTGGCAGCGGATAGCAGAAGAGCACCCGTGGCACACACGAAGACGATGCACATTCCTGCGAAGAGACGGGACGGAAATCGCATGATGAGAGGTGAATTATTTCTTGCCTGCCTTTTTCTCTTCCACTTTCGCTTCTTTGGCCGGTGCACCGGCACCCTCCGGATTTCCGGGGATGACACCTCCTGCCTTCGGTGGCTCACCTTCGGTAGCCGCTGCTGCTGCAGCAACTTCTTCCGCAGTCGGTGTGGGCGGTGCAATCTCTTCCACGGCGCGCGGTTCTTGAACGATGGCAAGCACCATGTCCTTGGCATCCATCACTGTGACACCTTTGGGCACCGTGAGATCGGCGACCGTTACGGAATCGTGGAACGCCACGAGCTTCGCAATGTTCACGGGAAGATCGTGCGGCAGATCTCCCGGCAGGGAGCGGACGCGTACATGGTGGTGTGATGCGACAAAGATCGCTCCAAGTTCCTTGCACGCAGGCGCTTCGCCTTCGAAACGCACGGGCACTTCCGCCTCGATCTCTTTCTTCATGTTTACGGCGTAGAAATCCACGTGGATCTCCCGTCCGGAAACGGGATGAAAACTCACGGCCTTGAACAGCACCGGGAGCGTCTTTCCATCAATATCCAGCTCCACAAGCGTGCTTTCCCCGGCCTTGGCAAATGCCTTATGGAGAGGAACAAGATCGCACTGAATGGCCATGTTCTTCACTTCATTGCCGTAGACAATGCACGGCACCGCACCGGCCTTACGCACATGCTTGGCGGAAACCTTGTCGGGGATTGCCTTTCCTTTGAGGGTTATCTTGTCCATAAGAGAGACCAGAGAGTACGGTAAACGGCGAAACAGGTCAATACAACGAATGTTGGCATGATGTACCGCACAGATTGATTCTTTTGTAGAGACGCCCCGCATATGCGGGGTCCCTACAACGATGGATCACATTCGAGGCAAAGGCATTCCTCGCCACTTCCAAAAATACCTGCACGCACTGGCAATATGGGCTCTGCCGGTTTTTCTCAGGAGCATCGAAAAAGCATTCATTTCACTCAGCCTCCGTTTCCTGTCCACCGCCACAGCACTTGGGAAGTAGACGACACGCTTGCCTTGTTCCCAGCAGGTGCGGCACAGATCTATGTCTTCGAAGAAGAGGAAGTATCGGGGATCAAACCCTCCGATTTGTTGCACAAAATCGCGCCGCATGAGCAAACACCCTCCCACCACCCAATCGGCGTCACGTTCCTCATCAATCGATTGATCGAGCTGCAGGTACTTTTTGAGACGATGCGGAAAAAGCGATCGTAAAAACGTGCGTTTGATGAGGACATCCCACGGACCGGGGAACGATCGCACCGAATGGCGCACGGTGCCGTCATCATGGATCAATTTGGGTGCAAGGATCCCAATACTCGGATCACTCTGCATTTTATTGATCATCTTTTCGAGCGCGTCGGGTTTGAGTTTCTTATCCGGATTATTGATGAGGATGTATGTGCCGTGTGCATGCGCAATGCCCAGGCCATAGCCTTGTCCGAAGCCTCGATTCATCGATGATTCCAAAATCCGCACATCAGCGAATCCTTGTAATCGAGCGTGCAGAATTCCGATGGAGTCATCATCCGAATGATTATCCACAACCAAGATCTCCATCGAGTGTTTCATGGTCTGTGCTTTCAACGCTCGCACACACTCCACTGCGGAAAGTCCGGAGCGGAAGTTTAAGATGATTGCCGTGACGAGGGGATGAGGGGAATCCGACATGTGCGAGAAGTATACCTTTGCACACAGCAAAAACCCCTTGTCTAGAGCACAGCGCACTATGCCCTACGCGGGTACTTGACAATATAAATTTTAGTTTTAACATAACACCATGACTGAAAATCTTATTCCGCAAGGCGAACAGGAAAGGCCGCAAACTGAAGGCCAGATGGCGAAAGCACTTCTTGCGGAAACTTTACTCGCGAAAGGCAATTACTTTCGTGCATTTCTGTACTATGAAGAGGCTGGTGTTCATCTTGATACTAGCACCCTGCTGAAACTTGCTAAGGGACTGGAGAGAGATGGCATGGAACGTCATGCAAAAATAATCGCAAGAATTTATTGTACATTGGACGATCAGAAAAATCTCAAGAGATGTGCTGAGGCTGCGCGTAAGTTTAAATACTATGACACCGCTATTGAGGCCTATCTGGGAATGAAATCTCCGCTCTCTCCCGATGAAGTTGAGGAATTTGCTCAGGAAGCTTTACAGAGAGATCCTAGCGTAATAAGGGGAGTGAAAAAGCTCTATGAACACTTGGGAGTCCAAGTCCCTGAAGATGTGTGGTTGGATTGGGGAAACAAAATTTGGACGAGAGTTCTAGGTCGAAAAGATCACTATGATAAGTACTTTTACGGCTCCCCTTACAGAGAAGAGCTACAAGGTGCTGCATACGCATTTCATCTAGGAGGCAACAGAGAGAAAATGATGGAGTGCATTGATTACGCTATCAAGAACAATGAGCCATGGATTGGCTACAAGATTTGTAAAGAAGTTGGTGGAGAGGGAACAAGAGAGCGAATGGAGGAAATCGCAAGGAAGGCTTTGGAAGTAAATGATAATTTTAGCAGTACTCGACTCGAGAGCGCGCTAAACGCCTTTAGCGAACTCGGCATCCCACCTCCCAAGAAGGACGTACTTCGACTTGCAAAGAAACTTGGTAAAGAAGCAGGCAAGATTCAGACAGATCTAAAATTACAGATACGTGCCTACGAAGTTGTCGGGGCAGCGGACGAACTTCAAACGCTCGCTGAAAAATTGATCGATAAAGACGATAATGGCGCTGCACTTCAAGTTCTCCAAAGTGTTGCGCGCTTGCAGTTGAAAGCGATCTTAGAAGAGAGACGTGAAGAGCAATAAAAGGACATTCCATCCTGTTGCCGTGCTCACCTCCATCTGGTGGTTAACAGAGTGGGAGCGCACCACTTGCCCCAAACGCCTTTGGAGGTTCACACGTTCCCAATGCAATCTCTTTGCTGCACTGGGTCGTTTGATATGCGAGGGGAGAGAAGGCTGCTGATTGATTGTTTCCATTGCCTCAGCTTAAGGAGTATTTCGGCTCCGCAGCACTTGCATCTTATCATAAAAATGCAATAATTATATTAGTTGGCAACCAGCCCCCTGTTCTTTTATAAGGAGAAGTAAGATGAACAAGCTAAAGTTAAATCTCGTTATCTGGCGAGACGGCGGTGGGAGTTTGGAGTTTCACTTTTGTGAACCAGGGGAAGACTCAGAGGCTCCAAAAGATTATGAAGTGGTCCACTGCGCTCCCGTGGAATTTGACCATCAGATTCTGCAAGATGCGTTCGAGACGCTCGTACATCTTGACCGCAAGGTTGTCCAAGGGAATGAGATCGAATCACCATTCATGGAGGTATTGCTCACCATGGTTGAGGCAGGCTATAAAGCTGCTCTCAAAAGTGAGTAGCCTCTGCCAACAAAAAAGCCTCCATGTCAGGGATGACAATGGAGGCATTTTATTATTGGCAATTACATAAAGAGTGCCGCCAACGCTAGCGTCAACGTCGAGAACAATTTGATCAACACGTGCAAGCTTGGGCCGGCCGTGTCCTTGAACGGATCGCCAACGGTGTCGCCCGTAACGGCAGCCTGGTGTGCAGGACTCCTCTTGCCGCCGTGGTGTCCGGTTTCGATGAATTTCTTTGCATTGTCCCATGCGCCGCCGGCGTTATTCATGTAGGCAGCCAAGAGCACGCCGGTGATGGTGCCGACCATCAAGAGACCGGCGACTGCTTCTGCGCGGAAGATGAGACCAACGACGATCGGTGAGGCAACAGCCACGATGCCCGGGAGGATCATTTCTTTCAGAGCTGCTTTCGTGGCGATGTCCACGGCAGCGGCGTAGTCCGGTAACTCCGTTCCTGCCATGATTCCTTTCTTCTCGCGGAATTGTTTGCGGACTTCCTCCACAATCACGCCTGCGGCGCGGCCGACGGCGCGGATGGTGAGAGACGTGAAGAAGAAGACGACCATGGCGCCCAAGAATGCGCCTACGAAGACTTCCACTTTCGCCAAGTCCACGACGGTCATATGCACTTCTTCCAAGAATGCGGAGAAAAGAAGGAAGGCGGCCAGAGCGGCGGAGCCGACGGCGTAGCCTTTTGTCAGTGCTTTTGTCGTGTTGCCTGCGGAGTCCAATTCATCTGTCACCACGCGCATCTCCTCCGGTGCTTTGCTCATTTCCACGATGCCTCCGGCGTTGTCTGTGATCGGTCCGAACATATCCATAGCAAGGACGTAGCCGACGACCGCAAGCATTCCCATGGTGGCAACGGCTGTGCCGTAGAGGCCGCCCGTGGGCAGACCCGTTTGTTCACCGAACCAGTAGGAAAGGAAGAGTGCAGTACATACCGTCAGCACCGAGAGTCCCGTGGACTCCATACCAATGGCCGTGCCCGAGATGATGTTCGTTGCATGTCCCGTCGTGCTGGCCTGTGCAATTGCTTGGACAGGGCGGTGCTGTTTGCCTGTGTAGTAATCCGTGATGTATACGAATGCGATGCTGGTGAGTACACCTGTGACTCCTGCGAAGAAGTACCAGACGGCAGAGTTCGTTAGACTTACGTTCATAATGGCAGCCAATGTGGATGCATGCTGTTGATCCGTAAGCATCAGCGCGGAGCAGATGTAGAGAGCCGCAGTCGTGAGGATGGCCGTCACCCAGAAGCCGCGTGTCATTGCTTTCATGGGAGCTTCGCCTTTCTTTGCCTTTACCGAGTACACACCAATGATGGCTGCAACCAAACCGATGGCGCGCAGCACCAAGGGGAAGAGGATTCCTTTGAGGCCGAAGACGGGGTAGAGGGCAACACCCAAGACCATCGCTCCGATGTTTTCTGCAGAGATGGATTCAAAAAGATCCGCACCGCGACCTGCGCAGTCACCGACGTTGTCACCAACCAAGTCGGCAATGACGGCGGGGTTTCTTGGATCATCCTCCGGAATGCCTGCTTCGATCTTTCCAACGAGATCCGCACCGACATCCGCAGCCTTTGTGTAGATGCCTCCTCCCAACTGTGCGAAGAGGGCCACAAAGCTGGCTCCGAATCCGTAACCGACGATGAGGGAAGGAATCTGATCCGGTGTGAGATCAAAACCGACGCGGTACAGCAGGTAGAGTCCGCTGATGCCAAGCAGCGAGAGTGCCGTGATGACGATCGCAGACACCGTGCCGCCACGCAGAGCCATCTGCAAAGCGGCATTCAGTCCTTTGTCCGCAACACCGGCGGTCTTCAAGTTCGCTTTGGTGGCAACAACCATGCTCACGATGCCGGCAAGTCCGGAGAGCAATGCTCCCAGCAGGAACGATCCTCCCACTTCCATGCCCCGCGTCCAGCCTTCTTCTCCACCCGTCAGTCCGTAGACCACGGTGATGCCCACGCCGACCACCAGCGACAGGATGGCAATGGTGCGGTACTGGCGGCGGATGAATGCGCGCGCACCCGTAGCGATGGCGGCTGCCACTTTTTGCATGGCGGCGGTGCCATCACCTGCGGAGGTGACGCCTTTCCAAAAAACAAGACTGTAGAAGAGTCCTGCGATCGCGATGACCGGTGCCAGGAGCTCGAGTGAAAGTGTACTCATAGAAAAAGTGAGGAGAGAACGGGCAAGTATGACATTGCCAAAGTGCGCTTGAGCCTACGGAAAAGCCTCCAAAAAGGCAAGGCAGGCACAAAGGCGTTGTATGATGCAGATATGAAGGCGGAAAACTCAGTCACAGACATGTTGGCCAAGAGAATCAAAGAAACACCTGCGGCACCCGGCATTTACCGCTGGTTGGGCATTGAAGGAACCGTCCTCTACGTCGGAAAGGCCAAGAATATCCGCAATCGTCTCCGCAGTTACCTCCAGAAAGGGGACAAAGGTCCGTGGAAGGCAGCACTCCTGCGGCAAGTGAAGGATTTTGATGTCACCGTGACGACAAACGAACTCGAGGCACTGGTCTTGGAGACAAACCTCATCAAAAAACTGCGTCCGAAATACAACGTCCTCATGAAGGATGATAAAAATTACGTGTATGTCCGCGTGGCCTGGCAGGATCCGTACCCTTCCGTAGATGTCGTCCGTCGTATGGAGGGAAACGGCGCCAAATATTTCGGTCCATATTTAAGCGCCTGGGAAACCAGGAAACATTTGGATCTCCTCAACCTCCTCTTTCCGTATCAGGCGTGTCAAAAATCCTTGGATCTTCTGAATCGATCATCTGGAGGCTCCGCGCCTGGCACGGCGGTCGCGACCGCCGTGCCGTGTCTCGGGCACCAGATCGGCAAGTGTTGCGGACTTTGCGTCGGTGCAATCACACAAGAAGAGTATCGATCGCATATCGAACAGATCATGCGGTTCTTCAAAGGAGATCATGAACCCGTGAAGGAACGCATTCGAATTCTGATGCAGGAAGCAGCCACTGCGAAGAAATTCGAGCGTGCAGCCGGCCTCCGCGATCATCTGCAGATGGTGGAGAAGCTCGAAGAAAAACAACTCGTCTCCGATCCCACGGCGGGGGATGCCGACTTCATCGGCATTGCGCTCCTCTCCGGCCGTGCGCATGTCATAGTCCTCCTCCAGCGCGATGGCAAAGTCATCGGCGAGACGCATCTCTCTTTGGCAGGCCAAGCGGAGAATGTTTCCGATGTGTTGGAACAATTTCTGCCGCAATTCTACGAACAAACTGAAGATATTCCGGATATCGTTTTTATTTCGGAAGAATTTACCGAGCGCGATCTGTTGGAAGCGTATCTTTCGTTGAAAAAAGAAAAGAAAGTGCGCGTCATCATCCCGGAGCGTGGAAAGAAATCACACTTGCTGGAACTGGCGCAGAAGAATGCACTCGCGAAAGCAAAACAGGGGGAAGCCAAGTGGGAAGCGAATGCCAGAAATACGATGGAAGCGTTATCTATGTTGCAGCAGATTTTGAATCTGCCGGCCACTCCCGAGCGAATCGAGTGCTATGACATCTCCCACCTGGGCGGCACCGAAACCGTCGGCAGCATGATTGTCTTCCGCGATGCCAAACCTGTGCGCGACCATTATCGTGCGTTTGCATTGCGCGATATAGAAGAAGGCGAAGTGGATGATTATAAATCTTTAAAAGAAGTTCTAACGCGACGACTCAAGTACTTGGGCATCAGCATCAAAGAAGAGGAAAAAGAATGGAACAAAAAGGGGATGAAATTTGGACGAGCCCGCGCGAAGGAAATCGAAGTCATTCAAAAGATTTTAGAAGAGAATCAGATGGGCGCAGTGGATCTCAAATCCAAGGATTTTTTGGTCGGACGCAAAGAAAAAGAGATCCTCGCCTGTGCCCGGCTCTACAAACATCCCGGCACTATTTTGGAGATCAAATCCGTGTGGGTGCACGATTCGTTGCGTGGCAATAAACTAGGACATTTCCTCGTGCGAAAATTGCTCAAGACTGTGAAAAAAGGAAAAGTGTACGTGTGCATCAATCCCGATCTGCACGAATATTATGCAGAGACCGGCTTCCGTCATGTCCTTACGCCGCCTGCTCTGCTTCAGGAAAAAATGAATGAGTTCCATACGGAGAATCCGAACTCTCCCGTGCCTATGGCCATGGTCCACGACACTATTCAGAACAAAATCGACCCTTCCTTCACGGTGGCACCCGATCTCATCGTCATAGACGGTGGCAAAGGACAACTTTCCAGCGTCATGGAGATTGTGCAGAAGTCAGATCTCTCCATTCCCGTCATCGGACTCGCGAAGAGGGAAGAAGATGTCTTCGTACCCGGCGTGCCGGCACCCATCGCGTTCCCGAAAGATTCTCCTGCCAAGTTTTTATTGATGCGCATGCGGGACGAAGCGCACCGGTTTGCAAACCGTCTCCGTGAAACACGCGGCAAAAAGCGTGCCGTGCACTCGGCATTGGATGAAATCAGCGGCATTGGGCCGCAGACGAAGCGGGAACTCCTGGAACGCTTTGGTTCCGTCACGAGTATTAAAGAAGCTTCTGATGAAGAGCTGGCAACCGTGCTCACCGAGGGGCAGCTCCGGGAACTAAGAGCCAACTTATAGAAGAAGTGCCAAGTTCGATGTGCCATGTGCCAAGTATTTCCTTGGCACTTCGCCCCTGGCACTTGGCACTTTCTCGAAAGCAAGCAATCTTCTTTGCACTCCGCTTGCGTTTCACTATACTTAGAATCCTCTTTCCCTCTCCTTCGTATGAAAAAAGTTTCTTTGCTTCTCGGTGCTCTTGGCGGAGCGCTCGGCGGTTACCTGCTCAGCAATTCCAAACTCCGTGCCAGTTTGAGCGAAGCGAAAGATCCGGAGGAAGCGGCGAAGATGCTTGGCAAACACTTGCAGCAGGACGGTAAAAAATTAGCGAAGGATGTGCAAGCCTTCATCGAGAGCAAAGAAGTGCAGGCGAACCTTGCGAAGGCGAAGAAATTTGCCGTCAAACAAGCAAGTGAAGCACGGAAACAAGTGGAAAGCTTCATGAAACAGGGGCAAGCGGCTGCCACGAAATCTGCAAAGAAAGGTGCGAAGTCCTTGAAGAAAGCCGTGGGAAAAGCACAGGGTTTTTCGTCGGAGAATATTCGGTAGTCATTACAAAAACTACCTCAGAGAGTTTGTGATCGGGATGATGAATAAATAATTCCCGCTCTCTGAGGCGTTTAATAGAACTCGATTGAGTTCCATTGCTGGGCATTATCTTCATCTTGAGTTTCTTTGCAAGGGATCCGGCGAGATCTTTAAATTTTTGCTCTTGCTCTTGAGCTAAAAATGAGTAGCATACAGGCGGGCTCCTCGCGATAAGAACGAAAGATCGCACCCCCTGAGGATTGCCCAATTTTTGTATGAAAAATGCCCGCACCAAAGGCACGGAAAAGAGTTCCCTGAGGAAGAAAGACGCAAGACATAAGACACAAGACACTCGTTTTATCATCGTTACAGGAGGAGTCTGCAGTTCTTTGGGAAAGGGAATAGCAGTCAGCTCCATTGGCGCAATTATGAAAGCCTGCGGATTCAAAGTGTTCGTGCAGAAACTGGATCCGTATTTGAACGTGGATCCCGGAACCATGAGTCCGTTCCAGCATGGAGAAGTGTTCGTGACGGATGACGGAGCCGAGACAGATCTGGATCTTGGTCATTACGAACGTTTCATAGATGAACCGATGAGTAAGTTGAGCACGGTCACGACGGGACAGATTTATCAGGAAGTTCTCTCCAAGGAACGCCAAGGAGGATTCTTGGGGAAAACAATCCAAGTGGTGCCGCACATCACGGATGCCATCAAGAAACGCATGAAAGAAGCAGCGGAAAAGAGCGGCGCAGAAATCATGTTGGTCGAAATCGGTGGAACGGTGGGGGACATCGAAGGAGAACCGTTCTTGGAAGCTGTGCGTCAGATGCGATCTGAAATGGGGAGCGAAAGAGTTTTTCATGTACACCTCACGCTGTTGCCGTACCTGGCAGCCACCAAAGAATTGAAGACAAAACCGACGCAGCTCTCGGTTCGCGAACTCAGGAGGATCGGACTGCAGCCGGATATGATTCTTGCACGCGCCGATGCAAAGATTCCGAATGAATTGCTCGATAAAATCAGTCATTTCTGCGGTGTCGAACGCCGTGCAGTGATTCCCGCACCGACTGTGCATTCGATTTACGATGTGCCGCTCAACTTCCAGAGTTTTGGTATGGCGGAATTCATTGCGGAGAAGTTGAATCTGGGAACCGTAGAGCCCAACATGAAGAAATGGGCGGAAGGGACTGCTCGCCATGATGCAGCAACCAAGGAAATTCTCATCGCCATCGTCGGGAAATACACGCACTTGGACGATGCATACTTGAGCGTCATTGAATCCATCAAATCCGCTGCCGTCTTCGAGAAACGCCGTGCAAAGATCGTGTGGATTGATTCCGAGAAGCTGGAAGCCAAGGACAAGGACACCTGGAACACGTTGAAATCTTGTGCAGGCATTGTCGTGCCCGGAGGATTTGGCAAGCGGGGTATAGAAGGAAAGATTGCAGCTGCACGCTATGCACGGGAAGAACACGTTCCGTACCTGGGACTGTGTCTTGGAGCACAGTTGATGACCATTGAATTCGCTCGTCATACATTGAATGATGCAAAACTTACGAGTGAAGAATTCGATGAAGAAGGAAAACTGTCCCGTGACAAATACATCGTGCATTTCTTGCCCGGTCAGCACAAAGATAAAGACAAAGGAGGAACTCTTCGTCTCGGTGCGTACATCTGCGAACTCAAGAAAGGCACGAAAGCATACGAAGTGTACGGAAAGAAATCCGAAATTTCCGAACGTCATCGTCATCGGTATGAATTTAATAATGCATTCAAAGAAAAACTGGAGAAAGCAGGTCTCATTTTCTCCGGCACATGGCCGAAGACAGGATTAGCTGAAATCGTGGAATTGAAAAATCATCCTTTCATGATGGGTAGTCAATTCCATCCGGAATTTCAAAGTCGTCCCCATCGACCACATCCTCTGTTTGCGGCGTTAATGAAGGCTGCTGCACAAAGTCGATAATTTTTGACAATTGAAAAAAGAAGCTTACAGTCTGCGTACCCCCGTTCTTTCAGAATGTTTGGACTTGAAGAGGCAGCAACCAGAAACCTTGAAGAGGCACGAGCACCCATACACCAAGGGTCGCTCACATTCAGGTAAATTGGTGTACAACGCCTTACAGGACAACAGGAGACAATCACATATGATTGCTCGATCCTTTTTGTCAGCTCGTTCGAATTCCACCAAGAAGTAGCGCAGCCGACGCTCGGTGAAACTGACGATCTAATCGTCCCTATATAAGGAGATCTTCCAATGATCTAGTATCGCCTCCTCGATCATCCGGCTTGCCGGGAGGAGGCTAATCGCAGTGGCAGAAAGAAGGGGTAAATGGAGCTATGATCGCTCCATTTTTTAGGTGTTCTTTTTGAAGATAGAACCTCTTTTTTGTTTTACCACAGCGGAAAAGAAGCAGGATCATCAAACATCCATTCAAGAATCTGCTGACCCCTTAGGCAAGGGAAGCCAAGCTGGAGCCATGCCTACTCTCTCCACACCACCGGCGAAATATTCCAAAACAAAATACAACCTGGAAGGGCGAACATTCCATTTTGCCCAGAATGTGCGGCTCTTTACGGAAAAATTTCCGAAACAGTATTGGCGCCGCAATGACTTGCAGCAGCTCATACGCGCTGCAGGTTCTGTCGCAGCCAATTACATCGAGGCGAATGAATCCATGGGCAAGAAAGATTTTCGGCTGCGCTTGCGGATTTGTTTGAAGGAAGCCAAGGAAAGCCGGCTCTGGCTTGGGCTTCTTTCCGGACTCAGCGAACGCCTGGAGGAAGAGCGCAAAGCGTTGCTGGATGAATCGTATCAGCTTGTTCGCATTTTCAATGCGGGGGTTCGGACATTACGCACGAAGGAAAAGGCGGTCGCAAGTGTTGCTTAATCTTACTTACGTTCGATAACAATGGCGTTCCCTCCCCCTCAAGGGGGAGGGACAGGGAGAGGGTTTCAAATAAATTTGTCTAAACCCTCTCTCTGCCTCTCTCCCTAAAGGGAGAGAGGACGTCATTGATCCGTTCGTTGAGCCGTCGGACACGACTCGTAGCACCTTCTTTTCTTGTGATACTCTGTCCACCATGTCGATTCTTCGTATTTCTCATCTTTCTCTGAGTCTGGGAGGCCAGCAGATTCTTGATGGGATCAATTTCAATGTAGAAGAAGGAGAAGTCATTGGAGTGATCGGTCCCAATGGCAGTGGCAAGACTACATTATTCAATGTTCTTTCCGGATTTCTAAAACCTTCGCATGGAACTATTCATTTTTGTGACAAAGACATTACGAGTTATTCTGCTTCCGAAAGAGCCAGACTTGGCATTGGTCGTGTTTTTCAGAACTTTGGCATTTTCCGTGATATGACTTTGGAAGAAAATGTTCTTGTGGCTTTGGAAGCACTTCCCAAAGAACGGCGGAAAGCACTGGGAAATATAAAAGAAGTCGTGAAAGGAACATTGGCTATGGTTGGACTTTCACAATTTGCCAAACGAAAAGCAGGTTCGCTGAGTGGCGGACAAATGCGGTTGCTCGAAATTGCACGAACTCTGAAAGCAGAGAAACAACTCTTCTTATTGGATGAACCGACTGCCGGAGTCAGTCCCAAAATGACGAGTCAGATTGCGGATTTGATTTCCGAACTGAAGCGAGAGAAGAAGACCGTGCTCATTGTGGAACATGATCTGCCGTTCATTTCCAAAATTTGCGATCGCGTCATTGTGTTGGATGTCGGGAAGATTGTTCTCACGGGAAAGCCGCAGGAAGTCAAACAATCCAAGGAATTGCAAGAAATATACTTTGGAGCCAATCCTGCGGATTAGGGTTGGGGTTGGGGATAGGGTTGGGACTGCAGCGGGAAGAGATTATTCGTTGTTCGCCAAGAACACGGCATTGCATTTGTGCAATAGTTTTTCCATACTGTGTCCCAACCTCTTTCCCCCTTTTCGTATGAAGAGACTTCTCGCTTGTACTTCGTTTCTCGCAGTTGCCCTCACGGCTTGCCAGCCTGCGAACAGCGATGTCATTAAAATCGGTTTCATTGGTCCTCTCACCGGTGATGCAGCCGCCTATGGCGTGGATACTCTCAATGGGGTGCAATTAAAAGTGGAGGAGATCAATGCCTCCGGTGGTATCGATGGAAAAAAGATCCAATTGGTTCCGGAAGATTCCAAATGCAATGGTTCCGATGCAGCAACAGCTACGCAGAAACTTACGGGTGTAGATCACGTTGTCGCCATTGTCGGAGGATCCTGCTCCAGCGAGACCTTGGCAGCCGCTCCTATCGTAGAAGCAACAAAAACTCCCCTCATGTCGCCTCTCAGCAGCAGTCCGGATCTCACCGAGGCAGGGGAATACGTCTTCCGCGATTATCCGTCCGATGCACTGAAGACCAAAGCCATGGCTGCCTACTTCAAGGCGGAAGGGTTCACGAACGTTGCGGTGATTACGGAAAACACTGACTTTGCCCAGGGTTTCCGCCAATCGCTGGCAAAGGATTTCGGTACGTTTGTTTTTGATGAAGTGGTGGAGCCGGGAACGAAAGACTTCCGTTCCTTGGTGACGCGTTTGAAGAGTGCGGAGTTCGATGTTTTCGTTGCCAACGGTCAATCGCCGGCAACCATTTCTGCAATGGTCGTGCAACTTCGCGAGCAAGGTCTTACACAGTTGGCAATCACGCACGATGCCGGGCAGGCGGAGGAAACCATCACCATCGGCGGAGACGGCGTGGAGAACCTCCAGGCCATCAATGTCCCTTCCTTGGGTGAGGAGACGGCATTCGGAAAGAATCTGGTGGAAAAGCACGGTAAGCCGCGCGGAGCCATTGCTTTTGCAGGCCATGCCTACGATGCAGTGGGTGTGCTTGCACAGGCCATAGACGAAGTGGGCACGGACGGCGCAGCCATCCAGAAATATTTGAATGATCTGACGTCGTACAAAGGAGTCGTCGGAGATTTCTCCTTCGATGATAACGGCGATGTCGTCGGCATCAATTACAAATTGATAGAAGTCCAGGACGGCAAATGGGTGGAGCTGCGGGATGCTCCGGTGCAATAAGTCTCGGCATTCTCGAACCCGTGGGATCGGTCTCGGTCTCACGGTTTTTTGTTTATGTTCGTAGAGACGCGCGATTCGCGCGTCTCTACGGACGCATGATCAATATTTCAAAACTCTGATATTCCAGTATTCTTTCTGTATGCAGCTGCTCGTAAACGCTCTCATCGCCGGGTCTTTAGCCGCTCTTATTGCAGGAGGTCTTGCTGTGGTCTATGGGGTGCTTGGTGTTTTCAATCTTGCCCTGGGACAATTGGCATTGATTGGCGGATATACCACGTGGTGGTTGTATCAAGTGCTCCACCTGCCGCTTGGTCTCAGTATTATTCTTGGACTGGCGTGCGGAGCGCTTGTCACTTGGGTGACATTCGAAATAGCTGTGCGTCCGTTCTTCAAGCATCACAGATTTTTGCCACTGGTGACGACCATTGCGTGGAGCATGATTCTGGACGGACTGATTCTGCTTGTTTTTGAAGAACGTCCTCGCAGCATTCTTCCGGGACTCAAGCATATCTACGAATTTTCGGGCATTCGCATCAGCCTGGAACAAGGACTGCTGATCTTGGCGACGCTCGTCATTCTCTTGTCGTTTGCGTATGTCTTCCACAGAACATCCTTGGGACGCCGTATCCGTGCCGTGGTGCAGCATGAACATGCTGCGCTTAGCTTGGGTGTTCCTGCAGGACTGTTGCACGGATTCCTCTTCGTCCTTAGCGGCGTGTTTGCCGCAGCCGGAGGCATCTTCATCGGTATCGATCAAAGTCTTACGCCCACGTTGGCATTTCCGCTCACCATCAAAGCGTATGCGGCCATCATTGCCGGCGGCAAAGGCAACCTGTGGGGTGCCATTCTTTTTGCGTACGTCATCGCATTGCTGGAACAGCTGCTGGTCGGTGTGCACTGGTTCGGCGCGTTTTATGTTCCTGCGGGGTACCAGCAAACGGTCGCGCTTCTGTTCATCATCGTTATTTTGCTTATAAAGCCCGCAGGATTTTTTGGCAATTCTTCCCGCACCGCATAACCCATGACATTTCTTCTCCACGTCATCGCCATTACGGCAATGAGCGCGCCTCATATCCTGGGATATAATCTTATCTTGGGAAAAGGGAAGATTCTGCACTTCGGACCGCTGGGGACATCCATCATTGCAAGCTATGTCACGTTTCTGGTCACCATGACTTTTTCGAACTATTTTCTCGGACTCCTTGCGGGGCTGGTTGCCGTTGTTGCGGTTTCTTCTCTCTTTGCATGGATAAGCTTTCGCATGGAGCCAGATGGCTTTGGTGTGATGTCCATTGCCATGCATTTGTCGTTCTTGGCCGTTGTTCTGAACTGGCATTCTGTCACGCGCGGCGCACTGGGCATTCCCCGTGTTCCTCGATTTCCTTTTCTGGAAACGCCGGCTGATTTTGCTCTGTTTGCCGTCGTCATAGTCGTTCTTTGGATCGCTTTTCTCTGGGTGCTGGATCGCGGATCCTACGGGCGCAAGCTTGCGGCGCTTTCGGAGCAGGAATGGCAGGCAAAATCCCTCGGCATAGACCGTCGCACGGTGCACTGGGTTGCATTCGTAGTCGTCGGTCTTGGAGCACTGCTCACCAATATTCAATTTCATCAGTATATATTTCTGGTGCATCCCAATGATTTCAATTTTGCGTACTTGATTTTCATGATCATGGTTGTGGTTGCCGGAAAACCGGGAAGTATTTTTGGATGCGTGCTTTCACTCATTCTGCTCTCCTTTTTACGCGAAGGAATTCGTTTTCTGCCGTTGGATGCGGATGTCCTGGGACCGCTGCGGTTGATCATTTTTGGAGTTATTCTTTTAGGAGTCGTTTATTGGCGCAGAGATGTGTTGTTTCCGAAACCGAGAAGCATCTGAGCGATCAATAGACTCAAAAGGAGCAGGCATGCTTGCCTGCGATACGCGGCCAGGTATGGCCGCTCCTTTTGATGGTGTACACTTTCCTTCGATGAATCTCACTCAGACCATCCTTGGGGTTGAATTCTCCAACCCAACTGTTCTTGCATCAGGAATCATGGGAATCACTGCTTCCAGTTGGAAATTGTGTGCCAAAAACGGAGCAGGGGGCATCACAACCAAGTCTCTCTGGCTCAAAGAACACAAAGGGCATGCAAATCCCACGATCATTTCCACGGATCATTGGACACTGAACGCCGTGGGCGTGCCGGATGCAGGACCGGAGAAAGCAAAAGAAGAAATCGGGAGTTTTATGAAGGGCAAGCCTGTGCCGCTGATCGCAAACATCATCGCGGAATCAGTCGAAAACTTCGCGAAGACTGCGGAAGCTATCTTGCCGCTCAAACCCGACTTCCTAGAAGTGAATATCAGCTGCCCAAACGTGGAAGATGAATTTGGACGGCCTTTTGCGTGCTCCGCACCGGATGCAGCTGCCGTCACAAAAGCAGTGAAGGCTGTCAGTGGTAAAACGCCTGTCTTCATCAAGCTTTCCCCAAACGTGGATAATATCGGTGTCATTGCAATCGCATGTGCAAAAGCAGGAGCGGATGGATTTACTGCCATCAACACGGTCGGTCCCGGCATGGCGATCGACCTGAAAAGCCGCATGCCGATTCTTGCGAACAAAGTGGGAGGACTCAGCGGTCCCGGTATCAAGCCTATTGCCGTGAAGTGCATTGCAGATGTGTACGCTGCAACCGAAGGCAAACTTCCCATCATCGGCACAGGCGGCGTCTACACCGGCGAAGATGCCATCGAACTGATGCTTGCCGGAGCCTCGCTCATCGGCATTGGCACCGCAGTCGGCGACCGCAATGTGGATGTCTTTAAGAAGATCTGTGAAGAGATGCAGCTTTGGTGCACGAACGAAGGAGTGGAAAACGTTTCCGATCTTGTCGGAGCCATGCATCAGGAGCTGAAGAAGCGTGGACTCAAGGGTGTGAGGAAAGTGTCTGTATCTTAAGAGGAGACTGGAGATTCGAGATTGGAATATTGGGAAAGGCGGCATACACTTTTCCTATGAAATCTTTTGAGGATCTAGATGCGTGGAAGGTTGCAATGGATCTCGTGGAAGAGATATATGCAATCACTCGTACGTTTCCAAAAGAAGAAGTGTTTGGTCTCACTTCTCAAGTGCGCCGTGCTTCCACAAGCATTGTTGCAAATATTGCCGAAGGATTTTGCCGACATACATATGCCGATAAAGCAAACAGATACGTTATAGCTCGTGGTGAGTCCGGAGAGGTAAAAACGTATCTGTTAGTGGCTCTTCGATTGAAAATCGTTCCCTCTGATCAACTGAAGCGCGCATTCGAACTTGTAGAACGCACTGGTAAATTACTATCCGGACTGATTAAATCCACAAGAAATCTATAGTCCCAATCTCGAATCTCCAGTCTCCAATCTCTATGCCCATTCCACTCCAATCTCGGCTCCCCAAAACTTTTAGGATCAAAGCCATCAAGCAAGAGACGGAAATGGTGCGTACATTCACGTTCGATGGATCTCTCGGCGCGAAACCCGGGCAATTTGTCATGGTTTGGCTTCCCGGAGTCGACGAAGTGCCCATGAGCGTGGCAGAAGATGACGGCGCTGTGACAAAAATCACGTTCTTCGCCGTCGGTGGCATGACGGAGGAACTTGCCAAGAGCAAAGTGGGGGACTTGGTCGGACTCCGCGGACCGTTCGGAACCTTCTACGAGTGGAAACCCGGCGAACACATCGTCCTCGTAGCAGGCGGCTACGGCGCTGCACCCATGTATTTCGTCGCCAAAGAATCCGTGGAGCACGGCTGCACGATGGAAGTGATTGTCGGAGCGCGCGGCAAAGAGCATCTTCTGTACTTGGAAGAACTGGAATCTCTGCCGCATGTTTCGCTCCACGTAGCGACCAATGATGGCTCTGTCGGACACAAAGGATTCAACACCGAAGTGCTCGAGAAATTATTAGAGGCCTGCAATAGTTCGGTAGGTAAGGGAGGTAAGGTAAGTAAGGGAGGGAAGAAAAATGAGATCGATCCGATCACCTCTGTCTTCGCATGCGGACCTGAGATGATGCTCAAGCGCGTGTCGGAGATCACGGCACAGTACAAAGTTCCATCGCAGCTTTCCCTTGAGCGCTATATGAAATGCGGCTACGGACTCTGTGGCAATTGCGTGGTCGATCCGCTGGGCATCCGCCTGTGTACGGAAGGTCCCGTCGTCAAAAACGACCAATGTGTAAAGATCGAAGAGTTCGGCAAATACCACCGGGATGCGTTGGGGAAGAAACACGAATTTTAGGTTTCCACTTTTTTTCGCGCGTATGAAACAAAACCGTCGTCCTTTTGAGGGGAGCGGCGGTGTTTGTTTTGATCACCGAGTGATAGAGACAGTGAAGTCAGGTATCAACGATGACCACTACAGTATAGCAAACTTTACATCATTATTCAATAGGCTTTTTCATGAACTACAAACGAATATTTAAATAATGCGCGAAGACCGGCTATGCCGGACTGGAGCGCAACCTCTTAAGGGAAGGGTGGGTCCATGGGAGGGACACCGTAGGTGGTCCTCCCATGCTTAAAAACAAAACCGCCTACCTTTTGATTGGTGGACGGTGTTTGTTTTGATCACCCTTTGTACGATTGCTCGACACATTGGATGACTACTATATTATAGCAAATTTTATACTTTTTGCAATATCCAATTAGCACTCATCTATAGAGAGTGCTAGACAGCGGTCTTACGCTGTGTATACTCAATACGTTATTTCTTTACCCACAATATATGTTTGGTGGTGGTTCCGGCGGAGGATGTGGAGGTTCCTGCGGTTGCTAATCGCAGGGAGCCATTTCTCTCCCCTAAGAAAGGTGTTCCGCGATGCGGGACGCCTTTTCTTTCGTGTCATGTCGGATCAATTCGCGATTCCAATCACTTATTTTTCTGAGAGCCGTACGTTCCAGGTGAAATCAGGACGATGATGCGGAGGAGCAGTGCGGCGGCGATGATGATCGCAGCCACGAGGCTGATGGGCAGCAATCTTCCCGGCCACGTTGCAGGCTTCAACCATCCTTCCAAGCCCATCGTAATCACATGAAGCAGTACGAGTGTGAGGCCAGCATATCCCAGCCGCTGCACGAACTGCCATTGATCCACTTTCAGCGAAGCCGCGATGGAAGGCAGAGATGTGAGAGCGACTGCCGTGAAGATCAGAAGCGAAAATATGCCAAACACCATCGACAATTCTCCGGTCACATTCAGCGTTCCATCGGCCAGGAAAAATTTTGGATAGTTGGCGGGCGTGAAGAGCAGGAGCGACATCAACCCGTGGACGGCGCCCAGGCCGAAGCCGAGCAGCCCGAAGAATTTTCGTGCCGGCAGCAGAGGAACCATCGTTTGCGGCCAAAAGCGCGCGAGAGGCCCAAGCATGTACGACAGCGCTATGAACGCCACGGATGCCAATGCTATGGCTTTGTTGGAAATGAACAGGGGAAAGTGCTCCCATGCCACGCCTTTGATGATGTTGTATCGGATTGCCGCATAGAGAAATGTGCCCGCCAGCACCGTTACGGTGATTGTTTGCTGTGTACGTTGGAAAAGCGGCATGTCTCTAACTGTAGCAGAGGGTGATGTTATCGGCGAACTCGAGTTTGCCTACGAAGAATCACATAAAACGGCTTTACCGCCCTTATTTCCTGCGTTTCGGGATAATCTCCATCCAGTAGAGTTGTCGAATGTGGATCTTGGGTTGCCTCACTCCTGCACGAACGGGGACAGGACGTTCATTGCGAATCACCAAGAGTGCATGGAACAGGAATCCGATGAAGACAAGAATGCTGCCGATTGCCAGATCGCGCGCAGCACTTTTTATGGGCTTTTCCGGAAGTGCGGCGGAATGTCCTTCGGCTGCAATCAATTTTGCCTCGCCTGAAATACTTTCAATGACGCTGGAACCCTGTCCAGAGGACCGTGCGAAGATCACAGTGTGCGATGCAGAAGTGAGCATCAGAATCCCCGCGACAAGAAAGCTCACCGTCGTATAGTGCAGACCGGCTGAAAGGTGATCGTTTTTGGCGTGTGTTTTTGACATATTAATAAACTATTATACTCTATTTTCTGTGGAGAAACAAATGTTCTTCGTTATACTAGCGCCGCTCTTTCAATAACCATCGCGAAGCCCCGCACTTGTTGCGGGGCTGGTGCGATTCCTCTCAGGGAAAAGGGGTGTCCATGAGGGGAAAAACCGTAGTTCAACAAGCTCACCACAAGTAGGTTTTGCCCCTCATGAAATGTGGCCCCATCGTCTAACGGTTAGGACAGCGGGTTTTCAATCCGCTAACGGGAGTTCGATTCTCCCTGGGGCTGCCAACTTGTTTGGAGCAGATGCAACTTCCTCCATTGCCTTGTACACAAGCGAAATCTCCGGGGTTCGCTTATTCTCGAGCGAGTCGTAGTGGATTCCGACCGGAAAGATGAGCGTCTGCAGCCGGTCTTGGTCTTCCACGGGCGACTTCAACCACAGTTCGCTTGCGTGCTTCATGTAGTAACTGCAGTAGTTCAGCACCATCTCCGCGTCATATTCCTCAATTTCACGCTCATTGCGTTCGCTCGTGATCGCCTTGAGCTGCCGGTCTGCCGTATCGAATTCAATCTGCAGACTCTCGAGGAGTGATGGGCTACCTGTAGCAGATTTCATGAGATCGATGATCTTTTTCTTTTCCTCGCGCAGCTCCACCACCTTTTTGCTCAATTCGATGTTCTCCCGATTCAGCTCCTGATAGGTGTTGCTCCACACATCCATCACAATCTCGTTGAAGAGCGCGAGGAGCTCATCGGTCGGCTTCACCTTTTGTACGTACCGCAGGAATTTCTTTTGCGCGTCTTTCGGTTTCACGCGGAAGCCGCAGGTCTTGTTCGAGCAGTCATAGTAACCGTAGAGCTGTCCCAGCTTTCCCCGAGATGCACCGCCGCGCGCCGGTGTCCCGCATCTTGGACATCGAAGGAACCGGCGCAATGGAAAATCCGAATTGAGTCTGTGTCGTCGTTTGCGAAGAGGTGTTGTAGATTTCTTTTCACCATCGATCACGCGCTGCAGGGTATGCCATTCATCCGAAGTGATCGCGCCTTTCCACTTAGCGTTAATCAATCTGTTCTCTGTCCATTTTTCCCGGTTCATGCCGCCATAGACCGGGCTTCGGCATATTTTGTGCCAGCTCTGCGCCGTCATGGGCTTGCCGGTTTTTGTTCGCAGTCCTTTCTTTGCAAGTTCGCGGACGAGCGTCGCGGGTACAGCACCGGCTAATTGTTTCCGCAGACCGTAGCAAAGTAGCTCCCATTGTTTCTCATCGAGTGTCGGAGCGAGGCAAGGGCGCTTCCCCTGCGGTGTATCCACCCGCATGTTCCGGAAGCCTGTGGGAGCGGCACGGCACCAGTACCCCTGCTTGGTCATCTCAACCTCCGAGGAGATCGTGCGCTCGACACGGACGCGGTTCTCCAAACGTGCGAAGACAGCGAGCAGCCCCTCCATTGCCTCGCCACTCGGAGTGCCATCGATGCGCTCGCTTGCTGATTCAAGACGGATTCCCACCTTCGCCAGCATCGATTTAAGCTGGAAGTATTCATGGACGCCGCCACGAGAGAAGCGATCTACTTTCCAGATGATAACAACTTGGACAGCGCCTTTCTGCCGGATCACCCACTCGAGCACTTCGATATACGTGTGCCGCTCTTCCACCTTTGATGCCGTTTCTGCCACCTCGAATTCCCGGACGATCTTGTAACCCTTTTCGGCGGCGTATTTTCTGTTTTGCTCCCGTTGATTCGGGATGCTCTCCCCCTCCAATTGTCGCTTCGAGGAGACCCGGAGGATAGAGACGGCATTATTCTGCATATCGCCAACACATTGCTCGTCTTGGCGGATTTTGCAACGTCTGTAGACGTCAGGGTTGTACCTTGCCATGGGGAGGGGTGGGGAATTTGTCTGGATGCTCGCGGACATAGGAATCAACGAGCAGTGTTGCGAAGCTGTAGAGCGTGTCTCGAATTTGCGTGACGTCGTCTTCCGACATGGACGGTTGTTTCAGTACCCGGCGGCAGCGTTCTATGCTCAACATGAATGCTGCGCAGCCTATGTTCTACCCATAGTTTTCCGCAATAGTAAGCCATCCGTGCTATATCGTTTTGTTGGGTTTTGTCGGGAATTAACATTTGCTAAAGATAGAAATTTGTATCGTGAAATGATCGTGCCGATGGGTATTGGTCATGAAAAATCTAGCGCATCAAAATGCAGCAAAACCATTCAAAATCAGACAATCCGATCTAGTCGATCACCGCCCTCTCTTGATGCGCGGATCTTTCTTCGCGCGCTTCTGCCGGTCTGCCTTGAATGCCATCACATCACTCTCGAGGAACACCTTACCCGCCGTCGTGTCCTGACAGCGCAACTGTCCTTTGCGGATGAATTCTTCGATTCGTGACCGCGATACGCCAAGGATGCGTATCACGTCGCCCATGCTGAGGATTTTGGGGAATTGCTCCATAGAAAAAGTCGAACTTTACTTGACTGTTTAGGCTATGGCGTTTGTAGCTGTTCAGGTAGTGACGACACGGTTACTTGCTAAGTTCACAGTATCGGCTAGGATTGCCAATAATTTCCTCGCTCCGCATGACCGACAATAAATCCACCCCCCGTTCCGGCATCGTCGCTCGCTTCGCATCGTGGGCGTTCGGTATCACCTTCCTGCTCGCCGCGCTCGGGCTCATGGGCAAGAACGTCGTTACCGCGTTCTGGCTGCTCGCATGCGGTTTGTTACTCCTCCCGCCCAGCTCACGGCAGATAGCGAAGCGGCTGAACCGGTCGATTCCCCGGTGGCTGAGCATCACGGCGGCCGTCGTAGGCTGTTTTGCCCTCATCGCCATCGCAGAGCCTTCTGCCCCACAGCAAGTGCAGCGCGTGACTGACGCCGTCGCGCCAGTCGAGCAGCCAGCGCCTCCGGCCACGCCAGTGAGCGAGGAGGATCATCTGAGGCAGATCGTCTCCGACATACTCAAAGGCAATACCAACATGAGCAAGCCGCGTCTCCGGAAGGTGGACGTCGTGAAACAGGCCGCCGGGGGATGGGGCGTCTTCACCGAGTTCAACGGCGGCGACAATCTCACCGCGAACATGCGGAAGGGCGATATCGAGTCGAAGATGGCGGAGGTATATATCGCGCTCTATACGAGCGGCAAGGACGTGCAGACCGCCACGGTCGCCGCGTACTTCCCGCTTGTCGATCGGTATGGCAACGAGAGCGAAGGCGTCGTGCTCAAGACCTCGCTAAGCAGGGCGGAGGCGGGGAAGGTGAATTGGGATGCCGATAACACGATGCTCCGGAGCAGTATCATCCCCGACGTCTGGACGACGACGCTCGTGCATCCGGAGTTCCGCTAATAGGTTTCTTCCGGATGGATGAAGGCGCTCTTGGGCTCGAAGCCGAGTGTGATGTTCGTGTGATTTGGTTTCTTCGGCGGGTTGCGGCCGAACCGATCCCGCGCCACGCGCTCCAGCCACCATGCGTCCGCTTGCCAGTATCCGTCCCGTCCCGCTTTATCGATACGCATGAGCCGAACGCTAATCGCCTTCGCCCGTGCCTTTTTTATAGACTCAGATAACTCAGGTTTCGTCCGGAGCCATTTGTAGTACGTTTCTTCACTGATGCCCACGACCATACATGCTTCTACAGCATAAGTTCCCGCTTCGATGAGGCGGATGATCTGTTCAACGAGCTCGGGGGTGTATTTGGAGGTGCGGGGCATGAATGTAGTATAGCCAGCTCGAGTTCAGAACCTCTTTTCATCGTATAAATAAGCCATAATGCTCGTTCCCACATTTTCAAGGACTTCTTTCGATTGATTGTGTAACTGCACCAGCGTCTGCAGATAGCTCATGTTATTCCCACACACAAATCTCTCCGCCTGTTCGATGATGGCAATACCCACCTTGAGACAGAAACCATGTTCGGGATTTCTACTTGGATAGAAAACATTGCTGATGATGGTTCTCCCTGCCGAGACCGGGAAGACAAATTCGTTCAGAATATCGCCGAAGTCTGACACCTCCTGCCGTCGCAGGATTGGATCGTCTCCGGTGATGTTGAAACCGGGATCCTGATACAGGAATTTCCAATGCTGGGCACTTTCATAGCTGGATTTCTTGTGAAATGGCGCAAAGGAGATTCCCATCTTGTAAGCCTTGTCCATTCCGTCGAAGTTCGAGATTTCTTTCATCATCTCATTGGAGATTGGCTCACCGGTTTCGCTGTGCCGGATGTTGAAAAAGGAACTGCGGAAGCCGTGCTTTTCTATGAGATCTTTTCCCTGCCGATCGCGAGCTGGCACGCGCCAGTGAAGATGAGCAAGACATAACATCATGCCCCATCTTTCATCGAGATCGAGTGGTGGTGGAGCTGTGTGCTTCGATTCGATGATCTTTTTGAGGAGCGGAGCCATGAGACTGTCGTATTCTGAATACAGACCCTCAAAAATGTCTTTCCTCTCTCCTGTCATAGGAGATTGGATGGAATTTCGATGTTTCTCCTGAAACACGTCCTCCGTTCCTTTCGTCGAGAAAAATTTCCTCTCTTTTTTGTCATAGACATGCAGATATCCGTCGGAATCTAGGAATCCCTTGAGATAACATTGGGGCAGATAATGGTGTCGTACAGACATGCTTGGCATCGACCTCATTGTATCGCACTTGTGATACGTAGGATTTAGTGCGTGCTATACTCAACCGGTGAGCCTCGAAGACACGCTGACCAACATGGGCTTGAGTCGCATAGCGCACGAGATCGGCATGACGAAGATCGCAATCGATTCCTTGACGAGGGAACTGCACTTTCAACGAACAATGGCAGATCTGCAGAAGCCTGATGACTTCATGAAAAAGGCCGAGGAATCCGATGCTCTCATCCGCGAGAATTTCCGGGAGTGGCGGGACTACTTGTACAAATACATCCTCGTCATGACGACGATCACCGGCTTTTTCGCCACGCTGATTAGCGCAAATTGGACGCGCGTCGTGCCCGACTTGGATATGGTCTTCATCGCGTTCATTCTGATTGGCTGCTCTATTGCCGTGGGTTTGATTGCGATATTCGCCACGATCTACATTGAGAAGAAGATCATCGATGCGCGCGTCATCTTCGCGCTCGGCGGGAAAAATCGGGGCGAGCGAGTGAATCCCGTCGATGCCATACGCATAGACTGCGATGAATACATCGCTGAGAACGCAGCCAAGCTCGAGACCGAGACGGATCCAAAAGAGATCGAGTGGCTGAACATACGGATCAAGGCGGATAAGCGCGTCTCGCGTCTCATGAAGTACGTCGCGGCACCGGCAGGTTGGTACGAATACGTCAGGACAGGAACGACTGCATTGATGGTCGTTTTTTCATTCGCCGGGATCGTTGTGCTAATGCGTGAGTTCCTCGTTCATTCATTTGAACCATCTGTTAGCGAGACAACAATATCGTCTCCAATGGAATGAGCGTCCCCTGAAACACCCCCAAAGCGCGGTGCCGGGATCCGACAGGCTATCAACCCTCCAGAGCGTGGTTCCGATCGTTCACAGCCCTAACAGCGGGGCACACGGGCTGAGGTAAATTGCAGATTGGCGAGAGGAGGTGCAGAATTCGCGCTAAACCAGCGGGGAGGGGGCGAACCCCTCCCCAGAATTCCAATCACTTCTTGAGGAAATCCCACGCTGCCTGATCCAGCCAGCCGTCCCGGTTGCTGTTGATCTCGCAGACGAGCAGCCGGTCGTTCTTATCGATGTGTGGCAGAAGGTACTTGCTGATCTCTGCTGCCGAGGACGTGGATTTGATGAGCCACGCGGACTTGAGGACGCCGTACCATGTGAATTTCTTGATGGCTCCGATGAGCCCGTCATAGTTCTGTCCTGTCTTGTTGAGGTCGTAGGTGACCAAGTAGTTGGCCATGGTGAACAAAGAAGAAAAAAATAGAAATGCAGAGAGGTGCGAGGTGCACTTGGTGGAGCCCGTGCCTTGTGGTGTTGATAATCAACTGCAACTCTCATGGCAAATAAAAAAGTTAGAGGAGGGAAAGTTGGACGCGCTCAATGGGGTTACGGTGACTGAAGTGCTGCCGTCCGTCCGGGAGCACTTCGCAATATAGGATCTCCAGCTCCTTCAGCCGGTACCCCATTGCCTGAGCCGACACTTCGCATCTCTCTGCACAGGATCGAACGAGCAGCGGCAGCTCCGCGTCTTCGGCGGTGCGAATGTTCATGCTCTCGGCGAGTTCATGTACCAGCTCAGGCGGCATGAGGATGGCAGCGGCAAAACCGTTCACAGCCCTCTCGACGGCCTGTGTATCGAAGTCGCGGAAGAACGCAGCGAGCTTTTCGAGGGCGCACTGGGACAGTTGCCGGAGGTTTGGGAGCGATGGTAGTGCCATCCCGTGCCGGGTGCGGTAGAAACCCGCTTCCACTGCCTCATCGTCTGTCAGTGTAAATAATGGGCACTGCGTATCGTTTGCCTCCTTCCGAAGGTAGAGCTGCCAGTGTCCTAGCTCATGGCCAATGGAGAAATGTCCTTGCCCGGCATTGTTCGCATACGCCTTCTCATCGACGACAATTAGGCGCTTCGCCGGAATGATCTTGGCGAGTCGTTGCATCATCGGATTTCCGTCATCTACGCTGTCAAAAAGCACCTGTAGTCCGCAGTACTCGGCAAGAGCAATCGGATCCATAGGGAGCTGGAACCGCTCCGGGTGCTCTGCTTTGTATGCCCGTAGAAGCTCGGCGGCCTTCTGATTGATCGTCTCACGACGGTAGCCGTGGTAGCTCATGGATTCTGTTTGGGGAGGTGATCGAGCAGTGCTTCCCACTGTTTCTCTGTCAGCCCTTGCTTGGGGATGGCGCGGAAGAACTCCGTCGCCTTTTTTTTGCCCGTCGCTTCGTCAACGATGTGTTGCGGCATTTTCCCGGCGAGAAGTTGCATCGTTGCTAGGTCGCCATCAAGAGCACGTGCGATCTTTTGGAGGTTATCCAGTGAAACGCTGTATTCCTTCCCATCCGGACTGACGAGCTTGTCGTTCTCGATCTTGCTCAGGTAAGTGAAATCCATGTCCACCTTCTTTGCCACATCCCGGAGAGTAAATCCCTTTTTCTGCCGGAGGCCGTTGATGTAGGAACCGAGAGATTGCTGCATGGACACAGTATAGCGAAGTTGCAGATGAAAATCAACATCAAATCCCTCACGTCGATTCTGTTATCCCGTTTTCTAGGGGAGAGTGACTGCATCATCCGTTACGAACGCTGCCTTGTCCTTGGTGGATGGAGGCAAGCCCGGTGCCGTTATCTTCTCTCCCTTCGCCTCCTTCGCCGCGAGCTTCTGATTGAGTTTGAGCAGGAAACCGAGCACGTCATCATCGTCTTTCATGCCGTATGCGGCGCGCACGGCAGCGTCGAGCGCGAGGTGTGCTGATCGAATGGGATTATTGCCATGCACGTCCAGTGTGCGATAGATGTCCCGGAAGGTGCTTCCATCCTTCATGAGCTCCTGTCGTAGCGTGCGCAGCGCGACCGCCGTTTCTGCGATTTTCTTCGCCTGACTTTCACTCGGATTCTGAGGCCATGGGAAGCTATCGAAGACGGTATCGGAGGTGTATCGGAAATCGCCTTTTATCGTTGAGCAGCGCGCAACGAACCATTGCCAATGCACATCCGATTGCAGGATGCCGAACGAAAAGTCATCCTCCAATGCAAATATCTGAAGAGCATCGCCCGGGTTGATCGAGGGGTGCACGAACTCAAAAATTGGCCGCTTTGTATGTCGTGCGCAAACGATATAACGGGAGAGTCCATGGATCTTGCCGAGCATTTCCAATCTGCCTCTCCAGTGCTTCCACCATGTGTTGAAGTGAGTCTGCCGGGGACCAATGTTCTTTCCTGTTTTCGTTCGTTCCTCTTCCGCTTTTTCTTTCATCACGGGCATCACATTTGCCTCAAGATGTTTGTAGGCCGCGCCATACCGCATGGCACTGACGATGTCATCGATGTTGTTGAGGTCGATGATGTACCGCGAAGGCTTGCCGCCAGTCTTCCCGAGCAAATCCGCGCCGATGAGATACGGGTGAAGTACCTCTTGTGACGCCGGATCTTGCAGGATCCCCTTGTCTTCCTCTGGATCGAGCAGAAATCCTTCGTGCCCGTGGGTTTGCCCTTGGTAGCAAACCTCCGAGTTCGCGTTCGCATTCAGGCTGATCGCTCGGCTCACATCGAGGTTGGGTGACAGCGACGAATTGATCAGGTCGAGTTCGTGGATTTCCCACGGGCTATTTTTACTGTCGCCAAGCTGCATAAAGAGCTTCTTTGTGCCTTTCTGTTCGCCCTTGATCCAGTTCACGATCGAAACGTGAACAACGGCGTCGCCGCTCCACACCTGCGAGGAGACCGCTTCGGTGATCGTTCCTCCGTTTGCAAGGATGTAATCGAGGCTCGCTTCGCGAGATTCGTTCTGTCGGATGGTATTCGTACCGACCAGCCCGGCACGACAATTCTTCGATAAATGATCATGCGCCAAGCGGAACCAATAGACGCAGTAGTCCGACATTTTCGGCACCTCTGGAAATTGCTCGTAGAGCTTTTTTACATATTCATGGCCGTGTTCCTGAATCAGTCTTTTTGCCCCGAGATAGGGAGGATTGCCAACGATCGCTTCCGCCTCCGGCCATTCCGAAAACAGCGCATCCGCGCAGAGGATATTCTTGTCGAGGTTCTCCAGCGGCAGCGCCGCGTCCATCTCCAAGCCCAGCCCCATTTGATCGGCATCGAGCAGCTGCTTCGATTCCTCGATAGCGAGTTCTTTCGCCAGCATGAGCGTCACCTTCGCGAGCTCGACCGCGAAGGCATTGTTGTCGATGCCGTAAAACTGCTTCGTGCTGACAAGCGACATCGTTCCAGCCTCCCGCTTCGCTTTATCGCCGTACTCTGTGTGGATCTTGCGGAGTAGTTCGATCTCGATGTGCTTCAGTTCCCGGTAAGCGACGTAGAGGAAGTTCCCGCTCCCGCATGCCGGATCCAGCACCCGGAAATTCAGCAGTTCCCCGCGCAGCGCCGTGAGCTCTTTCAGCGTTTTTGCTTTCTCGATCTTTTCCTGCCACGGGCGGGTGATCGTGGGCACGACGATCTTCATGATGTCGGCTTCAGTGGTGTAGTGCGCGCCGAAGGCGTGACGCTCCTTCGCGTCCATGCTCGCCTCGAAGAGCGAGCCGAAGATGACCGGCTGCACTTTGCTCCAATCCTCCTTCACGGCTTCCTGAAGCGCCTCAAGCTCGACTTTGTCCAGCTCCACCGGCTCGACAACGGCGAAGATGCCGCCGTTGAAGTACGGGACACCCTCGTAGCGCCCGGCGCGCGCCGGTGCGGACGTGTTCATCTGCCGGAAGAGCCCTCCGATGAGATCGTAGGTGCTCTGCCCCTCAATGCAGTCCCGGATGATCTGCGAGAAGAGACCGGCAGGTAGAAGCGCCGCATCCTCCGCGAACATTGCGATCACACATTGCAGCGTGAAGCGCTGGGCAACCTCGCGCTTTTCCCCGCGCCCGACGAGCGAGTTGAACAGCCATGCTACTTTGTCAGCGGCCTCGCGTGTGACGGCAACGCGGTCATTCCCGAAGAGCGGCTTGCGCGCGTCCGGGAAGAGGAAGTTGAGAGCGGTGTATCGTTTTGGCAGTTCCTCGAGCGCGATGCGGTCAACCGGTTCCTCCAGCTGTGCGTCGAAGTCGTAGATCCAGAATTCATCGAAATTACACAGCACCACATATCGGGGGCGATTCGGAACGAGGTTGAGCCAGTAATCAAATGCCTGACGATAGTGGCGCTGCAAATTCTCGCCCCGGCTTTTCATCTCGAGCAACATGCGCGGCTTCCATACGAGGTCGGCGAACTTCGTGTTTCCGTCCTTTCCTTTCAACCGTTCCTCTAGCGTTGCCCCTGCAGCCTTGTAGCCGTCATGCCCGAATGCGTTGAACAAGCGCTCGCAAAAAACCTGCGCTTCTCCTTTCTCATCGCCCCGGAGGGTGCCGACGTAATCCACAAAGCCTTGGATGTTTTGAGCTGTCGAATCCATTTTCCCCAAGTGTATCAATTTGTTTGGTATTAGACGATATTATCTGATAATGGTGTGCTTTGGTGATTGTTAATTCTATGTTCGTCTAAGCGAAGGCAAAGGCGTTCGGCTTTGCTTCGCCGAGATGCTGCAGAGCTGGAATGTCGCGGAGTACCAAATACCAATCGATCATGGTCTCAATGACGGGGTTCTTCCTAACGATGTCACGGGCTGCCACGTAAGCGTAGAGAGATTTACCTCGGCAGCACAGGTTACTTCTTCGCCTTCTTCTGATACTCGTAGGTTTTATATTGACTTGGCAAGACATGATTTCAATTTGCAGTGCATTGCGTTAAGAACAAAAAAAGTATACGAATGAGGAAATTTTTATCTCCTCACAGACAACGTTATGAAAAAAACTCTCGGGACGTGGCAGATTGCGGGAATCGCAGTCGGCGTCGCACTTGTCGTCACTGTGCTCACATCTCCTCTTGGGAACTTCTCCGCTCAAATAGGAGGATTGCCTCTCATGCAAATGATGACCTTGCCGTTTGGCGGTGGAACATCATCGGCTTCCTATCAATTTGTGCTGTGCAAAAACAGAACGCAAGGAACGTTTGTTTGCAAAGCAAGTTGCGATCTCTCGTTTCAAGATCCCGTACCACCGGAAGAGGTATTTGAAGATTTTATGGCATGCGATACGGCATCGACACAGCTCAATACTCAAGCGTGGTTCCAGTGCACCAGCGGCGGAGTGGCTTTCTGCAAGCAAGGCGGATGCGCTCCGAATGCAAATCCATTGTATGGAGCAACCGGAAGTTATGACGATCAATCGATCTGTAGCGAAATGTTGCCTACCGTCTATTTCGTCTGCAAAAATACCACCACCAATCAAGCCACATGCAGACCATATGGTTGTATCGATGATGCGGAAATAAAACATGAGCCCATGCCGAACGGAGTGAATGATGAAGAATACTGCAACAATGTTGCGAACAGCATCAACAGCGGCCTCTACTATCTCTGTGCAACGGAAGAGGTACCAGGTGTTTCTTCGCTGGGGTGTTACCCGGGTGCTTGTCCGGAGATGCAAGAACCTTTGGAAGGAGGATTCCTGCAGTTCAGCGATTGCGAAGTGCATTTGCCGCCTCCGGCGGAAGAACAAAGCTCTTCCGTGAGTACGACAACCACAGACCAAACAACGTCCGCAAGTACAGGAGATTTCACTCTTTGCAGGACAAATGGGATTTCTCATTGCACATCACTTGGTCAAGCGTGTGAACGTCCAATGCAATTGAATCTTACCTTTGCACAATGCACAATATTGGCAAATCAAGCGAACTCAGGTGAAATGGCTGCACAGGAAGTGCTCAATGCCCAACCCGCACAAGTCGCTTGCAGCACAGTGGCCGACTGCTACAACGCAATGGGTACGACGGAAACCCCTTCTACTCTCGTCGGAATGAATTATCGTCTGGATGCAGGCAAGAAAGTTACGAAATTCTGTCAGCGGCCGACATGCAGTCTAGTGGTCGGAGAACAAACATACTGTATGTTCAATGAACCGTTTGGAAGAAAGTATTGTACCACTTCTTGTTCGCCTTATACGGAAGGCACACCTCCTGTTGTGATCAACTCCATTCGATACCAGTGTAATTCCCCAGGATTTTAAAACATTCTAAGCAGAAAAGCCGCCCGAGTGCATCGAGGGCGGCTTTTTTTTATATCCTTTGCGAAGGCTCAAACCTCCTGAATCACAATCGACCCGAACATATTTCCATGACCGCTGCCGCACGGAATGCTGCAGAAGAAGGCGAAGGTTCCGGCAGTGGCAGTGTTCAGATCAAATGTTTGCGACGAACCCGGTGACACGGTCTTGTCGATGCCGAGCGAAGGGGAAGAGAATCCGTGCGTGCCGTTGCCGCCCTTGAGCCTGATCTGCACCTTCTCTCCTTTCTTCACCGTGATGGTGGAGGGTGAGAAGGAGAACGTCGTGACGTCGATCTCGATGGTGCGCGTCTGTGCAGGAGGTGGCGTAGGGGCGGGAGGTGGGGGAGTGGGAGCGGGAGGCGGAGGCGTTGGTGCAGGCGGCGGTGGAGGAGGCGGTGGAGGAGGCTGAGCGGGCGGAGTCACTACCGGCGGCGGAACCGTTCCTTCCCATTGCAGGTCGGAGTTCAACATCCTGTAGATGGCAATGGCAACGGCGCCACGCGTCAGCGGTTGCTCGGGTTTCAAGAACGAGCCGCGTCCGGGGAAGAGATCATACTTTTGCGCAGCGCCCGCATAGCGTGCGAACCATGCATCCTGCGGGACATCGCCGTAGGAGAAAGGTCCGCTCTCAGCAGCGCCGAAGGCGATCGTAATCATCTTTGCGAACTCGGCGGTATTGATGCCCTTGTCCGGCTTGAAGGATTTATCCGGATAGCCACTGATGATGTTGTACTTCGCCGCGGACATCACAAAGCTCGTGTACCACGCACCTTCCAAGACATCGGTGAAGCGGCCGTTGTTCGGCTCATCGTAAATTTCCAGTCGTGCGGCTAAGAGCAGCATCTTCGCGGCCTGCGCACGGTTCACGGGATTGCCGGGCTTGAATGTTCCATCGGGAAACCCTCCCACCACGCCGCGTTCATACAAATCCAACGCGGCTTTTCCTTCCAACGTTGCGGGATCAATGTCCGGAAACGGATTATTGGCGCGCGTGAGCAGCGGCAACAGCAGCGTGCTCGCGAGCATCGCGGCGGCTATTAAAGAAAAGCGGGTACGAAGCATAGTGGCAAAAGCGTAGCAGGAGGATCTTCGAAAGCAATGTGTCGTCACATGGTTACATTGTCATACGGCTACATTGTCGGCAAAGTATGTGAAAAAGATGAGATGACAGAAAACTTCAGCATCGCTTGCGAACAATATGACAATGTAACTTTGTGACAATTTTCGCGAAGGGAATCGCATCTAATGGACACAGGATGCGGGAAATGTACAAGAAAATAGACAATGGACTGTAAGAATTTCCTGTGGCGGGAGTCATACATACCGACTTCTTTCCCACCAACCCTATGAAAACACTTTTTTCTGCACTGACGGTGCTTGCGACCGTGATAACGGGGACTGTCCCCGCGTCTCTTGCACAGGCAACAGTCCGTTTCTCCGATGTTCCCGCGGGGAGTTTTTACGAAGATGCGGTCAATGATTTCCTGGATCGCGGATTTTTGGATTCCGAGCAGTCGGCGTTTCGTCCCAATGATGATGCGCTGCGATCCGAGATGACAAAATTGATCGTGGACATCAACGGAGGTGTCCTTGGTGACATGCCGTCGCGTCCCAGTTTTGACGATGTGCACACGGGTGCTTGGTACTATGAATACTTTGAAGAAGCGGCGGATCGCGGCTGGGTGCGTGGCGATGGCAATTGTTACGGAGTGCATCCGTGCACGGCTCGTCCGCGCAACACCATCTTGCGTGCGGAAACCGCCGCAATGATCATCCGCGTTTTTGAACTCACGGAAACGGACGCCGCTCCAAGGTTTAGCGACGTGCCTGCGGGTTCCTGGTACGACGACTACATGCAAATCGCACGCGATCATTGCATCATTCGCGGCGACACCGGCAATGTCCGGGGACGACCGCTCTCACCCATCAATCGCGCCGAAATGATCGTGATGTTGAACCGCGCGTACCGTGGCACAGAATATGACAATGGCTGTGAAGATGCAGAGACTGTGGGCAACATTTCTCTTATCGACCAACTCTCTGCAAGGAGTCTTCGCGTGGATTTCGACACGAATTTGAACATGGATAGCGCAGAAAACGCCGATAATTACGTGGTGTCTCTTTCCGGACAGATCGCTGTGATCGACGCACGTTTGATTGATGATAATTCCGTTGAACTGACACTGGAAAGCGATCTGGAGGAGGGAAGAAACTATCGTTTGAGCACGAGTCTGGAGACGGAGAATGGTCTCACGTTCCGTGACTCGCGTCTCTTCATCGCAGAGGAGACTGTCATGGCAGATGCTGGCATCTCCGCGCTCATTCCGCTTTCGTCCACACAACTCCGCGTCGATTTCACGCACAATCTGCATGCGCGAACGGCGGAAGAAGATGCTCGGTACACGCTTTCTCGCGGTGTCGGCATTGTTTCCGCACGTCTTCGTGCCGGCAGCACACGCAGCATTCTCTTAACGCTGGATGAGCCGCTGCAACACGGTCTGAGCTATGTGTTGACTCTTGATCTCGTCACTTCCGATGATGATTCTTTCCATGACGAAGAAACATTCGTCTTCAACCGCTTGTCTGCATCCGGCGGCATCCTCACGGTGTCCACAACAACAAGCGGCATCGATCCCACCATTGCCCCGGGCACGCGCCGTCCCGTCTTCGATCTGCGTATGACCGCCTCCTGCGATGAAGACGTGGTGATCGAAGACCTCACCATTCGCCACATCGGCTCCGGCAGCCACGCCGGCTCCGGTACGTTTGCGGGGCTCCTTTCTTTGGAAATGCAAACAGAGGATGCGGGCGCGCATCCGCGTGTCACGACTCCTTCCAATGACAATGATGTCTTTGTCACGCTCTTCTTCGATCGTCCGCTCATTGTTCGTGCGTGCCAGGAGGAACAGGTGACGGTGCTTGCGGACTTTGCAACAACGGGCACGGGCAACACCATTCACAACTTCTCGGTGGAAACAGCCGGTCAAATTGATTCCAACGCCCGCCAAGTGCGCGGAACGTTCCCCGTCAAGAGCTTGGAGATTCAGGTGAGCAGGTAATTCTTTGATTGTACGTTTGTTTGTAGAGCCGCGACATGTCGCGGCTCTACAAACGTCGATCATTCGTTGTAGGGGCATGGCGTGGTTCGACTCACTCACCACAAGCGCCAGCCCCTACAATTGATCATATGTTGGTGTTTTTCCTGTACGCTATGACTCATGCTGTGGATGGTGGATGTCTCCATCGTGTTGATATTCCTATTCGTCTGTGTCTTCCTGGTGACAGGCATTGCGCAGATATTTTTTCGCACACCCTTCGTGCGCACGCAGGCTGCCGTTGCCCGCGCCATGGTCGAACTCGCAGAACTCAAAGGCAAAGAGACGGTCGTCGACATTGGCGCAGGGGATGCAGCCATTCTTCTTGCGGCGGAACGTTCGTGTCCCAAGATTCGGGCACGTGGCTACGAAATTGGCCTTGGGATTTGGATGATGGGGAAGCTCCGCACTCTTCTCACTCGAAGCAACGTGAAACTCTTATGGCGTGACGGCCTCAAAGCGAGTGTGCGGGACGCAGATGTGGTCTTTTTGTACCTTGGATCCAACATGATGAAAGAATGTGCCGCTAAATTTGATCAGGAGTTGAAAAAAGGAACGAGAGTTGTTTCCAACACGTTTCGTTTTCACGATCGAAAACCGTCGGCGCAAGAAATCGTTTCCACATGGACAGGCAAGAAGAAGATTTATTTGTATAAGTGGTAGGGATCGAGTTACTGCAGCGGAAAATCGTCCTTTAACACGCTCAGGGTGAATGATGTTCCATTTCCAAGAGCAACCATGATGGCAAAAGCTGTTCCGTTTGTATGATCGACTGTATTCTCTCTGCACTTCTTCACGCATAACCATGAATTTGAAAAAGATGTGGGACAGGCTGGAATCCAATCAAAAGTACGTGTGGTGGATGCTGGCAGCTCTGGGTTCTCTTACTGTGCTTGTGAGCCTTTTCCATTTGTGGGAAGTTCTTCGCTTCGTGTTTCTCGGAGTGCTCGACCGCGATCTGATGATTTATTTTACGATGGGAAGAAGTCTCCTGAATGGCCTTTCGCTGTATGTGGAAATGTACGATTGCAAGTCGCCGGGAATGTTCATTCTCACGGCGATTTCTCTCCTCTTTACGGGAGGGGAATATTTCCTATTGTTTCTGCAAATGTGCGTTCTTGTTGGAATTCCACTCATGTTTTTGTGGGTGTCGCTCCGCAGCCCCACATCGGTGGGCATGTGGCAACGCGCCGCCATCGCCCTTGCAGCCGTCGTCTTTGCCATCCAACTGGTACTGCTCTTGGAGGCGCGTGCCGGACAAGGAGAGATTCAATCCATCGGCATGTTCTTTGCCTGCCTTTCGTTTCTGGCCGTGTTTGCGATGCCAGCAAAGCCGCGCTGGCATCATCTCCTTTTGGTGGTGCTGCCCATGGCCATGACGATGTGGCTGTTTGAACCGTTTGCCCCCGCATTGCTTGCAGCATTGTTGCTCACATGCAAGCGCAAGGAAGATATTTTCTGGCGGTGCCTTCTGCCGCTCGCTCTGGCGGGGATTCTAGCATTGGGCATGAGCCTGATTGTGGGCGGATGGGCGTACATAGATGTCTACTTGCGTCTGATGCTCACGCGCCGCATGTACGATGACCATCCCATTCCACTCCTCATTCGCGGTTTGCAGTCACGCATGCTGGTGCTTGATGTAACGTATTTGTACCCTGCATCTCCTTTTCTCGGTTTACTCATCTATACGCTTTGGGGACTGCTGCCGTTGCATGCCGTGGAAAGTTCCGCCAAGCGGCTGCAAGCATTGTTGCCTGTGCTCCTTGCGTGGATCGCCGGCATCAGCCTGCTCTTTAAGGCGTATTATTTCGTTTTGGGATTCCCTCCTCCCGGCCACTTGTCTGCAGGCGTTTTCAGCAGATGGGCGGCATACCATTTGACGACGTGGGGGTGGAGCATCTGTACCGTTGTTTTGGTGATGTCCCTCGTTGCCATCTACTACGTGCTTCGGAAGGAATCCCTTTCCGTTTTCGTGCGATTAGTTGCTGCATTCCTCTCACTTTTTGTTGTGAGCATTGCAGTGGGCATAGGAAGCTACACCGGCAATCATTTTGCCTTCGCCATCACCGTCTATCTCATGGTCGGACTTCTCTGGACGAGGGAACTTCTCTCCGGCCGCATGCCCAAAACCCTGCTGGTCGCCATCCTGCTTTCCATTTTTGCCATCGGCCTTGCCTATGAAACGCAAGAACAGCATATATCTTATTTGGAAAATCGTCTGGGTGTGGGCAGCGCAGCTCAAGAAGATCTTACGAACCGTATCGATGGCATATTGGATGCGTGCAACTATCAGCGTTATTTTTCCAACGGACACGAAAAACTCGTTTTTACCAAACATTCGCCATGGGGACCGGTGTATTTTGGCGGCGCGCAGAAATATCTTCCGGAAAACCATCCGCTCTACATTACTTTCTACAATGAGATCATCAGCCATAACAGGTTGTTTGCCTTCTCCCCGGAAGAAATGAAGGGTATTCAGGAGGGGAAGGGCATTCTCTACGATTTTCTTCGCTCCGTTCTCGCGACCGGTTATTTTACGGAAGAGCCTCCCGCATGCGCAAAACCCTTCCTGCCTGTTCCCGGATTCCGGCTCTTCTTCCGTACAGACAAGCCGTCAACGCCCCCGGCTGCCTGACGACTGTGCCTTTTTTGTGGATTGTGTGAGAATACGCCCATGCGCACGGCGCTCATAACCGGCGGGGCGGGATTCTTCGGTTCCCTCTTAAAGAAACATCTTTTGGACGCAGGTGTCACGTGCGTGTCCATCGATCTACAGAAAGACGATGTCTCGCATCCGAACCTCACTGCCATCCAAGGAGACATCCGGAATCGTGCGTTGCTGGATGATGTGTGTTCGTGCCACACGTTCGATGCAGTTTTTCACTGTGCGGCCATCCTGGCGCATGCAGTGCAGGACAAGAAATTTTTGTGGTCATGCAATGTGGATGGCACGAGGATCTTGGCAGAAGCGGCACAGCACTGGAAGATTCCGCGCATTATCTTCCTTTCCAGCAATTGTTTGTGGGGCAAAGATTTCGGCAGGCTTGTGCGGGAGGAAGATGTTCCTGCGCCTGTAGAGATTTACGGCCGATCCAAGTGGGAAGCGGAGAAGATCCTTCGGGGCTTCGAAAAAGATTTTCACATTGTAACGCTTCGTTGTCCGACGATCATCGACCAAGGGAGGCTGGGGCTCTTGGCCATCCTTTTTGAATTCATCGAAGAAGGGTGCAAGGTGTGGGTGGTGGGCAAAGGCGCGAATCGGTACCAGTTCATCTACGGCCTGGATCTTATCGATGCATGCATCAAGGCTGCTGCGTACGAGGGATCAGCCACGTTCAACATTGGTTCGGATAATGTGCATTCCATGCGAGAGGTCTTCGCATCGGTTGCGGCGCGCGCGGGGACGGGTGCACGGGTTCGGTCTCTCCCCACAGGATTTGCTATCCTCTGCATGCGCATTGCGTACCGCTTGGGACTTTCGCCTCTCGGCCCGTACCAGTACAAAATGATCGCGAGCAATTTTATTTTCGATACGACGAAGATTAAAGCTGCACTGCACTGGCAGCCAACGCTCACGAACGAAGAGATGCTTTGGGAAGGGTATCGCTACTACCTGGCGCACCACACAGAAGCCCGCAAGAATGCGGCAACGCTTTCTGCGCACCGGCAGCCGGCAAAAATGGGCATCATTCGGCTGCTCAAGTGGATCTCGTGACGCTCATCCTGCATTTTTGATGCCGTAGAGTGTGCGGATCCGGAGGATCATCTTCCCGAATAATGCTCCTTTCGACGTGCAGGCATATCGGTCTCCGTTTTTGTGGAACCACCGGTGTTCTTCCAGAATATCCAACCGTGAGGTGAATAAAAATTCTTTCGGAAATACACGCTCAAGATCTGCCAATGCCATCTTGTGCCCGGGAACCCGATAGATTTCTTCCAAGATTCGCATCGATACCGAGCGGAACGTGCCTACATACAGATGGAAGTAGGCGAGTGTGCAGAACGAAAAGAGCGGAATGGAGATCCACACGTGTTCCCCATCGATGCCCAGGAAATATGCTCCTATGGCGACAACCACATACGATCCTCCTGCGATTTTAGCCAACAACAAAACGCCTTTGTCGGAGACGAATACATGCCAGAGCAGGACATGCGTACCCAGAAAAAGGATCAGTGCCATAAGAGCCGGTGCTGCCAGGAGAAGAATGGACATATCAACCGCCCTTGCCGAGCTTGAGGAAGGATTTAAAGAAGATTCCCATGCGTGCGGCATTTTTTCCTTTGCTTGTGAGCGTCAACACATCGTTTTGTTGTGTAAGAAAGTGCGTGCTTTTGAGCGTTTCGATTCTACGATCGAACATCGTGTCCATTCCCACGCCTTCCGCAAAATTTGTCGTGATGTCAGTAAGTGTTGCGGACTGCATGCGGAGCACATCGGTCACCAATGTATGTGAAAAACCTCTGTAGATCTTGAACATCATCTCCATGTAGCCCAGCCACAGGAACCCCAGCAGTGCGTAGCCGGAGAGAAGTGCGGGAAGAGCAGAGGCAATAGGATCTTTCGTGTAAAAAAAGAGCGCATTCCAAAGGACAAACGAAAATAAAAAACATCCAAACGTCCATGGGACGGTCTTTTCAGGCTTTTGGAATATATGAAGAACACTGATGTGCAGCGCTGGAATAGATGCCGCCGTGATCAGAGTGATGAAAAAAGCCAAGAGATATTGAGGTGCGCCGGACATCGCAGAAGAGCATACGCTTTGCTCTTTCAGGCTGCTAGGCAGCAGATTTTTGGATGTATTTCCGTACGAACAGTGCGATGGCAAGCAGCGCGAGCACTCCGTAATACGAAAATAGAAACCCAGGGTGCACTTTTGGCAGCGTCACAGATGCATACGGAAGATCGGAAAGCATATTTGCAATATGGATGATCCATTCCACTGCTCCGTAGCCTGCGAAGGCGAGGAGCTGCCCCAGTGGAAAGGAAATGAAGCTGACCATCGTTGCTAGGAATCCAAAGAGCATGGCAAACGGCACTGCCGGTGCCACAAACACGTTTGCAAGAGGAGCGACAAACGACATTCGTCCAAAGAGAATGACAATCAGCGGCACGGCGGTGACGTGTGCAGCCAATGTTGCGATGATGGCATCGCGTACTCCAAAGGCATCGGGTAGAAAACTGCTCCGTTCTCGCAGGGGAGATGCCACTTCCATGATTCCGATGACAGCGAGGAAGGAAAGTTGGAATCCTGCGTCATACCACAAGTATTTCGGGTTCCATGCCAGCATGAAGAAGAGTGTCCAGAGGATCAACAGACGCGCATGACGCAATCGTCCTGTTTGCAATGCAATCAGTCCCAGTATTCCCATCACCGCCGCACGCACAACGGCAGCGCTTGCTCCCACAAAGAGCGTGAACAGAACGATCGCAAGGACGGCGGGGAAGAACCGCAGCTTGAGTGGAAGAAAAAACAGCAATCCTGTGATGAAGGTGATGACGATCGTGATATTGAATCCCGAGATGGCGATCAAATGCGTGAGTCCGGTCGCATTGAACTTCTCCAGAAGATATTCCGGGATTCCTCTGCGCGAACCGGTCAGCAATCCTGCCATCAAAGACGCGTGCGGTTCCGGATACAGTCTTTGAATCTGTCGTTCGAAGCGTGCTTTGACGGAAAAGAGGAAAGAAAACAGCTTCGACTCATGTCCGGAAGATAATTTTTCGATGTTGCTTCGATAGATCACGCTGTAGATTCCGTACCGGCTCAAATATCGATCGTACGTAAAGTCTTCGATCACGCCGGGACGCTCCAGCACGCCGGTGACGATCACTTCATCACCGTACGAAAACTCCGGCCAGTGGTTCCGGTACGTGACGAGCACTTTGCCGTGCACTTTCTGCTCTTTCCCATTGACCATGATGTGCGCAGCTTCGACTGTATATTTCGTTGCAAGTGCTCTGCGGTCGGGTTCGTCCACAATGAATCCATGGATCGCGATCTCATTTCCGTTTGCATACGAATCAATGGTTGCAGTCGTCGGTACATGCGTTGTCCGTGCAACCACAAAGAAGGCGATGGAACTTCCGATGAGTATTGAGAGGAGAAGGGAAGCGGCAGCTCGGGAAATCGTGAGAATGCAGCCGATGACACACAGGATCAGTGCGAGTCCCAGGACTTGCGTCAGAAGTGGCGGGTACGACGGTTCCTGCCACCACTGCAGCGCGAAGATCGTCAGGACAAACGAGCCGAGGAAAGCATAGGAAAGATGCGATGGCCGCATGGTTGTATTTTATTTCACCTTCTTTGCCAGTGTAATCCACTCCTGCACAGAAAGTGTTTGCGGCCTGCGATCTGCCGCTACAGAAGCCGCAGAAAGGAGTTCCATGCCCCCTTGGAACCTCCCGATGGTGTTCCGCAGCATCTTCCGTTTGCCGCTGAAGGCGATCTTCACAAAGGAAAGGACTTTATCGATGGTTTTTGCATCCGCCAGTGGCTTCTTGTGGCTCTCGATATGCAGAATTGCCGAGTCCACTTCCGGGGGCGGCAAGAAAGCATTCGGCGAAACGACTCCCAGCATCGTTGGTACGCCGAAGAGGGCAACGAGAATGGTGAGGATGCCGGTATTTTCCGTATCAACAATTTTTTCCGCCACTTCGCGTTGCATCAAGAGTGTCAATGACTGTGGTGGAGTCTTGGATTCCAAGAACGCATGTCGCAACAGAGGAGACGTAATGTGGTACGGAATATTCGCGACGATCTTGTACGGTGTTTTCGGAAATTCCACTTGCAATGCATTGCTGTGCAGAATCTCGAAGGGTGTTTCCGTCGGCGTCGTAAAATCTTGCAGCAGAGGTAGAAGTCGTTCATCGATCTCTATGCTCGTCACGCGACCGGCACGTTTCAACAGTTCCCGCGTCAGCACACCGATGCCCGGACCAACCTCCACGATGTGATCTTCTTCTTCTATTCCTGCCGAATCCACGATCACATTGAGTATTTCTTGATCAATGAGAAAGTGCTGCCCCAAGTTCGTGTTCAGTCGAATGTGATGCTTTTGCAGAAAGCGCCGCACCTCTTGCTCGAGTGGTTCCATAGGCAGAGTTTGACATCTGCTGCAGGCGAAGTAAAATAGTCGCAGATGCAATTACATTCTATTTCTTTCGCCGCTTACTGGTATTCCTTCTTTACGAGGGGGGACCTGCGCGCGTGAAGAAATAGTTTCATTCACTAGCATTCCCCCCCTTCGAAAGCGGGGATTTTTTTATTTCTTTTTACTTTCTCTACCATGGACAGCACATCTTCTACACTCGAAGGTTCCTCAGCAACACTCGAGAATTCCACTACCATCATCGAGGTTCAAGACCTGCATCCCATCGAAGGGATCTCCGATGTAGATCGCGGTCTTCTTCACATCGTGTTGCAAGCAGGACCGCTCACGGTTCGCGACAATAGGCTTGTGGACAAAACCCCCTTGGTGAAGGTCTTCCGCAATGAACCTGAATTGCTAAATCACCTGGCTGCCTTGGAAGCGGCGGGAAAAGATGATCAGCGCACTCTTTTGATTCGGAATGCAGTTGCTGCAGCACGACAACAGTTTGGAACTATTATTGAGTGAATAGAGCCGAAAGCGAATAAATTCGCTTTCAAGACCGTTCGTTAACTGCCGACTTAAGTCGGCAGTTAACGCACTCAAAAAGTATGCGAATTTATTCGCATACTTAGAGAGGTCGAAGCGGTGCAATGCTCAGAGCAAAACTCTTGCGTACTCCCGAGTCGAACCGTACATCCACTACGTCTCCACGCTTGCTGAGCACCGTGCCCTGTCCAAATGCTGCGTGTTCCACGCGTGAACCATCGGAAAAAGCATCTTGGTTCACTTCTGTGTCCACGGTGAAAGAGAGATCTTGATTGAACTCCACTTCGGGCAGCGTTTCCTTCTGCCTAAACGGTTCGATCTTCCCGCCCGAACGCGTGTGCATGGCTTTGGTTGCTCCCCACGCGAAGGCACTCAAAATATCATCGCTCCTGCGCTCCGTGACGTTGTCCGGCAGATCATCCAAGAATCTGCTGGGAGCATTTGCTTGGGTATTGCCCCACAGCATGCGGCTGCGTGCGAAGAAAATGCGCAGATGCGTCTTCGCCCGCGTCATTCCCACGTACATCAAGCGCCGTTCCTCCTCCAATTGTTCTTTATCGTACATGGTATTGCTGTGCGGAAAGATTCCTTCTTCACATCCTGCAATCATCACATGCTCAAATTCCAGTCCTTTGCAGAGGTGCAGGGTCATCAGTGTGAGCGCATCGTCGCGCATGGTACTCAGTTTATCGACCTCCGAAACGAGTGCGACTTCTTCCAAGAAACTGGTGAGCGAAAGCATCGGCTCGAGCGCAGAATACTTGTGCATGACGGAAAGCAGTTCCTGCACGTTCTGCCAGCGGTTCTCGCCTTCTTCCGTTTCATCGCGGAGCCATTTTTCCATGTCCACGGCATGCAAAAGATCCGTCGTGAGCGCTGCAACCACTTGGCGCTGTGCAACTTCCTGCAATCTTTGCAGCACTGCGGTGAACTCCGTGATTCTGTTCTTGGCTCCTTCCTGTACATTCGGGATTTCACGGATTCTGAGCAGCGTTTCCCACAGCGTCAGCTTCTGTTCTGCTGCATAGGCTTGCAAGTGTCCCATCGTCGTATCACCGATTTTGCGTGCAGGCACATTGATGATGCGTAGCAGCGACAGTGTGTCACCGGGATTCAAGATTGCGTGCAAATAGGCGAGGACATCCTTCACTTCCTTGCGTGCGTAGAATTTCACACCACCCACAATGCGGTAGGGGATGCCCGCGCGCATGCATGCTTCTTCAAACAGACGCGATTGTGCGTTCGTACGGTACAAAATCACTTGGTCGTTGAAGGGCACTCCTTCGCGACGCAGATTTTCCGCTTCTTTTATGGCATCTGCCGCCTCTTTCTTTTCGTCCTCCACTTCCTGCACCAAGATCTGCGGACCTTCTTTTCGGTCCGACCACATTTCCTTCTCGGGTCGGCTGGGGTTCGCTGCAATCACGGCGTTGGCGGCACTCAGCACCAGCTGCGTGGAACGATAATTCTGTTCCAGTTTGATGCGGAGTGCCTCCGGATACTCTTTTTCGAACTGCAGGATGTTTCGGATATCCGCTCCACGAAAGGCATAGATGGATTGATCGGGATCACCGATGACGCAGAGGTTTCGGTACTTCTGTGCGAGCAGAGAAATCATCAAATACTGTGCGTGGTTCGTGTCTTGGTACTCATCCACGTGCAAATACCGCCATGTTTCTTGGTAGCGCTCCAATACTTCCGGACATTCATGGAAGAGTCGTACGGTTTCGAGGATCAGATCATCAAAATCCAATGCATTGGACTCCTTTAATGCTCCTTGATAGCGTTCATATGCGCGTATGACCAATTGCATGTGTGGCGTCGTAGCATCGTGGGCGGCTTCCTTCGGACTCACTGCTTCGGATTTGAATCTTCCGACGTAGGAAAGAGCGGCACGCGGCTTTAGTTCCTTTTCATCGATGTGCAGATCTTTCAGAACTTGTTTCATCAGCTTCTCCTGATCATCGCGGTCATAAATCACAAACGATCTGTCGCGTCCCAGCCGCTCTATGTCGCGCCGAAGAATCCGCACGCACACCGAGTGAAACGTACCCATCACGGGCAACCGTCCTTGGCCGGTCTTAAAGTCCATATCTGTTCCATCCGTAATGTGCAGCAAATTTGTAATACGTTCTTTCATTTCCGTTGCCGCTCTGTTTGTAAAGGTCACTGCCAAGATCTGCCACGGTTGCACGCCTTCATGCATCAAATGCGCGATTCTGTGCGTGAGTGCACGCGTCTTCCCGCTGCCTGCACCGGCAAGAATCAAAACAGGTCCTTGTATATGCAACGCAGCTTCGCGCTGCGGCTCATTGAGGCCATTGATAATCGGATCAGCGGTGGTTTTCATGTTCGTATGATACCTAATCTGCGGCTCTCGCGAGTTTTTTTGGCGTCACTTTCTTCAGAACATTTTCAAACGCCTCCTCCGGCGTTTCCAATAAGGGGAGACCCTGTTCACTGCGCAGTTCGTCTATCTTCGTCAGTTGTTTGTCCAGTTGCCTCTCGCGTGCACCCGTAAGTTCTTCGTACCCCTTATGAACAGACTCAAAACGATCTTTCACGGTCTCCATCTGTTCTTTGAACTTTTCCCACTGCTGCTTAAAGGAACCGAAGATCGAAAGCATTTCTTGTGATTTGCTCTGCAGGCTGAAGTTATCGATAGATTGTCGAATCACCGCGAGCACGGCGTAGAGGCTTAGCGGTGAACAGAGAATAGTGCGGCCTTTCATAGCTTCGTCGATCAAGGTTCTATCCATCTCGTTAATAAAGGAGAAGATCTGCTCGTTCGGGATGAAGAGAATCACGTAATCCACCGTATTGTCTTCCGGATTGATGTAGTCGCGCGTCTGCACTTCTTTCAAACGCTTCTTCACGTCCTTCAAGAATTCTTTTTTGTGCTCCTCGCGTTCGCGTTCGTTCTTCGCTTCCACATACAGTTGGTAATTATTGAACGGAAACTTCACATCCATGTTCAGTTTCATGTTCTGCGGGAGCATGAACGTGAAATCCGGCTTGGATCCCGCCGAGTCCAGCTTCTTCTGCTTGATGTAGTTGATGCCTTCGACCAAACCGCTGAGCCTCAGCACGTCTTCCGCCATGCGCTCACCCCATTGGCCGCGTCCACTGTTGCTGGAGAGTGCATTCTTCAAGCTTCCCGTCGTCTCCGTAAGATCCTTAATGATAGTCGCGGCATTCGCCAAGCGCGTATCGATCTGCGTGTTGCCTTTGCCAATATCGCGCATCAGTTCTTCCACGCGTTTCAAATCATGCTTCACGGTCTGCAGCGTTCCATCAATCAATTCTTTTTTGCCGGAGAGTTTTGTCTCCGCAAGCTGCAAAATTTGCTCCGCTTGTTTGCTCATGAGAATCGCAGAGAGTTTTTCCGCAATCGATTCGGCATCATCTGCGGATTTCTTTCCGAAAAAATAAAAGAGACCGGCACCCACTGCGCCACCCAGTACTACACCAAGAATAAATGTCAGAGCTTCCATAGAAGGGGAGCCTACCATAGGGTGAACGGTTGTCCACTCTCTTCTTCCTTTCTTCATCTTGTCAGAATCCTTTTCTCTTGCTGAATGCTTGATTTTTTAGCGAGAAACCGTATAATTCGGCTCTCCTCTTCTATTCAGGAAGGCGCGGCTTTCAGTAGCTGCTCCTCTCCGGCATAGTCGCTCTCGAGCGACGTGCCTCCGTCCCCTCATTCTTTATGTCGCTCAAGCGCACACAGAAGAAAACGATTATCACAAAAAATCGCACACACGCGAAAGACACCGGTTCTCCACAGGTGCAGATTGCCATTATCACCAAGGAAATTGGCAGACTCACGGAGCATCTTCAAGGTCACAAGAAAGATAACTCCGCTCGCCGCGGACTGCTTGGCAAAGTGGCACACCGCCGCAATCTCTTGAACTATCTCCGCATGAACAAGCCGACGGAGTATCAAGAAGTGATAGAGAAGCATGGATTGAAGAAGTAAGGATTTCACTCCATGAATTTGTAGGGTGAGTATTGACTTTATTTGTGATTATATTATAATTTTAACATAGCTGAATACAACCATCACCTTCGCTGGCTGCAGCCGGTGGAAGAGGCAGTGAGAAAGACGAAGACCGAGCCTGTAGAAACAGCCGTCCTTTCCAAGGGGCTGCACGTTTGTGCAGATGTGCTTGCTCAGAATCCGGACAGTGACCTTGCAAAGGAACTCCGTGAGAAGCTGGGCGCACTTCTAAGAAGCAGGGCAAGCTCCATTGAGCAGGAAACTTTCATGGGGGGTTGGGGAATAAATGAGCAGTCCGTGGAGAGAATGGATAAACTCATTGCACTGAGCGAGCAGAAATTTGGTGAGTTGGGGGATGCTTTATCGAAGAAAATGGATCAAAGAGGAGACATTTCCCAAAAATTGCTTCTGCCTTTTGACTGTGTTCGTGAGAATAAAAATTTTTCCTTCAAAAATAATATTGCAACCAGGTTGCGATCGGTGAGAGAAGGAAGCAGTGCTTCTATCGTTATGAGACGGGGCAATTTTATGTATGATCTTCATCCCGGTTTATTGAGAGGAGAACAACCGAATGATGTTGGGGGCTTCTTCAGCCAAGAGAGGCAATTCCAACTTTCTTTTGATTATGACCCCAATAGGTTATTTGATTTGTTTACGAAGTATCATGAAATCTGGCATGTCTTGCAGGATGATTGGCTTCGTCAGAGCGCATCTCCCAAGTTTTATGAGAGGTGTTGCACGGAGCACGTTGTTGTTATTGATTTTGAATTTGAGGCGTATGCGTACATGCTGGAAGCTATTGATTGTTACCTTGATGGAGAACCGCATGTCCGTTGCCAAACGTTGCCTACGGCTGAAGATGCAACATGGTTTCATGCAGCCTTAGGGATACCGGACAAATATAAAAATGCAGCCAGCCTTTTCCTTACAATGGGCCATGGATTATGGGGAAGTGCGGAACGTTTTACAGGTGAGAATTATCCGAAGGAATTTGAGGATTATTTAATGCAGCATCATAGGAACAAAAATTTATGGAAGCATGATAAAGCTGCGAAAAAGATCATAAAACTGCAATAGAAAAATTGTCCAACTGCCCATAAGAGGGCTTTCTTTTTGCCAAGAAATCTGTACACTACTGATCAGTTCTTTCCTTCCGCCAATCCTCTTACAATCCTGGGTTTACGTTTGAGATTCTCCTGTAATTAGGGAGCGGGCATACCTGCCCGCGATCCGCGGCCAAGAATGGCCGCTCCTCTGGTTCTAATAGAATTTCTAATGTGAATCCACCATGTAGGGGAACATAGCGTGAGGAAGAATTGCCTGCTGTATTTAGCTGCAGGAATCTTCCCTCTCTTTATATGTCGAAAGTATCGGAATATTCCCTCGAGCTTGGGAATGAAAAGCTCATTATGAAAACAGGTCTGCTTGCGAACCAAGCCAATGCATCGGTCATCTGCCAAATGGGCGATACGGTGGTGCTGGGTAACTGCACGGTGTCCGCAAAGCCGCGCGATGGCGTGGATTTTTTGCCGCTGCAGGTCGTCTTCCAAGAAAAGTTTTACGCAGGCGGCAAGATCGGCGGATCAAGATTTCGAAAGCGCGAAGGTCGTCCCAGTGATGATTTTGTGCTGATGGCTCGCGTCGTCGACCGAGGACTCCGTCCCATGCTTTTGAAACATCTTCGGAATGACATCCAAGTCTTTGCAACGGTGCTCAGCTGGGACCAAGAACATGAATACGACATCGTGGGTGCGAATGCAGCGAACTTGGCCGTCGCACTCAGCGACTGTCCTGCAGACGGACCTATCGCTTCGGTACGTGTTGGTCTTATCGGCGGTGAACTCGTGCTCAACCCGACACGCGAAGCCATGCTGAAGACCGATCTCGACCTCTTCCTTACGGCATCGCTGGAACGGATCGTGATGATAGAAGCCGGTGCAAACCAAGTTTCGGAAGAAGAAGTGCTCCGTGCAATCGAATTCGGCAAGAAGTGGGCGCAGAAAATCGCCAAGTTCTTCGGGGACATTCAAAAAGAAATCGGAAAGAAGAAGTTTGAAGTGGAAGCGCCGTACGAGCACCCGGAAGCCTACGAATTCCTCAAAGCATTGGTGCTGCCGACTGTTACCAAAGCCATCAAAGCGCCGATGGAGAAATTGGCGCGCCGCAAACTCTTTAATGAGTTGATGATGCAAGCCAAAGACAAGCTCGCAACCCAGTTTGGCAACGGATCCACGGACGAAGAGAAGAAAGAGATGGCGAAATTGCAGGGCTACGGATCCGCTTTCGTCGACAAGGTCATCAAGAACGAAGTGCGAAGACTGATCTTGGAAGAAGGCACTCGCATGAGCAGTCGCAAGATCGATGAAATCCGTCCGCTCAGCGCCATGGTGGATCTCCTCCCCAAGCGTGTTCACGGTTCCGCACTGTTCCAGCGCGGCGAAACGCAGGGCTTAACCACCTGCACACTGGGCGCTCCTGGAGACAAACAGATCGTCGAAGGTATGGAAGGCGAACACAAGCTCCGCTACATGCACCACTACAACTTCCCGCCGTTCTCCGTGGGTGAAACCAGCAATCGCTTGTTCGTGGGCAATAGAGAAGTGGGCCACGGCAACTTGGCACAACGAGGACTGATGCCTGTGATCCCCAAAGAAGAAGACTTCCCCTACACCATTCGCACTGTTACGGAGATTCTGGAGAGCAATGGCTCCTCTTCCATGGCTGCAACCTGCGGAAGCACACTCGCGCTCATGGCCGCAGGTGTTCCCATCACGGCTCCGGTCTCGGGCATCGCGCTGGGACTCGTCTCCGATGAAGCAAAAGACCAGTACGTGATCCTCAGCGACCTTCAAGATGAAGAAGACTTCGGCGGAGACATGGACTTCAAGCTCACGGGAACTGCCAAAGGCATCACGGCCATTCAGATGGACATCAAGATCAAAGGTTTGCCTGACCATGTCTTTAAGGAAGCGTTGGAGCGATCAAAATCCGGCCGTGCCATCATCTTGAAAGCCATGCTTGCTGCTATCAGCGAACCTCGCAAAGAACTCTCTCCGTACGCACCACGCATCGAAATCATCCAGATCAATCCCGAGGACATTCGTCTGGTCATCGGCAAGGGGGGCGAGATGATCCAGAAGATCACCGGAGAACTGGGCGTGGAAATCGACATCGAAGACAGCGGCATGCTCTTCATCACGTCCACAAATGGCGAAGCGATGGAGAAAGCCAAGGAATGGATCCAGGGCATCGTCGCGAAGCCGGAAGTGGGTGCTGTGTACGACTGCAAAGTGGTGCGCATCATTCCGGGCACCGGAGCAATTGTGGAATTCTTGCGCGGCAAGGACGCCATGATCCACATTTCGGAGCTCCAGTGGTCGCGCACCGAGAACGTGGAAGATGTCTTAAAAGTTGGCCAAGAAGTGAAAGCCAAATGCGTGGAATACGATCCCATCGAAGGCAAAACGCGCATGTCCCTAAAGCAGATGTCCGCTCCGCCGGAAGGTTTTGTTCCTCCTCCACCGCGCAGCGGAGGATTTGGAGGACCGCGCCGCGGCGGACCGGGAGGGGGAAGGCCGCCATTCCGACGATAAAAAAGAAAGTGCCAAGTGCCAAGGGCGAAGTGCCAAAAAATACTTGGCACTTGGCACATCGAACTTGGCACTTTTCTAAAGTGCTCCCTCCACCTTCCTCCGTATTCCTTCGTTCACCACAAGGATCTCCTCAAACGGTTCCTGCGTCATCGACGGAGATTTTTGTCGCCACAGAGGCGTCACGGTCTCCACAATCTCGTTGAGTTCCCGGAGTCCGTGCACGCTTTTTTCATGCGATGCCCAGTTGATGCCGGCGCGACTCAGGACATCGAGCATTTGATTGATCCGATGCAGCGTGCGGTGCACCGCTTCCTGCAGAAGATCTTCTCTGCGCGCATCGATGGTGTACAGATGATGGTCGTTGTCGTAAAAATCCGGAATCTGATTTAAGAGCGTCTGTCCCTCGCGGTACGCGATGGTCAGGTTTTCCCAACTGTGGGGTTTCAAACTCTTCGTTTCTTCCGCTTCCGCGATGATGGCGTCAAAATCTTTACGGATGATGAAGAGTCCTTCGCGTGTGTTGTAGAACACGTCCTCAAACGTCAATTTGTGGATCTGGTGCAGCGCGATTTCCTGGCGGAAGGACACGAGTTTCGTCACGAACACCGCGAAGAGAAAGAACCCGAGAACGGATTCGCCGGCCGCGAGAATTTTGGAAATTCCCATCGGGACGATATCGCCGTATCCCACCGTCGTTGCGGTGATGATGGAGAAGTACACGCTGTTCAGAAATTGTTTCATGTCCGATGCCCCCTTGAAATCCGTCAGACCGTTGTCAGGGGAGAGCGTCGAGAGCGTGTAATACGCCAAGCCGAAGCCGAGGAGCAGCATTGCCCACAGCAAAAAGAGCGTGCGGTACGGCATGGTCGTGACGCGTTCCATAAAGTTGAGGAACACGGGCATGCCTCTGTGTGTCCGCTTCTTCTGCACAGGCGCAGTATACTGCCGATATGGTTCGTGCGGCATCATAGGGGACTTGCGTGCAGAACAGTGTTTGCTTGGAGCGGTGCTTGGTCGGACAAGCGCACGGCGTTTCCTATTTGGCTGATGATGAAGATGGCGTAGAGAACCAAGAGACAGATACCTTCGATGCGTGAGACATCGTTCCGGGTGCGGGAGAAGACAAAGAAGAGCAGCAAGCCGATGGCGAGAATCACAGATGTCACCGCCACTTCGCTCTGTTCCAGAATAAACGTGCCGTTCGCCAGAGGCAGGAACCCGAAGATCAGTGAGTTTGCAGCTGCAGAACCCATGTAGTCACCAAAGGCGATGTCTTTGTGTTTGCCAAAGATACAGCGCAGTGCAATCACCAGTTCCGGAATATTCGTTCCGATGGAAAGCAGCAGCAACCCCACGAAGGAAACGGGGATGGAGAAGAACCGTGCGAAGTAGACGGATTCCTGTACCAGGATATTGCCGGCGGCGAAAATGAGCAGCGCACCCACGATAATCTTGAAGAGATCGGTGCCTGTGGTGTGTCGTGAGTGCAACAGTTCTCTCTTCGTCCGGCGCAACGTTTCCTTTGCCGTTTTCTCCGCGGATTTCTTCTGAATTCTGTACACCAGCGTCAGGTACAGCAGCACAATGATCACTCCTTCCGTGCGGGAGACATCTCCATCCAATGCCAGCAAGCAGGGGAGCAGCACGACACCCAGGAGGAGCACCATGTTCCCGGGGAGTATGGCCTTTGTGGTCATGATTCCGTTGCCGAGCACAGCCAAAAGCGGAATGATAAACAGGAAGATCACGGTGGACGCCCCCAGCAAGTTTCCGGCGGAAACCTGGGGTATTCCCTGCAGCGTCGCGTTGGATGCAACGGAAAATTCACTCACGGATGTCAGGAGTCCCAGGATCAAAAAAGCGACGGCGAACCCCGGGCGCTTGTAGCGTTTGGCGACTCTGTCCGTGGCATCTATCAGCATGCCCGAGAGGCACCAGATGATGACGGCCGAAAGCGCAAACAGCAGTGTATGGATCGAAATATGCATAGAGTTTGTTTCTTTGTATTATAGCATATTTCATATGATTTGTATACTCACGCATTCGCTTAAAACAGCATTCATTAGCCATATTCTTTGCCTTTACGCCGGTGTGCCGGCTGGGGGATTTTTCTTCTCTTCCTTGGGTTTTTCCTTCTTTACCTCCGTCTTTTCAGGAGATTTCTCCACCGGCTTTTTCGATGCTGCCGCCGCATCCGTTTTATAAAATCCTCCGCCTTTAAAGTGAATGGCGGGAGGGGAGAAGAGTTTTTCCGTGCGCTTGCTCCTGCACTTGGGACACGCAGGATGTTCTTTGCTGCCAAATGGTCTGCTGTGTTCAAACACCGCTTCACATTTTTTACATTGGAAATCGAATGTGGGCATGAGGAAAGAATAGCAGACAGCCCTACTTATTTTTTAAAAAGATTTCCAGCCGCCCAGCGCACACCGGCAAAGATAAGAAGGCCTGCCCCAGTGTAAAGCAGCGCTTCGCCCACGCTTATAGAACCGATGAGAGTGGTATCTGCAACTGCTTTTACGCCTGCGGGAAGATTAATGGGCATTATTAAGCGGCTTTGGGTCGGCGTACTCCTCCGAGTTCATCTGCAACATCAGCACCTACATCTCCAATAGCTTTGAAAGCAATGATGGGAAGCGTGAGAATAGATGAAAGTTTTCCTCGAAAGACATTTCCTACGGCATTCAATGATTCTTTAACATCCAATTTTGTTCGAGGCATGCTGCCCGAATATGGGGCTAAATCGACTCGATTTTCTCTTCCCTGAATTGCTCGTACGGCATCACCTGCAATGCTTTCAAAGACACCCGTGACAAAATGCACTGCTCCTGCAGCAGCGCGCCTCGTGGCATCGATCACATTGTTTTGCTCGGGAGGAAGATCAACGTACGTCTTGCCCTCCTCCCAGAGTCGCTGCGAGTTCCACTCATAGTGAAGAAGGCGCGATTCTTGTTCCGGTGATTGAAAGGAAGAGAAGCGTTTCATTGCAATTTTAAGCATAACCTATTTGACGGACAGGTACAGAAAATCTTTCATTTTTTTAAAGTCCTAAGACCCCTATACTTTCAGCGTGAGAGGAAAACCTACGGTTTTCCTCTCACGAGCTCTCCTTTCCCTTTATGGAGTCGCTTCAGGCAGGCAGAGCCTGCCTTCGCGACGTATTCTCTCCTTCATGTTAGATAAAGCGTACGATCCACAGGCCGTTGAAGATCGTATTTACGATCTTTGGGAGAAGAGCGGCGCGTTTGTTGCGGATAATGCGTCGGAGAAGGAACCCTTCACCATCGTCATGCCGCCGCCGAATGCCACGGGGCAACTGCATCTTGGCCATGCAGTGATGTTGGCGCTCCAGGACATCTTCATCCGCTTCAACCGCATGCGTGGGAAGGAAGTGCTCTGGGTGCCGGGGACAGATCATGCTGCCATCGCCACCGAGAGCGTCGTCATCAAAGAGATTCAAAAGAAGGAAAAAATCCCCGATGTCCGTGCCAAGCTTGGCCGAGAAGAATTGATCCGCCGTATCGCAGATTTTGTGGAGAACAGCCGAGGCATTATTCGCGGTCAAGTGCGCAAAATGGGTGCCAGCTGCGACTGGACGCGCGAACGTTACACCATGGATCCCATGCTCAACCGCTGTGTGAATGAAATGTTCACGAACATGTACCGCGATCAGCTCATCTACCGCGGGCACCGCATCGTGAACTGGGATCCCAAGCTGCAGACGACGGTCTCCGATGATGAGATTGAATGGAAAGAGGAGACGGTGCCGTTCTACACGTTCCAATATGGTCCGTTTCAGATCAGCACATCGCGTCCCGAGACAAAATTCGGCGACAAGTACGTCGTCATGCACCCGGATGACGCTCGGTACAAGAAATACAAGCAGGGCGACACGTTCGAATGCGAGTGGATCAATGGAAAAGTGAAAGCCACCATCATCAAAGACAAAGCCGTGGATCCGGCATTCGGCACGGGCGTCATGACCATTACACCATGGCACGATGCCGCAGACTTCGAGATCGCCGAACGGCATGATTTGGAGAAGCAGCAGATCATTGGATATGACGGCAAGATGCTGCCGATTGCAGGCGAGTTTGAAGGACTCAAAATCGACGATGCTCGCGCGAAAGTGATCGAAAAATTGCAGCGCAAAGGACTGGTCGTGAAGGTGGATGACACGTACGTGCACCGCGTTGCCATCAGTTACCGGGGCAAGGGCGTCATCGAACCGCAGATCAAAGAGCAGTGGTTCATAGACGTGAACAAACGCGTGGTGAGCTGGAAGCGAAAGAAGCTGAGCCTCAAAGAAATTCTCCAGGAAGTGATCAAGCAGAAACAGATAGAGATCATTCCGGAGCGTTTCGAGAAGACGTACTTCCACTGGATCGATAACCTGCGTGACTGGTGTATTTCGCGCCAGATTTGGTGGGGACACCGCATCCCTGTGTGGTACCGAAATGATCAGGGGTCAAAGGACACGCACGTGGGAGTGCAGCCGCCGGAGGGTAAAGGTTGGGAGCAGGACGCAGATACGCTCGATACTTGGTTTTCGTCGGCACTCTGGACATGGTCCACACTCGTGGATCCCGCGCTCGCAACGGATTACTCGCTTTCACTCCAAGATATTTTGAAGAAGAGTCCTGATTTCCAGAAATTTCATCCCACGCAGGTCATGGAGACGGGGTACGACATCCTCTTCTTCTGGGTTGCCCGCATGATCCTTATGACATCGTACGCAACGGGCGATATTCCGTTCGAAAAAGTCTACCTCCACGGCATGATCCGCACGCGCGATGGAAAGAAAATGAGCAAATCGGACCCCGAAACCATGATCGATCCGCTCGACATCATCCCCAAGTACGGTGCGGACGCACTGCGCCTCAGCATGATTGTCGGCCAGAGCCCCGGCAATGATTCACGGCTCTACGAAGAGAAAATCGCAGGGTACCGAAACTTCGTGAACAAGCTCTGGAATGCGTCCCGTTTCGTGCTGATGCAGTGCGAGCAGTCAGGTGTGAATCCCGTAGACGTCAAGCATAGCGAGATAATTTCTCTTGCCGATAAAGCTCTCGCTCAGGAAACAGCGATCCTTTTGGAGGCAGTAACTGGTGGTATCGAAAAGTATCTTTTAAGTCATGTTGGGGAGATGCTTTACGCTTTCACATGGGATTTTTTCTGCGATTGGTATCTGGAATACAGCAAGGGCGAGCCAAACCCACAATTATTGGTCCAGACAATGCGTCTGCTTCTTATAATTCTTCATCCATACTGCCCATTTGTGACTGAAGAACTCTGGACACACTTCAAGCCGAAGGACGCTGGCATGCTTATTAAAGAGAAGTGGCCGAAACCAATGAATAAAATATTCGCTAGTGAGGCTGCGCAAATGCAAAGTGTTAACGAAGCCATCCAGGCAATTCGTAAGCTCAGTGCTGATCAAACAATCGAGCCCGGAAAAAAATTACATGTCACTCTTTCTTCTAAAAAAAATGCGAAACTATTCGAGAGTCAACGTGAACACATCGAACGGATGGGAAAATTGGAAAAACTCGATATTACGGACAAGAAAGTGAAGCCCGCTAATGCAGTAAGTGCACTTTTGCCGGATGCAGAAGTATATTTGTCTCTGGAAGGGCTCATCGACATCGCAAAAGAACACGAACGGCTTACAAAAGAGAAAGAGCAAGCGGAGGCGTTCCTTAAAGGCATCGAGGCGAAATTAAATAACAAACAATTTATGGACAGGGCGAAACCCGAAATCATTGCAATGGAACAAGAGAAGCGCGAAAATGCGAAGCAGAAGATAGAAAAGATTACGGAGCGACTTTCTTCCCTTCCACAGTCATGAAGCTAGATTCTGATCCTGTATGGTTGAAAGAATCGTCTGCGATGCCGCTCACGCCTTTTGTTGGTCAGGGAAATCGTGATTTCAATCCTCCTCTTCATGCTGGATGTGAAACCGGAGAAGATGAACGAAAGCCACGCACTACTGCGAGAGAAGTTTTACAGGCACTCCTTACGCCAGGGACAAAGGGATCTGCGGTTTCGTCTGACTAGAGACCGCCATGGCGGCTCCTCGGGTGATTTTGTTGCGTCCGAACCGCTCATGGAGCGTATCCAGCGTCTGCTGAATTTTTTCATTGCGGTCGATGGCACGGGTTTCTTCGAATAAAGAATATTGCGGCGCACCACGCGGCGTGAGATGAAAAAGTCCCAAGCCCACTTGGGAGTATTGCTTCTGCTTTTCATAGAGGGAGCTGAAAAGATTTTTCACATATGGACGCAGTTGTTCTTCCGTATTCATGGGCTGCGGAAGCTTACGGTTTGCTCCTTCGTGTCCGTAATCCCACCCGCGCAGCCACAGCGTCACTCCGCTGCACGCCAAATCATCCCGCCGCATCTTTAAGACGATGTATTCCAGGTGTCGCAGCGTATGCGCCCATAAGAATGATCGATCTGCAGTGCGGAAAAAACTGCGGGCGCGAGAAACGGACTTTGGCGGATCCTCTTCTGTTGTCACCGGCGACACGATTGTACCGTTTAATTCCAATTGCAGCTCATGTCCGCCTTTCCCGAAGAGTCGGATCACTTCTTCTTGGTCTGCCACGGCGAAATCCCAGGCGGTTTTCCACCCTTTCAGTTGTGCATGGATATCACGACGGCGTCCAATGCCGGGAATCGCAGCCGCAGGCCTGTCTTTCAGCATGCAGGATGCCTCTTCGTGGGTGTGGAGCACGGTCACGCCTGCAGGTTTTTTGTATTCTCCCGCCATCTTCGCAAGCAATTTCGTCTGTCCCACGCCCACGGAAACGCTCAGAGCAGTATGCCGCAGAATTTTCTTCTGCAGAGCCGTTGCCCACGCATGAAGATCCTGTGGTTCTCCACCGACCACGCTCGTAATGTCCAAAAACCATTCATCCACAGACATTTGTTCCAATGTCGGCCCTTCGTGGCTCAAAATTTCTTCTATCTCATGCGAGGCAATGGCTGTTTCGCGGAAATCCGAAGGAATTTGCAGTGCGTTGGGCACCAATTTCAAGGCATCTTTCAGTGTCATCCCTGTTTTCACGCCAAATGCCTTGGCCTCATAGGTCGCTGCAATCACACAAGAACCACCCATCCCCAGAGCAAGAAGAGGTTTTCCCCGCAAGCGAGGATCTTTTCGAATCAAGACAGACGCGAAGAAAGAGTCGGCGTCGATGTGGGCAAACATAAAATTTATCGTGTAGAGATCGACCGCTGGTCGATCTCTTGTAAATAAACCCAGGGTTGATCGTATGATTCACCCGATTCGAATCGGCGTGGATTTTCCACAATGTATTGTTCAATCGCGTTATATGCGTATTTGTCTCGAATAATGTGGTCGTGATAATTCCGTTGCCATGCGAAATCGGTGTACCCCATTGCCGAGATGTGTTTGGTGCAGGCTCCTTTGAATTGCGCGATGATGGATCCCAATTCGCCCGCACGTCGTCGTGCCAAGGGAATGCAGGAGGCAACTGCGCCGGAAATCGACTGCTGGATCGACCGTGGAGAGATCGACCAGCGGTCGATCTCTACGGCGTCGATATACATAATTCCATGGATGTGATTGGGCATGATGACCGATAATCCCAATTGGATATCCGGTCGAAGAATGGCATTTCGTTCCCATTCTTCCCGGATGACACATCCCACATCGGATAATCCCATGATCCCATTTCGAATTTCGCCAAACCATGGCATGCGATCCTTGGTGCATATGGTCACAAAATAACACGTCGATGCCGCGTAATCCGTTTCTCTTTTCCGATGCGATGCAACGCGATAACGATTGCGGAAAAGCGCACGATTCATACTTCTAATATTTTCGGATCACGCCCCGGACAACGCCCGCCACCTGCAATTCTTCTCGCGGAAGCATTTTCGGATATGCCTTGTTTTCTGCCTGGAAGAAATACTGTCCGTTCTCGCGTTTGAGCGTCTTTAACGTGAACTCGCCGTCCAGCACGCCCACAACAATCTCTTCCAAACGCGGTACTGCACCTCGTTCCACAAGGACAAGGTCGCCTTCATGGATGCCGGCGTCGATCATGCTGTCTCCCTTCACGCGCAGCAGGAATGTAGAAGCCTTATCGCGGATCAGATACTGGTCCAAGCTGATGGTTTCTTCTGCCTGCTCTTCCACCGGTGCTGCAAATCCTGCGGAAATCGGTCCGAAGAGCGGAAGCGTGAGGGGGGCGGATTCGTGAATGACTTTGCGTTCCAAAATCTTGATACGACCTTTCGGATCTTTCTCGATCTGCTTTTCCCGTGCCAGCACATTTACCACTTTCGCCACGGCGTTCTTGCTGCGCACGCCGAATGCCAATGCCAAGTCGGCAAGCGAAGGACTGTAGCCGCGTTTCTGTTGGAACTCGCGGATGTGCTTCAAGACCGTTTGCTGGTGTGTGGTGAGCGTCATAGAAGGGGGGAGGGCAGACGTCCACCATGATAGGTGGACAAATGTCCACTGTCAAGAATCTTCTTGGGATAGGCTTCTAATCCCTCCAAAATGTGATGCTCTGCATTACGCCGGTATTTGCTTCCATACCGGTCGCATCAGCAAAAACAGAAGTCCCAGCACGGCGCTTCCAATCAAACCGACGATCAGCATGGTCTCCGGGAGGCTGGACGTATCCATCATTGCGCCGATGAAAGGAGAGGAGATGGCGAAGATGATGCGTCCGAGGAAGGAACGCATGGAGAGCGTGGTGGCGCGCACGTCGGATGTCGTCATCCTATTGATGAGGTCGCTGGTGAGTGGTGTGAGCAAGCTCCATGCGATACGAACAACGAAAAAGAAAGCGAGTCCATACAGGGTTGTCACAAATCCAAGGGCAAGGTAACTCACGGCTACCGCTCCTGCGATAAGGAGCATCAACAATCGATCATCCATCCACCGTGCCAGAAAAGGTGTGCATTTAGAAGCGATGGCTCCTGCAAAGACAATGACTCCATGCACGACCCCAAACCATACGAGTGGCACTTCCACCATCAATTCAAACGGTTGTGTCAGCCAAAAGAGCGTCAAAGACATAGTGGAGACAATGGCCCACAGGAGAATGATGCTGCGAAGCGGTGCACTGCGAATAAGCGTGTGCGTGCAGACGTTCCATATTTTTTTCAGGTGCTGCGTTTCTTGGATCCGGTGTCTCTTGGGTTCCTGGAACGTGAGGGCGATCAGAAAGCCCAGTGCAAGAAAGGGGAGTGTTACAACGAACGTCATCCGCAGGCTTACCAGTGCAATGAGGCCGCCAAGAACGCTGATAATCCCTTCGGATGCAAAATGAAGGAAGGATTGATGGCTGGCAACGCTGCGGTATCTGTCCTCTTCTTTTAATTCGAGCAGGCTATCGTACGCAAGCGCGTCCGTCGTGCCGGAAAGGAAGCTTGCCCCCACAGCAATGAGCAATTCTGCGACAATAAAGCCTCCGAAGGTGCCGCTGAGTGCGTAGACCAAGTATCCCAGGAACCAAAAGAGCGTGGCAATGATGAGCGTCGGCTTGCGTCCGAAATGATCCGAAAAATAGCCCGATGGAATTTCCAACACAACGACACCGATGGAATAGACCGCTTGCGTCAGGAATATTTGGGCCAGCGACAAGTCATTTTCCTGGTAGAAGAGCACGAAAATCGGCAATGCGAAGAATGCGCCGCCATTTGTGATGGAGAGTGCGTAGAGTTTTTTGATATTACCCCGGAGATTGCGTTGATATTCATCCACAGAGGAAGTGTACTGAAGATGAATGACCAATGACACAACGACCAATGACCAAAAAAAGCACCATGCATAAAATTCCAGATAGAAAATTGGTCATTGGTCTATGGTCATTGGTCATTTACGCGGTCTCTATCACATCCAAGTCTTTCTGCGACGACAGTTCCAAGTACGTCAGCGTCCAGACGGTCTGCTTGAAGGCGTGCAAGTATGCGAAGAAGTAACTGGCGATGAAAATGAGGATCACGCCGACGATTCCTGCGATGGTGTAGCTGATGCCCGTGCTCAAAAAGAGCGTCAGGAGCAATCCGATGCCGATGACGATGCCCGGAATGAGCAGAACCATGAGTGTATTGATGAGGATCCTGAGCGAAATGACCAGGAGCAGGATGATCAAGAAAACAACATGCCCCAAGTGGCTCACGATCAGCTTGAAACTGCGTCCAATGGCGGTGAAGATGCCCTGCTTTCGTATCACGACGCCTTCCTCTGCAAAGCTGAACAAAAACTTGAGGGTGTTCGCGACGAGAAAGAGCCCGATGGCAAAGTAGATGCTGGGAAGCTTGAGCGCCGGGTCGATGTACCGAAGAATCAGCGAGCTCGCCGTGATGAGCGTGGAAAGGCCGCTGAGCATCAAAAATTCATGAATGGCGAAGATCGGCAGGAAATTATAGAGCGCGAGCACCAAGCCGCCGCGCATGTCTTCTTTTCTGTGCGATTTTGCAGCCAATCCGATGATGGCACCCAGGCAGAGGTGCGGCATGAAGAGTTCGATGACAACCAGTGCGATAAAGAACGTAATGATCGCGAGGAATGCCCAGAACGGCATGCTGTGGTAGATGTAAATTTCGATGTCGAAGAATCCCACTTCGCCGCCTCTGCCGAAGTATTCGTACGCAAAATAGATCTGATACACCAGCAGTTTCAGGTTCAAGAGTGTTTCGAAAAAAGAGGATGTAAACGACCACCGGCGGATGGTCACTTCTCGCGTCGTGATAGCCCAGGCTTCCGCGATGATTTCACGTGGAGTCATTGGGGGGTACTGTACTGGAAAGAGGGCGGGAGATGAATACGGGAAATAGCCGTGGAATGACCAAAACACAATGAACAATGACCAAGTTTGTTCAGGCTTTCGATTTTGGTCATTGGTCTATGGTCATTATTTAAGCAGATCTTGAAGAGGGGTAAATCCATACTGCTGCCCAACAATGATCGTGATGTCTGCAATGTTTTCCGAGGGCAGATCGGTCGGAAGTGTGCCCAGAGGAATATCCAGCAACTCGCTGAAGAAGGTTGCTGCGTTCTTTTGAGCATCGGAGGCGGGAGCAATGTACGTCTCCTCAATCTTTTCGATGCCTGCGTTCTTGATCTCGTCCACAGAGAAGCCGTAACGGAACAATTCTCCGCCCAGTTTGCCGGCAAGGCCGCTCTTGGCTCCTGCATTCAGCACATTGATGCGTGGTTTGCTGATGTGGATGGCACGGTTCCTGAACAGAAGATCGGACAGTGTGTGGATTTGCTTCCACGTCACGGGATATTCAGGAATCGAAATCGGCAGCAGCACAGAAGCGCCTTCGAAAAGATCCCTGGGCGGCGTGTAGAGGAAACCTCCGGGTTCCGCCAAGGTTCCATACAGACCGTTGCGGTCGCTCAGCTGCATGCTGATGATCCTGTTTCGGTCGATGTCCGCACCCAATTTCGCCGCTCCCACCATTTCTCGCACGCTCATAGTCGTCTCCAAGTGTGCACTCACGATTTTGTAGAGCGACATGATGCGGCCGGGATTCCTTAAGACTCCCTCACTTTTCACTTTTTCACCGAGGACGGACAAAATCTGCTGCTGGCGTGCGGAACGATCGAAATCACTGGAGGTGTGTCTGCTGCGTGCATACTTCAGAGCTGTTTCGCCATCCAGATGTTGCAATCCTGTGCGGATCTCGAACGTTTCGTACGTGTAGTTCGGCCCCGGATACTCCGTATCGACGATGTCATACGGAACTTCCAAATCCACTCCGCCGATGGCATCCACGGCCTCCACAAAGCCGATGAAATCCACTTTCACGACGTGGTGCAGCGGCAGATCCAGCGCAAGACTCAGTTCTTTTGCCAGTTCCCGCATGGCTTCCAGCGACGCTTCTTTCTCCTCCATGTCCTTCTCAAACTTCAGGTACGATTTGTAGTCACGATACAAGCTGTTCACGCGGCCTGCACCCATGTTTTCCGTGTGGAGCAGGTACAAATCGCGCGGCAGGGACAGAAGCACTGCGCTCTTCGTGCGCGTCGCGTCTATGCTCATGATCATGATGGTGTCCGTCAGATCTTTGCCATCGTGCGTTTCATCGCCTTGGCCGAGCAGCAAGAAATTCGTGAGTCCGTCCTCGTCCGTTGGCAGATCCGCTCCCGCCACACCCAGTACGCCGGGCACGCTCACGACCCGCAGAGCGATCAATGCTTTGGCAATGCCTGCAAAAAGCAGGAAGATGAAGAAGACAGCCAGCAAAATCAACATGATCCGCTGCAGCAAGGCCACGCGTTTTTGATCATCCTGTCTTTTTTTCCATGCTGTGTACCACCCGAACACGGGTCTGCCAAATGTCAGAACTGCAAGCAGAATGGGTTGCCACTTTATGGCTCTTCGAGGAGCCTCCTCGCGTATGCGACGAGTTGTAAAAGACATCGCGGGCAGTCTAAAGGAAGAGGTTCCCCGAAGGAAGATTAAACCTTGTGAAAAAGAGAACTGCCCAGAGCCAGCAGGGCAAGAATCAATGGTTGATGGATCATGTAGATCCAGAGTGCATGGCGTCCCGGCCACGAGAAGATGCGTGGCAGACGATCAAAAGGAACCGTGGCACGCCAGGAAAGATTCTTGATGTAGAGGACATTGCCGAAGCTCACGCCAATCAAGATCACGCCGAACCACGGGACGAGTGGAAAATAATCGAGGGATGTGAAAGAAGCAGGATACATTCCCAAAGGAATCAACAGCGAAGTTTCCGGATGAATGGATTGCATCCATTGTCCGGCGAACATCAAAAGCAATCCGGGCACGAAGGCAAATGATTTAAATCGTGCGAAGAGTGGCAGCAGGAGCGTTGCGATGCCAATCAAATGGAGAATTCCAAAGCGAATGTACGTCGTGGGATCCAGTACATATGTAACGATCGTGATCAACATCGCGCACGCCAGGATCACGGCTCCGCGTCGCGCATATTTTTTATATTGCGGAGTTCGTTCCCAGGAAATTGCAAAGCTGATGCCAACGAGAATCAGAAAAATGATTGCAACGGATCGTGCAAGCATCCACCATCCTCCGGAAAACACATTCAAATCAACTCCATGAAAGAACGCGAGATCGAATGCGGAGTGATACACAATCATTCCAAGTATTGCCATTGTTCGCAGCAGATCAATTTCCGGGTAACGATGGGATGCGACCATGTGCCTATTGTAGGGGCACGGCGCGCCGTGCCCCTACAAGAAATAATTGGAATGGAGGCATGGCGCATCATTTGAATGTACAAAAAATCCCCCTTTCGGGGGATCTTCTTATTGCTTTGGAAGGGCAATTGTCCTTATGCAGCGTTGCGCTGTGCCATGAAGCACTCTTTGCAGAGCACGGGCTTGCCTCCCTCCTCGACTGGGCGAGGCTTGAAGGGGACCTGGCACTGAGCACCACATTTTGCACATGTGGCATCGTGCATTTCTCGTGTCGCGAAGCGTTCCTGCTTGCGAGCAGAACGGCAATCCTTGCAACGCTGGGGAGCGCTGAGGTTCTTGCTGGCGTAGAATTCCTGTTCACCATCGGTGAACGCGAACGTAGCGCCGCAATCGCGACATGTAAGCTGTTGATCAGCCATACGGTATGAAAGAAGGATATAAAGTTCGCCTGTTTCCTTCTTCCATTTCT
>MFXP01000005.1 GCA_001787535.1 Candidatus Peribacteria bacterium RIFCSPHIGHO2_01_FULL_51_35
CGTAATCGGTCTATGAGCATTCGGATTCTTGACGAATAAGAATCTTGAGAATACGTTTCTTTTTATGAACAATGAAATCTCAAAATCATCGGCAGAACCAATGGCTTCTCCTGCAATTTTACGACTCAGGAATGCATATCCCAAATATGTAGAATTTAGAAATGCCATGGCTGCAGCTGATGGTAGACCGTTTGTCGACAAAGGTATGGAGCATTTTGTGCAACAAATGATCGCTCAAGAACCCCACGTACAAGATCGATGTCTGCAAATGTATGAGCAAGGGTACGAAGGGACCTTGAACGAAGATACAGACGCGGTGACCGCAATCATTGAACAGTACTCGAAACCGCTGAAAAGAAGCTCGGACGTTTCTGAGGAAGGTGCATAAGAATCCACCTTTCATTGGTGATGCACTTATTTTTTGGATGATTTGAGTGATGACCTAAATCGAGTTTCACCTTTCAGCAGTTGAAACATGGCATACATTGAACTCGATGCATAGAAAATTCCACAGGCAATGGCAGCGGCTATGCTTGCATTTGTCCATGAATCAATGTCTTCCTGACGAATGTGTGCTCGTGTAATTCCCATCAGAGCACTTATTCCCGTTGTACCTAAACCAAGAGCGGCGGCGCAACCGATGGGCAATGACATAGCGGCTTTCACCATTGTTTTATGCTCGTACTGTTCTTGTGTTTCGGGTTCAATGGGTAAAGCCGAAGGTGATTCGTAGGGATTCTGTTCCATTGTGATAATCAAATTCTATCGCAACGCGACTGTTTTCACCGGAAACGCATGGATCAAATAACGCTGTGAGATCGAATCCGGCGGCCAGCATGTGTAGAGGATCAGCTCTTCGCCGGGACCGCTGTAGGCGGACGTATCCGAGGCCGGCACGGCGTTTTCGTACGAGACTTCGTAAACGTAGAGGTTGCCGTTGTAGGTCACGTAAACCTGGTCACCTTTGTTCAGCTGGTTCACTTTGCGGAAGATTTTCGTGTACTGGGAAACGTCCCACGGGTAACCGCTGGAGTGTCCGTAGATGAGGATTTTGCCGCCGGCACCGGGATAACTGAACAGATGGCCGACGCCTGTTTTGAGCGGAGCCAGGATGCCATTGGAACTGAACGGATCCGAAGGATGCGTAATGAGAAGATCTTTGATGCCGAGTTTCGGAATGGTGACGGAGAAGTATCTGTCCGATGCAAATTGTGAAAGTTCACCCGCATTCGATGTGACGATGGGACGCGGTGCGGGAGCGGCGATGGCTGTCGTCGGACGATAGATGGGTTGCGTGCGGACAGGCGCGGGGTTGTTGATGACAACTTGCGGAATGGGAGCAGCGGGCTCGGGGCGGTTGAAGGCCGTGAGATTTTCCGCCTTCACCACGTGCATGCGATAGACGATGTCGAAGAATTGTCCGCGCGTGATGTTTCGGGACAAGCGGAGCACTTCGCGCTGCGAGATGAGATTCTTTGCGATGGCCGTGCTGATGTACGGCGTGAACCACTGGTCGGCACGGTTCTCCATGGCATCCGTGGACTGGAACGGCGCGGACGGATTCGTTTCCCCGTACGCACGCATGAGCAGCGCGATGGCTTCTTCGACTTTGAGCGGAGCACCCGGACGGAACGTGCGATCGCTGTAGCCCGTGACGATGCTTTCCTGGAAACCCGTTTCCACGTACGCCGCGTACCATGCTTTCTGATTCGTATCCAGGAAGAGCGGCATGGGTGGCAAATGTTTCTGGAACCATTCCACTTTGGTTTTCGTAGCATCGTTCGAACCCAACACAACTTTTAAAGCCTCGGCGCGATTGATGAGATTGAGCGGACGACCGGTGCGATCCGCATATCCTTCCACTATGCCTTTGTCCGACAAATACGAAAACGCTTCGCCGTAGCGCGTAGCTTGCGTGTCAATGAACGTCATTGCAAAAGTCTCCGTGGGGACAAGGAGAGGCAGAGCGACCAGAATTGCAAGGAGGCGCTTGTGCATTGAAAATGCAGTATATGCTATATTCTGAATATGTCAACTATGGATTTATGGCTTTATTTAGCCTAAAAGTGTCATATTTAGCATCAAAATAACCATTTGATCATTTTCCGCGTTCCGCTCCATTTTTCGCGGATCCCTAGCCCCAATCCCTCGTGTCCTCCATACTGCGCTGCGTTTTCATTCTTTTCGTTTTTTCATGGCTCTGAAAATCGGAACCCGCCTTCGTCCCGCTCTTGCGGGACTACGGACGGGCAAGTTGTAGGACATCATTCCACATTCAATATATGGCTTTAAAAATAGGTATAGTTGGGTTACCCAACGTCGGAAAATCGACGCTCTTCAACGCGCTCACCAAAACACGCGCGGCGCAGGCGGCGAATTATCCGTTCTGCACCATTGATCCAAACATCGGCGTGGTGGAAGTGCCGGATGAACGTCTGCGAAGGCTCACCGATATCGTGCAGCCGAAAAAAGTGATTCCCGCCGCGATCGAGTTCGTAGACATCGCGGGACTCGTGAAAGGCGCCAGCAAAGGAGAAGGACTGGGCAATGCATTCTTGAGCCACATCCGTGAAGTGGATGCCATCTGCCACGTAGTACGCGCATTCCAAGGCGGTGACATCATTCACGTGGAAGGAAGCATCGATCCCGAACGCGACCGCAGCACCATAGAAATGGAGCTTGCTCTTGCGGATCTCCAAGGACTGCAAAAAAGAATCGATAAGTGTGAAGGAGCGGCACGCACCGGCGACAAAGAAAAGATTCTGGAACTCAGCGCAGGCAAAAAAATCCTTGCTGCACTGGAACAAGGCAAACCGGCATCGAGCGTTCCCCTCTCGCAGGACGAAGCGCCGTATGGAAAAGAATTCCAGCTGCTCACCATGAAGCCGATGATCTACGCCGTGAACGTTGCCGAACATGAACTCGCAACGATCTCCAGTGAACAGGCACGAACGCTCTTAAAAATTGATCCGTCACAGCAGGTCATCGTCATCAGTGCGAAGATAGAGGAAGATTTGCAGACGCTGTCTCCGGAAGACGCAAAAATGTTCTTGGATGACTTGAAGGTGACATCGTCGGGATTGGATCTTCTTATTCGCGCCGCGTACGACGCGCTGGGCTACATCACGTATTTCACGGCAGGTGTGCAGGAGGTCCGCGCGTGGACCATCATTAAGGGAATGACAGCTCCCCAAGCTGCAGGTGTCATCCATACGGATTTTGAAAAAGGATTCATCCGTGCAGAGACCATTTCGTATAAAGATTTTGATCAACTTTCAGGCGAAGCAGGAGCCAAAAATGCAGGGAAGATGCGCGCAGAAGGAAAAGAGTACATAGTGCAGGACGGTGACGTGATGCATTTCAGGTTTAATGTGTGATGTATGGAGCAATTCGACCTCACCTTTACCCCTCGAAAGAAATTCAAAGAGACCTATCGGATCCGAACCAATCGTTTGAAACATTGGGATTACACCTCGGAGGGAATGTATTTCATAACGATCTGCACAAAGGGAAAGGTGCAGTGGTTTGGGGAAATTGAGGATGGAAAAATGTTTTTGTCACCTGTAGGCAAGATCGCTCAACAATTTTTTCAGGACATACCGAAACATTTTTCGAATGCAACCGTGGTGGATTTTATTGTTATGCCAAATCACATCCACGGTTTGATTCACATTAAAGATCGTTCGTTTGTAGAGACGTGCGAATCGCGCGTCTCTACAAACCCAATCAGAGGGAGACCCACATTACGCTCACATTCGATCAGTTCGATGATGAATCAATTTAAATCTGTTTGTACGAAACACATCAGAAATCTTGGCCATAAAGATTTCCACTGGCAATCCCGTTTTCATGATCGCCTGATTCGGAGCAAAGCAGAATTACAGAATGTGCAAAAATACATTCGGGAAAACGTCGCCCATTGGGAAGAAGACTCTGAGTTCGCTCATTCCGTTCAACCCGCTTCCGTATGACCTTCATTCCCCGCCAAGAACCATTCACCTGCGGACACTGCGGCAAGCAGGTGGAACCATTGGCACATGGCTCCTACAGAAACCATTGCCCGCATTGTTTATGGAGCAAACACGTCGACCGCGATGGCCCCGGTGACAGGCTTTCCGACTGCGGCAGCTTGATGAAGCCTGTTGAACTGGATCAGGACGGAAAGAAGGGCTGGCTGATTATCCACAGTTGCGAATCTTGCCATAAAGAAATACCAAATAAAGCGGCACCGGACGATGACCTTGCGGGATTCATGAGCGCAAATTCCCTTCATAGTTAAACACGTAATAAATAGATAAATTTCGGGAAATATAGCAATAACCACTTCTCTCCGGCCCTGCCTGCCGGCAGGCAGGCGTAGCCCTGCATGAGTCTCTTTCTTTAATGGGGCGAAGGCTGGTGAATCACTTATGTATTCAACTATTTCCTTTTTTATCAGGGCTCTTCTTTATTGTTGCTTCTGTTAATTGTATGATCGGACGCATGAAGAGGTTTTGGATGATTCTTGCCGGCGCTCTTCTCCTGTCCGCCTGCGGAACGCAGGGCACCGCTGTCTACAATCACTTGGGTAATGTTGTGGGATCTGTGCGAGTGGATGATGACAACCATGCGACGATCTTTAATGATGGCAATGAAAGCATCGGCACCTTGAATGGGAAAATAGTCCATGCACAAAAACGCCGTGCAGGACAGGTGACGGACAATAAAATTTTGGATATAAGACGAAAGGAGATAGGCACGGTGGTGGATGGAACGGACTGTTACAACGCAAGCGGCATGCGCGTGGGCCGGCTGAGTTCCGTCATCAATCCGGAAGCGGCAGGCGGCGCATGCCTCCTCCTGTTGCTTCAATAAATCATACGGGCTTTGCAAATTGATGCATGTATCGATCATTGAATGCTTTTTTGAGTGGCAATTTTTCTGCGATCTTCCCCTCGGGCATGACAACAACCGTGTCCTCATGCGTCTGGGGATGCGAAGAAACAGCCACCTGAAATTTTCCCTCTGCCAGAGCCTTCAGTGCTTCGGTGGATGCATCCGGCGCATCGAGCAGTGATTCGATCCCCTGCTCTTTCATATCTTTCTCCACTTGATTCTTGAGAGCCGCTTTCAACTGTGGCTCGCTTTCCAAACCAAACCGCAGCTCCGCCATCTTCTCATTACGTTCCATTTCCCGTTCCAGATCCTCCGGACCTTTCACTTTCTCCCGAAGCGCTTCGTACGCCTCCGGCGACCGCATGCGCTTGCGGATCTTCTCGCGTTCGCGGGAAGGAATGTGATCGAGATAAGAATCAGACATGGCAAGAAATACTGTACACTGATCGTAAACAGGTGTCGTGGGACCCTGAGAAAGGAGTTCAACATGCTCATCCCACTGCTTGTTGGTATGGGATTAGGCGTACTTGCGTGGATTTTGATCTTCGTTATAGACCGCCTGCTCCCCTCTGATGAACCGTCATTGTAAAACTGCATCTCACGATGGAGTACCACAATGGCAAATGCCCCGACGTCGAAAGATCTCGGGGCATCTTAAAATCTGATCAGGACATCAGGCTTGAGGTTCTGCGATCAAGACCATCATCAATGCAAAGAGAGCAATAACAATGTAGATGGGGACGGAGATGATAAGATTTGCAACGAAGTTGTGCCCCCAGATTGCAAAAGCTCTCTTGAGGAAATTATCCGAGTATAACCACAAATCTTTTTTCATATGTCAGGGAAAAAGTTATTAAAAAATATAACTAGAAAATATTATACACGAAACTACTGTCAAAACGATCTGAGGGGTGGCGCGCCACCCGCCTTCGTCCTCCCGCACATGCGGGACTGGACTACGGTGGGCAGGCGGGGGTGAAGAGGATTGCCGCCTTGAAAAATTTCCGTCGCGCAACTTGGCGGAGCGGAGCGTAAAAAACGCGCTGTTTGAGTCCGCCCGCAGGCGGACGAGTTCGCGTTTTTAGCGCAGCGAGCCATTATTGCGCAGGAAATTTTTCAGAGCGGCATGTTTTCTTTGCTCCACTTTCTTGTGCGCCACAAGAAAGTGGAAACCTTAAGTAGGCAACAGTTGGGAGCGGGCAATTCTAAAGGGCAGACAAAGAAAGAAATTTAACTACACCCTGAAGTCGCACCACAATCCAAACAGACCTCACAGCTGCCATTGCGCTTCATCTTCATGCTGCCGCAGCCGCTGCAGAGGCTGCCTGTGAAGCCCTGGAGTTTGGCTTGCTGCTGCTTCGTCTCGGACGTGGCGACTGCGGACACCGCGTGCTCGATTTCTTTGGACGTTTTTTGGTCGACGGCCGTCGCAATATTCATCGTGTGAACGGAAGCGCCTTCATCGACAATCGGGAGGCGCATAGCGAACGCATCTTTGCTCTTTGTCCCTTCACTGTACGCCTTGTCGACAAGATCGCTGTTGTGGAAGTGTTTGGCTTTTTCCTTCGTGAGGAACTTGAGGGCAAGCCAGCGTGCCAGGTAATCCATGATGCTCGTGACGATGGGAATCTCTTTGTTTGAGGTCATGCCCATCGGTTCAAAGCGTTGACGTACGAGCTTTTCGCAGAGGACTTCCAGAGGAACGCCGTACTGCAAGTTCATGGAGAGCGAAAGTGCCAACGTATCCATAACACCCGAGAGTGTTGTGCCTTCTTTGTTCATCTTGATAAAGATCTCTCCCGGAGTGCCGTCTTCGTACATGCCGACATGCAAGTAGCCTTCGTGACCTGCAACCGCAAACTTGTGTGCGATGGCCATGCGTTCCTCGGGCAATTTCCTGCGACGCGGCACTTCTTTCACGATAATCTTCTCGACAATCTTTTCCACAACTTCATCTTTCTTGGATTCCTTCTTGTCCGATTTGTTGCTGAGCGCCTGACTGAGTTTCGATCCATCGCGATAGAGTGCGTTGGCCTTCAGGCAGAGCTTCCAGCTGAGGAAATACGCTTGTTTGATGTCCTCCACCGTCGCCTCGTTCGGGAGGTTGATGGTTTTGCTGATGGCCCCCGAGATGAACGGCTGCGATGCCGCCATCATGCGGATGTGGCCTTCGGCGGAGATGAACCTCTTGCCGATTTTGCCGCACTTGTTGGCGCAATCGAACACGGGGAGATGCTCGTCTTTGAGGAGCGGCGCACCTTCCACCGTCATGTGTCCGCAGATCACGACGTTCGCTTCATCTATTTCATTTTGACTGAATCCAAGCGCGCGGAGCAGGTTGAAGTTGAAGTCGCCGGTTTGTTCTTCTGTGAAGCCGAGGCGCTTCATGGTTTCATCACCGAGTGTCCATTTGTTAAAGGCGAACGGAATCTCGAAGACCTGCGGCAGGTTCTTCTCCACTTTGGCGATATCGCTGTCCGTGAATCCTTTCGCTTTCAATGTGTCGCGGTTGATGTGCGGCGCTCCCTGCAAGCTGAGCGTTCCCATCACGTACTTCATGATGTCTTTCATTTCCATCTCGCTGTACTCCAAGTTTTGGAGAGCAGGCTTCACCGACTGGTTCGCGATCTTCATGTAGCCGCCGCCCGCGAGCTTTTTGAATTTCACGAGTGCGAAGTCCGGTTCCACGCCGGTCGTGTCGCAGTCCATGAGGAGTCCGATGGTGCCGGTGGGCGCGATGACGGTGACTTGCGCATTGCGGTAGCCGAATTTTTCGCCGCGAGCCAAGGCGCGATCCCAGCATTCTTTGGCAGGTTCCAATAAATACGACGGACATTCCTTTTGATGGATGCCGACGGGTGTCACGTGCAACTCTTCGTATTCCTTCACCGGCGCATCGTAGGCGGCGCGGCGGTGATTGCGCATCACACGGAGCATGTGCTCGCGATTCTTCTCGAAGTTCGGGAACGCACCCAAATGCTCCGCCATCTCTGCGGATGTCGCGTAGCTTTCGCCGGTGAGGATTCCCGTGAGCGCACCGCAGATGGCACGGCCTTGTGCGGAATCGTACGGAATACCCATCTGCATGAGCATCGCGCCCAGGTTTGCGTAGCCGAGCCCGAGTGTGCGGAAGCGGTACGACAGATCTGCGATCTCACGGCTCGGGAACTGCGCCATGAGGACGGAAATTTCCAGCACGATGGTCCAGAGGCGTGCTGCGTGCTTGTAGCGCTCGACTTCGAATGTTCCATGCTCCGCATCAAAAAACTTGAGCAAGTTCAGCGATGCCAAGTTGCAAGCCGTGTTGTCCAGGAACATGTACTCACTGCACGGGTTGCTTGCATTGATACGTCCGTCTTCGGGACACGTGTGCCAGTCATTGATGGTGGTGTCGTACTGCAATCCCGGATCCGCACATGCCCAGGCGGCGTAGCCGATCTCGTCCCACAGGACGCGCGCTTTGAGCGTTTTGGAAGGCACAGGGGCACGATCTTCCTTGGCAGCCTTTTTGAGTTCCGTTCTCCAGTACAAGTTCCAATCGCCGTCTTTGGAGACGGAGTCGAAGAAGTCATGAGAAACACGCACAGAGTTATTCGAGTTCTGTCCGGAAACGGTGAGGTACGCCTCGCCGTTGTAGTCCGTGTCGTAGCCGGCCGCCACGAGCGCCGCAACTTTCTTCTCCTCATTCACTTTCCAATTGATGAATTCCTCGATGTCCGGATGGTCGATGTTTAAGCACACCATCTTCGCAGCTCTGCGCGTAGTTCCGCCGGATTTGATGGCTGCAGCCGCACGGTCGCCGATTTTCAGGAAGCTCATAAGACCGGAGCTTTTTCCGCCACCGGACAGCGGCTCGCCATTGCCACGGAGATTGCTGAAGTTCGTTCCCGTGCCGGAGCCGAATTTGAACAGACGCGCCTCGCGCACCCACAAATCCATGATGCCACCTTCATTCACCATGTCATCATCCACAGACTGGATGAAGCAGGCATGCGGCTGTGGATGCGTGTACGCGTCCTCGCTTCGTTTCACTTCGCCCGTTTCGGGCTCACAGTAATAGTGTCCCTGTGCGGGACCCGTGATGCCGTAGGCATAGTGCAAACCCGTGTTGAACCACTGCGGACTATTGGGTGCCGCCATCTGGTGTACCAGCATGTAGCTGAGTTCATCTTCAAACGCCTGCGCATCCTGGGCCGTTTCAAAGTAGCCATATTGCTGTCCCCAGTGCCTCCAGCATCCAGCAAGCCGGCGGACGACTTGTTTCACGCTGCGTTCGGGGCCACGTACCACTTCTCCCTTTGCATCCATAATCACATTCCCCTTCTCGTCATACTGCGGCACCCCTGCCTTGCGGAAATATTTGCTGACGACGATGTCCGTGGCCACTTGGCTCCAGCTTGCGGGGATCTCCGCTCCTTGCATCTCGAACACCACCGATCCGTTGGTATTTGCGATCTTGCTGACACGCCGTTCGTAGGTCACTTCCTCCAGCGGATCGTTGCCCGGCGTCGTGAACATGCGGCGGATGGAGAGGCCTCCCCCTTTCCCTTTTTTCGCAAGACTCTTCGACGGTCGGGTTTCCCCTTTGGAAGCGGATGAAACAGAGGAAAGCGTCGAAGGGTTCATGGGTACGAAAAGGAAGGGAAACACAATATGTTGATATAAACAGGCAACAACGACACAAGATATTGACCTTCCGCCCTCGGCGCAAGAAATTATACAAAGATTCTGTGGACAGAAAACGCGGACTTTATCGAAACGTCGAAGTGGAAGAAAAAGGTCACTTGGCTGAAAGAGTTTTCGCAAAAAATAGGAGGGGCATCCGCGCGCCAGTAGGCGAGAAAAATAGGAGGGAGGGGTGGCGCGCCACTGGGGGTGAAGGGGAAGCCCCTGTTTTCCGTCCCGCAAGAGCGGGACGGATGTCGAACGAGCCGAGCCGAAGCCTTGGAGGCTCGGCGAGGAGACACAGGGGCGGGCGGAGGAGCTTTGGCGCGCCGGCGTTTTGGCTCCACCTTTGTCGCCGGACAAAGGTGGAAAAACAAGAATGAATCTCTTTTAAAAAATTTATACCGAATCATTGTCCTCCTCATCCCCAGGAAATTCATACCGCTGTGCCTCCAGATCCAGATACGTGAAAGGATGCTCGACCCCGGGATTCTCCCCCATGATGTCTTCCATATGTCTTTTCATATCATCATCGCTCCTTTCATTTTCACAGGCGAGCAAATCAGCGAGCAACACCCGGCATTTTTCTCGATCGGGAAAATACTCTGCAAACGAATCTATGTTCTGATACCCCTCCACCATCCACTCTGGCGCAGTTCCTTCCTCCACGCGATGTTGAATAAGTTTGCGGAACAAGGAATGCTGCTCATCGACATCATTACGCGACAGAGCTGCTTCTATTCGTTTCTCACCGAGTTGACGATAGGCTTCAATATCCGGGTGAAACTGTCTTTTCGCCATGATGTCATTGTATCTCTTTGAGCGCGAACAAAGAAACGGACGGGCTCATTCATTTCTGCTAGTCTCCCTTTTATGAACATTCTCATGATCGTCGCCGGCAACAATGAACCAAGTAACAGCAACATGCTGGCAGACGCCTTTATAGAGGGCATGCGTCCGCACCCGAATCTCACGATCGAAAAGCGCAAGCTTAAGGACTTGAAGATCGATCACTTTCACTTGGGACATTACGAAGACAATGCAGTGGATGAACCGGACTTCCGGATGCTGAAGGATCTGATCCTGAAGGCTGACGGCATCGTCATTGCGACTCCCATGTGGAATTTCAGCGTCCCCGCACACCTGAAAAATTTGATCGACCGCATGGGGGCTTTCGGCCTGAATAAAGAAACACGCAGCCGCGGCACACTGAAGAAAAAACCCTTCTTCGTCATCTACACGGGCGGTGCATCCACCGTCGCCTGGAAAGGGCTCATGCGCATCACCACAAGCCATGTGATCGCCGGCATTCACTATTTTGACGGCTCGTACCTGGGAGCCCATTTCGAACCGAAATGCATCCCCAGCAGAGGCAAGTTCGGCCTGGTTGTGGATCAGCGTCCACAGAGCATTGCCTTGGTAAAGAAGAAAGGAGCTGCCTTTGCCCGCGCGGTGCAACGGTTCGTGGATACTGGGAAGATTCCCCTCAAACGCGTGATCGTTCGCAAAATCATGAAACTGGGCGAAGCGATTGTTGAGAAGTTCTAGTGCACTGAATCTTGACAGGAAAGACAAGTTTTATTAACATACTCTCTTATGAACACACCTAAAACCACTAGAGTTCTTAATCAGGAAGAATTGGCGCATGACCTTCTGAAGGCAGATGAAAATGATGGCGAACAGAAAGGGATAGCTTCATTGCGTCGCAATCTGGATTTCCGCCAACTGCACCTGCCGCAACAGGTGAATACAGCTATCCAAAACCGTACCGATAGAACATATCGATACTCCATGCAGCTCTTCCAAAATGGAACGAAGCAGGATGTCGAGATTCAAGGACGGGATATTGGAAGTGCATCGCAACGAGAATTGCATAGCGGCTCGGATAAATTTTGTTACGAGCGCTGGATGAACGGAAATACCGGTAACGAACTGGTTCGCTCCGGAATGTACTTCCACGGCGGACAGCAACTGCGCCTCTCGGAAATCACATTGCCGAATGATATTCGAAAAGCGTTGGAAGAGATCGGTTGTGTCAGCCTCATCCGTAGGCCAAGTGGCGAATGGGAACCAATGTTAAAATCCGATTGTCACTTTGATTAACCGAGAAGCAAGACGTCTTCATCAATAAATCCTGACGAGTGGAAAGCTTCCCACGTCTTTGAACCTCCTTCCACAAGTAGGCTCGTGATTCCAAAGAAATCTTCTTTCGGTGTGGTAAGAACTTTCCAAAGGTGATCCCAAGAGAAATTGGATCCTTCCATGGGAATTCCTTCCAGACGAATCCCCTTCTCTTTCAATGCTTTCGCATAATCTGAAGTTGCTGATTTGTCGGATATGATGACAATCGTTCGAGCTCGATGCTCATCACAAAGAACATTCGATGCTTCCGGAATCCGCACTGATCGATCCAAAATGATTCTGTAAGGTTGAACAAATTTTTTATTCAATTCATGTAACGTCAAACGAGGATTATCGTTCGTGATCGTCCCGACACCCACAAGAATCGCATCATGTTTCGCACGAAGCCATTCATGTGACCAAGCATCCTGTTCCTTCGATGTGATCTTCAACGGCGAGCCATCCGGCTTTGCGATAGATCCATCGCGCGCCTGAGCCTTCTTGAGTGTGATCCAAGGTCGTCCTTTTGTGCGGAGATTGATGTATCCCCTATTCAGCCGCTCACACTCTGCTCGCAGAACAGGACCGATAATATTCACACCTTTGGCTTTCAAGATCTCTATTCCCTTTCCGGAAACACGAGGATCGGGATCCATCATGCCAAAAACAACATTTTTGATGCCACGCTCAAGAATGATGTCTGTGCACGGCGGTGTCTTCCCCGTGTGGCAACACGGCTCCAAGTTAACATAAAGTATATCCTCTGAATAAATTTCTTGATCAAATTTTTCCAGTAACTCTCGCTCTGAATGGTTATTACCAAACTTTTTATGTGATGCTTCTGCTTTCACCTTTCCATCACGAACAAGGAAAGATCCAACCAATGCGCCATTACCGACAAATCCCCTGCCCTCTTCGGCCAGCTCCAAGCAGCGGTGCATGAAATGTTCGTGATTCATAGGATCAGTATAGCTCCTTCATTTCTGCAAATACTTCTGGAGAACCGTTGCCGGCTTCACACCTTCATCTTTTGCTTTTTCTGCTGCGGACACAGCCTCCTTCACCATCATCCTATGGTGCCGATGCACATTGAAGAACTTCCGATAACCACCTTCTCCATTCTCGATTGATTTGGCCACACGTGTCACTGTTGTGGTGCTAGCTCCTGTTAAACGAGCAACTTCCCTGTAACTCAATCCTTTTGCGAGGAGTCGTGCCACTTCTAACCGTTCAGAAAAAGCTTGTAACTCAGAGAGTGTGGCGACGTCTCGCAAAAAATTGGCGAGATCAGTCTCGCTTTTATTTGTAAGGAACGCTGTGCATAGCTGTTTAAACCACGGTTCCTTTCGCCAACTATCTTCGATAAAGCGACGTTTCATGGTCAGGAGGATAAAGATGAAAGGAAAGTGCCTGCACGCCGTAGCTCATCCATACGACTAGATCGAACAGGCACTAACTTTCGTTATCGGTAATGTAGACGATGAGCGAAGGTGTGTCAACGTGTTAACACAGTAGTATCAACTCAAAAGGACCGCCTACTCACCTAACGCACCCAAGGGGCGGGGATCCCTTATATGAGCCAAAAACTACCTAGTATTATTCTCGATATACTCTTTCCTCCAGGCCTCTCTATTTCCCCCGTCCCCCATCGTTCAGAGAAAGAATGAATGCCCGCTTTTTCGACATAGCCTTTCTGTTGAACGAGTTTGAACGGGAAGACGGAGATAAATAATAGAAGTAAACCAGCGATGAGAAGGTAGAACGATGTGTTGGAAATTTTATCTGGCCATTCAACTATTTTCCTATCTGCGTTTTGGAAGTCCTCTAAGGCAGAATCGAAGTTCAAATCCTTTTTCAGTTTTCCCTTAATCTCACGGATTCTATCACCAGCTTCTTTTAAGAATTTATGGGCGGTTCGGAGAATCCATTCTGTTCCAATAAGTCCTGTTATTACAGAGACAAATAGTAGCGTGTAAGCGACGAGAAAGAGGCTAGGGAAGTTCACATATTTATCGGCAAAGGGGAGAACTGCTGTGAGAATGGTTAATGTTGCCAGTGGCAATTTGTTTCTATGTTTCCGCAGCTCCTCTAAAACCTCTAATTCCTTGTCTGATATTTTCTCATACGCCTCTAGCAAGAGTTTTTGGAAAGCCTTAATTCGTTCAAAGTCTTTGTCGTCCATTAGCACTCCAAATTGTAGAGTGACAGCATAGTAACGCAAGTAAATCCATGTTCACGGGTGCGTTATGTATGTAGACGGTCTCAAGAGGAGACATATCAAAGTAAATGGCTTACATAAGGTCTTAATATTGATCAAATTTTTTGATCATTATGGAAAATTGTATTCTGTAAGGATTATAATAGCTGCCAGGCTAATCGCTCATTCCTTTTGTAGGAGGCTCAGATGTGAAAAAGAAGCTTAAGTGGCTGCTTGTAGCAGTTGCAACACTGGTTGCCGGATATGGCATCTTCACGGCAACAGAACCCGCTAACTATGTCCTCTGGGCTCTCATCTTTTGGTCGCTACTCCTAACAAAAGACTATAAATGAGATCCACAGCTTGGGCAGGCGCCGGTTTACCGGCGCTTTTTACTTACCACCCGCCCTCGCAGCAATAACTTCCTCGGCTTTGTTCTTCGGCACCTTGGCGTAGTGACTGGGTTCCATGGAATAACTTGCGCGGCCTTGGGTCATGGAGCGCATGTCCGTCGCGTATCCGAACATTTCGGAGAGCGGCACTTCTGCAGTGATGACTTTTGCCGTTCCGCGATCCCCTGTTTCCTGAATAAGACCACGGCGAGCATTGAGGTCGCCCATGATGTCACCGAAGAATTGTTCCGGTGTGACAACTTCCACTTTCATAATCGGTTCCAAAATAACAGGGTCCGCTTTGCGCGCTGCCGCTTGGAATCCGATGGATGCAGCTAGTTTGAAAGCCATTTCGGACGAGTCCACATCGTGGGAGGAACCGTCGAGGAGATCGACTTTGACATCGACGACCGGGTAACCCGCCAAGATGCCACGGCTCATGCCTTCCTGGAATCCTTTGTCACACGGCGTGATGAATTCGCGCGGAATGCGGCCGGAGACGACGCTGTTGACGAACTCATAGCCTTTGCCGTGTTCCTGCGGATAGAGTTTGAAGACGACGTGGCCGTACTGTCCGCGACCACCGGATTGCTTGATGTACTTTTCCTCGTGCTCCACTTCTTTTTGGATCGTCTCGCGATACGCGACCTGCGGCGTGCCGATGTTGCTCTCCACTTTGAACTCGCGCTTCATACGATCGCAAATGATGTCCAGGTGAAGTTCTCCCATGCCGGAAAGAATCGTCTGTCCCGTTTCCTCATCGGAACGAACGCGCAGCGTCGGATCTTCCTCGACCAATCGTTGCAATGCGATGCCCATTTTTTCCTGATCTGCTTTGGTCTTCGGTTCCACGGCGATGCTGATGACGGGCTCGGCAAATGTGATGGATTCCAAGCGAATGGGCTTTGCTTCATCGCAGATGGTGTCGCCTGTGCGCGTTTCTTTCAGCCCGATGGCGGCGCCGATGTCTCCCGCTTCGATCTGGTCGATCTCTTGGCGTGAGTTTGCGTGCAACCTCACAATACGCCCGATACGTTCCTTGTTTCCGGTGCGCGTGTTATAGACGTAGGTGCCGGATTTGAGAATGCCCGAATACACGCGAATGAACGTCAGTTTTCCCACGAACGGATCCGCTGCGATTTTGAACGCAAGCGCGGACAACGGTTCGCTGTTCGAAGGCTTTCGCTCTTCTTCCACTTCGGTATGTGGATTTTTTCCTTTCATCGGCGGAACGTCGAGCGGGCTCGGCAAATATTTGACGACTGCATCCAACACCAGCTGCACACCCATGTTCTGGAGCGAAGATCCGCAGAGCACGGGGTAGATCTTGTTCGCAACGGTGGCCGTGCGGATGCCCAAGCGCAATTGCTCATCGGTGAGCGCGCCGTTCTGCAAGAACGCATCCATCAGTTCATCACCGGCATTCTCCGCGACTTTCTCCATCAATTGTGATCTGTATTCCGTGACTTTTTCTTTCATGTCGTCCGGAATGGGAATCTCTTTGCGGATTTCGCCGTGCGTTCCTTCGAACGTGTAGGCCTTCTGTTCAACAAGGTCGATGATGCCGGAGAATTCACTCTCCGCGCCAATGGGCAGCTGGATAGCGACGCCGTTCTTGCTGAGGCGATCGAAGATGCTGTCGAGAGACATGTAGAAATCTCCGCCGGTCTTGTCCATCTTGTTCACGAATGCAATGCGCGGCACGTGGTACTTATCGGCCTGACGCCACACGGTTTCGCTTTGCGGTTCCACGCCCTGCGAGCCATCGAAGACGACAACTCCGCCGTCCAGCACGCGCAAACTGCGCTCCACTTCCGCCGTGAAGTCCACGTGTCCCGGCGTGTCGATGAGGTTGATGGTGGCATCGATCTCTTTGCCGTCGATGAACGTCGTCTTCCAGTGCGTCTGCGTCGCCGCGGACGTGATGGTGATGCCGCGCTCGCGCTCCTGCTCCATCCAGTCCATAGTGGCAGCACCTTCGTGCACTTCACCGATCTTGTGGACGCGTCCACTGTAAAAGAGGATGCGTTCCGACGTCGTCGTTTTACCGGCATCAATGTGCGCGATGATTCCGATGTTTCGAACGTTCTTTAAGTCCATGATTGGCGATGAGAAAGGGTTGGGCTAAGGAAAAGGAGCATCCAGCAAATGGATGCATTGCATCCCAAAGTGCGCGAAAGTATAGGTTTAAAGCCGGAAACACGCAACCCCGTTTAAGAGAGGTTTAGCATCAAACAAGAGCGCGTCTTCGACGCGCGATTAGCAGATTTACGCGCAAAATCATTCCCACGGTATTTCCAAAGGCTCTAGATCCCAATGATTTGCCGCAGACGACCATGGATATTCTTCCGGCATCTCTGAAAGATTTTTCCGAACAGGATTCAGGAGAATGTATTTCAAGGCTTCCGTGGAATTGCGAATCTCGCGAATGTGAAAACGCGGTTGCCATAGTTTTGATATGCCCAACTGAAAAGCCAAACCCATTTTGTACGCACGCATGATTTTGGAAATAGATCCTCCTGCGGGAACAGTGAAAAGAAAATGGCAATGATCCGGCATAATTACAAACCCATGAATGAAGAACGGATAGAGTTGTTGCACCCGGTACAAATGCTCTATGGCTTCAGTGGCATACGCAGCGTTCTCAAAAAATTTCTTTCCGTAAAAAGTATTTGTAGTCACCAACATCAGCACTTCGTTTTGCACGGGATGACGTTGTGTCATTGTAAAACCATACTACAAAAAAATCATCAAACAAGAGCACGTCTTCGACGTGCGATTAGTACCATAAACACCTAATAATCGCAGGTCGAAGACCTGCTCTATATGCATTTTGCCCCCCCAGAGCGCGTCTTCGACGCGCGACTATTTGCATATAACCAATTCATCGCGGATCGACGATCCGCTCTACGGGTGCACGCTATTCCATCATAAATAATCGCAGGTCGAAGACCTGCTCTGCAGCTGCATTATTACACTACTACCGATCCTGGCGTGCCAAGTGCGCAAACGCTTTGTTTGCCTGCGCCATCTTCAGCACATCTTGCTTCTTCTTGATGGCAGAGCCTTGGTCGGCGGATGCGTCCAAGAGTTCCAGCGCAAGCTTCTGCGCCATCGGGATGCCCTTGCGATCGCGTGCGGCCGTGAGGATCCAACGGATGCTGAGCGCCTGTTGGCGGCGCGGACCCACTTCCACCGGCACTTGGTACACGGAACCGGCCACGCGTTTCGGGCGGACTTCCACCAGCGGCGTGACATTGAGTAATGCTTTTGTGAAGACCTCCATGGGAGCATCCTTCGTACGCGTTTTGATAATCTCCAAAGATTCTGCAAAGATCCTACGAGCCGTGGACTTTTTGCCGCGCTTCATCAGGCAGCAAATGAACTTCTCGAGGAGAGGATCGGAACCCTGTGGGATGTACTGTTTTACTTTTCTTGCCATGAGTAGAGAAGGATAATAATCGGAAGGTTATATTGTTACATTGCTATATTGTTCGCCAAGCCACGGGCGGTCGTGACCGCCGGCAAGCGTGTCTGATGATTGATGAGGGTAACAATATAACCATATAACAATATAACAATTAAGATGCCTTAGGTTTCTTCGCACCGTATCTCGATCTTCCCTGCTTGCGATCGCGCACGCCTTCGGTATCCAAAATGCCGCGAATGATGTGGTAACGAACACCCGGAAGGTCTTTTACGCGGCCGCCACGTACTAGAACAACAGAGTGTTCTTGCAGGTTGTGGCCTTCTCCCATGATGTACGCCTTCACTTCATGGCCGTTCGTCAGGCGCACGCGAGCGATCTTGCGAAGAGCGGAGTTTGGTTTCTTCGGGGTCATGGTCGTGACTTTGATGCAGACGCCGCGCTTGAAGGGCGCCCCTTTTGGGAGCGGCACATCACGCATGTTGAGTGCGTTCCATGTCGTACGCAGCGCCGGCACTTTGGACTTGGTGCGGCGGTTCCTGCGAGGCCTGCGGACGAGCTGGTTGATTGTAGGCATTGGGGTCAAATAGTAAGTGGAGTGGCGAGGGATGTAAAGATGAATGAGGGAGAAGATGCAAGACTCAAGACATAAGCCTTACATCTTATAGCTTGAGTCTTATGGCTCAATTGGTTCAGAAGGTTCCTCGTCATCAGGCAATGAGAGATAGCGCTTTCGGTAGACTTCTCCCGTCGGGATGAGTCGTCCGATGATGACGTTTTCCTTGAGGCCTTGGAGCATGTCGATGCGACGCGTGGTCGCTGCCTCCACAAGGACGCGGATGGTTTCCTGGAAGGATGCGCCTGCGAGCCAGCTGTCCGTGGCGAGCGCGACGCGCGTGATGCCGAGCAGCAGTTGTTCGTACGTGCCCTGCTTTCGTCTGCCGACTTTCTCTTTGATGATGCGCTCATTTTCATACTGCACTTCGCCGAGGTCTGCAGTCTCCCCCGGCAGGAATTTCGTGTCGCCGGCGTCGATCATGCGAACTTTGCTGAACATCTTTTTGACGATTATTTCCAAGTGCTTGTCATTGATGGTCTGTCCTTGCGATGCGTAGATGTGCTGCACGTCGTGGACGATGTAACTCTGCACGGCGTAGGGCCCACGTTTTTCGAGCAGCTCTTGCAAGTTGTAGTGTCCGACGTTCAGCGCCTCACCCGGCTCCACGAACTGTCCCGTTTTCACGAGGAGTGACTCGCGACCGCCGAGTTCATAGACGCGCTCTTGCGCAAGTTCGTGGCGAACCTTTACGGCACTCTCAGTGATCTCGCTGACAGTGCCGGCGATGGTCGCCTTGATGGTGGATTTGTCATTGAGCGAGCGCGCGAGCACCATGCGTTCTTTCACAGCCTGTCCTTTCTTCACCGCGACTTCGTACTGCGGCGGAAGCACGTAGGTGTCTTCGCCCGGTTCCTCGGCTGCGATGGTGACGACGGCTTTGCCGCTCTGATGCGTGATTTTCACACGACCTGCAATGTCGCTGAGCGTGGCAGGCGTGCGCGGGGAACGCGCTTCGAAGAGTTCCTCCACACGGGTAAGACCTTGGGTGATGTCCGCTCCTTCGGCGACACCTCCCATGTGGAAGGTTCTCATGGTGAGCTGCGTTCCCGGTTCACCGATGGACTGCGCGGCAATGATGCCGACCGGCGTGCCGATCTTCACCACTTTGTTGTCACTGAGGTCGCGCCCGTAGCACTGCATGCAAATGCCGCCGCGCGTCTTGCATGTCATGACGGAACGGAGCACCACTTCGTTGATGTTGTTCTTCTTCAATTCCGCAATGAGATCGGAATCGATTTCCTGGTCGCGCTTGCCGAGCGTCGTTCCGTTGACCTTGAGGTCTTTCGCAAGCATGCGTCCGAAAATGCGGACTTCGAATTTCTCGCCGATCGCTTCGCTCTCTGCGCGCGTGACATTGTGGCCGTCTTTGGATCCGCAGTCTTCCTCACGAATGATGATGTCCTGCACGGCGTCCACCAAACGACGCGTCAGGTAGCCGGCTTCCGCGGTTTTCAGCGCAGTGTCGGATTTTCCTTTGCGTCCTCCGTGTGTGGCGATGAAGTACTCAAGCACGTTGAACCCCCCTTTCAAGTTGCTCTGCACCGGAAGTTCGATGGTGCGGCCGGACGGGTTTGCGACCAGTCCTTTCATGCCGGCCAGCTGCGTCACCTGTCCCCAGTTGCCGCGGGCGCCGGAATCGATGACGTACGTGACGTCGTTCAATTCATGCGATTGGAATTCCTTGATCATCGCAGTGGTCACTTCGTTCTTCGTCTCCGACCAAATGCGGATGGCGTGGTTGTAGCGTTCATCCGCGGTGACGAGTCCTTTCCAGTAGAAATTGTTGATCTTGCGAATCTTCTCGTTCGCTGCTTCCAGGAGTTTCTTTCGTTCCGCGGGAACGACGATGTCCGAAGCCGCAATGGAGATGCCGGAGATGGTTGCGTACTCAAAGCCGATGTCCTTGATGCGGTCGGCGAAGGCGACCGTCTCCTCGCGTCCCACAACCTCCAGCGCTCGTGCGACGAGATCGGAGAGACTCTTTTTCCTCATGGTCGTATTCACAAGGCCGAGCTCTTTGGGAACGATGTCCTGGAACTTGAGACGACCAATGGAGGTTTCGATAAATGTCGAAGGTTTCTCTTCCGTACCCGTCTCCGTGCGGACTTTGATCTTCGCTTGGAGATTCACGATGCCGTGGTCGTACGAAAGGTACGCTTCCTCCGGAGAGCTGAAGACCATCCCTTCTCCTTTGAATCCGTTATGCACTTGCGTGAGGAAGTAACACCCCAGCACCATGTCTTGGGCAGGGTTGATGATGGGTTCTCCAGCGGATGGCTTGAGGACGTTATTGGATGCGGACATGAGTTCGCGCGCTTCCTTTTGAGCTTTGTCACCCAGCGGAACGTGCACGGCCATTTGGTCTCCGTCGAAGTCGGCGTTGAAGGCCGCACACACAAGAGGATGCAACTGGATGGCCAAACCTTCGATGAGCTGCGGACGGAACGCTTGAATGCCGAGACGGTGAAGCGTCGGCGCACGGTTGAGGAGAACGTATTTGTCCTGGATGACTTCTTCCAAAATGTCCCACACTTCCTTCGCGCCGTCTTGCACCAAGCGTTCTGCGGCTTTCACGTTGTGCGCCAGTTCGCCGCGGAGAATTTTTCCGATGACGAACGGCTTGAAGAGTTTCATCGCCATTTCTTTCGGCAAACCGCATTGATTGAGTCTCAAGTGCGGACCGACGACGATGACGGAACGACCGGAGTAATCCACGCGTTTACCAAGCAAGTTCTGGCGGAAGCGTCCTTGCTTTCCTTTCAACATGTCGGAGAGCGAACGGAGTTTTCGACGATCCCCTGCGGTAAAGAGCGTCTTTCCTGCACGTGCGGAGTTATTGAGGAGCGTGTCGACGGATTCCTGAAGCATGCGTTTCTCGTTGCGACAGATGACTTCCGGCGCACCGATGCTCATCAGTTTTTTCAAACGGTTGTTGCGGTTGATGACGCGGCGATACAAATCATTCAAGTCCGATGTCGCAAAGCGTCCTCCGTCCAACTGCACCATCGGGCGAAGATCCGGTGGGATGATGGGCAAGCGGGTCAGCACCATCCATTCGGGTTTGATGCCGGCCTGCTGCAACGAGCTTACGAGCTTGATGCGCTTCATGATTTTCTTCAGCTTCTGTCCGCTGGATTGCTCGCGTTCTTTTTGCAGATCGATGAGGAGTTGCCCGAACTCGAGTCCCATGATGATTTCGCGGAGTGATTCGGCACCAGTGCCGGCGCGGAACACATGTCCGAATTTCATGTTCATCTCACGGAATTTCAATTCCGAGAGAACGGATCCCACGTGCAGGTTTTTGAGATCATCCATCGCATCTTTCTGATTCTGCTTGAGCGAGTCCAACTTCTCGGCAACATCGGCGTCCAATGCGTCCAACTGTGCGCGCTGCGCCTTGCTCTCCTGCAGTTTCTTTTTCGCTTCGTCGTACTCACGCTTGATCTGCGTTTTCCGCGCTTCCATGCTGCTCACGATTTCCTTCTCCACGTCTTTCTTGGCTTCCATATCGGTCGCAATGACGATGTACGCGGCAAAGTAGACGATCTGTTCGAGCGTCTTGATGGGAAGATCGAGCAAGAGGCCGATGCGTGACGGCGAACTGCGGAGGAACCAAATGTGCGTGACGGGCACGGCCAAATTGATGTGTCCCATGCGCTCGCGGCGCACGATGGATCGTGTGACTTCGACTCCGCACTTTTCACAGATCACTCCCGCGTAGCGCACTCCTTTATACTTGCCGCAGAAACACTGGAAGTTTTTCGTCGGTCCAAAGATGCGCTCGCAGAAAAGTCCGTCCGGTTCCGCGCGCTGCGTGCGGTAGTTCACGGTCTCCGCCTTGGTCACTTCTCCGCGTGACCATGCAAGCATGTCTTCCGCACTGGAGACGGAGAGTGCAACGGCGTCGAAGCTGTCTGTTGCGGAAGACTTGTGGGAATGTGGTGCGGGCATGGACGAGGATGTGAAGAAGTAAGATCTGAGAATTAATTACATATGAAACTCCGCAGCTCGTCCGCACCAATCGTCTGAATTGGGAGAAGAACTTCGGAAATGTGCAGGCATTCTACGAATGGATGATACGTAATGCAAATCGATTTTCCTGAATATTGATGAATTCGAGGAAATTATTGAACACAAAATTTGTTCAAATTATCTTAGCTTCCACTTTCATTCAAGCTCGATTTCTTGGTGTCCTCCGACGCAATGATGATCAAGACTGTCAACACAAAAAATATTTATCCAGGAACAATTTTGAGCAATTCATTGCAATAGCATGTAGCAGAATAGGAAAGCTTGTGATAATCCACAGAATCCGTCTTCGTTTTGAATGAATATCCATCCGCATCTACCAGATCCCCACCATTGCCAATGACATTGAGCATACACTGGAGACCCTTGCGTGTTTCATCGCACAATGGCAATCCATTGAGGGGCACAAACGTTGGACAGGATTCCTTCCAGACAAGTTGCACAATGCGCGTTGGAGGAAGCTCATCCGAATCATCTTCCTTTGATTCAAAATCATCGTCCATATTTACACAATGTCAGTCTTGCGTGCGTTCGCTTGCGTATCCGAACTGCCAAACTGTTTAAACAACTCAGAGAAGGATCCACCTGATTTTTCGAGTGCACTCGAAAGCATTTTGATCTCTTCTTCTTTTAAGTTGAGCGTGGACGAGGTGTTCTCCAGTCCCGCTTTGTCATTCTGCACGCCGAGGTTTTCCGCACCCTGTAATGATGCATGCAACACGATGAATGCGTCGCAGGTGTCGCATTTCAGTTGGAGAAGCATGAAACTATCGCCCGCCATGCGAACGGATGTCATGTCAACGGGAATTCGTTTACCGCACTGGGGGCAACGCATCTGCTGCTCTATCCGTGCAATGATCTGCTGCAGCGTATGAGGATCCAAATCCATACGCGGGAATGATAGCACGGAATGCCTTTCGCAAGAAGAAAAACTCCTGCATTCCAACCGCATTTTTGTCCCGCGACAGCGGGACAATCCGTCCTATCCCCGAAGCCGGCGACCGTTTTCATCGCATAACCGTATAAAAAGAGATATCATCTGCTTGAATGAAAAAGAAGACCTCCTCTCCTCTCGCAGTCCACGCAACCATTGCAGCGGCTGCCTTGGGAGGGTTTCTTCTCTTGCCGCTTTTGTCCGGCGAAGATCTTCTTTCGACCATCCCTGCAACATCGCCTGCGGAAATCGGCGTGGAACACACCATGCCGGCAACGCTCGCACTCACGCTTGCGGTAACCGATGAAGCGAAGGGAATTTTGGAGGTCTCGCACGATGCCGCGGAAACGGTCTTCGTCAGTCTTCCGGAAACATGGATTCTCTGGGAAGTGCGAGGAAAGGCACTCGCAGATATTAAGGAGGACGCTCCATCCTTTGGCTTCATTCGCTGGCATATTCCAGCGGGAGCCACGCTCTCCTTTCGCCTGGAGGAAATCCCCTCTTCGCTGAGTGCAGAGAATCCTTCTGGCGTTTCCCTCAAAATCCAACTGACCACCGTGGATCTGGTGAGCGAACACGTGGGGCGCAATGTGATTCTTGTAAAAAATGCACGGGCCAAAATCTGGTAACTAGGCGTGAGAAAGAAACCTACGGTTTCTCTCTCGGGCTCCCTGCCTGCCGGCAGGCAGGTCTCTTCCCTTAGAAGAGTGGCTCCAGCGCGGCACCCTTCGGCTGGCTCAGGGTAAAAAGCCGCGCTTAGCCACGATTTTTATATGAAATCGCGAGGGCAGACAAAGAAAGAAGGACTTACTGTAAACTGACACTCTCTATGATTCTGCTCCCAATCCGCACACAGCTTCTGAAAAAAGGCGATCCCCTTTCGTCCTTCATTAAAGGAGCAATCGAAAATGGCGATATCGTCGTTGTGTCTTCCAAAGCAGTCGCAACAGTGGAAGGTGCGGCAGTTGATCTCTCGCTCCTTTCACCATCGAAAGAAGCGGAAGAATGGAGCAAGAAAACAGAACGAAGTCCTGCATTTATGGAAGCAACGCTGCAAGAACTCAAACGCTTGCGCGGGAAAATTGTGGGATCATGTCGGGTGGCATTGCTGACGGAAGTAAAACCTGAGGGCTTTCCACAAGGTACGATCCTCACTGCCAATGCAGGGATGGATGAAAGCAACATCGATAAAAATCATGCAATCGGTTGGCCACAGGATCCGGTGTCGAGTGTGAGACGATTGCACAAAGAACTTGGCAATGTCGGTGTCATGATCACGGATTCCTGCTGTCGTCCCAGGAGACTCGGCGTCACGGCCTTCGCACTGGTCGTTGCGGGGTTCGATCCTCTTGTCTCACTGAAGAATGGTACGAAGGATCTTTTTGGCAAAAAAATGCGCCTGACAACAGAGGCAGTGGCGGATCAGTTGGCAACGGCAGCAAATTTTTTGATGGGCAATGATTCGCAATCGACTCCGGTGGTGATTATCCGCGATCACGGCATTCCTTTCAGCGACTATAAAGGATGGGTGCCGGGCATTGAGCCCGAGGAAGATTTGTTTAAAGGGATTCTTTGAGGGGTAGCATCGGCATCTTGCCGATGGGGTGGGCAGAAAATAATTACTCAGTTCCCACCCCATCGCCTGGAAGGCGATGCCACCTCACCTTTTCTCTGTGTTACCATGCACCCATGCAATTCATTGTATTAAGCTCCTCAAAAGGCACCACCTTCCAAGCAATTCTTGATCAGATTGCGGATGGATCGCTCACGGCTGAATGCCTTGGCCTTGTGTCCGACCGTGAAGACCGAGGATGTGTGGCAAAGGCACGCACTGCGAATCTTCCTGTGAAGATCGTTACAAAAAAATCCGGCGAATCGCGCGAAGCTTATGACGAACGATTGGATGCTGCGATCCGTGAACTTGGCAATCCCGACGCTGTCGCTGCAATCGGGTGGTTGTATCTCTTCACTGCTCCCTTTGTGACGAAATGGAAAAATAAAATTCTTAATGTGCATCCTTCGCTCCTTCCAAAGCATCCCGGACTCCACGCACATGATGAAGTACTGGCTGCGAAGGAAACGGAATCCGGCATGACGATTCACATAATCGATGAAGGGCTGGACACAGGGAAAATACTCGTACAAAAAAAGTGCTCAGTTGAATCCAATGATACGATCGAAACATTGAAAATTCGGGTGCAAGAATTGGAGAAAGAATGGTACCCAAAGGTTCTTCAAATGATCGAAACAAAAGAAATTACTCTTCCTTCATAACCGATGCCCGTGCCTTCGTTCATAACCACCTGCAAGAAAAACGAACGCATTGCGAATGATATTTACGAAATCGTTTTTGAAAAACCCGAAGGCTTCACCTTCAAAGCCGGACAATATATTTTGTTCGATGTTCCGTTGATGGAAAATGCGAATGACATTCAGACGCGCGCGTTCTCCATTGCATCCTCACCAAAAGAAGATGATCTTTTATTCGCGATGAAATTAAAACCCGGCGGCCGTGCCAGCCGGTGGATTGTGGAGCAATTAAAACCGGGCATGAGTGCACGCATGCAGGGACCGTTTGGAAGATTTGTGCTTGATCCCGCTTCCGACAAAGAACTGCTCATGATCGGCACGAGCACGGGCGTTGCACCGTATCGTTCGCAACTTCCCATGATTCTCCCGACAATAAAGCAGCGCATTGACCTGATCTTTGGCGCTCGTTCTGAGGATGATCTGTTCTGGAAAGAACCATTGGAAAACCTGGCAAAGCAATCCGAAAATTTCTTTCTGCACATTGCGCTGAGCAAACCTTCCGGCACATGGAAAGGACACACCGGTCGCGTGCAAACACTTGTCCCACTCATCGTGAAAGATTTCTCCAATAAGTCTGTGTACATCTGCGGCAGTCCGGACATGACGACGGAACTCAAAAAAACCGCACTGGAACAGTGGGGTGTGGAGAAACAAAATTTGCACGTTGAAGGTTACATATAAGAAAACTCCCCTTTGCGTGCAAGCACACATCGGGGAGTAAGGTAGCGAACCTATTTTGATCGGCAGGCGAACCTGCCTATGAGCTACTTGAGCTCTTTGACGTCAACGTCGTTGCCGCCCTTTCCGATGAGGGTGATAAGACCCTTGCTCGGAAACTGGATGTCGTCGAACTCGCCCTCGAACGTGACAGGGGTTTTGCCCCCGGTCACGACGACCTTCTTCGTGAAGATATCACCCATGAGTCCGTCGGGACCCGGGACCTTCTTCTTGGGCTCCTCCGCCTTGGGCGGCTCGGGCTTGGGCGTCGGCGGCTTCGTGAGAGACACAATCTGCCCCTGAAGCTCTGCGGAGCGCTTGAGCTGCTTCTCGTGATCGCTCTTGGCCTTGTCCGCCTCCTTTTGGGCATTGTCTCCCTCTTCTTTCGCCTTGGCGAGCTCATCCTCCACGTCCGCAAGCTTTTTCTCTTGTGTCGGAGCTGTGTAGCGACCGACAACGAACAGAGCAGGGATCAACAAGATCGCAACTACGAGTGCCACTGCAAGCCCACCAGTAATCCACGCAGCATGCTTTCCAACAAAAGTCGAAAAAGACATACAACTTACCTTTCACGTTGGAGAAAAGGAACAAACAACACAAAAATTGACCAGGTTCGCTATAATTGAAAATACATCAATAAAGTATTATTGTCAAGTCACGCATCTTTAGGTGTTTTAAGCAGCAGAAACCAGCCTCTTGGAAGATTGTTGCCCTTCTTTTTCGGCTTTCAGCAGATCTATGAAAGCATCAAAAAGATAGTTCGCATCCTCGGGTCCCGGCGTTGCTTCCGGATGAAATTGGACGGAGAAAAATCTGCCGGATTCGTGGCGGATTCCTTCCACGGTTCCGTCGTTTGCATTCTTGAACCACACGTGCCAACCCTTGGGTAATTTTTCCGATACTGCGAACCCGTGGTTCTGGCTGGTGATGATGCACTTGTGCAGAGCTTTTCCTTTGTCATCGCACTCTATGCATGGCTGATTTCCTCCGCGATGTCCGTATTTTAGTTTGAATGTGTCACCACCAATGGCCAAAGCAAGTAATTGATTCCCCAGACAAATGCCGAACGTCGGAATATTGCGCTCCAGCGCTCGTTTGATACTGGCGATTGTGGGAACGCATGTCTTGGGATCGCCCGGACCATTGCTGATGAAGAGTCCATCAAACTCTCCGTCGTAAGAATCGATGTCAAAATCCCACGGTACGCGGACGACTTTCACTCCCCTCTTCAAAAAACTGCGGAGAATATTCCGTTTCATACCACAGTCGTACGCAATGATCGTCACAGGATCGGGTAAGGGATTCGGCTCATATACCTGCACTTCTTTGCAGCTCACTTCCGCAACGAGATTCAACTTGTTCGGATCCTCAATTTCCTTGGAGGCAGTGGCATCATTCTGGACAATTTTCCCCAACATCACACCATGCTCGCGCAATTTCTTGGTGAGTGCACGGGTATCGACTCCGGTAATTCCCGGAATATTGTGGTGCTCCAACCAGCGGTGCAACGAACTCACTGCACCAAAATGGCTGTGATGTTCACTGGCTTGCGCAACGACGATGCCGCGCACGTGGATCTCTTCACTCTCAAAATTCTTGCTGAAACCAAACTCATTTTTCTCTTCCGTCGGCACACCGTAATTCCCTATCAACGGATAGGTAAATGTGAGTATTTGTCCACGATAACTGGGATCCGTAAGACTCTCCGGATAGCCGACCATTCCTGTGTTAAAAACAACTTCTCCGTCGCTATCCACTTTGGCTCCGAAGGATTCTCCCTCGAAAATTGTGCCATCGGCGAGGATAAGAGATGTCATGAACGGTACAAGGTGGGTCGCGCGGGAGACTACAGGAATGAGTCCGTGGGAGCTATCAAATACCCTTTCCTAAGCCTTTTTGAATACTTGACAAATTTAAGTATTTAGTCTATTTTACATACTACGTTCTTTGGCAGCACCGAGGCTTTTTTTGAGGCAATACCCTCGAAAAGAGCCGGACTTTCTCATCCAACCTGCCTCCGTTGGGGCAGTACAAGTTATCTCCAGTGTAGGAGGTAGGTTGTGATGAGATGTTCCATTCCAAGTTGTTTTAGGAGAGTGAGTCATGAACAGTTCGATCAAGTTTGTGGTTGCCATGATGGCGATCGCCGTGTTGGGATTCCAATCCCTTCACGCAGACGACACGGAAGTTGTCACCCGCGTCCGCGAGGCCGCGGTCGATGCTCGCAAGAGCATCGAAACGGCGAAGTCCAAGTTGGGCAACGCGGCTTTCGCCGCGGGAGAAGCCGATGAGGGTTTCCGAGCCGCCGGTGTTCGCTTGGAAGTTGCGCGCAATGCATACATGCGCGACTCCAGCGAAGCCAAAACCGCCGGGGATATGGCGGTGGAAGCTGCTCGCCAACGCGATGCCGCTCGTTCGGAGGTCGCCCGGTTGGAAACAGCCGGCGGCACTCTGACAGTGCGCGAAGCGTATGTGGCAGGATTGCTCCGAGCATTGGAGCTGGCATCTGCGGCTGTTGAAGCTGCTGCCGATTCCGAAAAGGCCACAGCCGAAGAAAAACTTGCTGAAGCGAAGGTTGCTTTCGAAAAGGGCGGCAATGCCCTCAAAGAAATGCAGCAAGCGCTCAAGCGGGTCGACAAGGCCGAAAAAACCCTGCTCAACGCCGATGCCTCTGCTCAAAAACTTCTTCAATCCGCTCGCGCTGCGACCGACAAGATGCAGGGTGCGCAAGAAGAAGCAAATCGCTTAGACGGCGTTCGTAAGAATGCCGCGAAAGCGTTGAAGCAAGCGCAAGATGCGCTCGTCTCCACCGTCGCAAAGGCTAACGGCGCACTGTACGACGAGTACATGTACCGTGAACTCGTTTCGGTGAAGGATGATGTGTCGAAGGCAATAGCTGCAGCAGGGACGGCAGCGCAAGCGGCCGGCAACGCAGCCACGGCCGCCGACGAGGCCAAGAAGGAGGCTGAAAAGAAGGCGGACAAGCCGACTCCCGCATCTCTCCTTAAAGAGGCGAAGGAAAAAGCTGCCCTGGTGGCTCGTATCGAAAAGGTCGAAAAGAAGGTGCAATGGCTCAAAGAGGCCGTCGACGGGCTGAAAAATGTAGCCCTAACCGACCGCCAGAAAGAGCTCACCCAGGAATTGCTCACAAACTTCGACAAACTTAGTCCGGAGCAGAAGGAACGCTTCTTCCTCTGGGCCAAGAAAGTTGAAGCGGAACCCGCAAAAGCGGACGCCAAATGGATACTTCACCCCACGTGGGCGAAGAACTCCTGTGGCGAGTGGGTAGTGATCGGGCAAACGTACGTTGCCTCCAAGTAAACAACTTGGGATGATTCAAGTTACTGAGTGCTGCTTCGGCAGCACTCACTATGTACCTTGAAATACATCTCACAATACTTGCCGGCGTTCCTACACGCCGGCGAGTTTTTTTGTTTATTTTAAATTCTCTAACTCATCCAATTTTCCGCCAAAATTTCCCGGCGAGGTATCTGTCGACGGCGTTGGACTTGGGTTTGCCGGAGCAGGAGGAGCATCCAATTCATTGAGCATTTTATCGAAATCTTCTTTCTTAGATGGTTCCGGAGTAGGAGGTTCGGTCTTCTTATCCAGTTGCGGTGCTTTCAGTTCATCCAAAGCATCATCTGCGTTGATTGGTTTTTTTGGTTCAGGCACCGTCACCTCAGGAATTTTTGCAGGTGCCGGAGGTTCCACAGCAGGAGCAGCTTTTTCTTCCGGAATCGGAGCGACGGGAGGCGGCAGCGGTTCCGACTTCGCTTCGGGTTTCTCCACAGGCGGAACGGGAACTGTCTCCGGTTCCTCTTCGATTGGAGCAACGAATTCAGGCGAGGACAAGGGGCGTGTAGCTCGTGGAATCCTGGTCGTGTCCGGCGTGACCGGCACTTTGGATGCCGGCGTTTCCGCTCGAGGAGGCAAAGAGGAAGATGGCACAGAAACCGAGGGCTTCACATCCGTTTTCATTGCAGAGGGCGCTCCGGCTTCCGCAGCAGAACGCGTTGGAGGAACGGATACCCACGCTGACGGGACCGCTTTCTTGGCATCACTCGCGTCCCTGGCACGATTACGGATATCTTTCACACCGTCGCGTATGCGCGCAACGGGTTCGTTACTCGGTGTAGCCACTTCGTATGATCGCTTGTTTCTCTCCTCCCGCTGCTTTGCGGCGACTTCATCCATCCTCGATTCATAACTCTTTCGCGCAGGCAAGTCGTACTTCGCACGAGCGGCATTCGTCAGGTTTTGCTGCCTGCTGAAATTTGCAGCGCCCAATCTGTGATACTCCGCAATGATGTCGCGCTTCGGCGGAATCCATCTGCTTGCTCTGTCCACTTTGCCGTAGGACATGCTTCTGGGAATCACTCTTTCCGCTTCGTTTCTCCGCTTCATCATCCTGTCATGCCACTCTTGCGGTGTACCGAAGCGTCGCGGCAGTCCGCTGTACCCCCACCGATATCCCCAGGGGGAATACATCCTGTAGGGAGCGTACGCGAACGCATTGCGATAGTGGAGTCCCGAACGTCGCACAAAGGAACGCGTTCGCCACACGGCGTAGCGTGGTGCATACACGTACGAAAATCTGCGTGCGTACAGCGGTCGACGCAAATACGGATAGTTGCGAAGCGCACGCGGATAGGCGGTCTTGCCATCGGGAGAGAGCACCGGATACGAAGGACTCCCCGCAACTCTCGCCGCGGTTTTTTTTGCGTCCTCCATTGTCCGAACTCGTTCCGGAGTTTTTGGATCCTTCTCGGGAGTCGGCGTCAGCCCTTCCGATGGAGTACCGGTCACCTCATGGATCAGCCTCTTTTCTCCGGAAGAAAATTCAGATGAGCGGAAGCCGAAGAGGTATCGCACAAACTTCATGATTGATGGGAGTTGATGGAATCTTCCAGCTGCGTCAGTTGCGATTGCTCTTCCACGGAAATTTCCGCGTTCGCCAATGCCGCCATCTGCTTTTTCCAAAGTGTGACATCGGCCTTCATTTCTTTCTCCAAGTCCGCCGCGACACGATCAAAAATGAGAAAGGCGACTTGATAGTGTTCCTGCCGCATCTTTTTCTGCTCCTCGGTCTCTCCTTTATAACGCTCCTCCAAGAGCGGGATATTTTTTGTCAGCAAATCCGGCTCTATACTTGCCATGATTTCGTCATAGAGCCACTCTGCGGAGAGCGGTGGATGCGGATTTTTGGCTGACTGTTGCGTTTTTGTTTGTTTTGCCATTTGTATAATTATACACTAAAATATTATATTTGGCAATATTCCAAACATTGATATAGCTACGGGCTAAGACACCTTAGTGGGCTCCCGCCGGCGCATGGGCATCGTGCCCATGGTCTGCTGCGGCGTGGCCGTGGCCTCCGCCTTTAAAGGACAGCAAGTCGAATGCTTTATCGCGCGTATTAACGACAACATCAGCCGCTTGTCCAAAAAGGTTCCCCACTTTATACAATGGCCACGATGTCGCGAGGATGGCAGCTCGCCCGGTCGTACTAAGAATATTTCGTGTCGCAGTTAAACCAATGACACCCAAATCTATCGGCAGACCAAGAACATTGTATATTTTCCGCAGAGTCTCCTGCGTTAAAGTCATGACCTTGGGCCCCACTGTCGGGGGCATTCCTTCGGGGGCCTCTGTGAAGAATGGGACAATATTTTTCATATATTTGGATTACGGAACAACGGGAACGACGGGTGGGACGGGGATGGCGGCAATTTTCGACATGATCAATTGCCAAGCGGATGCCACGGCATTCCCAACGTTCGTCGCAGCGATAATCGGACTGAAGTTTGCACTCGCAAGCGCACCCAAACATGCCAAGCAACCCACGCCCCATGCAACGGGGTGTTTCCCCATGCTCTCGGCGACGATTTTGGTGAGCTGAAATGGAAAAGCGACCAATCGAATACCCGCCGCCTTCAGACCGAACAATGCAGCGGAAAGAAGATTTACTTCCTCTCCTGAATGCGGATCCTTCAATTTGTAATGATGGTTAACGGCGTATCGTAAATCTCTATAGCCTTCCAAGATTGTTTTATCCAGCACTTTGTATCCGACATGCCCGACAGTGGTGAGTGCATTCATCCCAACAGTGCCAGCAAGACGAAGGGGATACGAAAGAATACTTGCTCCGCTTTTCACTCCTTCAACACCGGCAGAAACAGTTTTACGGACGCCTTTTTCCGCCCAGGAGAATGGGGGAACTTTCCTAGCTTTTTTCCATACAGCCAGTGATCCTGCGACAACAGTTGTAAAGAGAGGGAATGGTACAAATGCGCCAACCATTGCGGCCTTTCCAAACGTTTGCACACTCGGCAACCGAGGAAGAGGCTGCAATTTCTCTCGAAGCGTTCTTCCTCCGCTTCTTGGGTCAAGACGTGCATCGTGATGCTCTGCATGTTCACCGGGGTGTCCGCCATGTTCATGCGGATCACTCTTGATGGCATCTCCCAAAGTCTTATGTACTTTTTCTTTCGCTTTGCCCGCTGCCTTCGTGATTGTGTCTGCCGCTTTTGCTGCAGCTTCTGCCTGTCCTTTGGCTGCCTCATTGCCATGATCAGGTGTACCGTGTGCCGCTTCTGGTGCGTGTGGCGACATATATGTTAATGAGATTTAAAGAATTTATTGGTAAACCATTGTTTCAATGCCCATCCTCCCCCAAATACAGCACCCGCACCCGCCCAATACCACGGACCCATAATGTGAACCACCGGCGGAATAAAAGTGGGAACTAAAGTCGCAACGCCCGCGCCCACGGCAGCGGGAATTCCTACACCCAATGCAAATTTCCCGATAGCCAAGGCCTTATCCTTTGCAAAATGAGTTGTGGCTTCCTTTGCCTTTTCGCCTTCTTTGTATGCCCAAGTGCCTTTTCGCACTTTGTCATATGCTTCGAATTTCTTCTGCATGCTATTCGCAAATGCTTTTTTGATTTCCATGTTATTGCGAACGGCATTCAAGCCCATAGGTTGCTTATCTCCGGGATCCCGTTTTACATCACGCATTACTATCTTGGCATTCTGCAATACCTGTTTTGCGTTTTCGTATTCAGTTTTCAATGTTACTACTTTTAAAGACAGTTCAGATTTAGCATCAATTTTTTTTCTAAGCTCTTTTATCTCATCTTGCAATCTTAAAATCGCATTCTGCAAGAACTGCTTCTGTGTGGCATCCACTGCAACAGCGATTTGATCTTCCCGCTGAGTCAACTCAACATCCTTCTTTGAAAGATCGCCTGCTAAGGTTTTCATTTCATTTTTGGATTCCTCATATTCCGATTTTTTTTCGCTGCATAACTCTTGAGCATCTTCAAAAGCAAACTGTGCATCGTCAATTTTTTTCTGATCAACTTTTTTGTAAGGTGGAAGTGTCGCCAAGTAATTCTCAACATGTGGGGCTGCATCCGCGGTAAATTCTTTTGCATTGCCGTACTTATGTTTCAGCATCGACAAAGAGAAACCATCAATGACTTTGAGGAAATGCTTCCCTTCATCTCCCAATTCCTGTTCATTCAATAGTTTTTCCTCATCGAAAATGGTATTTATTCCGCCGGCATGGATTGGCCTGTCCCCTCTTCCGCAAATTTCATTGGTTTTGGAGAATTCTAAATGTTGGAACGAACCAAGGTATGCGCGCCGCAATTTTCGTCCCGCAATGTCAGCTCCAGCCAAGATTGCCGGAACGGGATTGAATGTGAAAGCGGACGCAACAGCTCCCGCAGCTCCAACGGTGTAATCCACTTCACGAGCTTTACTCTTGTAGTGCGTTTCTTCCGTCAAACGACCTAGTACCACAGCCATTTGAATCAATTGTTCTCTGCGCATTTTTCGGGTGGCTTCATCCGCAACGGATGCAATATCGTATGTCTTGAGCAAATTCAATTGGTCTGGTGTAAGACCCGGAATTGCTTCTCCCGCTTGAGCTCTTCGACAAACCAGTTGAAACTGTGTTGCAAAAAGTCTGTAGTATTCGCCGTACAAACCAAGATGAGGGACTTGAGACGGAGTGATACCGGTTGCTTTGTACAGACTTCGCAGAAGTTTTACTTCATCCGTTTCTCCGTCATCGGAGTTCAGCAATTCCCTGCTGGTTTTATCACCATATTCTTTGAAAAGTTTTTGAATTTCTCTCAGTGCATCCCCATTCGTTTCATTGCCGATACGCAATTCATGTGCAGCCGCATTATATCCTCTTACTATCCAAGAACTGTTCAGCCATGAGCCGCGTATATTCCTCATGAGTTCCCACCCCACTCCCATACCTGCCGGATAACCGAGGAGCGGAGCACCCACAAATGGCAAAGCCAATGGAGTGCCCCCGGTGGCAAACGCACTTTGCACTGCCGGTGCATAATTCAAAACTGCAGCAGTTGGAGCAGCTCCTGCTGCCAAGCCACCGACAGTTTTTACTCCTGCGTGAATCGTAGGAAACTTTTCAGCTTTCTCTCTGATCCATTGAAAGAACTTCGCCGGCACCCACATAAAAGAAGCAGGTTTATTTTCCAGAACTCTGTGATTCGGTTGAGGATTCGGAGCTCCCGGAGCACCACCCGGTCCGCCGGGAGGAGCAGGCGGCAGAGCCGGAGGAAGCTGTACCGGAACACCCGGCGTTTGCTGGGGTGCATTCTGCTGCTGAGGAGCATGTTGTGGGTGAAGGACATTTGGATTCTGTTGTGGAACATTGGGATTAGGCTGAGGAGCACCGGGAGCACCCGCTGCAGCACGCAAGGGCACGGGTGTTAAAGTTATATTTTTACCCTGATATGTTCCGGGCACAGTGGACGGAGTTGGAGTTGAGCGCTTTGTTTCAATAACTGCTTCAGCGCTTCCAAGTTCCAGAGATTCCTCATCAAGCTCAATCATGTCATCATCATCCGGTAATTGGAGAGACTCAACATCTGCTTGTTTAGAAGTCTGATCATTACCAAGTTTAAGATCATCATCGTCATCTGATAGAGTGAGGCCACCAAGCTGAAGATCATCATCATCGTCCAACGGAGTGAGATGCAAACCATCATCATCGGGAGTGACAAGATAAGAATTATCTGCCAACTCCGGTTCTTGTCTTGAATTTTGATCATCTTCAAGCTCAAGTCCTTCATCAGGCAATGACCCAAGTTGCCAATCATCATCCTCTGCAAGTCGAATGACATTGCCTGTCTTGTCTTGTCCAGAAGGAGGCTCATCATCCCTCCAACGTGTTCTGGAAGGTGGTGTACCACTTGGCGAGAGGTCTTCGTCTGAAAGTATCTCTTTACTGTCGGCACCTAAGAGACCGCTGGAATCCTGTTTCACTTCCGCCTGAATTTGCTCAATGTCTTCGCCACTTAAAAGTTCAGCGGAATCATCCGGCAATTCCAGACTTTCCTCGGCAGAACCGAGGATAAAACTTTTATCCTCATGACCCAAATCGTCCCTTTTCTTGTCGCCGGGTGATGGTGGATGATTGACCATAATATTATTTTAAAATTAAATTAAATTTTTGCAAATTACTTATACGTATCGATTTTGAGGTCGGAAAGAAGTTTATTGAGCCTGTCGCCGGGGCCGCTGTTCGCTTTCAAGATGCCTTCGTTCACGCGTTTGTACGTGCTGTCCATACGCACTCTCGAACCATCGTACTTGTTGGAATACACCCAGGACATGGTCGGTGCCGCACCATATGAGTACTTTGTATCTTGCGGTGGAGTGAGCCCCGCCGAATTCAAGTAGGCTTC
>MFXP01000006.1:0-53707 GCA_001787535.1 Candidatus Peribacteria bacterium RIFCSPHIGHO2_01_FULL_51_35
CGCATGACAGGCTTCACCTCCTCTATATGGTCGTAGAGGTTCGTGAGTGTTTGGTACGTCTGGAGCAAGGCAGATGCACCCTTGGGACCGATGCCCCGCACGCCGGGGAGGTTATCCGAGGAGTCGCCCGTGAGTCCTTTATAGGAGGCGACTTGATCGGGGCGGATGCCGTACTTGGCTTCGATCTCTTTGGGACCCAAGTACTCCGTCTGTTGATATCCTTTATGAGGGATGGCAATGCGGACTTTCTCCGTCGCCAGCTGAAAGGCATCTCTATCCCCTGTCACGATGCTGACGCGGTAGCCTGCTTTCTCGGCAAGTGTCGCGTACGTACCCAGGAAGTCATCGGCTTCATACGTGGGATGCGAAACATGACGCAGTCCAAAGGCATCGATCATTTCGATGATCCGTGGAATTTGCACGTAGAAGTCATCCGGCGTCTCTGCTCGTCCATCTTTATACGTGGCATTCTCCTGATGCCGAAACGTCTCTTCTCCGGCATCGAAACAGAAGAGCAGGGCATCCGGTTCCTCTATTTTCAGGAGTGTTAAAAGCATGGAAGCGACCCCAAAAACCGCATTCGTTTGCTCCCCGGAAGACGTTTTGAGCGTACGGGGAATGGCGTAGAACGCCCGGTACATGAGGTGGTGCCCATCGATGATGACGAGATGCTTCATGGATAGAAGATACAAGAAGCAAGACACAAGATCCAAAACGTTTGTTTCTTGTTTCTTGTGTCTTGCTTCTTCCCGCTAGTATATGACAATAGTCCTATCAAACACGCAAGGAGTCGCAGATTCCCAAAAGCGGGGTTTTTCGCTATAATAAGAGGATACATACACATCCAATGAACGCTTTCTCTCCCTCCTACGACAACAAAATCGCGCGCCGTTACAGCGCGTCCTCGTTGGAGCAGAAAGTGGCGAATAAGACTGCGTTGCAGAAAGAACTGGGATGGTTGGCGGAACCCAAGCGTCCGCTTCTTTGTCTGCCCGCCGGCATGACGGACCAGTTGGGTGGAGCGCTTTTGGAGCAGATGCTCCCCGGCATCCTCGCAATGCCCGTGGAACTCTTGATCGTTGGAAAAGGCCCCGCCAAGTATGGAAGCCTGTTTACGGAGCTCGCGAAAAATCATAAGCACAAAATCGCCATCGTTCCCGATGACGAAGACGCCATGCGCAAAATGTACGCGGCCGCGGACATGGCACTCTTCTTCAAAGATCCGTCACACCTGTCGGAACTCAAGCACTGCCTGGAATACGGCGTGGTACCGGTGGCTCCGGAATCCAAACACTTGGAACAATATGATCCCATCCAGGAGAACGGCTTCGCTTTTCTGTATGACACGGGCAATGAAAAGCAGATCCTCTGGCACTGCTTTGCCGCATTGGTACGTGCCTTGGAAACACACCGCTTCCCCTTCGACTGGCGGACGATCCAGCGTCACGGCATGGAGCACACCCACGCATAAGTAAATTTATGTGGCCGTGTTTCGACGCTTGCGGAGGTTTTTTGTATAATCAGGATAGTAGGACGCACAAACTATGGTATACTCATCACCTATGATTTTCTCCCGAAAGAACGCAGGCAAATGGGTTGCAAGCAAAGGAGAAAAAGTTGTTGCGACCTCAAAAAAACTCGATGTTCTTGTGAAGAAAATAGATGCTCGAAAAGACAAAAAGAGCATTCGTTTTGATAAAGTCCCGCAACATTTGAATTTTGTCGGGTTCTCGTATGGAATTTAATTTCATACCCTGGGAGACGGATGTGGCGATGGAATATTTGCCGATGCTGCCTCTTCAATTAAACGGTTTTCCGGTTGGAAACGCTTTGGTGGATACGGGTGCAACAGTGACAATTCTGCCGATGGAACTCCTTGGGCTGCTCTGCGTCGATCTGGATAAGAAAAAATCCATCACGATGAGCCATGCGGGCGGAGGAACTTTTTCTGTCATTCCGGCTTCTACGAAGATCACCTACTGCATTGAGCATTCCGGTTTTCGGCCGATCCAATGGAATGGCACTGTGTTCTTCAGTGCACGGCAGGACACGATCCTTCTGGGACACTACGAATGCCTGGATCAACTCGTATTAACACTGGACGGTCCAAAGAAAAAAATCCGAGTGGAACAGAAATGACACTGAGCAATGCTGTGTGAATTTTGGTGGGTCGGGTGGGATTTGAACCCACGGCCAATCCCGCAGAAGCGGGACTGCTCTACCGGGCTGTATTTAAAAAATGGTGGGTCGGGTGGGATTTGAACCCACGGCCAATTGCTTAAGAGGCAACTGCTCTACCGGGCTGAGCTACCGACCCAGAGCTCAGAAACGTTAGCAAATCTCCACTGTTCCCTCAATGCTTCATCTGGGGATACACACCCTGTTTCCCATGGGTTCATAACCCAGATCGCAGGTGCAAGGACGCGTGGTGGTGCAAAGCTTCCAATCTTCTTGCCGCTGGAACACCGTGCCACGCGTTATGCACTGCTTGTTCTTATTAAGGTTGTATCCCGCCGGGCACTTGCCGAGAAACACGCAGTGTCCCGCTCTCCTCTTATAACCGGGTTCGCACATGCAACCTTTCAATCCGTACAGTCCGTGCGCGCCGCACAATTGTTCATCCGTGCGATTCTTCATAATGCCCGTCACCTCGCCGGAACCCGTGCGCAAGTTAAGCGTGCCGCAGTACCCCGCTTTGCTGAGGCTGGCTTTGCACTCGCATCTGTCCGTTTGCTGGTTGTAGCGCATGTGCAGCACTTCGCATTTTTTGACAAGTGACTCACGGTCGCGGGATGTTTGATAGCGCGTGCTTTTGATGAGAGCCCCTTCACGGAACATTGCCTGCGCAGGAGGAAACGTGAGAACGGATCCGAGAAGCAATACGAGTGCAATGGCCGAAAGAAGAACCAGTTTTCGCATGGAAAAAAGGTAGTGAGGATCGGGTGAAGACACAAGCAAGGAAGGTTGACGTGAAGAATTGATGCAGGAAGTCAGCGAAAAGAATCTCAAGATTCTGTGGATCGTCTAGGAGCTTGATGTTCCATGAACTAATGTTCAGATCATTTCACAGTGTCTTTCAAAAGAACCAAAGTAACACCTGCCTGCCGGCAGGCAGGCCAAACACCAAGGAAAGGATCAATGACCAGGCGCGTTAGAAAACCTTCCTCGGATGAGCCACCCCCTCTTTCGGTTCCAAGATCGCAATGGGAAGATCTTCATGCCATGCAATTGTTGTCTCTGCGATCTCTTTTTTCAGTGATCGTCCGAAGCCAATATCTCGCATTTCTTCGTCACTGAGCGGCAGCGCGGGAAACGATGCGAGCACTTCTTTGAGCGGCATCACGTTCGTCCATTTCACGGCATCGGGAGCGGACGCATCTTGTACCGACCAATCCCCCACTTTTGTCCGTCGGAGCGAAGAAAGATACGCGCCGACTTTCATGAATTGTCCCAGATCATGCGCCAAGGAACGGATGTACGTGCCCGAACCGCACGCAATGCGAAGAGAAAGATCCGGGTAATGAAATGCGAGAACATCGCACGCCAGCACCAGCACTTCGCGCGGTGGAATGTCCACGGATTTTCCTTGTCTGGCTTTTCTGTACGCACGCTCGCCGCCGACGTGCACGGCACTGTGCGCCGGCGGCACTTGTTGAATTCGTCCCAAAAATCGATCGGCAATGATGTTGCGGATGGTGGATTCATCCGGAACCACCCACCCGGGTTTCATCGCGGTTTCTTCGATGATTCCTTCGGCATCGTACGTGGTGCTCACGGAACCGAACCGCACGCCTGCTTCGTATTCCTTTGTCAGATGCGAAAAAAGTTCGACGACTTTGAGTGCTTTTGCACCGACAGCAAGAACAAGAAGTCCCGTTGCGGCGGGATCCAGCGTTCCCAAATGGCCGACATTCTTCTCGCTCAATGTCCTCCGCACGATTGCAACGGCATCGTGACTGGTGATACCGGCAGGTTTATCGACAAGTAAAAAACCATGGCGCATGGACGAAGATTACAGGAAAAGCTCTGGGGTTGAATCAAATTTTCCATGCTCAAGATAATGACCAATGACCAAGATGTTTTTACCTTAGTCATTTCGTTTGGTCATTGGTCTATGGTCATTGGTCATTGCATGAAGCCCTGGTATGATCGCCGCCATGAACATCACACTGACTTGGGACCTGTTCATCATTGTCTTCTTCGCCATTGTCATTACGTACAGTTTCATCATTGGACGAAAAGAAGCCATCAAGATCATCATCGCAACGTATATCACCATTGTTGCCGTGCAGGGCATGGGCAATGTGTTCCAACGCATCGTGGGGGAAACGGCGTCCGTCTTGAACGTGCTCGGCATCACCATAGAAACAGAACTGCTGTCGATCACGAAGCTCGTGCTCTTCATCGTGATCATCATTGCACTGGCCATCAAGGCGGGCATCACCGTCACCTACAACCACGAGCCGGGCTTGCCGATGAACGCGGTCTTCACGGGACTCTTTGGATTCACCACCGCGGGACTGCTGCTGACAACACTGCTCACCTACACGGCGGGCGTGCCCCTGCTCGATACCAATTTGCCGAATGTCGCGACGCTGTCGCCCATCATTCAGCAGAGTCCGCTGATGCAGCTGATGATCTTGAACCAAGACCTGTGGTTTTCGCTTCCCGCTCTCGCACTTCTCGTCGCCGGTATCGTGGCGAATAGGAAATAAACCATTTTGGAGTCAAGTGGAATCAACAGTTGGATGCGTGAAGTTCCTTGCAACCAAGAGAAAAAGTGCGTAACAATGAGCGAAATTTTAACCTCCATCCTATGAACACCCTCAAACGTTTCTGGCTCCAAGCGTCCTTCGCCGCAATGAGCATGGCAGCCGGTATGCCGCAACAAGCACTCGCGCAGTTCGGCGGACCCATCCCCGCAATTCCGGGCACGCCGGACGGCGCGTCGGATCAAGGCATTCGCGATGCGGTCTTGAGCGTCCTGACCTTCGTCTTGAACTTCTTGGCACTCGTGGCCGTCGTCTTCATCGTCATCGCCGGTATCCGCCTGATCGTTTCGCAGGGTGAAGATGAAGCCAAAGAGAAGGCGAAGAAGACCATCCTCTACGTCATCGTCGGTCTCATCATCGTCCTCTTCGCCCGCGTGATCGTCGGACTCTTCACGGAAACACTCTCGAACGCCGTCACTTGATCCGGCTTCCTTCTCGATTTCAAAAGCGCGCTTCTCCGAAGCGCGTTTTTTGTGCATCGCCTAAAACTCAATACTGGATCTTCATGGATCTCTTCCACTTTTGCCCGGCGTTCCAGCATTGCCCACTCGCAACTACTGCCTCCTTAGGGTTTCCACTTTCTTGTGGCGCACAAGAAAGTGGAGCAAAGAAAACATGCCGCTCTGAAAAATTTCCTGCGCAACAATGGCTCGCTCCGCTAAAAACGCGAACTCGTCGCTAGTCCCGCATGCGCGGGACTCGCTCCTCAAACAGCGCGTTTTTTACGCTCCGCTCTCCAAGTTGCGCAACGGAAATTTTTCAAGGCGGCAACCCCATCATTCTTTCCAACGTGGCACCCGCCGCCGTCTTGTTTTTCCTCGCATACAGGGCATGGAAGGACCACCCGTTCCATTGCACTTATGGCGGTATACCAAGTATTCCCATACATTCATATCACTCGTGATGCGAAGATTGCGCACCATGTCCGAGCGAGCCTGCAGGCGAGCGAGTTCTGGTGCGCATAGTGTTTTTTGGGTACTTTTTGTCACGACAAAAAGTACCAATTCTCTCCGGACAAAGGTGGAAGAAACCAGATTCAAACAGAAAAAACTATGATCGAATTTTTCTGGTTGCCACTCCCGTCCTCGCTTCCGCAACCTCCGGAAACTGCTTCAGAATCGAAGGGATTTTCACATTCGGCACGGGTTCGCGCACGGAGGAATCACGCACGATGATGGCATTCTTGCGGACTTCAATGACGGATGAGAGTGGCAGCGCCACGCCCCAGCGGAACAATTTCCGGGGAAAGAGCCACTCCACCATGAAATGTTTCGTATCGAACTGGATGTCGCCGCATCGTCCGAGTATCTTGCCGCTTTCCGTGCGCATGGATTGCCGCAGGACCGTGCGTCCTTCCATGAGCAGCGGCTGCAAGCGCACGTGCTCCTCGATGGGAAAAATCATTTCTGCATGACGCACCGCCACGCGCGAGCCGAAACGGAGAATATCTTGCGATGCCAGGAATCGTTGCTCGGAACGAAAGAGTCCCGGAATCGCGACGAAGAACCCTTCTATCTTCCCGGTGTCGGGATGGATGAGAATCCCCGTGACCGTGCCCAGGTGTTCCTGCGTTTCTTCTTCCGTCACGGACATGCCTCGGCAAACGGAAAAACGGACGTGCATGGCTAAGAGAATACCTTGTCCAAGGACAGTGCAAAAGAAACCTTCTTCTCGAGAGTTTGCTTGTTTGCTTAGTTTGCTAGTTCTCATCAATTCCACATCAACGAGCAAACTAGCAAACGAGCCAACCAGCAAACAATCAAACATCCATGGAATTCGCAGCGGAAAACCGCTATAATAGAAATACAATGCATTTGTTTGCAGGATCCTCCCACCCGGCACTGGCAAAAAGTCTCGCCAAGGAACTCAAGGTTGATCTGGGAAAAATCATTCTCAAAAAATTCAGTTGCGGAGAACACTACGTAAAATTCCAGGAATCCGTGCGCGGGAAGGAAGTCTTCATTCTGCAGACGGCGACGAAAACGCCGAATGAGGATTTGATCGAGCTGTTTCTGATGTGCCAAGCGGCCAAGCTGAGTTTTGCAAAGAGCGTCCACGTGATTCTGCCGCACTTCCCCTACTCCCGCCAAGACAGGGTAACGGAGCCCCGCGAACCCATCTCCGCCAAATTGATCGCACACTTGCTGGAGGAAGCGGGTGCAGACCATGTCATTGTGTTGGAACTCCACTCGGACCAAATCCAAGGATTTTTTTCCATCCCGGCGGATGCCTTGGACGCACGCATGATCTTTGCCGACTACTTTAAGAAACTGAACCTCAAGGATCCCGTCGTCGTTGCGCCGGATGTAGGCGGCGCCAAGCGCGCCAAGAAATTTGCGGTCACGCTGGGTGCCGAACTCGCCATCATGCACAAGAACCGTTCACAGCACCAGGAAGCGGAAATTTTTGAAGTCGTAGGAGACATCGCAGGAAAAACCTGCATCATTTTCGATGACATCATCGACACGGCGGGCACCCTGCTCTCCGGCAAGAACGCTCTCATGGAACGCGGCGCAAAAGAAGTCTTCGCCGTGGCAACGCACGCCGTATTCTCGGGCAAAGCCGTGGAGAGACTCACCGAAGCGCATTTCCGCGAAGTGATAGTCACGGACAGCATTCCGACGAATCCCAAACTGTTTCCGGGTCTTACGATTCTCCCCATCGCTCCCCTTCTTGCGGAAGTCATCCGTCATGTCATCAGCGGACAGAGCGTGACGGATATATATAAGAAGTAATTCTTCCGTCATTTGCAATTCGCTTGCGGAGCAAAGGCCGCTAGGATTCCTCTGCATTTTTTACCGTACTCATCTTATGCAGAAATTTTTGTCCACAATCGCAGCGGGAGCAATCAGCCTCTCACTCATCTCCCCCGCCATGGCACGCAAGGCCATGCATGTGCCCCAAAACGCTCCTGCCGCGGAAAAGGTTCGCACCTTGAAGAAAGCCAAAGTGATGCTCGAGAAAATGGATGGTGCGAAACCCAAGACAGGCAATTCGGGAAGACAGCTCGGAAGGGCAATGAACAGCTTGTGCAAAACCAAGCGTGCCCTGGAGCGCGCCGATTGCGCACATCAGTACAATAAGAACAAGAACGTGGGCAGGCGCGTGAAATACATGCGTCCGAAGCCGCCGGCGCCGGTTTCTTCCTCCGGCACCTCCTCCGCTGGAACAACTTCGTCTTCCACTTCTTCACAAGGTTCCTCTTCTTCCGCAGCCCCCGGAGATTTTTAAGAACCCATTCTGAATCCATAAAAGCGGGGCGCAAGCTCCGCTTTTTTAAGTTATTTTTTAATCTTCTTGAATGATAATTTTTTGACTGCCCAATTCGATGATCAATCTCGTAAGATGCTCAGACTCATCTTTTAATTTGCCGCTAACAATATGGTCTGTGCTTCCGTCACGGTATCTAAGTGTTTTACATATATTTAATCCATTTTCACCATAGCCCGGTCGAAAATTTTGTCGAGCATCATATTCAAACTGCAGGACTGCAAATTGAAAACCTGCATTTTCAAATACCACTCTCATGTTTTCCAGAGTGCCCTTGTGCACATGTAAGATAACCGGATCATGTTGAACCTCATCTAAAGTCCTCTCAGGATTTTCCTTTTCAAGCACAAGAGAATGCTAATTATATTTATTATTTTGTCAATGTGGTGGGCGATAATGGATTTGAACCATTGACCTCGACATTATCAGTGTCGCGCTCTAACCAGGCTGAGCTAATCGCCCATGATGTTAATGATAGATCGATTGAGAGAATATTGGATGACGAGCGAAGCCGGAAGGCTGCCTGTCCGCCGAAGCTCGCAAGCGTAGGCGGAAGCTAATCGCCCAAAATCGATGCTTTCTTTAAAGCCAAGGAAGGGTACCTGCGGTATCTCCGCTGTTCAAGATGGACGCGTATTCGGATATTCCGAGCACTCATGAATTGAAAATGATTTTTTCAGTGACCGATGCATTTCACTTCGATAAGAAAAATCTTCTTTGTGTCCAGGTTTGATACCTGAAACCCCTCATACCCAACAAATACCAAACAATAAAACACTTTGAACACAAGACTTATTCATTGATTCGGGAAAAACTGGGGGTAGCCTTTCAGGAAAGCCGTTTGGCTCTTCTTCCCCCTCCCTCCCCTATGGGACAGAATTCTCCCCTTTCCATGGCGTCCTGCATCCTTTTGGTTGTCGGCGCCCTTAACTGGGGCCTCGTCGGCCTCGGCGGATTCCTCGGCAGTAACTTGAATGTCGTGAATCTGCTGCTGGGTGATTGGCCACAAGTGGAATGGGTCGTCTACGTTCTCGTGGGACTTGCGGGCGTGTATGCGCTCGTGACCTACAAGAAATGGATGTCCTAATGAAGAATTAGGGAAACCCCGGCCTGTCCGGGGTTTTTTATTGCTCGCGAATCCACGCCACAAAATTCTCAACGGACAATGCAAACGGTAACGTCCGATCACCATGCACGATGTTCTTGATCTCCAAGCGACGCAAATCCAGATCAAACGAGTACGCAATGTCCCCGTTCTTCGTGGGGAAGACGATCTGTTCCACATGAAGCAGGGGCAGCTCTTTGGCTGTAATGGTTGTTTGAATGCTCATGAGCGCACCTGCCTTCATCAGCAGTGCTCGAGCCTGCGTAATCGTGTCCTCTTCGGAGATTCCCCAAGGAGTTTCGACGGATACAGGCTCTGAAGGAACCGCCTTCGCTTCCATTGCTTCGGCATTCGTTTCACTCTTTTCTCGCTCAGTGAGTAATTGAAGTGCGACAGACGATGCTTCTGTTTCAAAGGATTCCAGGATTCTCCGCAGTGCTTCTTCATACCGAAGAGCTCTTTCGGGCTGTTCGCGGTCTTCTGCCGCAGAAATCACGGATAGGATCTTTTCTGCAAAAAACGGGAGTGCCGAAGCAGGATCTTCCTCCACGTGCAAAAATGTCCTGGCGGAAGTTTCCCATTTGTCGACGACGAACGCGGGAATCGCCTCCGACCATCGGTCGCTTGCGGGAAGTTGCAGAAGTCTGAGGAGAACCGTCTCCCGAGAGGAAGAAATGTCATCGCCGCCCGTCCACACATAGGCACTGTAGCGCGAATGAATGGAGGCAACGGTGAAGAGATTTTCTTCGGAAGCAAGATGGGTAAACAATGACAAAGGGAACGATGCCCCGGAAGGCACGCTGCCCAAGAGCGCGGGGACAAAGACGCGAACCCGCGCATCGGCAAAAATGTCCTTGGCTTCCTGAGTGGAAAGATACTGTTCCGCCTTGGCAAATGCTCCCTGTTCCAACAGACCGCGGAGATACCCGATGGTTGCATCCTGCCAGGCAAGAATGGTTCTCTCCTGCGCTGCAGGCAAAAGAAGATGATCGTCTACCGGACGTGCAGGCAGTGCATCCACAACGGGCGGAAGTGCATCGATGTCATCCAGCTCTTTGAGATGTTTCAACTGCTCCTCTAGAAAATGAGGAGGAATGTCCGTAAGTGCCCGAGCAGTCGACCATGCGGAGAATCCTTCGGAAAGCGATGGAAGATCCGCCGCTCTGCCGCGCCACTGCATGCCCGTCGGGATCAAGACGGATCCTTGCGGTGCAGAAAGCAAAGCCGGAGTCGTAATGGCAGCCACGGTGAGGGAATCACCGTGTTTGGTCGCATGGAATCCTCCGGTGATTCCAAGGAGCGTGACGGAGTCGCCGAGACCCAAGGAAACTTGTCCCCGGCTTGCGAGAAGAACCGATCCTTCTTCCAGGATCAACGCATCCGCTGCCTTCGTGAGGACTGCACCCTCTTCCGCTTCTCCCGTCATTCCTGCAAAAGGGAAAAGATCGGTTTTTTCACTCATTTCCTCTGCACGACCGGGTAAGGAACCGGAGACGGACAGCACCAAAAGCAGCAGCACAAACGGAGCCGTCATGAGGTGCCGATGCTTGTGGTGTATGTGCATTTTTCCTCTTAGGATAGCAGAAATAAGCGGTTTTAGCAATCGAACTGTCTTGAGAGATGCCTCCATTTGTGGGAGCGTTTCTGCATGCGCACGATTGGTATCGATCCGGGACTTGCAACAATGGGAATTGGTGTTGTGGATGCAATCGATCCGCACACCCTCACCGTGCACGAGTGGCTGACGATTCAAACGCGTGCGGGCGTACCGAAAGAAGAACGGCTCAAGGAAATCTATCGTGATCTTTCCGCATATCTCAAAACCGTGAAACCCGATGTCGCCGTTCTGGAAAAAATATTCTTCGGAACCAACATCAAAACAGCTATTGATGTTGCAGAAGCACGCGGCATCGCACTGCTGACACTGGCGGAAGCTTCCATTCCCGTTCTGGAGCCGACTCCTTCGGCACTGAAAGCATGCATTGCAGGAGACGGCAGAGCCGATAAAACGCAAATGCAGACCATGATTAAAATGCTTCTGAAATTACAGGAAATTCCGAAACCGGATGATGCAGCAGATGCACTGTGCTTGGCAGCTTTCGGAGCATTGCAATACGACAAGAGAAAAATGCTGATGGAACTTGTTCCGTAATTTGGATCAGATTTTTCTCGTAACAAATCAGCAACTCTTTTTTGAGTTTTTCGAAACATTCGGATGCCTATCAAAAGAACCGAAGCAGCACCAAACGCCAAGGGAAGGGTCAAAGTACCAAACTCCAACTTTTTCTCATTGAACCCTGGTTCTTTCATTGGTGTTTGGTGCTGCTTTCGTCCTTTCAGGAGTGTCTCCCACTAATGTCTGCATGTCCCACACTATTGCAGTACTCAACTGTTTGGGAGCATGTGTTGTTGTAATCAAAACCTGATGCCCAGCAAAGGAAGCGAGGACACCTTCTTGATGTCGATCATCCAGTTCCGAAAAGACATCATCCAGAAGAATCACCGGAGTTTCTCCGCGTCGAATGGTGAGGAACGACACTTGCAGAAACAGCAGTGCCAACACTGCTGTGCGCTGCTGACCACGGGATGCAAAGCTTTCGAGTGCTCTGCCATCGACATCCAGGTGCCAATCATCACGATGCGGACCGATGGTGGTAGATTGGAGCAAAATGTCCCGTTCTCGGTAATGCAGAAGCAAACCCCTCAATTCCTCTGTAAGAGCAGCACGTTCCCGCTTCTCGCCTTTGCGTATATAACGAACGCGCACGGTCTCGGGTCGCTCTCCGAAGGAACGCATTTCATCGCGCAGCGTAAGGCCGAACGTTTCCATCAGTTCCAAACGGTGCAAAGTGATGATGCTGCCATGCTCCGCCACTTGCGCATCCCACACAGCAAGATCCCCTGCCTTCGCCAAGCCTTCTGTGATGTTTTTCAGGAGGGTATTTCGCTGCCGCACAATCTTCTGATACGCCGCATGTGCTGCATGGTATTCGGGACTGACTTGAATCAAAATCTGATCTAAAAACCTGCGACGCTCGGACGGTGGTCCTGTAAACAAGTAAAGATCTTGCGGCAGAAACAGCACGGTCGGCAACATGCCGACGATGGAAGAAACAGGGCAGCGCACACCATTCACAAAAGCAGCCTTCTGTTTGCGCGGCGTGATTTGGCTGAAGACTTCTATTTTCTGCGGATCGCCGGCATCGAACACGGCATCTGCTCCCACACGAAAATATTCCGTTCCCCACGTGGGCAGGTCTTGTTCCTCGCACCCAAGGCACGATGACCCATGCGAAAGAATCGAAATCGCTTCCAAGATATTCGTCTTGCCGCTTCCGTTCTGCCCCACAAACAGATGCAGATCGCCCTTGGTGAAATCGAATGTTCGCCTGTCATGCGAACGGAAATGCTCGAGCGTGAGAGACTGGATGCGCACCTTGAAAGAATACCATGAGGACGATTTATCAAACTGCAGCGTTTGCCAATTCTTCTGCCTTTTTTATGAGGTCGGTGACGAAATCCAGATATTCTTTCCGGTGAATGTACAGGTGCAGTTGCGCGGGATCCGCCCACAGATGCCCATCGATCTCGACATTGTCCACTTTTACTTTTGTATCGTGTGCAGCCAGTGCAAACACGTACTCGATCTCCTGTCCGCACACGTGATCCGGACGAAAACGCCTGAATGAAGGCGGGAAATCATATTTATACACTTCCGTGCATTTGCCCAGCATCTTCACGGCGCTCACGCCTGCTTCTTCCATCAGTTCCCGCAGTGCCGCTTGCTCGATGGTTTCGCCTGCCTCCACTCCACCCTGCGGCAACTGCCAGTCATCCTTCTTGCGAGGCTTGTGGAGCAGAAGAACCTGATAAGCAATCCCACAACTCTCTGGACTGCATACGGAGGCAGGACGTAATAAAACGATCGATGCTGCAGAACGATAAACATCTGACATGCATCAAGTATACATGTTTTAAGGCACTCATCAGGTAATGATGAAAAAAGAATCGCGTTACATTGCCGACAACAGCCCATCAATCACTTCAAAAAAATAATGAGCATCCTTTGCACCTAAGATGCTTGCCTCGCCGCTTGTGGTACTAAGAAAAAACTGTGGTATTCCCGTTTCTGGTGTAACTCCGTATGCTTCTGCGATAGCAGCATCTTGATTGAGGCGTGCACTGGCCATTCCCAATCGGTCACACTCTTGCAACGTATCGATATTCAGCGTCGGCTGCTTGCTCAATTGCACAATGAACCAGTTTTCCAGATTGTTCTCCCATGGATTCATTCGAGTCGACAATGCCTCATGCAATTTCAAAGCAGCTGCCTCGTCTTCAAACCGCGCACATTCCACCATACTCGCCGCATAATGGGCCATTACATTAAATGACAGTGGATAATGCCGAATAACGATACGTAACTTTCCTGCCTGGATGTAACGATCAACCAATCGAGGATACGTGGATTCCCAGAAAACGAGAGAAGCTCCGACTTGGTAATCAGTAAACATCGTCATTGTGACTGGCGCATCAATCTGTCCAATAAAGAGAGGCTCTCTTGGAACATTCATAGGGATGGAATGTTCGCTTAGAGATTGATCTGGTGTTGAGATAACTTGCAGAGAATCAACGTACTGCCGAAGTGCAGTCATATCCGATCGCACGATCTCTATTTCAAGAATGTGAGGACCTACTTGGAGTACGAGAGGATTGATTTCTTGGCTATCCACCATGTCCGCAACCTCGCGTTCGTATGTGATTCCAACGAAATCATTGACGCGAATTTGTTTATATTCCGGATGAAGATCTCTAAAGCGCTTCGTTTCATCCAATGAGACCTGTTCTTGATGATCCAAATATCCCTCCAATGTCTCATTCTGGAACAGAAGAAGCCGAATGCCATTCAATGCGCGATATTCGTCCCCGGCCCTGAAGGGACGGATAAACTCCACAACAAGATCCGCATTATATTGTCGGCCGCTACGGCCTCCGGGATAATATTCGCCGGTATGCCAATCTGACGGATATTGCATAGAAAAATTATGTAAATCATTTTTGTAGGCGATTGCGTCGATCTGTACAGATAATGAACTACTCGCTTGTGCGCTTGAACGAGATGCATATTGTGCGTTCTCGCTTGATGTGGAAGAAACTCTTCGTGAAAAATCTTGCCTTGTCGTCAATCCGACAATTGCAAAGAAACTAAATAATGAAATTATAAAAACACTCGCAATCAAGAAAAGATCAGCAAGAAAACTTGTAGTTAATGCCCTCAAAAAGCTCATCCGGTGGAATCGTCGCATGCCGGAAACTTTCAAAAATTCCATCCATAGTGATAAGAATGGTCCGATGACAGGAAGCATCCCAAAGAGAATGATCGGCGTTGTGCCGTAGACCACAGTTTTATAAGTTTGAGCGAATGTTCCTGAACCTCTCAAAATTTTTGCAACAATGAAAAGCACAAACGCATTGATAAGAAATGCAAAAAAATAGCAAACGTACAAAAATGCCACAAAAATAATTATTGTTATTGATGGAGAAAGTTTCAAAATGGAGGCAATACGAAGAATGGAATCACCGGTACTGATGAATAAAATTGCAGAGGATATCATTGCGCCTGCAACACATAGCACTGCTGCATCAATTGCCGTCTTTGCATTGCCATGCTCTTGTTCCACCATTTCCCAGAAATGCACCGGGTGGCGCAGGACATTCCAGATTTTTGAAAAAATGTTCATTGAACCCAATGTATCATTTTATGAAAAAAAATGCGATGAGCACAACTAAGCCCATAGCAAATCCTTGGTTAACTTGAATGTTTCTCTTCCTTCAACTTCACCTCCACCTTCTTCCTGCACACAGAACAGTATTTTTCACGCTTAAAATCCTTCCAGGAAACTCCTCTGCTGTTCTGACGATGCAGGCGAATCGTACCGATACGATTGCCGGAAACCTTGCAGGTCATCATGAAGACGGTGCGTTTACCGCGTGGCATAGTTCGAAGAGTTTAATGGGAGAAAGCAATAAGCGCAAGGCCGCTGAAAACAATGCAGAAGCAAAGGATCTTGAGAGAAACCGACTGCCGGGAGAGGATCTCCCGAGGGGCAAAGCGGGGGAAGAAAAGAAGCGCCATCCAGGCAAAGAAGAGGACGAAAAATGGCTGGGCATTGCTGATAATAGCGACCAATGAGATCGGTCCCGCTTCATAGGCCAGGATGGTCAAATACGTTGCGGCAAAAAAGAAAGCAATCACGACTGCGTTGATGCCATGAAAACTGACTCGCTTCCGAGCAGCGGAACCGAACACCTTTCTACGGAGTTGAGGGACAATCATGCTGACAACAAAAATACTTCCCTCCCTCGCAAGGAGAAGCCAGAAGAGGATCGTAAAAACATTCTGTCCGTTCTGCAATGCAAGATCTTGAACGAAATAAAAAGGGATATAGAGCGCAGCTAAAAGAGGCAGGAGAAGAAGCGAACGGACACTCTGGATTTTCCCTTGCCACAGGGAAAGAATCAGCACACCGGAAAAGACAAGCAAGGATCCCGCGGATTGCATGAACGACCATGCCTCCTGCAAGAGTAAAAAACCGGCTATTGCGAGGAAGACCGAAAGAAGCGTCCAAGCGATATTCGTGATCGAGACATCAATGCGATCCAATGCGAGAAAGAATACGACGTCCCCGGCGTAGGCCAACATCCCTGCAAACACAAACGGCAACACCCAAAACGAAACGGACGGAGAGAGGATGAACCACGCAGGAATGAGAATGAGCATGCTGAACGCAGCCTGGTGCCACATGGAAACGACGGGATGATGGTCGTAGTGTTTCATCAGCACGGAATCCAGGACGTTGATGACGCCCCAGAGTGCGACCGACAGGAGTTGGAATGTCACCCACATATCACCCGCCGCTCATGTAGCCGCCTTTCGATCCAACAGTTTGCAGATGATTGAATACGCCGTTCGCTGCGACGGCACCTTCGCCTGCGGCCGTCGTGAACTGTGCAAAGTAATTGCTCTCGTTCGTGTTATCCCCGGCGGCAAAGACGCCCGGAACGCCGGATTCCTGGTTCGGCTTCACGCTGATGAACCCTTTCTTGTCCAACGCGCAGCCCAATTGATTGGCGAGTTCTGCGGAGGGATCGGAGCCGATTTCGATGAAGACGCCGTCCAGTTTGATGTCTTTGGATCCTTCGAATTCTTTGTCGAGAGTGATGCCCGTCACTTTGCCTTCGCCACGGATCTCGGCGAGATTTCGTTCCAGAACAAAGACAACATTATCCCGTGCTTTCACACGATCCACCCAATAGGGTTCTGCACGAAATTCCTTGCGGCGATGGATCAAATACACTTTTTTCGCGACCTGCGCGGCAATGGCCGCTCCTTCCACGGCGCTGTCCCCTCCTCCAATGACCGCGACATCTTTCCCGCGATAGAAGAAGGCATCGCAGGTGGCGCAGTAGGTGACGCCTTTGCCGGAGAATTCTTCCTCGCCTTTCACGCCGAGGTGACGCTTTTTCGAACCCGTTGCGAGAATGATTGTTTTTCCCTCGATCTTTTCACCGCTCTGGAGTGTCATCGTAAAATGATTACCCGTTTTCTCGAGCTGGGTGACACGCGCGATCTTCAACGTCACTTCCTCGAAACTCACAGCGTGCTTTTTAAAGTTCTCCATGAGATCGGGGCCTTTGATATCAATGATCCCCGGCCAGTTCCCCACTTCCGCAGCAGTCAAACCCATGCCGCCATCCTCTGCGCCCACGATGAACGTTTTCAGCTTATAGCGAGCCGTGTAGATGGCAGCCGTATAACCGGCAGCGCCGAGACCAATGATTAAGACATCGTACATACGAGAAGGGTAACGGAAGATGAAGAAGATCGGAAGAGGACACGAAAGACAGGAAAGACGAGAAGGACACGAAGGAATTTCTTTCTCGTCCTTCGTGTCCCTCGTGTCTTTCGTGTCCTTGGTTCAAGACCAGCCCCTCACCCGCATCGCCTCCAAGATTCTCTTCACACCCACCGAGAACGCCGCCATGCGGTAACTGAGCTTCTCGCGCCGCGCTTCCCGGCGCACAGCTGTAAACGCATTGAGCATCGTACGCCTCAGTTCGCTGTCGACTTGCTCCGCCGTCCACTGCTCACCGGAACGACCTTGCGACCACTCGAAGAAACTCACGGTCACGCCTCCGGCATTCAGGAGCACATCGGGAACGACGGTGATGCCCTTCTTCTCCAGAATGGCATCCGCTTCCGGCGTCGTCGGCCCATTCGCAAGTTCAAAGATAAACTTTGTTTGGATCTTTGCCGCGTTCTTCTCTGTGATGACATTATCGAGCGCTGCGGGAATCAAGATGTCGCAGGGCAGCTCCAGCAATTCTCCATTCGTAACAATACGCACGTTGTCTAACTTCATCTTCTCCACATCGCACACGGAACCTTGACAGTACTCCCCCGTTACGGAGCCGGTTTGCTTTTTGTACTTGTCGATGCGCACGGGATCGAGTCCCCCTTCTACATAAATGCCGCCATGCGAATCGGACACAGCAACGATGGTGAAGCCCGCTCCGTGGAGCAGTTCGGCCATGTGCGAACCTGCATTACCGAACCCTTGGATGACGACGCGCAGTTCTTTGGAATCCAACCCTTCGCGCTCCACCATTTCCTGAATGATAAAGAACGCCCCTCGTGCCGTGGCCGTGTCACGTCCTTCGGAACCGCCGTACGAGAGCGGCTTTCCCGTAATAAACGCAGGCGCGAATGTCTTCGTGATCTTTTCAAACTCATCGCGCATCCACGCCATGATGTCCGGATTCGTGTTTACATCGGGCGCAGGAACATCAATTTCGGGACCGAGGTGATCGACAAATGCCTTCACATACCCGCGCGACACAGCCTCCACTTCGCGTTTGCTGAGTTCCTTCGGATTCACCTGCACGCCTCCTTTGGAACCGCCAAAAGGGATGTCGACGACGGCAGTTTTGATCGCCATGAGTGCCGCCAGCGCTTTCACTTCATTCTCGTCCGCTTCCGGATGAAAACGAATGCCGCCTTTATACGGTCCGCGTGCATTGTTGTACTGCACACGAAAGGCATGCAGTTTCAATTTCGATCCGTCATCGCGCGTGATTTCGATCTCTTTCTTGTGATTGTACTGCGGTTCTCGGAGGACATCCTGTTCGCGCTTGGACGCCTTCAAACGCTTCAACGTGACTTCCAAATTCTCCTGAAATCGAGCATAGGGAGAGGATGCGATCATAGTTCCCTAGCTTACTCCGTTCCTCCTAGCACTGCATCGAGATTCCGCAGATTTCGCACACGGAATCCAGCATCTTGTTCTGCGCTTCCATGGAAGATCGTGCTGCGGGTTCTAAGTTATGATCGCCCGTGTCGAGTGCACGCCACACGTTCAAGTGCTCTTCTTCCTTCAAGTGTTCGTCAAAGTAGATGTGCGCGTCCTTGCTTTCAAGAGAATAAAAATCGCAGAGTCCTTCCTTCTTCGTCTTCGCGATGGCGGGCAACTCCAGCTCCAGTGCGTATACGGCGGACACCCCCTGAGCGAATCCCTGCTCTGCAATAGCCTCCAATGCTTTCACCGCTGCACGAGCCGTTCCCGATGGTCTGTGTGACACCAGTTCCTGCTCGCTCACATCCAAGCTTTTCGCAAAGCGCTTCCAGAGCTGCACGTGCTCCTGCTCTTCGCGCACGTTCTTCGCGATCATGTCTTTCGTCTTCGAATCCTGTGCGCGCTCCGCAACCCGCGCGACAATGCCGGGGATCCTCTGCACCAAGTGAAAATATTCCTTGGCGTAGATGCGCAGGTCATCGCGGGACAGTTCACCCTTGCTCCACTTTTGGTAGAACGGATGCTTGAGCAGGCTCAGAGAAGAAATCAGCGGATCGAGAGCAGAAAGGTGGTTCATAGGTGAGGGGAAAACAGGAAGAGAATATGCTGTGCCTTGGAAAGGAAGCAAGAGGAAAACCGCTGATAGTATTTATTTCTGTTCCGCATTCAATACTGCCAACTCCTCTTTCACTATTTGCTCCATTTCACCAATTTCTGCCGGGTTGATGTTATGTAAAACAAAGAATCTTTCGGTAACTGCATCTAAATGAGTGGATATTTTTCCATGGAAAAGCTCAAAATCATCACTTAAAGTAGAAGTGTCATACCCCCGATGCAGAAGCAGAGCATAGATTCCTCTAAAAAGATGCATGCAGCGTTTGGCATTCTCCTTTTGATTGTTCACCTCAGAGAGCAGGTTATGCACTCTCCAAAGAAATTTTATTTGCACAGGGATAACAACTCCATCGAGCTTTTGTGCAAGTTCGACTTGCTCAAGTTCTATCGGCTCACGCGGGTCTGTGGCAGGAATATTTGTATACGATGCTATCTCTGTGGAAGTCATAGCCGAAAGCATACTTATGCAATGCAGCTAAGCAAATAATAAAAAACCTTCTCTCTAAAAAGTTCATCAGAAATGCCTTAATTCTAAGAATTCGTAGAATGTAATTGCTCAAACATCCACGAATAAAGCCTTCTTGCCCCCTCTACAAGCCTTGGTCCTGGGCGATTCAGGAAGGAATCATTGATGACGCGCACATGACCATCCTGGATAGCTTTCAGCTGATCCCAGCCTGCCCGCTTCAGCAGTAATTCTTTCGGTGCGAGTTGTCCCGCACCGCACCAACTGATGACAATCAATTCGGGATCGAATGCCTGCACTTCTCCCAGTGTGACTGCACGGCTCAGCTCCCCGTCTTTCACAGGAAACTGCTGTGCACCTGCAAGACGAGCGATCTCCGGCACCCAGTTGCCGGATGCAAATGGAGGATCATGCCATTCTTCTATATAGACGCGAGTTTTCCGTGGAAGCAGTGCTGCCTTCTTCTTCACATCGTTGAAGCCTTGCTGCATGGTGAGAATCACACTCTCGGCTTCTTTATCGCAGCCAAGGAGCGCTCCCAACGCTCGGATGCTCTCGTAGATCTGATGAATGGTTCGCGGATCTTGATGCACCACGGCAAGTCCTGCTTTTTTCAATTCTGCTGCCAAGCGTTCCTGCACCACTGTTCCTGTTAGGACAAGTTCAGGGGAAAACGACTGCACGTCTTCGATGCGAACTTGCTGATGATCTTTGAGATGCGGCAATGCTTTTGCTTCTTCCGGAAAATTGCTGAATTGATCAACGCACACAATCTGATCTTGTACACCAAGAGCAAAGAGAATTTCCGCTGCCGCTGGGGAAAGGCTGGCAATGCGCATGCAGATACTTTACAAGATTTTTCCCTGAGTTAGAGTTAATTCATCATGATCGAACAACATGATTCTTTGCCGGCAGCAGAACGCAATACCGAAAAATCGTTTTTGCCTCGTGCGATTGAAGGATTAAGACATGTGTGCGGCAGGCTTATGGGAACACAAAAAGCAGAACCTCTCACGGAGAGCCAAGAAGTCTATCGAGCCCTTTTGGAAATGGCTCCTCGAGCAAAGGCAGCGGCGGCATTCTCGAATCACATGTTATACAGAACTAAGGGTCACAAGATGATTTATTGATCTTTCCCACTCCATCTATCTGGTGCCATGGGAGGGACTTGAACCCTCAATCCCTTGCGGGAACACGATTTTGAGTCGTGCGCGTATACCATTCCGCCACCATGGCAATGTGGAAATACTATCAGAAAATGAACAAGGACAGAGTGATTCACCCGTCCGTAGTCCGCCCTAGGCGGACGAAGGCGGGCCGCCACCATGGCACTATGACAAGATTACCAGAGAATGATGAGGTGACAGAGGGATTCAGATTGTCCATCTTACAGATGCAAGATTTTTGACAGAAAAAGCACTCTCATCCGTCTAAGAAGCTGGTTTCCCCCTTTTTCTCATGTCCCCATCTGCAGATCAATTGGCGAAAGATGCTAAACGCTTGGAAATGGAAGCGCAGAAAAAATTGAAAGAGGCTCAGGATAAAATACGGCAGGAAAAAGCAAAAATTGATGGCGATATACGTGACCTCGATCGGTCGATGGAAGCACTGAAACAGGCGCAGAAATAAGCCTCTCCCACCAGCTTTGCCCTCCCAAAAATGGCAAGTCTTCGCTATGCTGCAGACTCCCTGCTTTTGCCCTGTGAAAACTTATCAAACCTTCATTTTCGACTCGTTCGAATATAAGCCCGGCAAAGAAACGATCTCGCTGCGTTACTCTTTGGATAACGAACTGCACTTTGAGGAGACGTTGCAGCTGCCAAAAAATTTGGTGACGGGCAAACGAACGATTGCGGAAAACCGAGCGCTGGAGCATGCGCTCTCTGCTCTGCATTTGATAGGTGGCGTCAGTTACTTTAAAACCTGTCTTCCGAAAACCATAGAAGTGCGTCCGGAAAAACTCACGCACGAACAAGCGGCGTTCTGGAACGACGTGTACGAAAAAGGCTTGGGTGAATTTTTCTACAAGAACAAAATTGAATTTAAAGGACTGATCTCTTTTCCGAGCGAAGGCATCACACTGCCGCCGTCTTCCGGAGGCGATGTATTAAAAGACGGAAAGAAAAAAATCCTGGTGCCCATCGGCGGCGGAAAGGATTCCATCGTGACCATCGAGCTGCTGAAGAAAGCAGGCTTTGCTATCACACTGCTGCGCATGGGACATCATCCCATTATTGATGCGACGGTGGAAGTCATGCAACTCCCGTGCATCAATGTGGATAGGCATCTGTCTCCCCTGCTCTTCAAACTCAACGCAGAAGGGGCGCTCAACGGCCACGTGCCCATCACGGCGTATCTTTCCTTCGTTGCTGTTGTGGTCGCGATCCTGGGAGATTTTGATGCGATTGTGATGAGCAACGAACGCAGCGCCAACTTCGGCAATGTTTCCTACAAAGGCGTGGAGATCAATCATCAATGGAGCAAGAGTATGGAATTTGAAGATGCATTTCGCGCATACGTGCACACGTACATCACGCCACGCGTGACGTACTTCAGTGCACTCAGACCATTGAGCGAACTCCACATCACAAAACTGTTCACGGAATATCCAAAATATTTCCCTCTCGCAACGAGCTGTAATAAAAATTGGAAAATTTCTGCAGCAGCTAGCTCCCCTCTCCCGGCAGGCGTGCGGGCGGTGGGAGAGGGGTTGGGGGTGAGGGCGGAGCTGTGGTGTGGCTGCTGCCCCAAATGCGCCTTTGTCTTCGCTATACTTGCTGCCTTCCTAACGGCAGAGGAAGTGAAAGCAATCTTCGGGAAAAACCTGTATGATGACCAATCACTCTTGCCGCTCTTTCGGGAACTCCTGGGCATGGAAGGATTCAAACCGTTCGAGTGCGTCGGCACGCCGGAGGAAACGGTCGCGGCATTTCTCATGGCGCACAAGCGCGGCGATCTGGAACAGACCGCAGCCATGCAAATGTTCCTGAAAGAAGTGCTCCCGAAAATCCGCAATGCTGAAAGTCTGATTACCGATGCTCTCACCCCAAGCACGGAACATCGCATCCCCAAGGAATACAGCCCGATCGTCCTAAAACCATAATTCAATCCTACCCCCTACACCCTACTCCCTACCCCCTCGTGCGTATCGAAGACCTCAACGGCAAAACCGTCTGCATGCTCGGCTACGGACGGGAAGGCAAAGCAATGGTCAAAGCCTTGGAAACATTTGCACCGCGTGCGAAGATCACGATCGCAGACAAGAATGAATCCATCGAAAAACATCCCATGTATCCAATGCAAATAGGATCGGGATGGCTCGATAATTTGCAAAATTTTGACGTGATTATCGCATCACCGGGCATTCCTCCGCAGGAACTCCCCATGGATGCCGCAATCCAAGAAAAAATCACAAATTCTACACAGGTTTTTCTGGATACCATCGCAGATCGAGGTGCCGTTTCCATCGGTGTCACAGGCTCCAAAGGAAAGAGCACGACGGCAAGTTTGATCGCTGCCATCGTAAAAAATGCGGGGAAGGATGTCCTCCTGCTTGGCAATATCGGAGAACCCGCGATTGCACACTTAGATGACATTAAAAAGGATACGCATATAGTCCTCGAAATGAGCAGCTATCAACTCATGCACACAAAGACGAGCCCCACGATCGCCATCATCACGAGTTTCTTTCCGGAACACCTGGATTATCATGGTTCGCTGGAATCCTACCAAGCTGCCAAAGCAAACATCGCGCGATTCCAGCCGAAAGGAACTGCCATTTTTTACAATAAACTTTTTCCGGAAGCAAAAGTGATCGCGAAGATGAGCCAAGGAAAGAAAGTGGCATTCACGTGGGAAGATGCGCCGCTTAGAATCGAAGAGACGCATCTCTTGGGCATGCACAACTTGAGCAACATGGCAGCCGCCTCCAAAGTCAGCTTATTTTTAAAAGTCCCGAAACCTGTGATCTTAAATGCACTGCGCGAGTTTAAAGGACTCCCCCATCGTCTGCAGTCTCTGGGTGTGCACCACGGCATCGAATGGGTGGATGATGCCATTTCCACAACGCCGGAATCGACCATTGCCGCCTTGGAAGCGCTGGGCGACCGCGTCTTTACGATCATTTTGGGAGGACAAGACCGTGGCAATGATTTTTCCGAACTCGCCAAGAAAATCCATGCGTCCAAAGTGGAACATGTGATTCTCTTCCCCGGCAGCGGCTCCCGCATCCGCGATGCGTTGGAGCAAACAGAGAATCGCATCAAGCTGTATGAAGCAGCTTCCATGGATGAAGCAGTGAATCTTGCAAAGGATCTCACCACAAAGACAAAGATCTGCCTTCTCTCCACGGCTTCGCCCAGTTACAACATGTTCAAGAATTTTGAGGAGAAGGGAGAAGAGTTTTTGAAATGCATTCAACGTTGATTCGGGTAATCGCTGTCCCATCTATTACCCTCTCCCTGTCCCTCCCCCTACAGGGGGAGGGAACGCCATTATTCAGAATCGAGAAAAATTGCGTACTCTCTCCCTTCAGGGAGAGAGACAGAGAGAGGGTTGAAAAAGAAACAAGGAAACATTCCAAAAACCAATTCATTGGATTCCAATCATTAAAGCTTAATTAAGTTTGTAGGGATCATTGTCCATGACAATATCGTATACGCCTGAGAGCTCTTTTTTTCTTGCGTCTACGAGTGTCTGCAAATAACGCATCACTTGCCCATTATCATTATTTACAAAATCATGAACAATTTGATCATAGAGGGGAGACTCTTCCGACAACTCACCCGCGAGAAAGCGATCAATGTCCGCCGAATTGATATCCTTAGGTTTCATATGATTATTATAATACCAATACACTAATCTGTCAATATCTACGAATCACCTAGTCTCCCCAACCTTCACCTTAGCCGGCCGCAACACTTTGCCATACAGCTCATACCCATCCTCAAAAATCTCGATGACTTTCCCCTCTTCCCCCGGTCCCGTCATCAGCACTTCATGACGAGATGCATCGACAGTTTTCCCGAGTGCTTCGATCTTCTTGAGTCCCATCTCTGTCATGTGCTTCAAGAGTTCCTGTTCGATGGCAAAGACGCCCTTCACCCACTCATGGTTTTTAAGGTCTTCGGGCAGATGCTGGAATGCTCGCTGGAAGTTATCGATGACGGGAAGGATGCGGCGAATGATATTTTCCGATGCGAACGCTCCCAGTTCTTCCCGATCTTTTCCCATGCGAATTTTCGCATTCTGCAAATCCGCCTGTGCACGTGCAGCAAGATCCGTAAGTTTCTTCACTTGTTCGTTCAGCTCTGCAATTGCCTTTTCCAGCTGTGTAATGCGAGGATCGTGAGCATGATCGCCGGGTTTGCCTTTCTGGGGAGGGTTCATACCAGGAGATACTATGAAAAAACGGCTGCGGCATCAACACGGATAGATGAAGAAGGCATAAAAACCTGTTCACTGAAGAGAATTTTTGCTATACTATCCTGATGATGAAAAAGCTCATGCTCACTGCGCTGGTACTCCAAACCGTCTTCCCGGCATCGACGGTCGCATTTGCGGAAGAGCCAAAAGAACTGCTTCCCATGTCGTATGCAGTATCGCAAGCAGACGAATGCGCCATGGAGCACGCGGGAATCCACATCGAACAAGAAGCACATGGTGACTGTGCGAAAGAGGAAGCATGCATCGTGGATTTCAAACTTCCTGTTTCCGAAGATCTGGCGCTCTCTGCACCATTCGTGATCGACAAGACGGGATCCCCTTCCTGCATCCAATGGAACGATCAACCTGAGAATGTTCCCTACAATGCACCAATTTCGGCGGGGGCTGCCCTGTCATGGATTTCTACGGTAGTCTTGCGAGTGTGAAATGACGCGCTGGAGCTTTGCTCTTTCCGTCATTTTCCCTCCTACCTATGAAAACGAACACAGCATCGGGCGGCTCGCATCGACAACTGTTTTCCATCCGCGGCATGACGTGCCGCAGTTGCGAACTGCTCATCGAGAAAAAATTGCGATCGCTCCCGGGCGTCACCGACGTCCGCGCCAGTGAACGGCGCAGCGAAGTGGAGATTTTCTCGGCATCTCCCCTCACTCTCAGCGCAGTGCAAACGGCATTGAAAGGCACTTCGTACGCAGCCCACCCGAAAGGAAACCACGACACGAGGGTTTTGAATGATGCATCGGCGCGGAACGGGAACCATTGGTTCGAAGTGGGTGGCATGCTCGTGCTTGTCATTGCGCTCTATCAGATCCTGAAAACCGTCGGCTTGTTCCCGTTGCAAGCAAATGTGGAAGGAGTGGTCGGCCTCAGCGCAATCTTTATTGTGGGACTCACGGCTGCTGCATCCACATGCCTTGCAGTCGTTGGCGGACTTCTGCTCTCGGTCTCGGCAAAATGGTCGGAAATCTATCATCCCGCCAACCGTTGGGAAAAGTTTCAACCGCTCTTGATGTTTAATATCGGAAGGCTCTTCGGATATGCGCTGCTCGGCGGGCTTATCGGCGCACTCGGAACAATCATCGGACTTTCGTCCAAGGGCACGGGCTTCCTCACGATTGTCATTGCGTTGATTATGATTGTCTTGGGACTGAACATTTTGAAGATTCTGCCAAAACGATACTGCACATTGCCTTTACCGCGATCTTTCTCCAGAAAAATACAGGAACTCTCGGAATCCAAAAATCCATTGGGGCCTGCCCTTCTTGGAGCGCTCACATTTTTTCTCCCCTGCGGCTTTACGCAATCCATGCAACTCTTGGCGTTGGCTTCCGGCAGTTTTGCGAGCGGTGCGCTCATCATGTTTGTCTTTGCCCTGGGCACGCTCCCCGCCCTGCTCGGCATCAGCATTGTAAGCGCGATGGCAGAAGGTGCTTTCTCGCGCTACTTCTTGAAATTTTCCGGCGCGCTTGTTCTGCTTCTGGGTCTCTGGAACCTTCAAAGCGGGTTCCTGCTGACTGGCGTGGATGCAAAAGAAATTCTCCTCAAAATTGCAGGCCAAACGCAGGCAACCTCACCGCTTGGTGAAGATCCTTTTGTCTCCATTGATACCAACGATCAGCAAATCATCACGATGTACGTCACGGAACAAGGGTATCAACCGGATCGCTTCGTGATCGATGCCGGACGTCCCACATGGGTGTATGCCATTGCTCCGGAAAATGTTTTCGGTTGCGCAGGGATGCTTACGGCTCCGACGTTTAACCTGAGCACTCCCATCCAAAAGGGCGGCAACTGGTTGGGTCCTATTGCAAACCCCACGAGCGATTTCACCATCACGTGCTCCATGGGCATGTTCCGCGCCAATGTTCAGGTTCGCCCCTCATAACCTTTCTTCCTATGAAAACAACTGTCCGCATCCCCGGCATTCACTGCGCTTCGTGCGCCGCACTCATCAAAGACGTGAGTTCTGAATTTCGTTCGATTCAATCCATTGATGTTGATCTGGATCAAAAGACCGTGACCATGGATCACGATGAATCGTTTGCGATGGATGCATGGAAACAAGAAATCGAAGCACTGAATTCCGATTACCGCGTAGAATCTTTGTAGTATGCCATCCACCCCTCTCACCCTTAGCGTGTCCGGCATGCACTGCGCCAGTTGCGCAGCCATCATCACGCGGAAATTGAAGAAAACGCCGGGCGTGGAGGAAGCAAGTGTCAATTACGGAACCAACAAGGCACAGGTGCGCTTTGATGATGCGAAAGCATCACCCGATGATCTTATTGCATCCATTCGAGCTGCAGGATACAACGCGAGTGTTGCCAATGTCGCGGATCGCGATGCGGATAAAAAACGACGTGTTGAGGAAATGCGTTCGTATCAGAAAAAGTTTTGGATCGGTCTCATGCTCAGTGCGCCGATGCTGTACTTCATGGCGCTCTCGTTTATTCCCACACTCCCCTTTGGATCGATTCTAAAACCGTGGATGGGTATCGCATCACTGATTCTGGCAACACCCGTGCAGTTCTGGTTGGGTGCGAATTTCTACCACAGCGCGTGGTCCGCACTCCGCATGCGCACGTTCAATATGGACAGCTTGATTGCCATCGGAACATCCACTGCGTATTTTTACAGCCTCTATAATGTCGCGGAGCATCTTCGCAGCGAGGGAACGATCATCGGTGAGATGCATGATCTGTATTTTGAAGTCGCGGCATTTTTGATCACCTTCGTGCTTCTGGGAAAATATTTGGAAGCACGAGCCAAAGGGCAAACCAGCACGGCGATAGAGAAACTGATGCAGCTGCAAGCCAAAACCGCACGCATCATCCGCGACGGAAAAACAATCGACGTTGCGATTGAAGACGTGAAGATCGGCGATACGATTGTCGTGCGGCCGGGAGAAAAACTTCCTGTCGATGGCACAGTGACACGAGGACTGACATCCATCGATGAATCCATGCTGACGGGCGAGAGCATTCCCGTGGAAAAAGCGGAGGGTGCTAAGGTGTTCGGAGGCACACTGAACAAAAACGGCAGCATCGAATTCCGCGCGGAGAAAATCGGCAGCGAGACAGCGCTGGCACGCATCATTCAATTTGTGGAGGATGCGCAAGGTTCCAAAGCGCCCATTCAAGACTTTGCCGATTGGGTTGCCTCTTGGTTTGTGCCCGTTGTCATCCTCATCGCAATCGGAACGCTGATTGCTTGGCTCCTTCTGGGACAAACCATCACCTTCGCCATCCTCGCATTTGTGTCCGTGATTGTTATCGCGTGCCCGTGCGCACTGGGTCTCGCAACACCCACGAGCATTATGGTGGCAACCGGCAAAGGCGCCGAACACGGCATTTTGATCCGAGGAGGCGAACCGCTGGAAGCTGCTCGGAAGATAGACACGATTGTGTTTGATAAAACGGGAACGCTGAGCAAAGGGAAACCGGAGGTGACGGACATCGTCCCGATATCCGTTGTAGGGGCGACGCATGCGTCGCCCCTACAACCAGACGAGCTTTTGCGCATCGCCGCATCCTTGGAGCAAGGCTCCGAACATCCCCTTGCGGAATCCATTGTGAATGAAGCAAAGAAAAGAGGAATCGATCTGCAGAAAGCCGAAAATTTTCGAGCAATCCCAGGACAAGGCGTGACAGGAAGCATCGATGGCAAGATATATCGCCTTGGCAACCGCAAACTGATTCAAGGAACGAATGTGGAAGCAGACATGCAACGCCTGGAACAAGAAGGGAAAACTGCGATGTTGATTGCCGACGAAAATGGCATTCTCGGAATCATCGCGGTGGCGGATACATTGAAAGAAACATCGAATGAAGCAGTGAAGAATCTGCAACGCATGGGACTGAGCGTGTACATGATCACCGGGGACAATCGCAGGACTGCGGAAGCGATTGCAAAACAGGTCGGCATCGATCATGTGCTTGCGGAAGTGCTGCCGGAAGACAAAGCGAATGAAGTGAAACGACTTCAGGTAGAAGGAAAAAAAGTAGCCATGGTCGGCGATGGCATCAATGACAGTCCCGCGCTGGCGCAGGCGGATCTTGGCATTGCGCTGGGCAGCGGCACGGACATCGCCATCGAGACCGGAGGCATCATCCTCGTGAAAAACGATCTGCGCGATGTGGTGACGGCCATTCGCCTGAGTCGGGAAACGGTCACGAAGATTCATCAGAATATGTTCTTCGCGCTCTTCTACAACATCATCGGCATCCCCATAGCAGCGCGCGCATTTATCGGCTTTGGGATCGTCCTGCGCCCGGAACTTGCCGGTCTTGCGATGGCGCTGAGCTCCGTCTCTGTCGTAACGAACTCGTTGCTCTTGAAAGGATTTCGACCCGAAAAACGCAATTGGATCTCGGATGCCGCACCTATCCTCATGGCTGCCCTCTTCACAGGGCTTTTTCTGGCATTCGCGAAGATGAGTGGGTAAAGCTTAGTGCATGCTTATTCCACGCACGGAATCGCGGGATCCGAAATGCAGTTTTCCGCAGGAGGCGTGCCGCGCCACGGGCATGTTTGTGAGTAGAGGCACGCATCATTGGTAAGCATCTTCAGCTGCTGAGTGATGACAGCATCATCCGATCCCCACGTTAAGAGGATCTGATCGAGATCCTTCAGAACGTAATTCGGACCGAACTGCGTCTCTTTCCCATTCACGAACATGCGCCAGCGCTTTCCATCTTCAATGCAATAACTGCGCTGAGGATTCACAGTCAAACACGCATCGGTCATAAGCATGCTCAGCGAATCGAAGAAATCTCCAATCGTCAGTCCGGGTTTATGAACATGAATAACGTGTCCGTTGCCATTGTGCAGATGCAGATATTCCCGACCCGGAACCACATGACCGTCCTCTTCATCACCGTGAGCGAAAGCAGCATCGACAAACGGCAATGACGCAGCCGCCGCCGGAGGTGCTGACATGAATTCCGGACCGGAGAAATCCAGCTGCTTGCCATCGATCCATACTGCAAAGTCCGCATGCATATGGTTGGGATCGGGATTCGTTGCAGGTTGCAGGCCTTTGTAGGCAAAAACACCGAGTACAACAACCGCTGCCGCCGAGACCAGGAACAAAAGGTACTTCATGGGTGAATCAGGTGCAGGTTACGCCTGAATCACGATGGTTCCCACCATATCCTTGTGGCCGGCGCCGCACGGAATATTGCAGAAAATCTTGAACGTTCCGGCGACATCCGTCGGGAGCGTGACGCTGATGGTCTGCCCCGGAGTGACCATGGCGCTGATGCCAAGCTCCGGAGAGGAAAATCCGTGCGTTCCCGCTATGCCTGTCAATTGAATCGTCACCTTCTCACCCTGTTTTGCCGTGATCATGTTCGGCGTAAAGACCCAGGTGTTTGTCGTGATGGCGATGACACGCGGTTGCGTTGCAACGGGAGGGGGCGGCGTGGGAGCGACACTGGTACTGGCATCTCCTCCGACCATGTCATCATCGTCATTGGAAGCATCATCGTCCTCGATGGTCATATCTTCCGTCGACGAAGACGAATCATTCTCGTCTTCTGCTGGAGGCGTGTTTGCAGCGGGATTGCATGCTGCGAGAAGAAGCAAAAAAGCGGAGAGGACGGGGAATGTGGTAGCCTTTTTCATAGGATGGAAAAAGAAGGAGACAAAACGGAGTGTGTATTCTACACTACGTTCATGTTCGAACGCAATGCTTTGGCCAAAGCAATCCTGACCTTTGAACTGGTTCTTATTTTCGGATACTTCGGCATCGACAAGTTCGTGCATCCCTTGAATTGGATCGGATGGATTCCCCTCTGGATGGATGGACTCTTCGGCATGCCCAAACAAACATGGCTCATGATCATCGGCGTGCAGGAAACGCTGGCCGCAGTGCTCATCTTGATTCCCGTGCGACGCGTCCGCCAGTTCGCATGCCTCTTCATCGCCGCACAAGTTGCCGTGATCCTGACGCAAGTGGGTGTAAATGAAATGGGTGCACGCGACTTTGGGATTCTTTTGAGTTCGCTTGCATTGTTCTTCTTATTGTAAAATTGAGAAGAGTAAGAAGAATAAGAGGATAAAGAGGATTCTTCTTATTCCTGTGGAGCGATGACCTTCCTGAGATTCTCCGTCCATTATCGATCATCCGTCTGCCTTCCGTCACCCGTGATGGGAATTTTTTCACCCAGATGCGTGGGCTTTACGCGAAAGAGAACATCGAAGAATGCTTTCACGCGTGCCAGCGATTCCCGCTTCACGTTGCGAAGAAGGACTTCTTCCGTGTACGTGCGGCGATCCGCTACCAATCCGACGGCATCCAGATCCAACGCATTGGCAATGTAGAGCGCACGCGGTAGATGAAACTTCTGTGTGACGATGATGAGATTCTCGACCTCAAAAATTTCTTTGGCTCGATACACGCTGTCGTATGTGTCGAACCCCGCATGATCCATGAAGATGTCTTCCGCAGGGACACCGCGATCCAAAAGCACATCACGCATCGTGCTCACCTCATTGTATTCCGGCTGGCCATGATCGCCGGAGACGATGATCTTCTGCACTTTCTTCGCTCGATAGAGTTCCTCTGCAGATTCCAGACGATCTAGCAGGAAGAAGGATACTTTCGAATTCCTGTAGACCGCAGCGCCCAGCACCAGCGCCGCCTGCGCGGGAGGGACATCCTCAATTTTTGTATACAGCGAGTCCCGCGTGCTTCCGAGAATGAGCGCATTGATAAGCAGAAATGCCAATGCCGTGCCCAGCGCCGGCACCATCAAAAGAGTCCACAATGCATAACGCTTCTTCATGGCCATACTGTAGTATTTTTTCCGTCCTTTGAGGAGAAATTGCTGGAAAATGACTCTTCATTCTTTGGCATTCTTGATTCATAATCCCATAGTCGTGTCACGGTAGCTCAGTTGGTAGAGCACGGGACTCATAAGCCCGGGGTCGCCGGTTCAATCCCGGCCCGTGACACCATTCGATTCGCAATTCACTGCGTGAATTGCTCACTCATGGTAAACCACGATTCTTCTATCAGGCGAATCGAATGAGTCAGAGCGAAGTTGCGAAGCAACTGAGTCGAAGACCCCAACAAAACAACACACAAAACCATGCTATGATCATCTACTATGTCTTGGCACGTCTATATCGCACAAGCTCCAACTGGCAAATACTACACGGGGATTACTACTGATCCGAGCAGAAGGATTCAGGAGCATAATCGCGACGAAGGAGCGAAATTTGCCCATGATCAAGGGGCTTTGAGATTACTCTATGTTTCACCTGAATTTTCAGATCAGTCATCTGCAAGATTGCGTGAGGTGCAAATTAAAGGATGGACGCGGGAAAAGAAGGAAAAATTGATTAGGGGTGAATGGAAATAGTCATCACTTCACATCGTCTTTCGTGGCATCAGTTGTTATCATTTCACCTTTCTTAATATCTCGTAAAGCAACATCGCATTTTCTGCTGTGATCTTGATAGGTGTTGGGATCAGCGGAATGATTCACATATCTTTCTGGTTCCGAATAGAGGTGGACTACCCCTTTATGCGTATGCGTAAATTCTTTCTCTTCATTCGGTAGAGTATCAAACTCCTGCTGCGTGAGTGGCTTGAGCGCATACCGAATGACGACCTCTCCTTTTGCAAAATCTTTTGCTGCGTACACGCCTTTTCCAGCTAAGTTGCCGCTACCAAGAATGACATCATCCATGTGCGATGATTGTATCAGTTGTCACAAGATCAATGCGCTCTTCCTTCGTTAGTTCTCTAAGGTAAGCCATTTTCCAATTCACGATAATCACGTAATATCGTTTGCACCCCGTGGCACCACGTAAAATATACTTGCCAATCTTGGAACTACTTCTACCCGAACGTCAGCACCTTGTCCGATTCTTCGACGAGGCGCAGGAGATCGGCCATGGTCGAGATGGAGCAGGCAGCACCCCCGGATTGTGAACGGCTTTCGAGACAGTTCCCGCAGGCGAGAATCTGGCCTCCGAGATCCGCAAAGTCCTTCACTTTCTTCGAAATATCGAAGTGCTCGGAATCAGGAATACGCTCAAGCTCCACGCCCTCGCTCAAGAGAAAAATACGCACGTCATGCTTTGCCTTCCGCGCCGTGATCGCGAGCCGCAGCGCGTTCCACACGTGCTCCGGCTCGTTCGATTGCAGGATGATACCGAACTTCATGGAGTGTTAGGAGAGATCCTTCTTGCGCTCGTCGAACTCTTTCTTGTCGATTTCCCCCTTGGCGTAGCGCTCCTTGAGGATGTCGAGTGCGGATTTCCCTTCTGTCGCACCGGAGTTGCGCGAGAGCCATTTCACGAGCGCGATGATGCCGGCGATGATGAGCGCCCACCACAGAATCATGAAAATGAATCCGAAGGGCGCGAAGCCGCTGAATCCGTATCCCATCATGGACGACATTGTATCAGGGGCGTAGCCGTTTGACCATCCTCCCATCATCGGGGAAGCACCGTTCCAGTTTCCGCCCATCATGCCGTTGCCCATCATCATACCCATCATGGGCATCATCATTCCTGCATTTCCCATCGGGAGCGTCCCGTCCCCGCCACACCCGCTCATTCGCTTGCCCATGACGACGTGCATTTGTTCCTCGCCTTCCTCGCCCATCATGCGTGTCATCATGGCGTTCATCGCCTCGTGCGCATCGCCCGTCATCTCCCCCATGAAGTATTCACCGAGAGCGGCGAACTGCTCATCGGTAAGATCCTTGCATCCGACTTCTTCGCGCTCCATCCGCTGCCAGAGTTCTCTGCCTTCCGCTTCTTCGCGGGCGGTGTGGTCATCCATCATGCCCGTTTCCTGCGCGGAGGCGATGGGTGAAAGGAAGAGCATGCCGGTGATGAAAGCGAAGGAGATGCGGTAGAACATGGTGGGAGGAGGAAATGTCGGGTAGTATACACCTATGGATTTCGATTACACAGTCACCACGGACAAAGACTTTGATTTCGCGCTTGCAAGAGTGCAGGAGGAAATCGCGAAGGCGGGGATGCGCGTACTCCACGTCCATGACGTGCAAGCGACCCTCGCGGAGAAAGGTATCAACCGTGATCCGTACAGGATCGTGGAGTTCTGCAACGCGAAGTACGCGAGCGAGTTTCTTCGAGCCGATCCCAAGATCGGTCTTTGTATGCCGTGCAAGATCAACGTGTACGTCCATGAGGGGAAAGTCTGGATCGTTGGGATGCGCCCCGTTGTCCTCCCGCAGTTCTTTCCGCACGTCGATCTGGGTTCTATGCCGCAGGAGGTCGATGCCATCGTGCGGTCGATCATCGACAAGGCGAAATGAACACCGAATTCCTATGCACTTTTGTTCATGTGCGGCTCTAACAGTGGTTTTATCAAAGAAGTACGGATATGCGGGTTGATCCTGATGGATCCTATGTCCAGTTCGACCACCAGAAGATATGATCTTCGGAGACCCTTATCACCATCAACATACTGCAGTAACTACAAACACAAACACCCCTCCAAACGGGAAGGGTGTTCGATCCGGCTTAGGTGACGATCAATCACTTATAAGCTGTATTTCCACTCGATTTTCGAGAAGTTGAAGCTCACGGATTCCATCGGAGGGGAATCGGCATCGCCACTCTGCTTGAATGCTTCGACGAAGACATCGAAGAAGCTGACTTCGAAATGTCTGCCGTCTCTGTCCTCCCCCATCAGCACCGCTTTTTTGATGCGTACTCCTTTGTCATTGGCCATGCGGAAGAGAAGAGGGCTTGCCTTGTCGATGCGTTTGCGGATGATGAGCGGTTCGTACTGCCTTCTGCCCGTAGGAAGACCGGATGCCGCGTCACGAGGAGAGACTATGCCCCAGCTAAAAGACTCGATGGTGATTTCTCCGTCGATCCCTTCGATCTTAAGGAAATAGTCGGACTGCGCCGCAAAGGCCGGCGGGACGGAAGACGACACGAGCGAATACCCGAAAAACGCGAGGCTCAGGGCCGCGACCGTTCCCAGCGCTGCGATGAACCGTACTTGATAGGAAGTCATACGGAAAGAGGGTGAAGAAGGATAAATGAGCACCATACGCTTCGATGATACGAACGTCTATGAAAACGTTACAATTCTCTGTCAGCGGAGATCCCCTGACTCTCGATAACGAAAGAGGTAGACTTACGCACAATGATCGAATTTCAGCGCAAAATCATGGGCGATAGGCTGCGCAATGACGCGTTTGCAAAGGCGCTGAAGCGCGTCATTCGCAAAGACACAACACTCACAGACATCGGCTCGGGAACTGGATTTTTGAGTTTTATCGCATCGAAACTTGGTGCGAAGCAATGTTACTTGTATGAACACTCCGATGCGTTGGAGATGAGTAAAAAAATTGCGAAGGAGAACGGCATCCACAACTGCACGTTTATCCGCAAGCACTCGAGCGAAGTGAAGGATCCCGTGAAGACAGATGTCGTGATTTCTGAAACGCTCGGGAATTTTGCGTTGGAAGAACACATCATCGAAAACATGATGGATGCGAAACGATTCCTGAAACCGAGCGGCTCGTTGATCCCGCAAAAGCTGCGTCAGTTCGTCTGTCCTGTCATTGATGAACGCCTGTGGAAGGAAATCAATGTCTGGCCGGGCGTCGGCCATGGACTGAAATTTTCGGAGGCCGAACGCATCACGCTGAACAACATGTACGTGAAGGAAATCAAACCGAGTGAGCTGATGCCGAATGGAACAAAACAGTGGGATGTCCTCGATTTCACGAAAAAAGAAAGCAGCATCCGCTCCGCAGACGTTCGATGGACTTGCGATCAATCACAGGAAGTGTTCGGCTTCGCCCTATTCTTCGAATGCGATCTTATGGCGGGCATCACCTTCTCGACACATCCGGAAGAACCTCTCACGCACTGGGAGCAGATCTATCTCCCTTTGCTGAAACCGATCCATGTGAATCCGAAGGAAGGACTTCTGCTCCACCTTACTTCCGACACACGCCACCGCATCGGAGTGCGTGTTACATGGAAAGCGACGCACGCAAATGCATCGGACAAAGAACTGTCGGTGCAGTCTCTGGATTCGGAGATAGGAAGAACTTGAACTTACTCATCATCAAAGACAACCGAGTCGGCCGGGTTCACGAGTTTGTCATGAATTTCCTCTCTTGTCTGACATTTCGTGCAATAGACTGCATAGGGAATCACCTCAAGCCTGTCCGGATGAATCTTGTCTTCACAGTAACAACAAATTCCATAGGTACCGTCGCGCATGCGCTCCAATGCCCATAAAATTTGACTTCGGACATCGGCTTTTCTTGTTTCAGACTTATCGCTCATTTCTTTGCCTTGTCTTTCGGTAATGGTTTCCAGTTCATCGGCTTTTCGCTCCGGTGGGGTATCTTCCGTGGCTCCATTTGTTCTCTCCGGAGCCAGAAGTTTGTGCAGAAGACGACGATAGTGATCCAAACGCTTTCTGCGTGGTGCAGGCGTACTCTCAACAGAACCATGGCGTTTGTTATCGAGCGTTCCGCGAGAAACCTTCGATTCGGTGCGGGATCTGGATTTTTCCGACATAGACAAATTTAGAAACAGATGAATAATCTACTTAAAAAGGTACCGAGAGTCAATGGTGGAAGCCATTCAATGCTACGATAAAACGACCATGAAAAACGTACTTGTTTGTCTCCACGGGTGGGGTGGATCGCGCGAATCCTTCACAGAACTGCGTGAGGCGCTCAAAGATGCCCCCCTGGAGATCCTCACACCCGATCTCCCCGGCTTTGGCACGGAACCGGAACCGCCGCATCCATGGAACACGGATGACTACACGGACTGGGTGTCGCGATGGCTCATGCACCATGTGAAGAACGACAAAAAACTCTTTCTCCTTGGTCACTCGCACGGCGGACGCATTGCATTGAAACTGGCATCACGAAAATCCACGAACATGGAGCATCTGTTCCTCTGCGCCGCTGCTGGTATCCGCCATCCGCGCCACTTCAAACGGATTCTTGGGTTGGTGTTGGCGAAAAGTGGGAAACTGATCCTGAGCATTCCGGGGATGAAAGGATTACAACCGTTGGGAAAGAAATTCCTCTACAGGCTCGTCCGCGTCCACGATTACGAGCAAGCCAGCTCCGTGATGCGCCAAACAATGATCAAGGTTTCTGCGGAAGACCTTCGCCCAATCCTCTCCAAGATCGATGTGCCGACGGACATCTTCTGGGGCGACGATGACCGTATGACTCTCGTTTCCGATGGTGAGCTCATGCACCGCAAAATCTCAGGCAGCCGCCTGCATCGTTTCCCGGGAGTGAGGCACCGTGTGCACCGAGACAGGGCGAAAGAGATTGCGAAAGCAATTCTGAATTCTATAACTCCTGCTTGAGACTTGCTCTAATGGGATCCAATATTTTTAACAGCATTTTGACAGTTGATAGCTGTATTTTTCCATTCTCTGCGCCATCCAAATCCTCATATGGAAAATTTTGCACGAAATTTCTCACAAGAGAGTGTTCCCTGAATTCTTCCACGCTGCCCCCTGCTTTGATGCCACCATTGAGTTCCAACATGATTCCCTTTTTGCTGTCCGTAAAAATGATCTTCCCGTTCATTTCTTTCACTTGCGTATCGATCTGACCGAATAATGTGGATTCATTTTCGTTTTCAAGGAGAAGAGAACCGATGTTTGGAATAATAACCACCATCGGAAAAATCTGCCTTTTATCCCCATCCTTGCCATGATTGGGGGTAAGAACAAAAAGAAGTCGCTCTTTCTTAAAGGTGGGTGGTACTGATTGTGGATCACACTTAATATGCAACATTTGCATCACTTGCAGAGGATCCAATGTAAGAGAATCAACCAAAGGCACTCCTTTTGCCGTAAACGTTTGGTGTGCAATGCTGTCTGTTTCCACCGGCATGGAAGGCGCTTTGGCATCCGGGTCAAAGGACAGCTTCTTGAGTGCACCGTCTTCACCATATTCCAAAGACACAAATCGTTTCATTTCCGGCGTTACCTCCGGAACAGAAGGCACGTTGGATTCCTCGTTATTTTTATTCAAAACAGGGGCGGAATTTTCTGACAGTTTTGCAGAGTCCGTGGAAGTGGCTACAGGCACCTTCCCATTCAACTCTTCTTTCTTGGAGGAATGAAATATTCCAGAAAAGTAAGAAGTAAGGCCAACAGCAATAATTGCAGCTGTTCCAACAACTCCCGCAATGGTGATTTTTTGTGCGTGCTGTAAACGCTTGATCGACTCATCTCTGTTTTTTCTGTCCACCACAGATCGCACAAAACTATTATCCACTACATCGCCCTGCAGAGCTTGGATATATCTCGTAAATGCTTTCGCCAGGCTTTCTCCTTCATGGATTGCAAAGTCGGGATATACGTCGCGTACAGCTTCGAACAAACTGGCACGTGGATCCTGATCAGCATCTTCACGCAAAAGGGCGGGGTCATCTTCTTTCGTCCGTACCAAGTTTGCAATTTGTTCCGCCAGAGGTGAACCATGTACTATTTTTTCACCGAAAAAAAGAGGATTTTCTTCTCTCTTATACTGTTCCAAGGATAAGCGTTTGCCATATTTAATGGTCAGCAAGGTCTCACATACATATTTTGCATCGGGCAAAAGCGAAGGGTTATCTTGAACAAGACGAAAAATGAGAACGGCAACATCCGGGAACTTTTGAGCTAATTTACCCAAGCGCAGCAAGTGAACATCTTCCAAGCGACCTCTTTTTTCCGTAAACAGATCGTCTTGTTCGAACAATGAATAAAGAGTGGGACCGAATGCAGCTATATCCGCTTTTTCATCGGTGTTTTTTGCATCAAGAACCTGCCACAACGGTGCAAACTTCGCCGTCCCCAATCCTTGTCCTGTAAATGTATTTCGAGTCTCATCGGCCGATACGTTTTTGAGCCGAGCAAGACCAAAATCGAGAAATACAGCACCCTTTTGTGAAAGAAGAATATTTTCCGGTTTTATATCGCGATGAATCATGATTGTGTGCATCTTTGCCAGAGCATAAGAAAGTGAAATGGCCACATCCAATTTGAATTCGGAACTCAGACGACCGGAGCCTGCGGCATTGATAACGTCATACAGTGTTGCTGAGTTGGGAATTTCTTTCATCGCGAGAAAGTGAGGATGCCCCGTGGAATATGCAACATGTTCAGGCGCACATTCTTCTGTTAACTTCGAAAGAGCTTCTGCTTCCGTTGTAAAACGCTCAAGAACGTGGGTATTCATGCTGCTCTGCTTTGGCATTTTTATGACCAACGGCTCATTGTTCGCATCGGAAAATGCTCTGAAGACTGCTCCCATACCACCTTCACCCAAAAATCCATGTGTCAGATACCTCACATTATTATGCTCAAAACCAATCGGATAATCTGTATTGCCATAAATTCTTCTCGTAATGTGTTCTGCTATCTCGTGCACCGAATGATTGGACGTTCGTATTGGTTCTTTAAATTTTGCGTCACCTTCCAGTTGTTCCGAAATTGTTCTATGCAACTCCTCTCCGGAAATTGTTTCAACGTCACCATCCGGTAATGCACCCTCCAAAATGCCGTCTCGTAGAAGCAACGTCATTTTAGCTCGAACTATTCTTCGAGTATCCAACAGCGCAGACAGCGGTTTCTTGATTTCCGGGCGAGCAGAAGCCTCTGTTTTTTCATCTTTTGTAGAACCTCCAGGAATGTATTCCCTGGTGGCTCCCTCCAGCGCATTATTGGTAAGAGGAGCAATGCTCATGGAATAAGGAATGAGCAGCCAGAGTACTCCAAAATACCAAACACGTCAAATTTTAATATTTGTCAATAATCCCTTAAAAACGCAATAAAAGGAATTCAGAGCGAGTTTAAGGGATTAGATACGAAAACTTAGATACCCAGGTAGGCCATCATTGCATGAATGAACGGCAGGACGGCATCTCGGAATGTAAACAGAGGTGGCGCGGCGAGGTGTACTCCTCCTGTGCCGAGTTGCTGCCCCAAGTGGATAACAACATCGTAGAAGTTGCCGAAGACATCGGTTATAAGTTGGGGCACTGAACAATCCCCATCAATTTCATTGGGAATTCCATCGTTGTCATCGTCGCCTCCCGAAGCACACACTTCATTCGTAGTGACCTGTTGGGAGCATTGTTCGTCGACTTCATTCGGGACGCCGTCTGCATCATCGTCTGCCCCGGATGCACACACAATGGTTTCATCAACATAACCGCAGTCGGTATCCACTTCATTCGGGATTCCATCTGAATCATCATCTAAACCTGAGCTGCAAACAGCAGGACAGTCCGAGTTGTCAAATTGGTCAATCAGCGTATCCCCATCATCATCCGCACCATTGGTGCAATTTTCCGTGGTCGGTAAAGCCGGACACTCGGGATCCTCCTGGTCGATCAAGTGATCGCCATCGTTATCCGAACCATCGCTGCAGTTCTCATGAGGAATTTCGCGTTCTACCTCGTGATGACCCTCCTGGATGCACGTGGCGGAGCACCCGTCGTTATTGCTCGTATTGCCATCATCGCACACTTCGTTTCCTGCTTGAATGCCATCGCCACAAGTCGTGCTGCAGACGTTTGGCGATGCTGAAGTGCAGGTGTATCCGGTATCGACTGTGCATGTTGCGGAACAACCGTCATTGGCTGTCAGATTGCCATCGTCACATGCTTCGTTGGAAGCTCTCACTCCACTACCACAGGTGGACGTACAGACGTTTGGCGTAGCGGTCGTGCAGCTGAAGTCTGTTTCCACCAAAGAACATGTTGCATTGCATCCATCGCCTGCGGTCGTGTTGCCGTCGTCACATACTTCACCCGAAGTCCTGATGCCATTGCCACAGACTTGGGTGCAGACACTCGGCTCGCCTGTGCAGCTCCATCCGCTTTCCACCGCGCAGACATCGGAACATCCATCGCCGGCTGTCGTACCGCCGTCATCGCAAGCTTCTGCTCCTGTTATCAAACCATTGCCACACACATCGCCTTCACTGCTGGCGGAAGAGGCGGCTTCGCTGGACGCGGAAGATCCGACGGGAATGTGCTCACAAACTTCCGGCTCTACACAATGATCGGCTTGGACCGTTCCAAAGTACCCTGCTGCAGAAAGCGAGAACACTGTAATAATGGAGAAGACGCCACCGAAGACGAGAAAGTTTTTTGTGTGTATGTTCATAGATGTGTGTGTGAAAGTATCGTATTAGTATACCCCTTTTCCGCTGAAAATTCAATATATCAGCTTCGGTCTTCTGCCAGCCATTCTTGAAAAGGCTCCATTTTCATAAAACCCACGAAGCGCTAGGATAGAGCATAATTTCCGCTCTGATTTTCATCGGCCTGACAGTGCTTGCCAGCCTCTCCCCGCTTCTCACATTCGCCGCACTTTTTCAGCAAAAGGAATGGCGACTAGATAGGTTGCGCGAACATCTGCGAAGCGAGGGGTGGCTGACGCAACTTGCGGGGAAGTCGCGACTCATCCTCTTGGGAATTCTCTGTTGTACCGGATTACTCCTCTTTCTCTATGTCCGATTTTCGTACATTCCTTCCCTCAACGAACAGATCGATGATCCCGCATTTGATCCTCAACTGAGTTTGGCGTTGGGCATGGTGATGGCGGGAGCATTCGTATTGCTCTGGATCGGATCCTTTGCCGCTCTGAGTATGTTGCAAATTATCCTGCGGAAGCAACGTTTCCCAAAGTGGACGCAGAAAGCATTGCTGATCGTTCTCTGTGCACTGCTTCTCGATGCATTTCTTTTGCTGGCGATTCCGGAAACGCATTTGCTGCTTCCGCTGACGCAGGCACCCGTCGTTTTTGTTGTCTGGCTGCTGCTGAAACCCTTGGATGCCTTCCTCAAGGAACGCATTCTCGCGAAGGCCGCTCGTCTGCGCGCATCCTTCTCTCACCTCACCGTCATCGGCATCACGGGAAGTGTCGGCAAGACGACGACGAAAGAACTTCTGCAGCATGTGCTCAAACAAAAAAATCCTCTTGTGACTCCCGAACATGTGAACTCCGAGATGGGCGTGGCACAGTGGCTGCTCAAAGAACTTCCGAAACTTGATGCCAATGAACCGCGCATCATGATTGTGGAAATGGGCGCGTACCGCGCAGGAGAGATTGCATTATTGTGCGAGATCGCGAAGCCTTCACTCGGCGTGCTCACATACATCGGCACGCAACACTTGGCATTGTTCGGTTCGCAACAGAAGTTGATGGAGACCAAAGGCGAGCTGCTGCAAGCATTGCCGAGCGATGGCCATGCCTTCATCAATGGAGATAGTGATCTCTGCAGGGAGATCGCAAAAACAGCGCCCTGCCCTGTGACCATCGTTGGAACAGGAGGACACTTGGACATGGAAGCGTTTGATATAGAGGAGAAAAGCGATGGCGTCCGCTTCCGTATAAAAGAGGAGAATATTTCTCTCCCTCTCCATGGCACACATCAAGTGACCAATGTCCTGCTGGCGATTGCCGTGGCAGAACATCTTGGGATGGATTTGGCTTCCATCGCGCGGGCACTGAAAAGTTTTGCGCCACTCAAACGCACGTTCGAAGTTCGCATCGAGCACGGCGTGACAATATTGGATGACACACACAACGCCAGCGCCGCGAGTTTCTGCGCCGCCATTGAGTGGGCGCGTGCGCAGCCTGCCGACAAAAAATATTTGGTGACGAGCGGACTCATCGAACTGGGGGAAGAACAGGAACGCACACATGAACGCCTGGGCGCGGACAGCGCCGGCATTTTTGAGGAAACCTATTTCTTAAGCGCAAAGAGCGCAAAAGCTTTTGAGCGAGGGCTGGGGAAACCTGTGCGGATTCTCACGAAGAATCATATTCCAATGCTTCCCAAGAACTCTCTGCTCATCTGCATCGGCCTGGTTCCACCATCGATCATTCAAAAATTTCTTCCGAAGTCCTAAGTCCCATGTCCCACTTCTCCCCCATTCACCACACGTTCGGACCGCTGGCCGATAGCCGGCAAGTTGTGCGATCGCTTGGGATGATTCTTACTCCGTGGAACTATTTCCGAGGTGCAAGCGAACAGGAACTCACGAAAGCACTCGCAGAACGATTCAAAGGTGAGAGTTTCTTGCTCGCATCCGGACGCGAGGCGCTCGTGATGCTCTTTCGCGCGATGAAGCTGAGTGCCGGCGAAGAAGTAGTCGTGCAGGCCTACACCTGCGTCGTTCTGCCCAATGCAATCCATGCAGCAGGCGGAACGCCCGTCTTTGCAGAGATCGACCGCGACACGCTCAATCTCACCGTAGACTCGGTAAAAGCCGTGCTGACACCTCGCACGCGCGCCGTCATCTGCCAACACACGTTTGGCATCCCCGCGCCTGTCGCGGAACTCAAGAAACTATGCGAAGAAAAGAAGATCCTCTTGATAGAAGATTGCGCGCATGTGATTCCGGATAGCAAAGGTCATGCGGAGATCACCGCCCATGGCGACGCACTGATGTTCAGCTTCGGCAGAGACAAGGCGATCTCCGGCGTAAGCGGAGGATGTTTGATTGCACGAAAACCGGAACTCACGCAGAAACTCCGAGAGCTTTCCACACACGCATCGGATCTTCCATTGCCAACGATCCTGCGACTGCTTCTCTATCCTCTCTTCTACACACTCGCACGACCGCTCTACGGACTCATGATCGGAAAAGCAGCACTCAAGATGCTTCAGATGCTGCATCTTCTTGTGCCGATCCTCTCGCGTGAGGAAAAAGAAGGCATGATGCCCCTGGTCATTCACAGGATGCCGAACGGTCTTGCATATTTGGCCCTGGATCAATGGAAGCGTCTCGATGACATCAATATGCATCGCAGGAAGCTGACAGCCTTCTACAGGACAGAAAGCGAACGCAGAGGATGGCCAAGAGTAGCAACGGCAGCATCGGATCTTCCGTTGCAAAAATATCCTCTGTTCTTGGAAGGCGCAGAACGAATTCGACGATCACTCAAGAAAAAAAATATCCATTTGAACGATGGCTGGACGGGCTGCGTCATCTGTCCGGACACCGTTGCATTGGCTGCGACCGGTTACGTCCCCGGCAGTGATCCGCAAGCCGAAGAAACCTGTGAGCGCATCCTCGCTCTGCCCACGCATCCGGGGATGTCGCTGAAACAAGCACGACGTTTGGTGGACGAACTCGATGCCTTGACGAAGGAGTTAGGAATTAGGAGTTAGGAATTAGTACAATCTCTTCCAACGCTTTCTAACTCCTAATTCCTAACCTCCTAAAATCCTAATTCCTAACTCCTCGTCCTGAAATCCAATGAATATTTCCTACGACACCAACGAGCACGATTGGGATTCCTTCCTCAGCCGCCAAACATATCGCCCTTTTTTGCAGAGCTGGACGATGGGCGAGGTCTACCGAGACTGCGGACAGGAGCCGATCCGCCTTGCGGCAATGGATGAACAGAAGATCCTCGGCATCTGCCAAGCATTGTTTGTGCCCGCACGCAGAGGAAAGCACCTCGCAGTGCTCTACGGCCCCATCGTGGAGCAACAAGATGCCGCTGCGATGTTGATCGATGCGCTCAAGGAAGAAGCAAAGAAACGAGGCTGCGCTTTCCTGCGCATCAGTCCCTTCGCACCAACGGGATCGATGTCGATTGCAGGATCTCTTCCCTCGCCGCTGCACACGCTTGCGGAGCATGTGTGGCATTTGCCGCTACAAAATATCAACGCAGATACGATCTTTTCCAATATGCGAGCAACAGCGCGGAATCTCATCCGCCGTGCGGAGAAAGATGGTGTCACCGTACGCGCATCGAAGGATCCGAATAGGGAAATCGAGGAATTCCTGCGCCTGCACGATGAAACGCGGAAGCGCCACGGCTTTACGCCGTACACGAATGCTTTTTTCCGAGCGCAAGTGAAACATTTTGCTCCAAAGAATCAGTGCACCCTCTATCTGGCGGAATTCCAAGGAAAAGTGATCGCCGCGTCCATCCACATGCACGTATTCGGTGAAACCAGTTACCACCACGGCGCGAGTTCCTATGAACACCGAAAAATTCCCGCGAGTTACCTGCTGCAGTGGACAGCCATTTGCGATGCACTCAAGCGCGGCGATAGCATCTATAACTTTTGGGGCATCGCACCTGTAGATGCCGATGGCAAAGCCGCAGACCCCAAGCATCCCTTCGCAGGCGTCACGCTGTTTAAGACCGGTTTCGGCGGCAAACTCCTGACACTGGAACACTGCCGCGATGTGCCGCTTTCCAAGCTCTATTACGCCACGCGCGCATTTGAAACCTTCCGAAAGTGGAAGCGAGGATTCTGATATACTGCGCGCATGGCACTAAAAACCTCCGGAAACAGCACAGAAGACAAGCTGGATGAGATCGTGGAGCATTTGCGCAGGCTCGACCGCAGGGATCGCCTGCGAACGGTGGGCGGTTTTTTCCGGTCGATCATCGGATTCATTCCCATGATCGTGTTTCTCCTTGGCATTTGGTACGTCTACAATAACACGGATGATATTTTGCGGAGCATCACGCAGGAGGCTGCCAAGCAGGCGGCGGAGTACACGAAAGAAGGATTTTTGAAGACGTTTAAGTAATTTTCCATCATTCTCTTTCTCTCTCTTTATGGAAAAAGTCGACCCCCTGGATTCCTCCGATGAGTTACAGGCACCCTCAGGTCAAACACTGCTCGCATACAAGACATTTACACATGATCTTGCTGAATTATTGGTGTCCGATCCCGGAAAGTTTGTTGCATACAGAGGCAACGAGCGTCTTGGAATCAATGCCGACTCTTTCGCATTGGATGAAGAAATCGGCTTACCAAGGGATCAAAGAGGTGAATACGAAGTGTATTACATCGAACCGCAGAACTTGGAGGTCGGCATGCCTGTAAGCGGCTTATTCAGCGATACACCATTGGAAACTCAATAATTAGGGTTTCACGATTTTAAGAACATCCTCAGATTGCATGCTTCCCGAAATGATGAAGCTGGGGAGACGTAACAGTTGCGATCGTGTGAAGGTGCGTTCCGGGGAGGAGCCAAGGCCAATGAGGTAACCGGCCTCCGTTGCCTTTTCCATAACGCGGTCGTTCACGCCACCTTGCGGGTACGCGATGGCGAAGACGGGCTTCTTCGTGATGTCTTCGATCAGCTTTCTGCTCTGCTTTAACTCCAGCTCTATCTGCGCGTTAGTGAGGGAGCGGAGATCATCGCCCGTGTGCGCGGCGGATTGAATGTCCAGCCCATTCGCAATCAGCGTCATCAATGTTTTTTCCGTGATACCGCTGAGGCCGATGTGTTGGCTCTGGAGGAAGACCGTCGCACGGATGTTATTCTGCGAGAGGAGATCGGAGACCTCTTTCACGTTCTCCGGTGTGATGCCTGAGAGCGCGAGGACAACTGTTTTTGGATCCAAGCGAACGTCGCGCTGTTCCTGCGTGAGCAGGAGATCATAGAAATCGCGCACCGTCATGATCTTGATGCCATCGGCGCGCAGCGCTTCCACGTGGCTGACCAGGGCGTCGGTCATGCCCGTCTGCCCCATGTTGTAGTGGAGAATTGGCAACGTGAAGAGTTCCTGGCGAACCAGGAAGTTCGGAAGGAACGGCGAGAGATACTGCACCGCCACGTATCCTTCTTTGCCCTGATACGGCACGCGCGCCCAAACTTCGTCTTTACTGATGGGTTTCACGAACGCCTGTCCCAGGATCTCTCCCAATTTCTCGCTCTGCGCATTGGGCTCTTTGCGGACATTCACGAATCCGAAGTTCACGAAATAGAGGCCGTCGAAGGCTTTTTTCTCGTTCGCCAATTTCTCCTCGCTCGTCACTTTGGAAAGGTATCGCAGCGCAACGTAGCCTTGCTTACCCGGTGCGTACTCTATCTTCGCCCACGCGGCATTCATCAGTTCCACGACCGTCACGAGATCCCCTTGATCCAAGCGCGCGACATTGCCCGCCGTCACGTTCGCCGCATCGCGGACGTTCAAAAATTCATTCGTCACGCGGTACAGATTTCCGCCCGTGGCTCCCGGCCCCGAGCGAATGGATTCGTACGTGTCCGCCATGCTCAGGTCTAGCACCGGCGGCTCTCCACTGATGCTCGATGTCCCCTCGACTTCGCGAATATCCAATACTTCTCCCGTTCCCGTTTCCTGCTCCCCTTCTTCGTCTGCGAGATCGCGGAAACGCGCCACATCATCTTCCGTGAAGGTGAATTCTTCACTGTTCTCCACGTCCTCGGGTCCTCTGATGCCACTACGTCCGCACCCTGCAAAGAGAATGCCGAAGCTGGCTATGAGCAGAAACGCAATGAGCGGACGAGCATGAATGGCTGATGTCCTCCTTTTTTGAGGACGGAAACGACGGGGAGTCATGGGAGAGAAGTAAAAAGAGATGAGAAAAAACCGCTTACATGCGGTCCGGAACACGAAGGGTAAGAAGAGTGGCGCCGGTCTTCAGCACGCCGGCGGTGAAGGAGGTCAATGCGATTCTCAGAGCCCTCTCCGGCTCGGGAGCTTTGAGGATGGGCTCTGAGGTATAAAAGGCGTTGTAGTCCTGGCAAAGTTCGTAGAGATAGTTTGCAATTTTGTGCGGCATGTGTTGCTCCAGTGCGTCTTGAAGCACATCGGAGAAACGGAGCAACGTACCGATGAGAAGTCTTTCTTTCTCCGTGAGCGTCTCGATCTTCTCCGGCAGATCGCAGGATTCCATCTCCGCTTTTCGCAGAATCGAGCGGGTGCGTGCATGCGTGTACTGCAGGTACGGCGCACTGTTGCCTTCGAAACTGAGCATCTTGCCCCAGTCGAACACCATGTCCATCTTTCGGTTCTGACTGAGGATGCCGTAGACAATGGCTCCGATGCCCATCATCTCCGCGAGTTCTTTTGGATCATCCGACTGAATGGCATCACCGCGTTCCTGGATGATGGCATCCGCGCGTTTCACCGCTTCGTTCAATACTTCTTCCAGTTTCAAAATATTTCCTTTGCGCGTGCTCATGGAACCGTCTGCAAAACGCATGCGTCCGAAGGCGATGTGTTCTTGCTTGGGAAGATCCCACGCAAGCTGTGCCTCGATGGCGAAGAGTTGCTTGAAGTGCAGCATCTGCGCGACATCGACCACGTAAAAAATCGCTTCCGCATGCCACTCTTCAATGCGATGACGCACCAATGCCAGATCGCGTGTGTGGTAGAGCGTCGACCCATCTCCTTTGACGATGACTGCGGGCGGCATGCCACTTGCCTCATCGAACTTGGCAATGAGTGCGCCCTTCTCTCCTTCCATAAACACGTTCTTCTTTTTTCCTTCTTCAACAATGGATTGCATTTTGTCTTCGTAGAAACTTTCTCCGATCTCGACATCGAATGCGACGCCCAAACGATCGTAGATTTTCTTGAGTGATTGCTTCGTGACTGCAACCACATCCGACCAAAATGCTCGCGCTGTCGCATCGCCTTCCTCGAGCAGCTGAAATGCAGCGCGTGCCTGCTCTTCCAACGACACATCTTTTTCGGCTGCATCGTGAAATTTTACATAGAGACTCAGCAACTCATCGATGCTGTAATCCGCGACGGGCTTGTCGCTCCCCCATTTCTTATAGGCAACCGCAAGTTTTCCGAACTGCGTTCCCCAGTCACCCATGTAGTTCCAACGAACAACGGGTGTTCCTTGATGCATCTGCACGTTGCAAACCGCCTGTCCGATGATGGTGCTGAGGATATGGTGGATGCCGAGCGGCTTCGCAATATTCGGGCTGGAGTAATCCACAATCACCGGTTTTGCATTCTTCTTTGCCACCTTCGCCGTCTGCGCTTCGCGCGTGCGATTCAGCTCCTTTAAGAGCGCAGTGGGTGTGAGCGTGATGTTCACGTATCCCGGTGCGACTGCTTCCGCTTTTTCAATCAACGAACTTTTTGCGAGTGCTTTGGAAAGTGTCTCTGCAATCTCCAACGGTTTCTTTTTCAATTTTTTCCCCAATTCCAGTGCAACAGTAGTGGACAGGTCTCCACGTCCGCGCTCGCGCGGAGTGTTCCAAAAAATGGATGTATCTTTGATACCGAATTCAGAAGAGAGAACCTTCGCCGCAACGTCTGTAATTTCCTTGTACATCGGAGAGTGAAAATTTAATGGGTGAACAAAAGTACTACTCAGGAAAGATCGCAGAATGCTGCACAATATAGCCGCTTTTACCCTTGAAGACAAAAATTGATCTTGCGGAGAGGAAATGCTGTGTTTTGAACACAATTTGTATGCACTACTTCGCTCTCAAAAATTGTTCGCATTTTTCTCTCAAATATTGTGTGTTTTTATGTGTATTTTTTTACGAGATCGACCAGCGGTCGATCTCTACGAAATGGCGAAATGATGCCATGAACCTTTCTTGAAATATTAGCCAAAATCCTGTATAATGAACTGTTCGCTTGTGATGATCAAAAACATCCAAAAAACGGCATTGGTTCTGGCTCTTCTGCTGCTTACGCAATGCGGCGGAAAAAGTGCGGAAAATTCGGGGACTTCCGGAGAACCTCAATCCGGAAAAATTGCCGTGCTCGAACTCTTGCGTGTCGCCTCCTCCGACCCTGCTCTCGCCCGCCCCAGCGGCATGTTGGGAATTTTTGTCACCAAATTCTTGGCGCAGAGCGAGCTCTTTTCAAACAGCGCACTCCGCGGCGTGGGGGCGCAGGAACAATTCCTAGCGGATGCAGAAGTGGACTTGGAAGAAACATACGCACTCTTGCAAGAACTGGGGAACGCACTGCAAGTGGATGTACCGGATATGCTGAACAGAAGCGACAATCGCTCAGAAGCCTTGAATGCGTACGTCGAACGGCTCAAGGATATCGGCGCGCGCGCCGTTGTGAAAAAAACATCGCTGGAGTCTTTGATCGATGGATTGAAAGTGGAACAGCGTGCCCAACGAAAGACAACCACGGAGCTGGAACGCACCATCAACAAGGCGGTGCGGGACAAAGATTACGCAACCGCAGGCGGCGAGCAGCAGCATTTGATGGAAGAACAGACGAAACTCTCGGACATAGAACGAAAGCTGGATCAAGCGGAGGAAACACTCGACACATTCGAGGATCTGTTGAAAGTCGCCGACGAACGCCTGTCCGTCATCGAGCACAATCGCGAAGTATTGATCGCAGGACTCAAAGTCGTGGAACTGCCGGGTATTGAAGATTTGCAGATTCTGGAAGAGAAGCGCCGCAGAGATGTGGAATCACCGCTGGGAATTTGAGGCTTCTGGAAGCCAAAATAATCGACCGGATACCGCTGAATTCCTCGCCGGTTCGCAATTGTAAAAAGTGACTTTTTCCGCTATAATAATAGGATTTCTTGAACCTCAAAAACCATGCTTCATTTCTCCACATCGAACGGACGACTGCTCGCAGCCATCGATGAACTCCTGGGTCTCCAAAAGAAGGCTGAGGATGTGCTGCAGAAATCCAAAGGGGGCGAAGACACAACGCTTTCCGCGGAGGACAGAGAAGCATTGAAACACTACGAGGAAGGTCTCCAAAAGACGCTCGACCTCATTGCGCCTGCCGGCATGGAAGTGCGCCATAACGAGATCCTGATGAACGACCTGCACGCGCGCACGTTCTACGTCTACAACTGGCCGAACTACATTTACCCGAACTGGTTGAGCCAGGCCGTGAACTTCGAGGCGCAGATGGACATAGCGCACTACATCTACCCGACGACGAACAAGGCCATCATGAAAATGCTCCGCAAGAAAGTGGCGGAACTGCGATCCAGCATTCGCATGTTGGAGCAACGCGGCATTGTGCGTGACCCTGCATTGGAAGCAGCTCTGCAAGATGCCGAAGAGCTCCGTGACTTGCTGGCACGCGGACGCGAGAAGCTCTTCCAGTTCGGCATGTATGTCACGCTCTATGCCGATAACGAAGAGAAGTTGAAGAAGCTACAAACGGACATTGAATCTCTTCTTGGCGGAAAGCTGGTGCTCACCAAGCCCGCCACGTTCCAGATGGAACACGGTTGGAATTCCACATTGCCGCTGTGTCTGGACGAACTGGAGATCAACCGCAACATGAACACATCCCCTCTCGCGACCAGCTTCCCGTTCAGCTCCAGTGATCTGACGGACGACCACGGCATTTTGTACGGCATCAACCGCCACAATGAATCGCTGGTGATCTTCGATCGCTTCGATCTGCCGAATGCGAACGCCAACGTCTTCGCAACCTCCGGTGCAGGTAAATCCTTCGCTGTGAAGTTGGAGATTCTTCGTTCGCTGATGTTCGGCACGGAAGTGCTGGTTATTGATCCGGAAAATGAATACGTCGAACTCTGTAAAACAGTCGGCGGGTCGTTTATCCCCATGTCTCTGCAGAGCCAGTTCCGCATCAACCCGTTTGATCTTCCCGCTGCTGTGCGCGGTGACGAAGCAGACAGTGGCGAATCGCTGCGTGGCGCTGTCATCAACCTGCACGGCCTCTTCAAGCTGATGCTTGGCACGCTGACGCCTGCAGAAGACGGCGTGCTGGATAAAGCAATCTTGGACACGTACGCACTCAAGGGAATCTCATTGCAGACTCCGAGTCCGGAGACGATTGATCCTCCGACCATGCATGACCTCGTCGATGTGCTGATGACGACACAAGGCGGCGAGAACATGGCGAAGACATTGCAGAAATATACGGAAGGAAGTTTCGCAGGTTTATTTGATCAAAAAACGAACGTGGAATTGGATAAACAGATGATCGTCTTCCAGATCCGCGACTTGGAGGAGCAACTCCGTCCGATTGCGATCTACATAGTTTTGAACTTCCTCTGGAACCGTATCCGCACGACGCTCAAGCGCCGCTACCTGGTCATCGACGAAGCATGGAACCTGATGCAGCACGACGACTCTGCACGCTTCCTGTACGGCATTGTGAAGCGCGCACGCAAGTATTACTTAGGGATAACGACCATCACGCAGGACGTGGAGGACTTCGTAAACTCACCGTACGGCAAACCCATCATCACAAACTCCGCACTGCAGATACTCTTGAAACAATCCCCCACGGCCGTGGATCAGTTGCAGAAGCTCTTCTACTTAACGGATGGCGAGAAGTACGTGCTCCTGAACTCCGGCGTTGGCCAAGGCATCTTCTTCGCAGGAAACAAGCACGTGGCTATTCAAATCATCGCAAGTCCGGACGAAGCACGTGTCATCACCACGAAACCGGAAGAAGTGTTGGCACAAAAGCAGATGATTGCAGATAAGAAAGAAGAGATCGAAGCTATTCGGGCACAAAACAAATTGGAAAGTCTGGAGCAAGCAGCAGCGGATACAGGAAAAGGAGTGGCGAATCCGATTAGCTAAATAATATTGCACCCGCAGAGCGCCCGTTCCCGGGCGCGATGAGAAGATTAATAAAGCAGATGCAGAGCAGGTCTTCGACCTGCGATGAGAATCTTCATGACATATTCAAATAATCGCGGGTGGGAACACCCGCTCTTGTTTTTCTTTATTTACCTGTTTCCTCCGGCGGAGTCTCTTCGACAACCTTCCATCGGAATTCAGGTTTCAACTTCCCCGGAATCGCGAAGCCTGCGGCACGTTTGTGGCCGCCACCGTGGAACTTGCCTGCCATCTCCGCAACATCAACATCATCACGCAGCGTGCGGATGGAACCTTTCACTTTGCCATCGCGTTCGGAGAGCACCATCGAAAAGCGCATGCCGGGAACGGCATTCACGTAGTCGATTGCTCCCGTGAGTTCGGCGTAATCCGCACCGGTAGAACGAAAATCCCCTTCTGTGACGGCAGAGACTGCTCCACCTTCTTCCGTGAGGGAAATCTTTTCCAGCACGCGTCCCCACAGGCGCAGCGTGGAGAGTTGTTGTTTGCGATAGATGGTGTCGACGACTTCTTGGCGTCGCCCGCCTTCACGCATGAGCCGTGCAACCGTGCGATACACATGCGATGACGTGTTGCTGTGCAGCAGTCCTCCGGTGTCCGTGAAGATGCCGGTGAGCAAACACGTGGCGATGTCGGGCGTCAGCGACCAGTTCCACTCTTTCGTGAGGTCGGTGATGATCTCGCATGTGGAAGCCGCTGTAGACCGGACAAGATTCGCCGTCGCAAAGTTTGCAGGACCCGGGTGGTGGTCTATCCAGACTGTTTGATGCGAACCATCGAACAGCTGCGGATGCGTTTCATGCATCTCCGTCATCTTGGGAACGGCGCAATCCACGATCACGATGGCATCATCGGGCTTGAGTATGGGTGCACGCTGCACGCGGAATGCTGCGGGCAGGAAGAGGAACGATTCCGGCACGGGATCCACGCAGTGAAACGTGACTTCTTTGTCCGGGAATGCTCGCTCGATGAGAAGACCGATGCCAAGCAGCGACCCAATGGCGTCTCCGTCGGGATTGCGGTGACAAATGCAGAGGACATGCTTTGCATCCGCCAGGATTTTCTGGGCTTTTCCTGTATCCGGGAGAGAAGTCACCATGGGAAGAAGCAAAGTAAAGGGATGAATTTTATTCCTCCAAAACACAACCGACCACGAGATGATCTTGCAGAGTATGAAAACTCAATCGGAATCTTATTATCGTGCATGTCGTTTCCTGTGGGCTATCGAAATTTCCTATTCTGTTTAGAGGGATTGGTACTTTTTGTCGTGACAAAAAGTACCCAAAAAACACTATGCGCACCAGAACTCGCTCGCCTGCAGGCTCGCTCGGACATGGTGCGCAAT
>MFXP01000006.1:53721-122006 GCA_001787535.1 Candidatus Peribacteria bacterium RIFCSPHIGHO2_01_FULL_51_35
TGGTGCGCAATCTTCGCATCACGAGTGATATGAATGTATGGGAACACTTGGTATGCCGCCACGAGAGCAATGAACCGGGAGAGTGTTCGTGTGATGTGAAATGCTGGCTGTTGCTTGAAAAATTTCCGTTACAAATCCTGCGTCTAGTGCACCTATGTGGGAGGGCTTCCGCGCGCCATAGGGGGTCGGTAGCCCTGTTTGCCCCGCCTGAGCGGGGCGTCGACGAGACGAGCCGAAGCCTTGCCACGTCGCTCGCGAGCGACCGTGGCTTGGAGGCTCGGCGAGGAGACACAGGGCGTGTGGAGGAGCGACTGGCGCACGGTGCGCTTTCTTTGCTTCTTTCTTTGTCGGGTAGACAAAGAAAGTGGATACCCTTAAAAGGCAGCTGTTTGACTTATTCCTGGACAGCAGCCCAAAGGTGGAAACCTTCAACTAATCGCACCCCAGGAGGGGTGCCTGCCTGCCGGTAGGCAGGCTCTGCGGTATGCCATGATTTTATTAGATCTCCATCGGCGGCAAACCCAACACATCGGTGTGTGGCTCCAACCGAAAACGAAGTACCGGGAGTCTGCGCAACTCCAGCACACGCAATCTTTGTCGAAGAGGCTTTACACGTTCATCGAGCGACGCCAATGCAAGCTCGGGACTGCGAAAAGCGCTGATGTACACAGTGATGTAGCCCGAATCATCGGAGACTTCCACACGCGTGATGCTGACAATACCGCATTCGGGCGGACATTCCTTTAAGCCGATGGCGAGGAGTTCGCGCGCAGAGCTGGCGATCATGGCGAGGCGGTTCGACATGCGTTCAGTGTACACTGTTCAGGATGAAGCCTTTTTCGGTCGTCTTTCTTGGCACTTCTCCCTTCGCAGTTCCATCGCTGCAGGCGTTGTTGGATGATCCTCAGTTCAAAATCCGGAGCGTCTGGACACAGCCGGACAGGCCTGCAGGCAGAAAACAGGTGCTTACTCCGCCGCCGGTGAAGACCCTGGCACAGATGCTGAAGATTCCCGTGTCACAGCCCGAGGACATCAATGCAGAATTTAATTTTGATCTGAAACCCGATTTTCTAGTGGTGGTTTCGTACGGACAGATCTTGAGCGACAAGATCTTGAACGTTCCAAGTATTGCACCCGTGAATGTGCATGCATCTCTGCTACCACACTGGCGCGGCGCTTCGCCATTGCAACATGCCATCTTGGCAGGAGACACGGAAACAGGCGTGACAGTGCAGAAAATTGTGCAAGAACTGGATGCAGGACCTGTCCTGGGACAAACGAAGACAATGATAGAACCGCGCGAGACCACGCCGAGCCTGCATGATCGCTTGGCCGTGATGGGCGCGACGCTGCTCACGGAAACCCTGAAGAATCCTCTGCATCCCGTGGAACAAGATGCCAAGAACGTGACGCTCTGCAAAAAACTCAAGCGCGAGGACGGCGATGTGGATGCAGCGAATATCGATGCGACAGAGATTGATCGAAAAGTACGAGCGCTTACGCCGTGGCCCGGTGTGCGAGCAACCGTGCAGGGCGTGTCACTCAAGTTGCTGGAAACATCCCTGGAAGCAAAAAAGGGATCAATTCCGTTGGTCTGCGCGGGAGGCACCACTCTTCATCTTGTGTCCGTGCAAGAAGCAGGCGGAAAACCGATGTCTGGAGATGAATGGCAACGAGGAAGAAACGAAAAGTCAGGTAGGTAAGGTAGGTCAGGAAGGTATGGTAGGGAAAAATGTCAGTCGATTCCTGCCTTACCCTACCTACCTTACTTACCAGACCTACCTTACCTCTCGTCCCTACCTTACCTATACTCCATCTCGTGCATCGCTTCCTCACGTTCCTCCTCTGTATTGTTCTCTCGGCAACGCCATTTCCTGCGTCTGCCCAAACTGCATTCGACATCGATGGAGATGCCATTGCGGATAAGGATGAAGATGTGAACAACAACGGAATCGTGGACGTGGGAGAAACGGACTGGCGCAATGCGGATACGGACAATGGCGGCGAAGCGGATGGATCGGAGATCAAGGCAGGTCGTGATCCTTTTATACGACAGGATGATATGACGTTCGATGCGGACGGCGATGGACTGACAAACGGGGAAGAGTTGCTAAGGAGCACCGATCCGAAAAAAGCGGACACCGACGGGGACGGCATCATGGATAAAGCCGATCCGTTTCCTTTGGAAAAAGCATTCACGAAGGATGAAGACAAGGACAATGTGGCCGATGAGTGGGAACAAGAGAACCAACTCTCCGTGACAACTCCCGCGGATGCGACGGAAGATGCGGACAACGACGGGTTGAACAACTCCGAGGAGTTTATCGAAGGGACAGACCCCAATGACAAGGACACGGACAAGGATGGAGTCGAGGATGGTGAGGAATTGGAAGAAGGAACGGATCCGGAAGAGAGCGCATGCCTCCATGCCGGCTCGCAGAGCCTCCTCTTTGGCGACATGTCGGGGCACTGGGCGGAGAGCGTGGTTGCTGTCCTCAGCCGCACGCAGATCCTCCCGACATTGGAACCGATCGTGAAAGGATATCTGCAACCGGGCGAGCCGACATTGTTTCTGCCGGACAGGAATATTTCCCGGTTCGAGATCCTGAAGATCGCGCTGTACAGCAGTTGTATCAGCCTCCGTGTGGACTGGGACACGGCTTCTCCCATCACCTTCACCGATGTTCCCCGCATTTCGCGCCCACGTGAAAGCGATGACCGAGAGCAGCATCGAAAGATCATCTACACGGCAGCGGCGCTCGGCATTGTCCAAGGATATGAAGACGGAACATTTCGACCCGACCAGCCTGTCACGCGCGGTGAAGCATTGAAGATTATGCTGGCTGCGTCACGTTTGGAGAATATCGAGGAAGAAATAGAGATCCCATTCTCTGACGTGGATGACACCACCTGGTCATTGCCGTACATCATCAAAGCGCTTCTCTATGACCTCATCGAAGGCTACGAAGACGGCACCTTCCGCCCCGATGATGCCATTACGCGTGCGGAAGCCGCGAAGATCGTGCACCACATTATGGTCAGCAATCCGAATGTAAACGGGTATGTCATTCCCAGTGAATGATGGCAGGAATGTAAGAAAAGGCAGGAAAGGCAGGAACGTTTCTGCCCTTCCTGCCCTCTAGACTTTTCTGCCTTTATAATTTCGTCTTCATCTCCTGGAACGCCGCGATGAATTGATCCAGATCTTCGACATCGAACATGATCGTCGTTTTCTGGCCGCCGCGTGATTTCTCCGACACTTTGAAGAACTTGCCGTTGCCGGATTGCTTCAAGTCGATGTAGAAGGTGCGCTGGCGAGCGTGGATGGTAACGGAGTGCACATCTTGTGCAAAACTGCCTCCGCCGCCCATTCCGCCTTGCCTGGGAGGACGTGCAGCAGGTCGCGGTGGTGGCGGTGCGCCACCCGCATCATCATCGCCCATTCCGCTTCCGGAAAGTTCCGACATAGGATCAAACATAGAAAAGTGTGAAAAGAATAGAACGCTCTCGCTGGCCGCTGGCCTTCACTCTCCATACGTCCGCACTCATCGTGCACCGTCTGGGAATCTTGAGAGCATCGATATTCTATCACATTCAAGCACCTGCGAAAGAGCGCTTTCTACACAATCGTTTGTCGTAGAGACGTGCCGCCGGGACGTCTCTACAAACCGCGCATTAGTAAATTTCAGGAAACCTTTCCTTTATCGCTTCGCGGAGCTCATGACGATCCGAAGGCTCACATCCAACAAGGTTCCTGTACATCTTTCCTGCCAACTCCTGCCACACTTGGCTTGTCGCCATATCACAGGAAATACCCAGCGCTTCTTGTGCTTCGATTTTTTGGAACATCGTTATTGCCGCTTCTTTCGATCCGAATGCCATGAAATCCATTCTAGCATTACAAATCTTTTACGCAAGAAACGCAATTACCTATTCAACCAGCGGAAACAAGATCTTCGGCTCCCCCACTGTCTTCCACCCTTTGCAACCACCCCACGTTTTCAGCTCCTCTGTAATCACAAAATCTTTCTCCAGCATCTCTTTGGCGTATGGCACATTGAGTTGCAAAGAAATTTTCTGGGCGGTTTCCGGAATAAATGCCAGAAGCGTGAGTGCCGCATGACGAAGTGCTTCCGCAAAATGCGATAGGATCTTGATACGTTCCGCACCCTTCAATTTCCATGGTTCAGCTGTATTGAAATTCGCATTCATGCAATCAATGGCAGTGGTAACGCTCTGCAAGGCCGCATGAACTTCGAAGGAATCGAGAGCGTCGCTGAATGTCTTCCACGCCTGCGCGATGGATTTCTCATCTTCTTTGCTCACAGGAATCGCAAGTTCTGCATCTTCTTTCTTCAACATCACGAGGACGCGGTTCAGCATGTTACCCAGCTGATTCCTGAGCTTTGCATCGTAGACTTCCGCAAATCGCTTCCAGGAAAAATCACCGTCATTGCCCACGGAAATTTCATGGCTCAGATAAAAGCGCAGAGCATCCACACCGTATTTATCGATGACATCTTGCGGCACCACGACATTGCCCAGCGACTTGCTCATCTTTTCTCCTTCGCTCGTCAGGAAGCCGTGGATGAGTAATCTGTCAGGTGTGCGGACCCCTGCATTTTTCAACATCGCAGGCCAGATGAGCGCATGGAACCGTGCGATGTCTTTGCCAATAACATGCGTGACTTCGGCATCATCCCACCACAATCGATCTTCTTTCTTCGTGAAAATCCCGAGTCCTGAAATGTAGTTCGTCAGCGCATCGCACCAGACGTACATGGTTTGATTCTCATCCCCGGGAACAGGAACACCCCAGGACAAACTCGATTTCGGACGCGAGAACGAAACATCTTCCAGTCCTTGATCCAAGAGCGAGAGCGTTTCATTGGCGCGCGAATCCGGAACAATCTTGTACGTGCTCTTCAAAAGCTTCTTGAGCCAGTCTGCTTCGCGCTTGAGCAGAAAGAACCAGTTCTCCTCTTCCACTTTTTCCGGAGCCTTCTGATGAATGGGACATTTGCCGTCGATTAATTCTTTTGCAGTGATGAATCGTTCGCAACCACTGCAATAGAGTCCCGTGTACGTGCGCTTTTCCAGTGCTCCTGCAGCCTGCAATTTCTTCCAGAGTTCGATAACCGTCGGCCAATGCTGCTCTTGATCACTGGTGCGAATAAACACATCTGCGGAGATGTTCAGACGCTCGTAGAGATCTTTAAAGAGCGGCACATTGCGATCGACAAGTTCCTTGGGAGTAATCCCCTCTTTCTTGGCTGTGTCCTGGATCTTGATGCCGTGCTCATCGGTACCTATCTGAAAACGAACTTGATCGCCGCGTAACCGAAACCAGCGCGCGCAGACATCGGCCAACACTTTCTCCAGCACATGACCCATGTGCGGCGCTGCATTGGGGTAATCAATGGCCGTTGTTATGTACTGACGAGTCATAATAAAAAATTATCGCGAAGGCAGGCTTTTTACCCTGAGCTGGTCGAAGGGTGCCTGCCTGGAGCGATTCCATAAAGGGAAAGGAGAGCTCGTGAGAGGAAAACCGTAGGTTTTCCTTTCACGCTGAGTACATGCCCCATGTGCGGCGCTGCATTGGGGTAATCAATGGCCGTGGTGATGTACTGACGCTTCTGCATGCACGGCAAATGATAGCGGAAATCCGAGAGGACATCAGACAATCTATTTGGCTCAGCTCGCTGCGACGTTTACAAGCTGTACGACGTACAGCACCAGCGCATCGGCAATGATGGCAAGGACAAGGCCAAGGAGCGCGTACATCGCGATCTTCTTTCCTTCACTCATGCCTTCATCCTGTCCGCGAGAGAGGATGATCTTGATGCCGGCGTAGATGAGTGCCGCGACAGCAACGCCGCCGATCATCATGAGGAGGAAACCGCTGATTTTCAGGAAAAGCAGTGCGGGTGCGCCGGTGCCGACCGAACAGAAAGGCACCGTGGAACAGACGGTCGCCCACATGCTTGCCACACCGGGGTTCGCCGTCCCGACATTTTGGAGCACCTGTGCGTGCGCCACGGAGATCAGCGAGCCGATGAGTGAGAGGAGTGCATGCATGTTAGAAATTCATGGCAAGGAGAGCGTTCACAAGAGCATGAGCGGCATTGGTGATGACGGCGCCGGTAAGCGACCACCGAACGATACCGAGGCATTTCTTGTATTCATCGCCTTTGCCGCCGGCAATGGTCATGCGGTACCCGGCAAACATGATGGTAAGGACGAGCACAACGTTGAAGAGAGTGACAATGATGCGAATGACGGACGGCAATGCGCCGCCAAAGAGGAAGTTCTGCGTAAAGCCTTGGCCGTAATCTTCCGTCACGACGAAGGCGATGACCACTTGCGATGTCAGCGCCACCATGAGTCCGATGAGCGCATAGATGACCGCCCACTTGGAACTCGTGATTTTCGCCTCATCGCCGAATGCCAGCATCATCTGCACGCCGGCGACGGCAATGAAGATAACGGCGGCCGCACCGGCGACATTGCCGAGGATGCCAATGAGCGCAGGAAGTGCGCCTGTGAAGAGGACATTGTCGAGAGATCCTCCGCACCCCGCCAATCCCGTGCACACAACCACAGGGGGCGTCTGCGCGAACGCGTGTTCCATGAGAAGTGCCGAGAAGAATGAGAGAAGTTGCATGATTAACAGCCTCCGCCGCCGACGGAGCCGGAGACGAAGAACGAGGGATTGAGGACACGGAGGATGACGCCTGCAAACACGAGCATGAGGAGTCCAAGCAACGCATTTTTCAGACGATCGAGTCCTTCTTGTTTCTTGCTCTGATCCCCTCCGGACATGATGACCTGGAGTCCGCCGACGAGCGCCATGAGCACGGCGATGCCCGCGGCGGTTCCAATGAGCCACGGCCAGAGAAGATTGAAATATCCGAAGAACGTACCCAATCCCGGTTTGGGAGTGAGCTTGTCACAGCCACCGACGGGTTCCATCAGTTGGATGTCCGCTGCCAGTGCCAAAGGCATAGCCCAGAGTGTGGATACCAGAGAGGAAAAACTGTGAAGAAGGGTTTTTGTGTACATCGAAGTATTATAGCACAAAACGGCTTCAGGAGCGAGTATTTAGATGTACTGATTTTGGTATGTGGCAGCCTAAAAAAACACCCTGCAAGCGGGTTAGCGGAAATTGTTACCACAACGACTGGTCAGCCCTTCTTTTTAGGATCTTCCCATGCGTAGATGCAATCTGCGCCACCAAGTATCTGCGTACAATGAACTCGTCCTGCTCCACTCAGATGTGCTGCTTTTGGGCAACAAACACGTCGAATTCCATTTGCAAAGGTTGTAATTTGTGCAACCACAGGTGACTCGAGTCGTGAATCAAATTCATGGCTATCTTCGTTGTAACAGATTCCATTACATTCAACTGACTGCACGAGACCTGTGCCAGTTGGAATCTGATCTGAGGCCAAGACAACTCCTACTAATTTGTTCATATATGTTTATATTAATAAAGTTAATTATTCTGTCAATGGAGCGGGATACGAGAATCGAACTCGCGTCTCAAGCTTGGGAAGCTCGCGTACTGCCACTGTACTAATCCCGCACTTTTTCCCCACACGCGTGAAATGGAGCGGATGACGGGACTCGAACCCGCGACCTTCGCCTTGGCAAGGCGACGCTCTAGCCAACTGAGCTACATCCGCAGAACCTGGAGATGCTACGAATCTTCGGCTTTCGATGCAAGTCAGAAAACACCCATCAAATGGTGCCCTCGACAGGAATTGAACCTGTACTTCCAGCTTCGGAGGCCAGTGGTCTATCCGTTAACCTACGAGGGCAGTCTGTAGAACTCTACCGCATTCGCGGTCGTCGCTGCATCCACTTCTTCTACGGAGACTCCTTTGATGTCCGCGATTGCCTTTGCGACTTCGATGACGAACGCTGGCTCATTCCTCTTCCCGCGATGCGGCACCGGAGCCAGGTACGGTGCATCGGTTTCGATCATCATCTGCGAGAGCGGACAATGTTTGATGGTCTTTCTGATGTCTGCAGCGTTCGGATACGTCGTGATTCCTGTAAAAGAGAGTAAGTATCCAGCTGCGATGAATCGTTCCACATCTTCCCATTTCTCCGTGCAGCAGTGGAGCACGAGGGACGCCGGTTTTTCTTTTTCGATGATCATCCACAGATCTTCGACAGCTTCGCGACAGTGAATCACTGCGGGCTTTTTGATTTCTTTTGCAATCTTTAATTGGAGAGCGAAGACTTCTCGCTGTGTGTCGCGCGGCGAAAAATCATAGTGATAGTCAAGGCCTATCTCCCCCACCGCCTTCACTTTCTTGGAAGATTGCACCAGCAATCGAAGACGATCATCATCTCCTTGCTTCCAACTTTTTGCTTCGTGCGGATGCACGCCGACGGTGGCAAAAATCTGCGGATGTTTTTCTGCGATGGCGATGCATTTTTCTGCCTCTTCCAATGTATCGGCAATCGTCACCATGCGATCCACGCCGTTTTTCGTTGCACGTGCGATGACGTCAGGAAGATCAGCGGCAAATTTAGCATCTGCAAGATGGCAATGGCTGTCAATCATACGGCGATTATACGCATAAAAAGCCCTTTCTGCTGCGCAGAACCACAGTCGCTTTTCTGAGTGTTTGGTGGTATAATAAAGTTAACATATGAACATCCACACACAAACCATCATCGGCACGTTCGCAGGCGTTTTGATAGGTCTTTCCGTTTCCGCTGCTTCCGAAAACTTCAGCGCAGGACTCATGAGTATCAAACCGAGAATGATTACCGATTCGTGCCTGACACAAGGTAATGGATCGCTGGCATGCCAAGGGTGTTTGAAAAATTCATGTAGGAACCAAACCAAGACAGGAGCTCTGCAAGAGTGTCTTGTGAGTTGCAGCGGAGAACCCAAGCTCCATGGCAGTGCAGCGGACAGGTGCACGGCACAAGGCAATGGAAGTGAATCATGCAATACATGTTTGAAGAACGCATGCAGGACTGCATCCACGGAATATGCAGCGGTCATCTGCGAACGAAGTTGCAAGACGGGCACGGAAGGGGAAGACCCCGCTTGTTTGCAGCAAGGAAACGGCAGCGTACGATGTGCCACCTGTTTGGAAGATCGTTGCGAAAAACACAGTACGTCACAGTCGCTGTATTTGTGCAGGTATCGCTGCCTGTAACTAATAATGCACGATAGATGATGCGAGAATTTTTTTCCTATGCCACACAAATCCGCATAGCATTGAAAAATTTCTTGGCTTTGGAATAGGATAGGCACAGTGCCATTTTCCTATACACCAGAAAGGAGGTGAATAGATGGCCACGCCATCAAAGCCGCCGAAGCCTCAGCCTCAACCAAGGCCTCAGCCAAAACCTTGCGGTGGCGGTAGCTGACGGTAGCTACACAAAAGCCCTCAGTTTGAGGGCAAAGCTTCCGACCGCCCGCTACGACCTATTATGATCGTAGCGGGCACCTTATAAATGCACGGGTTGTGGTGGGTCGGGCGGGACTTGAACCCGCGACCAAAGGCTTAAAAGGCCTCTGCTCTACCAACTGAGCTACCGACCCGCGGTAGCCCAAAGTATGGAGGAGAAATCGGAAATTATGAAGAGGATTTGTATGCCTTCTATTGCTTCAGGAAATTGTGAATCAGCTCGCATTCGCCCAGTCCACTTCTTGCGGCAGCAAACGACGATACGATTCCCCGAGAAGATCTTTTTTCACTGCAAGATTTTGCTCCACCCGTATCAAGTGTTCATTGGAATCAATATCACCCCAGAGATCATTTGATGCTGTATCAAGAACGGCAGTTTCTTGTTGCATAGAATATGTGGGAATGAATATGAAAACATAATGCAATACACAAAGACGGTTGAAACGCCGAAGACTTTCCGAAAAAACCGTCATCTAAAATGATGGCCTTCAGATGCAAATAATTGAGGATCATCGAAGCTACTTCCCCGAGCGTTTCCGTTCTGTCTCGGTGAGGAATTTCTTGCGGAGACGGATGCTCTTCGGCGTGATTTCGACCAGTTCGTCGTCGTCGATGTATTCCAACGCCTGCTCCAGTGTCATCGGCTGCACGGGAGTGAGCTGGATGGCCTCGTCCGTGCCGGACGCGCGCACGTTCGTGAGCTTCTTTCCTTTGGTGAGGTTCACGACCAGATCCTGATTCTTCGCGCTCTCTCCAATGATCATGCCTTCGTACATCACGGTTCCGGGTGTGATGAACATCTGCCCGCGTTCCTCCAGTTTCCAAATGTCGTAGGCCGTAGCCGTGCCATTCAGCATGGAGATGATGGAACCGCGCGTGCGACCGGGCATGTCGCCTTTGTACGGTTCGTACATCAGGAATGAATGTGAGAGGATTCCCTCGCCACGCGTCTCGATGACGAAATCTCCACGGAAGCCCAGAAGTCCGCGTGTCGGTGCCTTGAATTCCATACGTGTGTGCGCAGCCTCCGTTTTCATATCCACAAGTTCCCCTTTGCGGCGACTGAGCATGTCGATGATGCCGCCGGTGCATTCTTCCGGCACGTCGATGATCACTTGTTCCATGGGTTCCTCTTTGCCGCTCGGTCCTTCACGGAAGATCACCTGCGGACGGGAAACTTGCAATTCAAATCCCTCGCGGCGCATGGATTCGAGCAAGACAGAGAGGTGCAATTCGCCGCGTCCGGAGACTTTGTAGGAATCCGAACCGGGGATCTCTTCTACGAGAAGACCGACGTTCGTTTCTTTTTCTTTCTCCAAGCGCGCTTTGATGTGTCGCGTCGTCACGAGCTTTCCTTCCTTTCCGGCGAACGGAGAATTATTCACGAGGAACGTCATGGAGACGGTGGGAGGATCGATGTGGATGGCGGGCAACGCGGGGGCATTTTCATCGACGGTAATGGTCTCGCCCACGTAAATATCCGGAATGCCCGCAATGATGACGATATCCCCTGCTTCGGCCTTTGGAACTTCCAAGCGGTTGATGCCTTGGTACTGGAAAATTTTCGAAATTTTGGCCGTACGCGTCTGCTTTCCGTCGCTCTTCACGAAGACTTTATCTCCGACACCGAGCGTTCCTTCAAACACGCGCCCGACTGCGAGACGACCGAGATAGTTATCGTAATCCAAGCTGCTCGGCTGCATGCGAAAGTTCGCAGCGGTATTCTGTTCGGCCGGCTTCACCTTTTCCAAAATAAGATCGAAAAGCGGATTCAAGTTTGTGGATGTGTCTTCCAATTTTTTCTTTGCGATGCCCTCGCGCGCGATTGTGAACAGGTATGGGAAATCGAGCTGCTGATCGTTGGCTCCCAATTTCACGAAGAGATCGAAGACCATGTCCACCACTTTCATGGGACGCGCGGCGGGCTTGTCGATTTTATTGATGATAACGATGGGCAAGATGCCGAGTTCCAAGGATTTCTTCAGCACGAACTTGGTCTGCGGCATGGGTCCTTCTTGTGCATCGACCAGAAGCAAAACGGAGTCGACAGTGCGCAAAATACGCTCCACTTCGGAACCAAAATCCGCATGGCCGGGCGTATCCACGATGTTGATTTTGCAATCTTTGTAGTGAATGGATGCGTTCTTCGCGTAGATCGTGATGCCACGCTCCTTCTCCTGCACATTGCTATCCATGATCAGCTCCCCCACTTGCTCGTGTGCCGCAAACGCGCCACCCTGTTTCAAAAGGGCGTCCACGAGCGTGGTTTTGCCGTGGTCCACGTGAGCAATAATAGCGATGTTACGTATGGTCATAATGAGGAGTGGCGACTTGCCTGTCCGAAACCCGAGCAAAGCGAGGGCGTAGGCAGGTGCTTCGGATGGTCATGAGATTTATCCGCCGAAGTTCAAAACGCAGGCGGACGCGATAAAGTAGCGTTTTGAAGCGATAAACACAACCCATGACCTTCAGCTATGCTTTCTCCATGAAAGTAGCCCTTGTCCATGAACTCCTCACGATACGTGGTGGAGCTGAGCGGGTCTTGCGGATCCTTACAGAGATGTTCCCGGATGCGCCGATCTACACGCTTCTGTACGATGAAAAGAAACTCGGCGACTGGTTTCCGAAACACAGAGTTCGAGCTGCGAAGCTGCCTACCCCTTACTCCCTGCTCCCCACCCCCTATCGTTACAACCATCACCTCTACCTAAAAACATTCCCGAAGACAGTGGAGTCCTGGGACTTCTCGGAATTTGATCTCGTGATCTCCACGTCCTCCGCGTTCGTGCACGGCATCATCACGAACGGAAAACCAAAGCATCTCTGCATCGTGAATTCTCCCGCACGGTATTTGTGGGATCGCACGCACGATGTGATGCAGCAGCGCGGACTCTCCGCACCCATCATCAATCTCGCACTCAGTTCGATCTTCCATCGTTTAAGAATCTGGGATGCTGAAGCCGCCGATCGGCCGGACATGCTCCTGGCGGCATCCAAAGAAGTGCAGCGAAGAGTGGAACTCTACTGGAGACGCAAGAGTGATGTTCTCTATCCCCCACTGGATGATGGGTGGCTCATGAAACCATTGTCGACTTCCGAACGATCGGATTATTTTTTGATCGTCTCGACGTTGGTTCCCTACAAACGCATCGATCTCGCGATTGCCGCGTGCAATGCACTCGGGAAACAATTGAAGATCGTGGGAGAGGGACCCGACCTCCAAAGACTCCGGAAAATGGCCGGTACCACCATCGAATTTTTGGGATATCGATCGCATCAAGAACTGTGCGATCTTTACGCAAGCGCACGCGCCGTTCTTTTCCCCGGTGAAGAAGATTTCGGTCTCGTCCCTTTGGAGGCAATGGCCTGCGACACACCGGTCATCGCCTATGGCAAAGGAGGAGCATTGGAAACGATCGTTGATGGAAAAACAGGCATCTTCTTCCGGGAGCCGACCGCTGATTCTCTGGGAGAAGCCTTGCAGCAATCGGAGAGCATGGCATTCGATCGCAACCACATGCGGGAGCACGTGCAACAATTTTCACGTACACGTTTCGAGCAAGAGCTGAAAAAACATATAGATGCACTATCCCAAGAATAGGGAAAGCGCAGTAGACAAGAAAAGAAGGACGGAGGGGTGGCGCGCCACCCACTTACGTCTGCGGACTCCGGTGGGCAGGGGGGGGTGAAGTGGATCGCCGCCTTGAAAAATTTCCGTAGCGCAACTTGACGAAGCGGAGCGCCCGAAAAATGCATGTTTGAGGCTGAGCGGAGCGAAGCCGAGTTTTGCATTTTTCAGCGGAGCGAGCCATTGTTGCGCAGGAAATTTTTCAGAGCGGCATGTTTTCTTTGCTCCACTTTCTTGTGCGCCACAAGAAAGTGGAAACCCTTAAAGGGCAACAGCTGGGAGTCAGCAATCATGAATTGACTCCCATCGTTCTTCCTCTCATACTCCCTCCCCATGGAGAAAAAAATAATCTACATAACGGCTGCGCTGTTTGTCCTCATTCCCTTGGGAATGTACGTGGCCGCCGCCGTGCGTACCGAGAGCTCTGAAACGGGAGCACAAATCGTCGGTGCTCTGGAAACCTATGAACATCCTAAATTGAATTTCTCGGTGGATCATCCGAAAGCGTGGACAATCCAGTCCGAAGCAAAGGGTGTGTATTTTCTCTCTCCGAAATTGGAAAGCCTGGATGTGGTGCAGGAAACCATCAGCGTGCTTGTGGAACCTCTGCCGGACGATGTGGAGACGCAGGAGCAATACACCAAAAAAGCATTGGATGAGATTGCGGAACTTTCGAATTACACGATGATGGAATCCAAACGCGTGAGCTTCGCCGGCCTTCGCGGCCACACCATCACCTACCAAGCAACCATCCAAAATAATCTGATTCAATTTCGACAGGCCTGGGTCATCTACAAAGGAAAATCGTATTTGATGACATTGGCCTCGCCTCCAAACACGTTTGCCAACTTCGAGCGGGTTTTCGGTCGCGTGATCAAGTCCTTGAAGATCGAGGGAGCATAGACAAACATCGATGCTCGCATGCAAATGCTGTTGCCTCGCCACGACAACACTCTTACCATTCCGTGCATATGCGCTTACTTTCCGCTCTCCTTCTCTTCATCGCCCTGCTTTTTCCGCTTGCGACGGAAGCAGCCGGTTCGTACGGCGTACCCGAGTCCGTTTCACGAGGACGCATGTCCAACAGAAGCTTGCGGGGAAAGACGCGAGGTACCATGAAAAAAGTGAACGTGCGCGCTGCAAAACCTTCGCTTATCGCGCGACACATGAGGACATACAAGAATGAACCATACGGCATCACCATTGGGTATCCGTCGGATTGGGAAGTGAAAGACAATCACATGAATACGATTGTGTCCTTTATTTCCCCCCTTGCGGATTCCGGTGACGCGCTGACGGAGAATATGAATATTCTGGTGGAAGACGCGAAAGAATCCTTGGAAGCTTCGACACGCGCTGCGCTGGAAGAACTCAAAGTCATCGAAAATTTCAAACTGGTGTCTTCCGAGTCTCCGGTGATCGATTACAAATCGGCAAAGGCGCTCGTCTACACGGCAAGCAACAGTCCTCTGCTCAAGTTCAAGCAAGTATGGGTCATCCACAATGACCGACTCTACATCTTCACGTTCGCCGCCTCCGCCGTGGATTTCCGCGAGTATGCGAAAATCTTCGATAAGATGCTCGGAACGTTGAAGATTCAGTGAATCAGAGCAACGAAATCTGCGCTCCTTTGGGAACCTCTCGTCCAAACTTTTCGTACGCACGCTTCGTGACTGTGCGACCTTTGGAGGTGCGATCCAAGTAGCCCTGTTGGAGCAGGAATGGTTCGTACACGTCTTCCACGGTGTCTTGTTCCTCCGCGAGCATGGCAGCGATGGTTGTGAGTCCCACGGGACCGCCGCCGAAATTGTCGATGATGGCAAGAAGGATCTGGCGATCAGTTGCGTCCAGTCCATCATGATCGATCTCCAATGATGTGAGGGTTGCATCCACGCAAGCCAAGTCGATGGATGCGCGCTTTTGGACTTGTGCGTAATCGCGGACGGAGCGAATGAGTCTGTTTGCAATACGTGGCGTTGCCCGCGCGGCGGATGCAATGCGGAAGGCCGCGTTGCTTTGCAAGTCGATACTCAGGATGCGCGCGGAACGTTCCACGATTTGATGCATTTCCGCGGGTTCGTAGAATCCCAGTTTGAAATGATGTAGGAACCTGTCCCGCAGCGGTGCGCTCATGGATCCTGACTTCGTCGTCGCGGCGATCAGCGTGAAAGGCTTGATCTGCAGGCGCATCGATCGTGCGGTGGGGCCTTTGCCGATCATGAGGTCGAGTGCGAAATCTTCCATGGCTCCGTACAAAATTTCTTCGACGATGGGACGCATACGGTGCACTTCATCGATAAAGAGCACATCGCCCTGCTGCAGGTTGGTGAGGATCGATGCGAGATCGCCCGGCTTTTCGAGGACAGGTCCGCTCGTGATGCGCAGCTGCGCATTCATTTCTTTTGCGATGATGTGCGCGAGCGTTGTTTTGCCGAGCCCCGGAGGGCCATGCAGCAATGTGTGGCCGAGCGGTTCGGATCGTGTCCGTGCCGCTTCTATGTGTACCAGCAAATGTCCTTTGATCTTCGCCTGTCCCACATACTCGGAAATACGCTGCGGCCGAAGGGTCTGTTCGTAGTCCGTGTTCTCCTCCTTCATCACCTGCGGCGTCACCGCGCTCTTGGCCTGCTGCGTTCGCTTGATGACCATGGACAGATGATAGCAGAGACAAGATCCTTTATCCTTTTGATTTTAAGCAGTGTTATACTATGCACCTGTGTCTACGCAGAAACTCATGGTCGGCGGCGGGTTGCTCCTGGGACTTGTCCTCCTTGGCATTGCCGATGCGCTGATCACGAGGAATTTCATCATGTTGCCGGAAACCGATGCGGAGGAAGTGATCCCGATTGTCGAGCAACCGGGCGTGGCGCCTGCACAGCCGGAATCCGACACCGGCGGTGTACGAAAACTCTCAGGGCCGAATATTGAGGAAACACTCGCAAGTCTTTCGCTGGCATCCACTGCGACGGAGCAAATGAGCATCATCCGCCGCGTCATTCCGGAAAAAATTCCCGTCACGACCATAGTTGTCATGAAAGACGGTGATCGTGTGGGATTGCTCTCCTCCACGGAATCACCCCAAGTGAAAACCTATTTCCTCGCCCTCAAGGAAGCGCTGCACACCTCATTCACACCAGACATGCGGGAACTGGTGGATGAAACGCAGCAACGGCCGGGGCACCCTGTCCGGAATTTCCTCACGTTCTTCGATCCCGGCATCGACACCGAACGTTTGGTGTTCGTCCGCGTCCGCGAGCGGCTGTATGAATTCCATATTGCGGAAGGCAAAGACGACGATATGTTCGCTGTCATTGAGGCACTCACAAACTGAACGTTTCTCATTCATCATCTATTATCATGGGGAAAAAAAATGACAACGAGGCACAAAAGGATTCGACATCGGCATCCGCTGATGCCGGTTCTAACGTTCCCGGCACGCCCGTCCAAGCGGTTCTGAGCGAAGCCGGAGCGACGGTGGGCTACATCTTTCGATGCGTGGGAAAAGGAAGAGTTGATGCCAACGGCAAAACCATCGAATTCATCCCCGAAGATGGCGAGACACTCGATCCAGAGCATCTCGAAATTCTGCAACGTGTGACAGCAAAAATCCGTGAAAAAGCAGGATTTCTTCACTATGGAAAAAGTGCGCCGCATATCGTTGCAGAACCACCCTATTCTCGGGATGATCTCACCGCAGTAGGCAATACAATTGGTCAAATTTCCGACGGTGAACTCTATTTTTCCATCGATGCAGAGTACCTTTCGCATCGGCTGCCTGCCTTCGGTTTGGAGGATTTGCTGAAACGGTATGCTCCGGAAAACCTTCCAAACGAAGCATAATCCTCCATTGACCGTACAAAGATCTTTCCATACACTGCCGCGGCTATGGCAAAGGCGATTAAGAAAGTCATCAAAGTGCAAGCACGCGGCGGACAAGCGAATCCCGCCCCTCCGTTGGGACCTGCGCTCGGCCAGGCCGGTGTGGACATCAATGGTTTTTGCACGAAATTCAACGAGCAGACGAAGGACAGAAAAGGACAACTCGTTCCAGTGGAGATCACCGTATACGAAGATCGTTCGTTCTCGTTCAAACTGAAGCAGCCGCCGGCAGCCACGTTGATTATGGAGCGTGCGAAGATAGAAAAAGGAAGCGGCGAGCCGAACAAGAACAAAGTCGGCAAGATCACGAAGGCGCAGCTCAAGGAAATCGCAGAGATCAAAATGCCGGACTTGAACGCAACGGATTTGGAAGGAGCCATGCTGATCATTGCAGGATCTGCGCGAAGCATGGGAGTGACGGTGGAGGGTTGATTCATTACTCGTTACTAGCATATGTTCGTTACTCGTTTTTTGTGTATCTGAACGAGTAACGAGTGAACGAGTAACGAGCAACAAATGATCAAAAAAATGCAGGGCAAGGAATACGACCACGTAACATTGATTTAAGGCTGCAATCGCTTTCGAGAATCGAAAGACGTACGCTACCTTCCAACTCTTCCCCTTTGAGATATGTTCGAAGCACCCTCTGCACTCTTTAGCGGAGTTGGAATGTTCTACGGCCTGACATTGCCGATCGGAATCCTCCTGCTCATCACTGTTCTCTTTGTTCCCAGCCTGGCGCACAGCGCCGGCGTGAAGCCCATGGCACTCGGCAAGGCGGTCTACTCTTATTTGCTGCAAGCCACCGGCATTTTGCTGATGACGCTCGGCGGACTCCCCGCCCTCTACAGCGTCGTTGCACGCACCCAGTACGAAGCCAGCGCCTATTTGGGGTTGCTCGTCCTCTTTGCCTGCGGAGGATTCACCTTCCTCTGGCATGACCATGCTGCTCGCGACTTGGAACCCGCTGCACGCGCTGTCCCGCATGCCATCTACTTGTTCACATTCAAGATGATGGGATACGTGCTTACGTTGCTTTCGATCCTTTCGCTGGTGCTTACTATCCTCCTGGGCATGCCGAGCGAACCCAACTGGTGGATCATGCCGACGCTGCTACTGCTCGATGGCTTGCTCCTTTCCTGGTGCACGCGGGATCAGAAGGCTCCGTCTCCTTTCAAGGCTCCGGCCAAAGGGAAGAAGAAATAGGACTTTATGAATGACCAATGACCTGCCTGCCGGTAGGCAGGCGCAATGACCAATGACCAACTTGCTATTTTGATTTATTTCTTAGCAAGATGCTCGAAGCCGGTTCTGCGCACGATAGCATTAAAGATGAGGACAAATTCATTGGCTTCTTTCCAAAGTTCTCGGCATCTGATCTTGAGAGACTCCGAAAGTCCATCGGAAAGAAGTTCCAGCCAATGACACGATTCTTTAGATTCCTTTCTGCAAATTTTTATGATGTTTGCAAAATCCCTTCGGCTTACTGCTTCATCTGCTTCTCTATAGTTGGCACCAACGGAACCAGAAGAACGAAGCAACTGTTTTATATCATCAGCATTGATAATGCTGATTGGAATTGATCGGGCAAAAGCGCGAACGTTTTTCCCAAACAGAGTTGTTCGTTTCTTTAAATCGAAAGTTTTCTTCGAAGGGAGTTCTTGCATGAAATCATCCTATATTGTGCTTATGGAATCGAAAATAGGGATATCTCTATGTCATTTTCATAACCTTCTTTTTTTGACTTACAGCAATGCTAAATTAAGTTCTATAGCATGGCAGAACCCCCTTGGTCATTGGTCTATGGTCATTGGTCATTTGCCAAAAGGATCTCGTTTAGCGCTTGCATTTACGAAGTAAAACCCTGATACTCTGCGTCCGTTCGTGGGAGCCTCTAATCCTTAGGCGTTACGATCCTTCCCGGATCTCCTACCACGTTCTCCTCATCGTTATGACCTCCAAGCAGAGTCCCCTCGCACGTCGTCGAGGCAAAAAGTACGCCGAGAAAAAAGCACTCGTCACGAAACCCATTCTCCCGCTCGCAGAAGCCGTGGAACTTTTGACCAAGCTCTCCACAACCAAGTTCGATGCGACGGCGGAAGCGCACATCCGTATTTTCGCGGACACCACACAGGCCGATCAACTCGTGCGCACCACGGTGATCCTTCCACATGGTACGGGACAAAACGTGCGCGTTGCAGCCTTCGTGCCGGATGACCAGATTGATGAAGCGAAAAAAGCAGGAGCGGACCTCGCGGGCAATGAAGATTTGATCAAGCAGATCACCGATGGAAAAATCGATTTCGATATTGCCGTCGCCAGCCCCAAGATCATGAAAGACTTGGGAAAGATCGCAAAGACACTGGGTCAGAAAGGATTGATGCCATCACCGAAGGCAGGAACCGTCACGGAAAAGATCGGCAAGACCGTGCAGGAACTGAAGAAAGGCCGCATCGAATGCAAGATGGACAAGCAGGGCATCATCCACACGGTGTTCGGAAGAATTTCCTTCGGCGGAAAAAAACTGGAGGAAAATCTCACGGCTCTCCTGGGTGCAATAAAAGAAGCGCGCCCGAACGGCATCAAAGGAGAATACATTGCATCCGTCTTCATCACCCCAACCATGGGACCGGGAGTGAAAGTGCAACTCTAAAGATAGAAGACTCAAGATGTAAGACATAAGTTTTCTTAAGTCCTGTGTCTTATAGCTTATGTCTTCATCATCGACAGATGACTGCCTTCACATCATCAATGCGCTCTGCGAGCACCAGTTTTGCACGCATTTCTTTCGCACCATCCACTCCCTTTACGTAGCTCGCCAAGTGTCTGCGCATTTCCAGCATTCCCCTCTTTTCGCCTTTCGTTCGCACGGCAAGTTCGCAATGTTCCAGAATCCAGGGGATTTTTTCTTCGAAAGTTGTTGGTGTAGAGATCGACCGCTGGTCGATCTCACGTTGGTCATTGGTCATTGGTCTATGGTCATTTCTCAAGGCCTCAACAATCTCCCCCATCACCCAAGGGTTTCCAAATGTCCCCCGCCCCACCATCACGCCATCCAAATTGCCGATTTTTGCGACGGCGTCGGCTGCAGACATGATGTCGCCATTGCCGATGACGGGCACGGAGACTTCTCGCTTGAGTTCGTAGATGGGATCCCAATTCGCCGCGCCGCTGAATTTATCATGGTAACGGCGGCCGTGGATTGCGAGAGCCTGAGCGCCCGCTTCCACCAGACCTTTGCAGAAAGGAATCAGCGTATCGATGCATTCCCATCCGAGACGCGTCTTCACGCTCACGGGAATCTTCACAGCCTTCACCGTTGCATGGACGAGCTCTGCCGCAAGTTTCGGATTGCGGATCAACGCCGAGCCATGACAAGAGGAAACGACCTTTGCTGCGGGACAACCCATGTTGATGTCGATGCCGTCCGCCCCAAGTTGCTCGATCACCTTCGCAGCACTGAGGAAATGCTCCGGATCTTTGCCAAACACCTGCACGATGAACGGTCGCTCCAACGTGGGATCGAAATTGAGCAATTCCATCGTCTTCTTCGCGCCGTAGTGGATGGCATCGGTGCTCAGAAACTCCGTGTACACGATCACTTCGGGTGCGATCCTTTTGATGAGTTGTCGGTACGACGCATCCGTCACGCCCGCCATAGGGGCAAGTGCGACAATGGGCCGGGGGGTGGTCTGCCAGGAGAACATGATGAAACGATTGTTATCGTGTACGATTGTTATATTGTTACATTGTTATATTGTTCGCAAGCGAGCCCCACTGATTTTTCATCAAAACAATATAGCAATATAACAATATAACCCTCCGAATATCAATCCCAAATACCGCATCGGGATCGCATAGATCGACAGCCTCCCGCAAGATACCTGCGTGAAACAATCTTCCGTCATCACGCTTCTGATGATCGCCCTTGGTGCGGCCGCCGGGAGCGCCGTTGCACAGGATCCAGCGCTCATTCCCGCAAGCGGAACGCTTGGCGACAAGTGCAATTTTATCACGGGAGAATTCGATTTTGACTGCGTTCCTTTGTATGTGGGGTATTTGATCCAGATCGTTTTTGCCATGAGCGGAGGATTCGCGTTGATGGAAATCCTCAAGGGCGGATATCAAATCGGCATGGGCGGACTGACGGGCGATAAAGAGGGCGGCAAGAAGCGCGTGACATGGGCGCTCATCGGTCTTGCCCTCTGTATTCTCTCCTTCGTCATTGTCGACTTCGCGATCAGTACGTTACTATTGGGACCGGTAGCCTTATGACACCCAAAGATTCTTCGCAGGCATTCACATCGCTTCGTATCATTGGAAGAAAGGCGCAGAAACTTTTTGCAAAGGCGAAGCAGGGCGGCATCCGTGAACAGAAGAAAACTTCCTCACCGCTGCCGGAGGCTCCCGAGCAGGAAGAAATTCTTGTGCACCTTTCCATCCGCAGCGTCGTCAGAGCGACATTCGCCATTGTCGCCATTGTCGCGGGCGTCTTCCTCACATATTTCCTCCGCGACAAACTCATTCTGCTTCTGCTCGCGGTCTTTATCGCCATGGTGCTGGACCCGGGAGTGCACGCCATGAAGCGCATGGGCATCCCACGCGGCATCGCCATTCTTCTTCAATACTTCGTCGCGGTATTCTTGATTCTGTTCCTGCTGATTTCCCTCATTCCGATCATCTCGGTGCAGCTGCAGCAGATTGCGCTGTTCGTGAGCGAGGAAGTGAATACCTTCCTGGCGGATCCCACGATTTCGTTGCCGCTCTTCACCGAGGAAGTGAATGCTCGTTTGACCGTCCTCATTCAAACCACATTGCAGGATCTCTCCATCGATCGCTTTACGGACGCGCTGCAACGGTTTGGCCAAGATCTGTCCACGGCGGCGCAGAGTTGGTTGCGCATTGCTGCACAGCTCGCCGGCTCGGTCGTGAATTTCTTTGTTAACCTCGTCATCGTGCTGGTGCTGGCCTTCTTCATTCAGATCGAAAAAGAAAAAATCTTGAGCTGGCTGCGCGGTTTTCTCCCCAGAAGATTCCGTCCGTATTTGGATAATAAATCCGAAGCCGTTCACATGAAGATCGGCCAGTGGGCGCGCGGACAGCTGCTCCTGTGCCTCTCCATCGGCCTGCTCGTCTTCCTTGCTTTGGTCATTCTGCGGATGCCATATGCCCTCACGTTGGCCATCCTCGCAGGGTTCACGGAATTCATTCCCGTCGTCGGTCCGTTCATTGCGGCGGTGCCGGCAGTCTTGATCGCCCTCACGCAGGAAGGATTCATCTGGGCTCTGGTGCTCGCGGTTGTCTATTACATCATCCAGTGGTGCGAGAATAACTTGCTCGTGCCGCTCATTATGAAACGCGCCGTGGGACTCTCGCCCGTCGCCATCATCTTCGCCATGCTCGTGGGTGTCAGCTTCCCGACTGTGATCCATCCTGTTCTCGGCATCATCCTTTCGATTCCAACAACAACGATCATTGCTCTTTTCCTGGAAGATTGGAGAGAAGCACACGCGAGAGGATAGTTGGGATGGGTAGCATCGGCATCTTGCCGATGAGGTGTGCACCGAGGAATATTTTTCACAATCTTTTGCATAACAATTTCCTGCCCACCTCATCGCCTGGAAGGCGATGCCACCTGCACCCTGAAAGTAATAATTCAATCCATTGAAAGTTTTGGTCAATCCCACTAACTTGAACAAATTTAGTGAACACTTAGAATGGGCTGCATGAAGCCTGTCTTCTTGCAAAAAGTTGCAGATGTACTATCCATTTTCCATTTGGTTGTCCGAACATTCTTTTTGACGAGGGTGAGTTCCGCCCCTCTGCTTCTTCGGGTAAAATATCATGATTCTTGTAGAAAATTATCACTCGGTAAGTTAGAGTGATAAACCCAAGAAGATTTCTACCCCCTATCGAATATGCATCCCTTCGATCGTTTTACACCCAATGCAAAGCTTGCTCTCCAGATTGCGGAGCAGGAAGCGAAGAACATGAAATCGAGCTACATCGGCACCGAGCACTTGCTACTGGGTCTTTTGAGCATTCCGAAGTCACTCGGCTTTTCGATCTTCACCGGAGCGGGAGTCACGCAGGAGAACGTTCGGATCCTCCTCAAAGCGATGAAAACGACGAACATCGAAGGACAACATGTGAAACACGGACTTTCGACATTTCTGCACACCGTCATTGAACAGAGTGTGATGACGGCCCACAAGTTCCGTCATGCGAACGTCGGTACGGAGCACCTGCTCCACTCGCTCGTTTCGACGGGGAAGAATGCCGCAACGTTGATACTGGAGAACATGCAGGTCGATCCGGAAGATTTGAGACTCAGAGTCGAAGAAATGTTCGGCCAGATCAACCAGTTCAAGCAGCAGAACAGAAACATGGAGCAGTCATTGGAAGCGTTCTTCCACGGCCTCCAGGGCGTGATTGTCGGCATGCAGAATGGTCAAGGCGGAGACCCGATGATGATGGAAGGGGGCCCGAAGCGGAAAAAAGGCGATGGGAAGAGTAAAACTCCCGTGCTCGATTACTTTACGGATGACCTCGTGGAGAAAGTGAAAGAAGGAAAGATGGACCCCATTATCGGTCGAGATCAAGAGATCGAACGCCTGGTGAGGATCCTCAATCGGAAGACCAAAAACAACCCCGTGCTCATCGGTGAACCAGGTGTGGGAAAGACCGCGATTGTGGAAGGACTCGCGCAGCGCATTGCCGCGGGCACCGTGCCGGATTCACTGAGGAATGTCCGCGTGCTGATCCTGAATATGGGTTCACTCGTTGCGGGAACCAAGTACCGCGGAGAATTCGAGCAGCGTTTCGACGACATTATTAAAGAAGCAACGAAGAGTGAGAATCAGATCATTCTGTTCATCGATGAAATGCACACCGTCGTGGGTGCAGGCTCGGCGGAAGGTTCGCTGGATGCAGCCAATATCTTGAAGCCTGCACTGAGCCGTGGGACACTCCGTGTCATCGGAGCGACGACCGTGGATGAATATAGGACGATCGAGAAAGACCGGGCACTGGAACGCCGATTCCAATCCATCATGGTGGAAGAACCGACTGTGCCGGATGCCATTCAGATCCTGAAAGGGCTGAAGAAGAGTTTTGAAGAGTTCCATCACCTCACGATCACGGACGAAGCGATCGAAGCTTCCGTGCATTTGAGCAAACGGTACTTGAGCGAGCGCTACCTGCCGGACAAAGCCATCGATGTGCTGGACGAAGCCGCTGCAGGCAAGAGTTTACAGCATGCGCAAGTGTCGCCGGAATTGAAGAAGACCGAAGATAAGTTGGAACAGCTCATCGCGAAACAGCAGCAAGCTGTGAAGGAACAGAAGTACCACCTGGCTCTGAAATTGAAACAGGACCAGCAGAACTTAAAAGAAAAGTTGGATCACATGAAGGAGAGCGTGGACGGCGACCGCCGCACGCCCATTCAAATCAATGAAGATGATATTGCACACGTCATCGGCCGCATGACGGGCATCCCGGTGACGAAACTGCTGAAAACCGAAGCCAAGCGCCTCACGAATCTTGAGTTGCTCCTGCGAAAATCCGTCATCGGACAGGACGAAGCAATCAAGAAAGTGGCGCGCGCCATCCGCCGCAGCCGCGTCGGCATCAGCGACATCAAGCGTCCCATCGGGTCATTCCTCTTCCTCGGACCCACAGGCGTGGGAAAGACGGAACTTGTGCGTACCATCGCGAAAGAAGTCTTCAACCGCGAAGATGCCTTGATCAAGATCGACATGTCCGAGTTCATGGAGCGCCACAACGTCTCCCGCCTTGTCGGCGCAACGGCCGGCTACGTGGGCTACGAAGAAGGAGGTCAACTGACGGAAGCCGTTCGCAGGAAACCGTACTCCGTCGTTCTCTTTGATGAAGTGGAGAAAGCGCACCCGGAATTCTTCAACGTTCTCCTCCAAATTTTGGAGGACGGCATGCTCACCGATGCGCAGGGCAAGCAGGTGGACTTCACGAACACGATCATTGTCATGACCAGCAACATCGGTGCAGAGAAGCTGACCAAGCAAGCCGCAAAGATCGGCTTCAAGTTGGAAGAAGAAGCCAAAGCCGAGGAGAACGAGTACGAAGCCAAGTGTCAGGAAGTCTTGGAGGAATTAAAGGATCACTTCCGTCCGGAATTCTTGAACCGCGTGGATCATCAGATCGTCTTCAACGCGCTGAATCAACAGAGCATCCGCAAGATCGTGAAAATGCACTTGGAACACTTGGCGGACCGTTTGAAGCAACAGGGCTTCGAAATCGATTTCGACCAGAAGGTCATCAACTTGCTTGCGGAAGAAGGCTTTGATCCCGAATACGGTGCGCGTCCCGTGCGCCGCGTCATCCAAGAACGCATAGAAGCGGAACTTGCGGAGCACATTCTGAAAGGAATCTTCCACAGGGGTGACCTCATCCGCGTGACGAAGAACAAGGACAAGCTCGAGTTTATGCCGTCTTCTTCAAAGGCTCCAAAACAGCGTCAGGAAGAGCCGGAGCCGGAAGATGTGGTTCTTGCCGAGTAAGAGCTCCCCATCTCTCCCCTGTGCGCCAGCGTTTCAATGCTTCGCGTATGACAGCAATTCTGCGTTTGCAATTCTCCGATTCCTGAGATTGCTTCAGCGTCATCGGACGCACTTGATTCATCATCACGAGACGCAAGCCTGCCAATTGCCTTTGTAAAAATTTCTTACCCCTTGTTCCTTCGATATAATCCGGGGCTGCGTGATGTTCCGCATGATGTTCGACGCCACTTGCATCTCGAAGATAATAGTCTTCAATTTTCTTTTGTTCACGAAGTCCTGCGCTCATAAAGTAGGGAAAGACAGACATGCTGCAACGATCTTTCAATAAAAGCAATAAGCGCACAAAAGATATACTTTGAAGCTTGACACTTGAACCTCTCTTGGCGTTTGCCTGCCCGCCGTAGTCTCCGCGTAGCGGAGCGAAGGCGGGGTGTTACTTTGGTTCTTTTGCGCGAATTGACCACAATAATTGATACTTAAAAAATAGTATTACATCAACATATTCTTATATTAAGCCAAACCTTCACAGAAGCGTTCTCCTAATTTTTATGCTATAATTATGGGTTCCCGCTCACAAAAACAAATGCCCATTGAACCCGTCAAAATTCCGCAAAACGTGTACATCGAAGATCGCATTGTCGGTCCTCTCACGCTGCGCCAGACGCTCATTATGGCCATTGGCGGCGGATTCAGTTACGCACTCTGGGCAAGCATTGCGAAAGTGTACGGCAGCGTTCCCTTGGCCATAACGATTCTTGTGTGGATTCCCTGCGCCATTGCCGTTGCGTTCGCACTCATCAAGATCAATGACTTGAGTCTCATGCGCATCTGCTTTTTGATGTTCGAACGCTTCAACAAGCCGAGCATCCGCACCTTCAGTCCCCGCCGCGGCATCAGCATCAACATTCGCGTGCTGTCGCAGCAAGACAAAGCGAAGAAAGAGAACCCGAGCATGTCACAACCGGCGACAGACGAGCGCAGTGAACGCATCAAAGAACTCAGTTCCATCTTGGACAGTTCCGATCACGAGATGCTGGAAACAGAGGAAGACATGATGCAAGAACCTGCGCATGAACTTCCGGAAACGGAACACGAAGAGATGGAAGAGCGTCCGCGTCGTCCGGTGGATCCGGGCAGAATTTCCGCCAATGAACCGGATGATTTGACGGGACACGACGATCTCCCCGCCGTCTTCCGCGATATTTTTCCTTTAACCTGATCATGGATTTGAAAAACATCATCAAGCTGCCGAAGAGCACCGTGCGCGAGCGCAAGAAGAACATCTTGAGCTCCACGCAGCGCTTTGTACCCATCGGAGAAATCCGCAATGACACCGTTCTCCTGAAAAACGGCGGCGTCCGCGGCGTGCTGCAAGTGGAAGCCTTGAACTTCAACTTGAAGAGCGAGACGGAGCAGCAGGGCATCATCTCCGGTTACGAGTCGTTTGTGAACACGCTCTATTTCCCGGTGCAGGTTCTGGTGCGTTCGACGAGAATGAATATCGATCCGTATCTGGAGCAGTTGAAAAAGACCGGCGACAAACAGACGAATGAACTTTTAAAGTCTCAAACACAAGCCTACGCCGGCTTCATCGAACGTCTTGTGGATGTGGCCGACATCATGCAGAAGAAGTTTTACGTGATCGTTCCGTTTGATCACATCATCCGTAAAAAGACGATTCTGGAACAGTTCTTCGGATGGATGAATCCGGATGACACGGGAAGCAAAGCCACGCAACGGCATCGAGAATTCGCGGACATCAGCCGTCAATTGAATGACCGCGTGAACCTGGTGCAAACGGGCTTGGAAAACATCGGCCTCACCAGCCGCAGACTTTCGACGCACGAACTCATCGAACTGTATTACCAAATCTACAATCCCCGTACGAGCCAAGAACAAAAACTGCCGCCGGAGGAAAAGATGAACGTGGAGAAGTCGGTGCTGTAAATTCTCAAAGGATAAAAATCCTTCGCAAGGTTTTTGGAAATGCGATGTTCGTTTGTAGAGACGTCCCGGCGGGACGTCTCTACTGACGGAGATGAGGATCCCCTTCGACGTCAGTAGAGACGCGACACCTGTGGTGAGCTTGTCGAACCATGTCGCGTCTCTACAACGGATTGGAGCAATTGTGATGAATTTTGATCGTCAAGAAGCATTGACAATGAATAGCCGGGAAGCCATAGTATGCGCCGAAGTTTCTGCTGCTCGTGCGAGGACAGTTGCTTCCTCTACTTCTTCCTCTCGCACCAACCGTTTTTTATGGCAAAAAAAGCAAAAATTTTGGAACGAACGAATCCCGTGATGGATGCTCTCCTCAAAGATTCTCCCGAAGTGGTGCAAGTGAAACCCGGAGAACTGGTGGAAGGAACCGTGGTATTTCGCGGAAAGAACAAACTGCTCCTGGATATCGGCGGCGTGACGACCGGGATCGTTTCCGGACGAGAACTCCGTGATTCTTTCAATACGTTTAAGGATCTCAAACTCGGCGACCCCATCATGGCACTCGTATTGGAGGAAGAGAACGACGAAGGAATGATCGTGCTGAGCCTCCGCATGGCCAGCCAACAGCGTGCGTGGGACAAGTTCCACCGCATGGTGGAAACGGACGCCACGATGAAATTCACGCCACAGGAGGCGAACAAAGGAGGTCTGCTCGCGAATATTGATGGTATTCGCACCTTCTTGCCGGTGAGCCAACTGGCGCCGTCCAATTATCCGCGCGTCAACAATGCGGATGCATCCGAGATCATCAACCGCCTGCAAAAGTTCGTCGGCCACACTTTCACGGTGAAAATCATCACGATGGATGAAGATGCCGGCAAGATCGTTGTGTCCGAACGCGAGGCAATGGCAGAGGAACGCGCGAAGTCTTTGGAAAGCCTGAAGGCCGGCGATGAAAAAGAAGGTCTCGTCAGCGGCATTGTGAAATTCGGTCTCTTCGTCGCCTTCGACGGACTGGAAGGACTCGTGCACATTTCCGAGATCGCCTGGGGACATGTGAAAAACCCGTCCGAGTTCGCGGAAGTCGGCGACAAAGTGAAGGTGAAGATCATCGGTATCGACGGAGACAAACTCTCGCTCAGCATCAAGCAGCTGACGAAAGACCCCTGGGAAGAGATTGCAGAGCGCTACCCGGTGGGCAAGCGCGTGCAGGGAACAGTCGTCCGCTTTGCGGATTACGGCGCATTCCTGAAGCTGGAGAAGGACATCAATGGCTTGGTGCACCTCACGGAACTTGCGCACCACAAAGTGACGGATGCATCCGAAGTGCTGAAGATCGGCGAGAAAGTGGATGCACAAGTCATCAATATCGATGTCGACGAGCGCCGCATCGGTCTCTCGGTAAAAGCCTTGAAGCCGATCGATAAAGAGACGATGGAGCGCATCAAGCGCGAACGCGAGGAAGAGGAAGCCAAAGCCAAGGAATCCGCGAAGAAAGAAGGCACCGAATCCGAAACATCAAAAGAGCGGCCTTCCATGGCCGCGACCGGATTCGTGGCATCCAAGACCGGCAAGAAATACTACCCGGCGGATTCTGCCGCAGCAGAGAAGATCAAAGATGAGAACCGCGTGGAGTTTAAGACAGAGGACGAAGCGAAGGAGGCGGGATACAGCGCCTAAGCAACTGACAATGGACAATTGACAACGATGGCAGCAGCTCTCGATTCTGAGCTCCTGCGTCATTGTCAGTTGTCAGTTGTACATTGTCCATTAATCCTCCGACACTCTCTCTTCGCTGAGAAAATGTAAGTGGAGGTACATCACCTCCTGCCCTCCGCCTTTTCCCACGTGGAACGTTAATTTGTAGCCCTGAATCCCCTTCTCTTTGGCGAATTTCTGCGCTTTTAAGATGAGCATCCCCGGAAGATGCGCGGTCTCCGGCGTGACATCTGCTATGGAAGCAACGAAATGTTTGGGAATGAACAGCAGATGTGTCGTTGCTTTCGGATGAATGTCTTTGAATGCCAGCACTTCCTCGTCTTCGTACACAACACTCGCGGGAATTTCTTTTTGAAGGATGCGATGGAAAATCGTTTGTTCCATATCATCATGATATCGAGCGCGGAGTGTGCCGTAAAGATGGCTTGCAGTAGCTGAAAACCATGTACGCTTTCGATTGACTTTTCATCGAAAAAAAGGGAAAATAGAGGTACATGGGAGCGACATCTTCACCATTCGAAAAGGGATTCTCACACTCACCGGAGTATCACGACGCTACAAAACATATCGTATCGCAGCCGTTGAAAAGTGAAGTAATACGCATGTTGGATACATTGAACGCGATTGACAGCGTTCCGCAGCGCGTGAGTGAAAGAACAGGTGAAGATATCTCCGGTGACATGGGAATGGCCGCAGGCACAGCCGGTGCGGGGCAGATCTCTCCGCGCGATCAAGCAATTGCCAATCTGCCGGAGCCCGTGCTCATGCAGAAGCAACTGGAAAAACATATTCAGAGAGAAGTGAGGCGACTGACAAAAGAAGCTGCTCGCATTTCGCGCCTGCAGAAGCCCGGCGCGGCCTTTTATTTGAACGAACTCTACGCACGCATTCGCCGCCTGAATGCTCTCCTCCATGAACTGTGGGATGCCTCCGTGGAGGTGGTGAAGCGGCTCTTTATCCGCGTATTCGTGGATAAGCAGCCAATCCTTTAATAAAGGACACGAAAGACACGAACGAAGAGAAGGACACGAAGGAAAAAATACGCACGATCCCCGGGCGTCTTTTTATTCATTTCAATTCCTTCGTGTCATTCGTGTCTTTCATGGTGCTTCTTCTCTTTCTTCTTCGCGAGTGCATCTATGTTGGAAATCACCCACTCCATGATCTGGTCCGCCATGGAGATCGGTTTGAGGATAACTGCTTCCACTTGCGCCGTAATGTCTTCCACCCGGCGGAGGATTTTCCGCATGTCCACCATCACAAACAGCGCGTGGTACAGCACGATGATCAGCATGACCGCCACAACGATGTAAAGGCCGATGAGAACATCTCCGGAAGTGAGCTGCATAAGAGTGCGGAAAGGATTACGATGGAACATACCGATTCTCTTCTCCGTAAGCAATTCCCTTCCGCATGAAGCATTTTCTAGTCACGCTTTGGCACATACCGCGCACACTGCTCGTGGGCTGCATAACGGTGTATCAGCACACGCTTTCACCGGATCATGGACCGCTGAGGCACCTGCATCCGTACGGTTACTGCCGCCACTCCCCCACCTGTTCTAAATACGCTCAGCAGATTATTCAGGAAAAAGGAGTGGTTGTCGGCAGCGCACTGGCATTCTGGAGATTGCTCCGATGCAATCCGTGGACAAAACCGGATACCAAGCGAGCGATGGAGGCGTCTCATGAAAGAAAATGATTATTTTGAACTCCTTCGGGAGTTTCTTGAGCACTGAAATCCATGTAAGCTTGTCCCATGTCCACACTGACTGAAGCGATTTCTGTCTTTCAACAAAATCCAACGGATGAGAGCGCTCAAGATATCAATCTGGCTGCCATGACGGAATCAGCCGTGGCATTCGTACAAAGTGGAGATGGAATATCTATAGATTCTGAATTGTTTACCGCATTGGATAGTGCGCGCCAAGCATTGGAAAGCACTGCTAGCCCGAGCCACCTCATAAAGCATTATGCGAAAAGTATGAACTTGCGCATAAAGCTCCTGCAGGCAAAACAACTTGGAAATTCCACTCTGGTGAAACAACTGCTTCGTGATGCTCTTCAGCAAAATTAAACGCGAGCAATCATTGTAAATCTAAAGCCTTGCCAGCTTTGCTTCGTGCTTGCTGAGCTTACGCATCGTTTCCTCCAAATCCTCCTGAAGTGCCTGACGGTGCTGGCGGGCTTCTTCGAAACCTTCGCCCATTTTTGCGCTCAGATTTGCCATATTCTTTTCAACCCCAGCTATTTTCTGATCTAACTTCCGGTCTAAAGCTGCTATCTGCTGCTGCAAATCGTTCTTCATTGCCTGCATATGCTCCAGAAGCACGATGTTGGTGATATCGTCTGCCATGAAGATGCATACTAAACCACCGACCCAGTCAAAACAACTTCTATGTTTGTTGACTTCCATTGGCACGTACCATATCATTCAACCAAATGGTTGAATTAACGATCGATCCCATCGGCCTGATCTTTCAGTCCCTCGCGGATCCAACTCGCCGCGATATCCTCAGACGCGTCGCGAGGAAGGAACTCTCCATCGGAGATATTGCCAAGCATTATAAGATGACATTTGCTGCGATTTCGAAGCACCTGAAAGTTCTGGAGAAGGCCAGATTGGTCGTAAAACGCCGCGAAGGCAAAGAGCAAATTGTCCAACTTTCTCCCGCCGCTTTTAGTGACGCCGCAAAGTATTTGCGCTACTATGAACGTTTCTGGAATGACCGTTTGGATTCACTCGAATCGTATTTAAAAACCCTTCCCCCCTCTTCTTATGGCCGTGCAAAGTAAGACGAAAGATTTAGTTATTACCCGCATCTTGAACGCCCCGCGCGAACAGGTTTGGAAAGCGTGGACGGAACCTGAACAAATCAAAAAATGGTGGGGTCCCAAGGACTTCACTGCACCGATGATTAAAAATGACCTGCGTACAGGCGGCAAATTTATGTACACCATGCGCGGACCGGCGGGCACGGAATACGACAAAGACATGCCAAGCGGAGGCACCTACAAAGAAGTCATTCCTATGGAGAAGATCGTCGCATCGGATCACTTCATGGACAAAGACGGCAATATCATCACGCCGAATGAGGCCGGTCTGCCGGGCGAATGGCCGGAAGAAATGGAAGTGACTGTGACATTTGAAGACGCGGGCCCCGGCCCTTCGGCTGCGCTCAGGGCAAGCAAGACAAAGCTGACGGTTCTGCATAAAGGCCACCCGACGGACTTCGCTTCAATGGCCGAGCAAGGCTGGAATGAATCACTGGATAAGTTTGTCGCTATTCTTTAATTTTCTCTCATTCTTCCATGCACACTTCAAGCACCAAAGACCGGGAAATGATCATCACAAGGGACATCCAAGCACCACGCGACCTTCTCTGGCGCGCGTGGACGGAGCCGGAGCACCTTATCAAGTGGTGGGGTCCGAATGGATTTACGAATACGTTCCATGAAATCAGCGTGAAGCCCGGTGGTGTGTGGCGGTTCATGATGCACAGTCCCGATGGCGTCGATTATCCGAACAAGATCATTTACAAGGAACTCGTGAAGCCAGAACGGATCGTGTACGTACATGCGGAAGACGGGGCAAAAGTGCACCATTTCGAGTCCGTGGTGACGTTCGACGATCTTGGCAACGGAAAGACGCGCGTCACGATGAAGGTGCTCTTCGTCACAAAGGAAGAGTTCGAAAGAGTGAAAGGCTACGCCATCGAGGGCGGACAACAGACGCTGGGCCGTCTCGCAGAACACGTGAAAACCATGTAATTCTTTCCCCACTTTTTTATGCGTTACATCGATGGCTTCGTTATTCCCATTCCAAAGAAAAATGTGAAGGCCTATTTAAAAATGGCTAAGCTGGGCGGAAAATTATGGAAGAAATACGGCGCTTTGGAATACATAGAAGCCGTGGGCGATGACCTGCCATCCAACATGGGAGGTATGGCATTTGCCTCATTTCCCAAAATCGCAAAAGTGAAGAAAGGCGAGACGGTGGTGTTCTCCTTCATCGTCTACAAGTCCCGCAAGCACCGCGACCAAGTGAATGCCAAAGTCATGAAGGATCCCGCTATGAGCGAGGACAATTTTAAAGATAAGCCCATGCCTTTTGACATGAAGCGCATGTCGTACGGCGGATTCCAAGCAATCGTCGACATGTGAAAGACCATTGAGCGAAACCGCGGCGTAGTCACGCTTCAGCGGGACGAAGCCGGGTGAGGCGGATGGTGTATGGAGGGCTTGAGGCGATCGTAGATCTCTGAGGGGAGCGCACAGGAAACAATTCCGTTACACTCAGGCAATGAAGCGTATTCCATGGCACATCGTTATTCTGGGAATCTTCCTGTTCTTCTTTTTCTGGGGACTGAACGCGCAGTACCCGGTACTGGGGCACGATTATTTCTACTTCTTCCCGCGCATGCTGGAGGGAAAGTGGCATTTTCTTCGTCAGGGGCTTCTACCGCTTCGCTTCGCGCCGCATTTGTGCGGCGGTTTTCCTCAGTACGGCAATCCGCAAGATCTTTTCTACTCTCTGCCGCAGTTCCTGAGCTTCTTTCTTGACCTCTGGACTGCCGCACAGCTCAGCATTTTCATCGGCATGGTGCTGGGCTATGTCGGATGGGTTTTCTTCGGGAAGGATGTCTTGCGGCTGACATCCCCGTGGTCACATGTCCTGGCTCTGGTGTGCACGGCGAACGGATTCTTTTTTGTTCATCTCGCTGTGGGACATCTTTCCTACTTCACTCTCCCGTTGATGTCGTGGGTGCTATGGGTGCTTTTTCATCGTGAGAAGGAATCAAACCGGTTCGTTCTCCTGCAGCGCGCCACCTTTGCCACAGTGCTCGCAGGGATTTTCCTGTATTCGGGCAGCCATTTGGCATCCTTCATTATTCTTCCGCTGATTGTCTTTTTCCTTCCCTTCGATCTTCTGCTGTCTGCGGAGCCCCGGAACAGATTGATTGTTCTTGGCCGCCGATGTTTCTTTTTTGGATTGGCTTCACTGACGCTGGGTGCAAGCAAACTCGTTGCCGTATACAGCGTCATGCGTGTCCTGCCACGATCCATGGCTTTCTATGAATACACCGCAGGCCAAAATGTCCTCCTGTTCGCAGCGAAAGCCCTGTGGGCATTCCCACAGCTGCCGTGGTTCTTTACGCAAGATCCCATCAACAGGATCCACGAAGAGAGCATGTTCACATCCCCCGTCGTTCTCATTGGAATCATGGTGCTCGCATGGTTATTTCTCAAGAATCCGCACATAGGAAGATGGAAAAAGGTTTTTCTTGCAATCACCGCATTGTGCATTGCCGGGTTCCTTCTGGGGATAGTCCATGGGGTGGGAATCATCCCCGAAACGCTGCAGAAATTCCCTTTCTTTTCTTCACTGCGCGTGCCGGAACGCTTCCTTCTCATTCTCGCGTTGCTTTTCTCCATAGGCGGCATCCGGGGATTGGCTCTCCTCTTCCAAAAAGAGCGTTGGAAAGTGTGGAATGCACGCGCAGCGCTGGGAGCCTCTGTGCTGACCGTTGCGGCATTCATCGGAGCATACAGTCCCCTCCTCCAAAGCCTGGAGTACACGCTTCCGTATGATCAGATTAACGCATCACTGCATGCGGATCCGGACCCGCTGAAGCAGCCGATTACAAAAGTGCAAAATTTGCGCGGTCTTAAGGTGTCCGATTTTCATTATTTCTTCCAGGGTTCCACCGGATCGCGCTGTTACGAAACCATCCAATCCTCGAATTTCCCCGCCTTGCAAGACGGCCCCGTCAATTTGGCATGGGACGACGCACTGAATGTCTACAATCCCGCATGCATTGCATATGGAAAAGAGAACGGTTGCCGTCCCGGAGATCGCATAGACATCGATGATCTTCCGAATCTGGAACGATTCATCAATGGCAAGCAGACGACGTGGAAGCTGTCCGCAGCACAACATGTGGCGGACGGCGTGACTCTGGTTGCATTGCTTGGAATTATTCTTGTAACAGTCCTATCGGCCTTGTATACGTGCAGAAAAATATGGTCGGCACGCGGTTAAAGATCCTTTAAAACTTCAGCGAAACGCCACGCGAGCAACGATTCCCGTCGAAAGTTTCCTTCCGTCTTCCGTCTCGAGATTCATCTCTTTTGTTTCCAAATCAAACTTCTGCCGCGGATTCTTGGTCTTGATGATGCCCGTGAGCAACCTGCGGAAACTGTCCGGTGTATCGGCTTGTGCATAGCCATTGAGGATCAAAAATGCAGGCTGGCTAGAAAGAATCGCAATGCAATCTTCCAATAGAGGCGCTAGATCGCGCTCCACACGCCAGGTTTTGCCCGAGGGAGAATGCCCGTACGCAGGAGGATCTAAAATAATGCCGTCGTACTGCTTGCCGCGCTTTTTTTCCCGAGCGACGAACGTGGGAACATCATCCATGATCCAACGGACACTCGTCGGGGAAAGTTGATTGAGCTCGGCATTCTCTTTCGCCCAGACAATGGCGGGCTTGGAGGCATCCACATGGGTGACCGCATGCCCATCCTTCGCCAATGCCATCGTCATGCCTCCGGTGTATGCAAAAAGATTCAGCACCGTGAGCGGCTTGCCCGCCGATCCCCGCGCACGAGCCCAGCGCCAATTTTCTACTTGTTCCGGAAAGACTCCCGTATGTTTGTACGGCGCAAGTCGAACACGCAGATGAAGATCATCCACTGCGATCATCCACTGCTCCGGAAGTTCCGTGTTCTTTCTCCAAGTTCCTTTTCCTTTCTCCCCTTCATACACGGCATCAGCCTTGCTCCACAATGCGGGATGCAGTGGCTCCCCTGCAGCCGTGGGATCCGGACGCACAAGCATGTACTCGCCCCACTGTTCCAGGCGTTTGCCGTGGCCGAAATCGAGGAGGTTGTACGTATTCTTCTGCACAGCCATAGAATAGAGGATTTTTGCTATACTGACTGCATGCGCAAACTTTCGTGGAAACAAAAGGCAAAGATTGCAGTGGCTCTCTTCTTTCATCGCAAAACTCCATTCGCTGCAAAAGCAACAATCATCGGTGCGATTCTCTATGGCCTTATGCCGCTGGACATTATTCCCGATATTCTCCCCGTTCTCGGCTTTGCAGATGATGCCACCGTGCTCATCCTGGCTATCATTGCGTTTCTCCATCTCACAAAGAGCATCCGGAAAGAGATGGCGAACAAAAAAGATATCATTGATGTGTGATCTGCTGTAAAGATTGGAGCGGGTAGCGGGAATCGAACCCGCATCCTCAGCTTGGAAGGCTGATGTACTACCACTGTACGATACCCGCATGTGAGAATGATCTTAGGAAGGCTGATGTACGAACACTGCCTGCCCACCGTAGTCCCGCCGGTGCGGGACGAAGGCGGGTACGATACCCGCATGAAAAAAGAGCGAAGGCAGCATATCAGCCAAAGTATCTTTCTGTGAAGGGAATGCGTCCTTCAATAAGCTCAAAAATACTCAAACACCTTCAGTGCCTCCTGTTCGCTCCGGCGCACTGCCAGCTCAAGTTTCGGCGTATATCGGCATTGTTCCCGCCAGGAATCCAAGGACGCAGCCTCATTCTGTTTAGGTGTTCCACGGATGATGGATGCATCGAACATTTCGCCCGCTTCGGTGAGCGCTCGAATCAAATCTTCTGCCAATGTTTCCTGTTTCCCAATGATGTGCACTCGATCATTGCCAAGATACGCCTGATACATGGATGTCACCCATCCCGGCTTTTCCGAAGTGACTGCCCGAACGAAGGATGAAAAATCTTCGTGCGCGAATGTTTGGTCGAAAATATCCCTGTGATTCCAACCCGTGCGCATTTTGAACGCCCAGTAGGATTGATAATACGAGAGCGGATGTCGCACGAACGCAAAGAACATTTTCCCCTTGATCGAATGATCATCCAGATCTTCCACGCGCGTGTGCTTGCAGCAGTGAGGATAGGCAGTCAATGTGCCCTCCGCATGTTGCCGATGCCGGAGCTCGGCCTTTGCAAGACCCGATCGCAGGAGAGCCTGTCGTACCCACATGCCTCCGGTTTTTGGAATATGTAGGAAGACCGAGTGTGGGAGCAGAAGAGCCATGCAGAGAAGGGACAAATAAAGTTCGTGGCTGTGGCATCAAGGATAAAATGTCCGGTAGGTACGGTAGGTCAGGTAGGTCAGGTAGGTTAAAACCTACCATACCTACCTGACGTACCATACCTACCTTACTTCCCCGCGTGCTATCATTATTGACATGAAGACAGGCGTGTTCATCGGACGCTTTCAACCTTTTCATGCAGGACATAAAAAATGCGTGGAGAAAATCCTGCAAGAGAAAGATCATTGCGTGATCCTGCTGCGCGACACGGAGCAGACTGACATCAACCCTTTTGATGTGGAAAAGCGCAAAGCACTCATCCGTGCAGCATTCCCCGATCCCGCCCGCGTCACCATTCTTTCCATCCACGATCCCGGTGCCGACCTCACCGTCTTCATCGGTCGCGACGTGGGGTATGAACTCATTCAATTGGACACGGATACGGAAGCAATCTCCGCAACAGACATCCGCAAAAAACTCTACGCAGAAAAACGCACCGCATGAGCCATCGATTCCCTATTTTCTGGCTGACGGGGAACTCGGGTGCCGGGAAAACGACGCTCGCGGAAGATCTGGAACGACATTTTAATGTAGAAATGGACACGCGATCTCCCGCTGCGCGCAGAGTGATTGTGCTGGATGGCAATGCCATGCGGGAAACGATTTCCACGGATGCATCCTTCACGCCCGAAGATCGCAGAAATCACAACCTGCGGGTGGCTCGCCTTGCAGCACATCTGCAGAGCCGAGGATTCCTCGTCATCGTGTCTGTGATCGCTCCATTCACATCCGTTCGGTGTGAAATTGATGAGCTGTGCTCACCGATGTGGATCTACGTCAAACGATCGGGATTGGAAACGCGGGGGAAACCGTACGAAGAACCAGTGTCGCCGAATCTCACGATTGATCATAATGAATTGAATCCAGAAGAAGCACTGACACTCCTCCAAGCATTTGTCCTGGGAAGAATCACACCGATCAAAAGCGGTCGCCCTGACCGCAAATCGCGGGTCGAAGACCCGCTCTTCGCTTAAACATCTATGCATCTTTGCCGCTACAACCACAAATGGACAACTCCCTATCTTCCAACATATGAACGGCAAGATCGATTCATCAATGAAGAACATGCACGCATCCCACAGATCGTTGCGGGAATAGAAGGATGGTTGAATCCGGAAGATGCATGGAAACTCTACGAAATGGCATATTTTGCAAACGGACCGATTCTGGAAATCGGAACGTATCGAGGCAAATCCACCACAGTCCTTGCACTCGGAATCCGAGCATCCGGTCGCAAGACACGATTGATCACCATTGATCGGGACAGTGCATCTGTCTCGGCAGCAGAGAATGCCGTGCGACTGTTTGCAGGAAATGTGGATCTCCAAGCAATCAAAGGAGAAAGCACGGACATTCTTCGATCACTCAATGAATATTTTACCTTTGTGTTTGTCGATGCAGATCACAGTGCGAACGGAGCGAGAGAAGATCTGCAGGTAGTGGATCCCCTGCTCCTGCCCGGTGGCTTCCTTCTGCTGCATGATCTGTTTGATGAGAGGAACGAACGAGAAGAAATAAAGGAATACGGCGTTCCGGAAGGAGTGTTTGAAGCACTGGGCGAAGAGTATCTCTTCTATGGACGCTTCGGCTGCACGGGGCTCTTCCGCAAGAGAGAGAAAGAATCGATGGATGCCGCGGAAGCGACTGCACTTGCCCATGTGCAGAACATTCTTCGCAAGGAACAAGTGGCGCATGCGGCAACGCGAGAGAGATTGGATCGTCTACAACGCTCCGGGAGCTACCGCATGACCGCTTTCCTTCGCAACCTGGGGTCCTTCACAGAAAAAGTAAACGATGTTCTTCGAAAACCTCGATCACTCCGTGGAGCGAACCGAATCACTGTCATCATTCCCATCTTGAATGCGTTTGATCACATGAAACGATGCATCGAAAGCGTCTTGCTGCATACCGATCCGGCGAATGCACGGATCCTCTTGATGGACGATGGCAGCACGGACGAACGGATCCCCGCCTTTCTTGCAGAGATCGCGACATCACATCCCGATTTCGTGAGCGTGATGCGAAACGAAAAGAATCTCGGCTTCGTCCAAACTGCAAATAAGGGGATGAAACTCGCAGCACCGGATGACGTCGTGCTCCTGAATAGCGACACGATCGTGACGCAGGATTGGCTCACGCTTCTCAGAGAAACCGTTGCAGAAAAGCGGCACGTTGGCAGTGTCATTCCCCTCTCCAACAATGCCAGCATGTATTCCGTGCTCCACGACAGCATTTCCGAGCATCCGCGCGACATTGATCTGGCTGCTGCGTCCGTCCGAAAGCAGAGCGGACACTACAGACCGCGCATTCCCACAAGCGTCGGCTTCTGCATGCTCATCACGCGTGATGCGCTCGAGCACGTTGGTGATTTTGATACGGCGTTCGGCCGTGGCTACGGCGAAGAGAACGACTGGTGCATGCGTGCAACGGAAAAAGGATTCGCACATTATCTGGATGATCGCTGCTTCGTCTTTCATGCCGGAGGAGTTTCGATGCGGGCAGTTGGTCATCTCCCCGAGGGAAAGATATCGAATCCTGCAAACGAAGCCCTGCTCGAGCAGAAACATCCGTCGTTTCGAAAAAAAGCGGATGCGTTTGCCGAAAGCAAAGTTTTGAAAAGAATTCGCCAACGCGCACTGCGATCACGAACGAGCAATCTCACAAAACCGCGAACGAAGATCGGATTTTTGCTGCACCAGCACATCGATGCTCCGGATGCAGGGGGAACGGAATGGCATGTGCATGACCTCGTGGAAGAACTCAGGCAAACAAATGAGTGCATCGTCCTGTTTCCGAAGAAAGATCGCTTCTTGGCGCTGCGCCACGTGAATGATCTGTGTATGCGCTACGAATTCCCGCTCCTTGGAAACGGCGAAGAACGTTTGTTGGAAGCGTTTCGTCGAGCACTCACGACACTGGAGATCGATCTTCTTCATGTACATCATCTGCTTGGAATGCATGCCGGACTTCTTTCCATCCCTCGCGAAGCAGACATTCCGTTCGTCGTCACCATTCACGATCAATTCCTCTTTTCCCCGACACCGCATCCTTCTGTTTTCACGGATGACCGTCGCAACGGCTTCGAGCGAACTGTTTTCGCAACCCTGCTTCGTCCTGCGGCACGCATCATCGCACCGTCACGATCAGCCGCACAAAATTTTGAGCAGGCGTATCCGCAATTGAATGTTCCGATCGTGCGAATCGAGCATGGAATGCACTGCCATGACCGCACGTTCTCGTCCCCTCCTCTGCATCCAACGGTCTGCTTCCTCGGCGCAACGCATTTCCCGCGCAAAGGTCGTGATGTCATTGAAAAACTCGCGGAGGGATTGCTCGCAGAACATATCCGGATCGTTTTTGCAGGATCGACTGCTGAGGATTGGCCGACGCTCAACAGCCGTCGCAACATCCGCTTCCTCGGTCGCTACGATCGAGCTGATGCCGTCTCACTTCTGAAAAAAGCGAATCCGAGTGTCGTGTGCATCCTCTCCATGTTTGCGGAAAGTTTCTGCTTCACGGCGTTGGAAGCACTGTGCGCAGGACTGCCGCTCTATGTCACACCGGCGGGTGCATTGCCCGAAATGATCGAACGGTCGAAGGCGGGGCGCGTGGCGACGGGGTTCGATCCCGCGATCATTCTGCCCGATCTTCTTTCGTACGTGCTATCGGATGCATGCAAGGAAGATCGCTTGAGAGCAATGATGTTCACCGTTCGATCTCGCAAGGAAATGGCGGACGGCTACGGGGCGTTGTACGCAGAAGTTCTTGCCGAATCCGCGCATACGGCTGTCCCGAGCGAAAAAAATCCACGGGAAATTGCCCTGCAAAAAGCGTAAGGGCGCTGAGAATGCAGCCCACAGGTGACTTTTGCACAATGTACGGTTATACTCGGCACTCTTTCCTTTGTCTCCATGCGCACAACGCTTTCTCTGCTCTCGATAAGCACTCTTCTTCTCTCCTCCCTCCCTGCTCTTGCAGAAGAAACACCGGGATTTACGGACACGGTCGTTCCGGAACCGGCTCCAAAAGAAAAAACCATGCGAGAGCTCTGCTATGAGGAATTAAATGCAACGGAAGGACTGAAAATGCAACCTGCCATTCTCACGCTGATGCAACGATGCATCAATCGCCGAAACCAGGAATTGGAAAACCAAAAGAAGGCGGACGCCGCTGCTTCCAGGAGAGCGCTCGTGGGTTCAGGACAAAAGAAAGTGATGGAGCGCCGCATCGCGGGATCGAAACGCGTGGTGAAAGCCCAGGCTCTGCTGCGCCAAAAGAATGATGCGCTCAAGAAACTCAAAAAAATTGCGTCTCGCTACCGTATGCGAAACCGCATCATTGAACCCGCAAAAAGCGGCAGCGGTTCCACACAGTCCGGCGGCAGCCTGAATCCGTAACTTTCCCATGCGCACCGTTATTCTCACTGATGAACGGGGATCTCCCATCGGGCAAGAGGAGATTGTCAAAGCGCATACGGGGGATGGCATGCTGCATAAAGCATTCTCCGTGTATGTCTTTCGCAATGCGCGCAAACAAATCTTGATCCAACGCAGGAGCACGAAAAAAATGCTCTGGCCGCACATTTGGGCGAACACTGCCTGCAGCCATCCCTTTGAGAATGAGTCGCCTATCGAAGCAGGCACGCGACGGCTGAAACAAGAAATGGGGATCACCTGCAGCCTGAAAGAAGCCGGTGACCTTGTGTACCGGGCGGAGGACCCGGAGGGAAGAGGTGTGGAACACGAACATGTCACATTGCTCGTGGGCGATGTGGATGAAACGATAGAAGTGTATTCCGACGTGGATGAAGTGGAAGAGTGGGAGTGGGTGGATGTCGAGGAACTGCAGCGCAACATGAAAGAGAACCCCGATCTGTACGCGCCTTGGTTTCACCTCGGGCTCCCGATAGTCCTTAAAAAAGCCGCATGAAACATGCTCCTCTTCATCTCGCGATCATTCCGGACGGAAACCGGCGCTGGGCGAAAGCCAAAGGATTGATGCCCTGGAACGGACACGAGAAGGCAGTGGAGAATTTCCGAACGATCAGCGATTGGTGCCGACAGCACCCGAGAATCGGGATTCTGACCGTGTGGTGCTTCTCCACAGAGAACTGGAAGCGTGATCCGTTGGAAGTCCGTGCGCTCATGAAGTTGCTGGAAGATTTTTTGAAGAAGGAACAAAATGAATTGATGGAAAAGAAGACACGATTCGTTCATTCGGGACGAAAAGATCGCATTCCAAAGAGTTTGGCCAAGTTGATGGCGGACACGGAAGAAGAAACGAAGAACAATACGGACTTCACGTTGCATCTTGCCATCGACTACGGCGGAAAAGATGAAGTGGTGCGTGCAATCAAGAAGATGGAATCGAAGGATGCCACCGAAGAAGATCTGCGCGCGCATCTGGATCACCCGGAATTGCAAGACATCGACATTATTCTTCGTTCGTCGGGCGAGTACCGCACCAGCAACTTTTTCCTGTGGCAGTCTGCGTACGCAGAATGGATCTTCAGCAAAAAATTATTCCCGGACATCGGTACGGAAGACTTGGAAGCGGCAATCCTGGAATTTGATGAGCGCAAGCGGCGTTTCGGATCATGAAAAAGAGTGGTTCTGTTTGCGGCAAGATTATCCTATCCGGTGAATATGCCGTTGTCTTCGGCTATCCCGGCATCGCGACGCCTGTGAGCCTGACCATCGACGCAGAGTGGGAAGCAAAAACCTCCGGAGGGATGGAAATCCTGCTCGATGAACGCTCGGAAAGAGATGGCGCGAGAAAATACATTGAAAAAATTCTCGCTTGCCTCGGTAAACATCAGGGAATGCTGAACATCCGGAGCACGATCCCCATTGGACGCGGGATGGGCTCCTCCACTGCGCTCGTCATTGCAATCACGCGCGCAATTCTGGGAAAAGATTCCAAGTCCGAGGCTATGAAGATCGAAGACACCATGAATCCCGGTCACAGCGGACTGGATTTCGCGGTAATTTGGGATCAAAAACCCGTTCTTTTTCGAAAAGGATTTCCTTCGGACCACATTCAGATTCCAAAAGATATTTTGAACGGCGCTTTTTTGATTGATACCGGAAAACCGAATGAGACAACGCCAGAACTTGTGGCATGGGTGAAGTCGCGGGCGGAAGAATTGAGTGAACCGCTCAAAACAATCGGCCAATGCACAGAAAAATTGATCCAAGGCGGAGATTTTCCTTCGATTGTCCACGATCATCATCGAGCGCAGATGAAACTCGGAGTGGTTCCGGAAAACGCCACACGATTGATCCATGAAATTGAGAAAAATGACGGATCAGCAAAAGTTCTGGGTGCCGGCGGGCGCACGGCTGGAGGTGGAATGGTGCTAATTCTGGGAATCAACGCCGATGCACTGGAGAAAATCGCCGCAAAGCATAGAATGCCCTTCTTTCCGCTCTGATTCCATGTCCGTCACAGCCGTTTCCACGCCGAACATTGCCCTGATTAAGTACTGGGGCAACCGTAATAATGACCTGCGTTTGCCGATGGCGGACTCTCTTTCGATCACACTGAATCAACCGACGGTACAGATCATTGTCGACCGCGCCGAGCGCTTCACCGCACGGACGTTTGAACCCGATGGCACCGAGCGCACACTTACCGAGAAAGAACGAGCACGATTGGAGAAACATTTCACGCTCACGAAAACATATTTGGATGTCCTCGGACTCGCAAAAGCATTTCCAGGCTCCGTCTCCTTGGAAATCAGATCAAAAATTCCGCGAGCCATTGGCATCGCATCCTCCGCGGCGATTTTCAGCTGCCTTGCGAAAGCCTATGCAGGCCTTGTGGGAGAGAATCGATCATTCACGATGCAGGAAAAAAGCGTGATCGGCAGGCTGGGCTCCGGTTCCGCTGCACGCAGCCTAGCAGGAGGTTTTGTTGCGTTGCATGCAGGCACGGGAAATGACATCGACAGTGCTGCTGCAGAGCAGATAGCCGATGAAAACCACTGGAATCTGTTCGACGTGATCATTATCCCAAGTGCGGAAGAGAAAAAAGTTGGCTCCACCGAAGGTCACACGCTGGCACACACCAGTCCCCTCTTTTCAAAACGCATTGATACGATCCCGCGTCGCCAGCAGGAGTGTATTGATGCCATTCTAAAGAAAGATTTTGAAAAACTGCAGCATGTGACGGAAGAAGATGCGCTGGATATGCACAACGTCATGCAGACGCAGACGCCACCGCTCAAATACCTGAGCAATGAAACATATCGCATGATGGAAGAAGTGGAAGAACTGCGGGACACGGAACACTTGGAAGTTCTGTATACGATGGATGCCGGTCCCACTGTGCATTTGATTTGCACGGAGGCAGCTCTGCCAAAGATTCGGGCATACGCCAAGGAACAGAAAGGATGCACGCTATTTGAAGCGGGAGTAGGAAATGGAAGCCATCTCCTGGATTGAACGAAATTTTTGTTTGTTTATTTTCAACCCTCTCCCTGCCCCTCTCCCTGAAGGGAGAGGGAACGTCATTACACTATTTTCTTAGAACATACTGAAAGAATTTTCTCGAGCACATCTGATGAATATTTCACTTGATCGTTTGTGAATCTTAGAATGGTAAAACCCAAGCCTTCCAGTTTTTGATCACGAACCCAATCTGATTGGATGTTTGTTTTTCTTGTATGACCGCTGCCATCTATTTCCACGATGACCTTCTTCTCGAGACATGCAAAATCAACAACATAGGAACCAATGGGAACTTGCCGCCGGAATTTCAACCCATGAAATCTTTTTGCCCGTAAATCATGCCATAAGATCTTTTCGCTCGGAGTCATCATTCTTCGAAGATATCGAGCTTTTCCTTTCGAACCCCACAGGTCAGAAATACGCATAGAAAGAAATTGTAAGGAATACTCCTATCATCTGTCGAATGTCTTAAAGCAAGGAACAATGGCGTTCCCTCCCCCTGTAGGGGGAGGGACAGGGAGGGGGTTAAAAAGTCCGCTATACTTCCTGCCCATGGACTTACGAAATTTCAGCCAAAATCTCGAACCATTTATGCGCGTGGAGGAACGTCGTAAGCGGATCGAAAGCGAACTCGGCGTCGATCTTTCTCTACTTTCGATAGAAGAAAAGAAGATCGGACAGGCTGATGAGAAAAATTGTGAGCAAATGTTCGGCGCGGTTCCTATCCCTGTCGGTCTTGCAGGACCACTGACAATCCATTTTAGTTCCGGTGAAGTCCAGGAGGTGTATCTGCCACTGGCTACGACGGAAGGAGCGTTGATTGCGAGCGTGAATCGCGGATGCAAAGCGCTTTCCCAAGCGGGCGGCGTGCATGTGAAGTCCGAGTACAAAGGAATCACACGATCGATTGCGTTTGAAGTACAAAGTACAAAGTGCGAAGTGCGAAGGAAAGAGATTGAGGAGCTTGAAAGCGAGTGGAAAAAATTTGCGGAAGCAACGAGCGATCATTTGAAAGTTTTATCCTATGAAATCGATGCGAAGGATGATTTTCTCTTCTTAACAATCGCAGCCGATACCGACGAAGCCATGGGTATGAACATGATTACGATTGCCGCCGATGCAGTGGGACATTTTCTTTCCGAGAAGCTCGGCATTCCCCTTATAACAATTGCAGCAAATGTAGACAGCGACAAAAAACCAAGTGAGCGGACGAAAAAGCTCGGCCGAGGCTACGATGTGCGTGCCGAAGCAACGCTCACGGAAGAAGTTCTGCAATCAGTTCTAAGGGCAGATGCCGCAGCCATGCTGAAAACAGCGCATGCAAAGCTGGAGATTGGATCTTCCATTGCAGGATCACTGGGAAAGAATCTCCACGCCGCGAACATCGTCGCTGCGTTGTACCTTGCAATGGGGCAGGATGCTGCGCACGTGGTGGAAGGGTCGCTCACCGATACACGCGTTGAAATCGTAGGGGCACGGCATGCCGTGCCCCTACAACCGTTGCGTGTATCGGTTCATTGCCCCGCCATCCTTGTTGGCGTTCGCGGTGGCGGCACGGCACTGCCTGCCCAAAAACAATGCTTGGATCTCTTGCTCAAAAACCGCACATCGCTGCATCCATCCAAGCAACTTGCGGAAAGTATCGGTGCTGCTGTCCTTGCGGGAGAAGTCTCTCTTTTAGCCGCACAAGCGACGAATACTTTGGCGGAGTCGCACAAAAAACATGCTCGGAAGGATCATTGACGTTCCTGGGTTTTCTGCCTTCTTTGCCCTTTTCCTCTGCTATACTTCTGCCCCATGGCATCTTCCGCCATTGTCGGTTTCGGCATGTATCTGCCGAAGTATCGTATCCGCACGGCGGAGATCGCAGCACACTGGGGGGAAGACCCCGCAGGGCTCATGGCGAACTTGGGCGTCGAAGAAAAAACAGTGCCGGGAAAAGATGAAGACAGTTTCACGCTGGGGTTCGAAGCAGGAAAGATGGCGATCGAAAATGCAGGCATCAAGGCTTCCCAAATTTCTGCAATCTTTGTGGGATCCGAATCGCATCCGTATGCCGTAAAGCCGACGAGCGGAATGCTGGCGGCTGCACTAGAGTTGGATCCTTTCTGTCATGCCGCAGATTTGGAATTCGCCTGCAAGGCAGGCACGGCTGCCATGCAAATTGGGGATGCATTCGTACGTAGCGGCCAAGTAAACTTCGCCATGGCGATGGGAACGGACACGGCGCAGGGAAAACCCGGCGATGCACTGGAGTACACGGCTGCCGCCGGTGCTGCTGCGGTGATCCTTTGCACAGCCACGGCAAAGAACGCGCTCTGCAAGATTGATCACACCTTATCTTTCACCACGGACACGCCGGATTTCTGGCGCGCTGCCGATGAAAAATATCCCAGACACGCGGGACGTTTTACAGGCGAGCCGGGATACTTCCACCACATGCGGGAAGCCATCAAAGGAATTCTGGAAATTGGGAACATCAAGATGAAGGAGATCGATCACGTGATATTGCACATGCCGAACGCCAAGTTCCCTCTGCGCATCGCGAAAGAATGCGGCATCAGTAAGGAACAACTTGATCACGGCTTCATTGTTCCGACCGTCGGTAACACGTACAGCGCGTGTTCCCTCCTGGGTCTGACAAACGTGTTGCAGAAGGCAAAAAAAGGAGAAAGAATCCTGCTGGTCTCCTACGGTTCCGGCGCAGGCTGCGACGCTTTCCTCTGCACGATGCTCAAAAACGGCGCGGGTCTGCCTCCGGACACGCGCGCAATCTCGTACTTGCCGTACAGTACGTATCTGGAACACTCGGGTGCACTGGCGGCAAAATAATCTTCATGGAAAAAGACATTTTCCTCGTCGGCCAGGGACTTACGCGTTTTGGTGAACACTGGGATAGGAGTCTGCTCAACCTGATGGATGAAGCGACAGAAGCGGCACTAAAGAACTCCGGGCTCAATGCACTGGATGTTGATCTGGTGATTGTCGCGAACATGCTTGGCGAACGCACGAATAACCAAGCGCACCTTGGTGCTCTCGCATCCGCATTGTTGCCGCATCACCCGCCTGCGCTGCGCATAGAATCCGCGTGCGGATCGGGCGCGATGGCGCTGCACACTGCAGCCGCATATTTGGAGAGCAAACGCGCGGAAACAGTTCTTGTGATCGGCGTGGAAAAAATGACGGATGTCTCGGTGGATGAAGTGAGTGCAGCATTGATGGGAGCCGCGGACAGCGAGCTGGATGCTCCGTCGGGACTGACATTCCCGGGCATCTTTGGATTGATCACACAACGCTACATGCATGAGTACGGCCTGACACGCGAGCAACTGAGTTTGGTGAGCGCGGTGCATCACAGACAGGGCAAAGAAAATCCGTTCGCACAGTTCCGGTTCGATGTGAGTCCGGAAAAAGTGACGGCCAGTCCCATGGTTGCGGATCCTCTGCGGTTGCTGGATTGTTCTCCTGTCAGCGATGGCGCAGCCGTCTGCATCCTATCCACAACACACAGAAGCGAACTTCGCTTGGCAGCCAGCCAAATTGCGAGTGACTCGGTGAGCATCACGGAGCGTGCTTCCATCACAAGCTTCTCTGCCACACGCGACGCCATGCAACGTGCACTGAAAGAAGCAGAGATTGATCGTGAAGAGATCCGCGCACTGGAAACCCATGACTGCTTCTCTATGGCAGCCATTATCAATATGGAAGACCTTGGCTTTGCGGAGCCCGGTGAAGGAATCAGCGTCTACGAACGCATTCACGCAGGAGATTACCCAACGTTCGTGAATAAGAGCGGTGGTTTGAAATCCTGTGGCCATCCTGTCGCCGCAACGGGCATCAAGCAAATGATCGATATTGCAAAGCAACTCGGCGCTTCCAAAGAGCAGTATGGCCTTGCGCACAATTTCGGTGGGGCATGCGCCAGCTGCGGTATCCATATATTGGAAAATTTAGATGCTTCCTCATGACCTTATTCGCAAGTTATATTGCTATATTGTTATATGGTTACCTCAAATTCGATCCGTGCTTGGCTAACAATATAGCAATATAACGTATAGCAATTCCTATGTCTTCTCCTTCGATTATCCATCGGGCACAAAAAAAAAGGGCATCCAAGCTCCAGGCAGGCACCGTCCTCTCCTTTACTGTCCTCGCGCATCCTCCTGCGCGTTTTGGCAAAAGGCCCCGGCAGATCGGGTTGATCCAATTGGAGGACGGCAGCAGCGTGCTGGCTCCGCTCTTGGCCGAACGCCCATTCATAGGACAACGGGTTCACGCACGCATGCGCCTGTCCCATGTGACGGAAGAGAAGCTGCGCGTCTACGAAGTGAGTTACGAAGCGCTCTCGGAAGTCCCTGCCATCATGGAAAAGACCTTCCCGGGGTACATCCTCGCGCTCACGGGTCCGTCCGGCGTTGGCAAAACAACCGTCAGCCGCATGCTGGTGCAAATGTTCTCCGATGTCGCCGTCAATGTTCCGATTGTGACGACACGGAAGGAGAAACCCGGTGATGAAGGAGAATATGTGTATGCCCCCACCACAGAGTTCGACGAATGGAAGCGCGGAGGCTTGCTGGTGGCTGCTACGGATATCCCTTCGCGCGGCGAACATCGTCAGTACGGCTACCGCCGAGCGGATTTCGAAGCCATTTGGAAGGAGGGAAAATTGCCAGTCGTGATCACAGAGATGCATCTTCTCAAAGATCTAGCGAATACGTTCGGCCGAAGATCGATCCTTTCGTTCGGGTTGCTGCCTCCCGGCAAGAGCAAGCGCGCCAAGCTCTCGCAGCTGCTACATCGCTTACGCAAGCGCGGCCGCGAAACGGAAGCGCACATTCAAGATCGTTTGAAGAATGCGGAGAGAGACCTGGCGTTCTTCAAGGAGCGTTCGGATCTGTTTGATCACGTCGTCGTTAACAAAGACTTGAATGTTGTCATCCGCAGCATGCAGAAGCGCATCCCGGGACTTTCGCAGGCCTGAAGTATGGCACTCATCCTTGCTTCAGCCAGTCCGCAACGCAAAACCCTTCTTCGGGGAATCGGCGTTTCCTTTCAAGCGATCCCAAGTTCTATTGATGAAAATGCCTGCGACGAAAAAGATCCGGGCAAACGTGCGGAAACATTGGCACTTTTGAAAGCACGCGATGTGAAAACATCACACCCCAATGATTGGATCCTCGGCTGCGACACGCTGGTGGAAGCCCATGATGGCTCGGTCTTGGAAAAGCCGGCAGATGCTGCTGATGCGCGAAGAATGATCGCACTACAGAGCGGCAAAACATCAAAAGTCCATTCTGCCATCGCATTGATCGCTCCTGCCGGAAAAGAATATGTCGGCCTTTCCACCTCGCACGTCCGTTTCGCTACGCTTGATACAAAGACGATCGATGCATGGATCGAACAAGGATTCTGGGAAGACCGTTCGGGGGCCTTTCAAATCGACGGCCCCGGACAGTTATTGATCGAGCATCTGGAAGGAGACTGGACAGGGGTCGTGGGGCTGCCGGTTTTCCTCTTCGGACAGCTGTATCGCAAAGCGGGCTTGGCCATCACGTAATATTTGCTTCTGCGGGATCCGATCCTTCCCCAATGCGCGTGTCTTGATAATATTTACCGGCTTCGGCTCCGCCTTTGTCTTCCTGGGTCTTCTGATCATCGTCATCACCATTACCGCCGTTCTTTTTTTTCTTTGGCTCATCAAACATACGTAGAGATTGGAAAAGTATTTCTGATGATAGCGAAAAAGGAACATCGGAGCCAGAAAGAATATGTTTTAATTTCTTCCTCTCGTTCGAAGCAAAATTCCATAGGAGGGGTGGCGCGCCATGGGGGGTGAAGGGGAAGCCCCTGTTTTCCGTCCCGCGCATGCGGGACGGAGTCGAACGAGCCGAGCCGAAGCCTTGGAGGCTCGGCGAGGAGACACAGGGGCGGGCGGAGGAGCTCTGGCGCGCCGGCGTTTTGGCTCCACCTTTGTCGCCGGACAAAGGTGGAAAAACAAGAATCAATCATGGTAGAGATCGACCAGCGGTCGATCTCTACAAAAGATTTGAGAAATCAAAAAACGGAGCACCGGATCTCGGCACTCCGCTTGGAATCACAATATTGTTATTAATTTGTCGGAGCCGACGTCCTCATGGGAGCCGTGCTCTCACGCTTTGTTCCTTCGCGCGCTTGACGCAGCATTTCCAGACGATTCTTGAGCGTGTTCGGCAGAGTCGTGCGTGAGCGAGCCTTAATAAGATCATTCAAAATCCCCGTGCGGTTTCCGCTCTTCAATTTTGATCCCGCGAGTTTCACACAGAGTTCAAAGAAACCGGAAACGTAGTTCTTCAAGCTTTCCGGGCAGTAGCCTGCACGCTCGTAGCGGCGGAGCAGCAAACGGTCATCATCGGAAATATTCTGCGCCGTGACAACGTCCGTCCTCTTCGGAGCGGCACTGTGCTCGGCTTCCTCCTCCGCTTTCTGCAAGTAGAAGTCGACCGTGGCGGGGTCATTGATATCCGGCTTCACGAGCCCCATTTCACCCCTCTTCAAGCGATCACGGTAGAGTTCAATGGCCTTGTGATACTCACGCGCACGCAATCTCCTGTCCGTGGTGTCCGCCTTTGCCGCCTTTTGGACGTCCGGAACTCCCACTTCCAATCGCGTCCCATCATCGTGCTGCGAACGGAAAAGCGCTTCCGTCGAAAGAGGGATGGAAGCAATCGACACAAGAACCGCGAGGCTCAAAGCGACGAAATTATGAACATGTTCTTTGTGCATAGGTGTGTGTTGGAAATACCTTATTATTATACCTTATTTTAGTGTTTATCGCAATCCCACAGCTTTCCGCACTTTCTCCATGGTTTTCTGGGCTTCTTTGGATGCCCTTTTCGCTCCATCGGCCAGAATCTCCGAGACACCTGCCAAATCCTGTTTCAGAGCGGCACGCTTCTCGCGCATCGGGGTAAACACGTCCATGTACGTTGCAAAAAGCTTCTTCTTCGCATCGCCGTATGCGAGCCCATTGCGATACTCCTCAGCTAATGCTTTTGCTTCGGATTCATTGAGGAAAAGCGCATGGATTTGGTAGATGATGCACGCCTTTGGATCTTTGGGATCGTTCGCCCCTTTGGAATCCGTTTTGATGCCCATGATCGCTTTTTTGATGGCGCTCTCTTCCCCAAAAATAGGGATGATATTGCCGTAGCTCTTGCTCATTTTCTGCCCATCGGTGCCGGGGACCACCGCAACATCCGCTCTGATCTGCGGTTCCGGAAGGACAAACGTCTTCCCGAACGCGTGATTGAATTTTCCTCCGATATCGCGTGCGATTTCTACGTGCTGTTTCTGATCCTTTCCAACAGGTACGACATCCGCTTGATACAAAAGGATATCGGCAGCCATCAGTACGGGATACGTAAAGAGGCCAACGGTGGCGGAAACGCCCTTCTCTACTTTTTCCTTGTAGCTCACCGCACGCTCTAAAAGCCCCATAGGGGAAACCGTGGAGAGGATCCAAAGAAGTTCAGTGTGTTCAGAAACAGCGGATTGATACCAGAGAACAGTTTTTAGAGGATCCAGTCCGCATGCGAGGATGTCCAACACCGCATCTTCCCGATACGTTTTCAACAATTTCGGATCGTGCAGAGTCGTGAGCGCATGCAGATCGACGACAAAGTAAAAGCTTTGATCCGCCTTTGCCGCCATCTCTACATTCGGTTTGATGGATCCGAAATAATTGCCCAGATGCAGTTGGCCCGAAGGTTGGATTCCGGAGAGGACTCTCATGATTTGGAGTATATATTGATCAGTGGGCAAAACCCAATGATCTGAATAATGACCAATGACCATAGACCAATCAGAACTACCGGCAGAGCCGGTAGTATGAGGAAAGCCCCTGGAAGGGGCTAAGTAGGAATGCATACTACCGATGGCTCTGCTTCTTAATTCCAGTACAGATCAAGTTGTGGACCGTCGAAGAATTGATCGTTCTTCCATTGGTCTTGGATGTATTTGCGGATGGCATCGGGATCTTGACCGACGGTGCTCACGAAGTATCCGCGAGACCAGAAGGATTTTTGGGGACCTCCTTGCTTGCGCTTGGAACACTGCTGATGGATGCGGATAGCGCTTTTCCCTTTGAGGAATCCCATGACATGGGCGACGCTGTATTTGGGCGGGATGGAGAGGAGGAGATGAATGTGGTCGGGGCAGGCATTTCCTTCGAGCACTTCGGTTTCCTTCTGCTTGCTAAGCTCTCGAATGATTTTGCCAACCTGGACACGCACAGCTCCGTACAGGATTTTTTTGCGGTACTTTGGTACAATCACGATGTGGTACTTACAGTTCCATATCGTGTGGCTCTGTGATTAGAAAGAACACATGTGTTGAGACAGGGAATGCTCCTTCGCTGGGACTTTCCCTGTACCAAAGTACCGTATGCCAATGCCGGGACGGTGGAACCTGGCGGCGTCTCACCGGCGGAGCCGGTGGTTTCCAAATAGGGAATGACCAAGATGGTTTGGCTATTCTGATTTTCGTTGGTCATTGGTCATTGTGTCATTGGTCATTTCCCTGTCGGGAGTTATTTTTCCAGTTTCTTCAGCACTTCTTGAAATATCCTTGGGAGCGGCGCTTCTATCTTCACTTCCTGTTTCGTAAAAGGATGCAGGAAGGACAGACGTGATGCATGCAAAAAGAATTTACGGTATTTATATGCTTTGGTGAACGCCACATTGGCCTTCGCATTGCCATACAGAGGATCCAAGATCAACGGACAACGCACACTCTGAAAATGCTTGCGGATCTGGTGATGCCGGCCGCTCGTGAATTCCGCTTCCACAAAAGTGACGGTATCGAAACGTTCCAACACGCGATACTTCGTCTCCGCAGGAATCAGTTCTTTGGATGCGCGCGCAGGGAGTGGCGTGCGAATGGTCCCCTGCGAGAGCGGCGGCGCACCCGACACCAGCGCACAGTAGGTTTTCCGCACGTGCAGATCCTCTTCGGATCCTCCGGGCATCATGGCCGCAAGCGCGGCTTTGGTGCGCGCAAAAAGCACAACACCCGATGTCTCGAAATCAAGACGGTTCACGGGACGGAGTCCCGGAAAATCCTTCTTCAAAAAATCCAGCAGCGGTAGTTTCCCCACGGGACCTTTCCCCCGCACAACCAGTTCGCCGCTCAATTTATGAACAGCAAGGAAGTGCTCGTCTTGGTAGAGGATTCTATCGGCGGATATTCGTGCGGATTGGCTCATAATCAGCCCCATCATCCCCGATGATCGTTGCATCTACAAATTCATCTCCGAATTCTTTCTGTGCCCATTCCGGCAGGCTCCCGTACCGATGACGATATTCTTCAAGCAATGCTTTTGTGCCTAAGAAATTTCCAGCACAATACGCTTCGATAACTGCATATTCATCGGCATCCTTAATTCCTCCGCGCAATGAGATCAAATTCGTTAAACATAGAATAAATAAGAAGACAGAATTCTAGGCTCCACAAAGCGAAAATCAAGAGTATTTCTTCGCATTGATCCTAAACTTACAGATCCAAAAGAACGGCTGCAATCCAAGGAAATGCGACCGTCACATCGCTCTGAATGATCTGGTAGTAACTTGCCGTGCTCAGCTTGTCCCACGTGATCTTCTCTTTGCCGCCTGCGCCCGAGTACGAGCCGTAGGACATGGGGGAAGAACCTATTTCCACGAAGCCTGCCCAATCACGAACCCCCTGATAAAGCAGGTCGTGCTTAAGGGACGGGACGATGCAGATGGGGAAATCGGCGGCGATACCTCCACCCAGCTGGAGGAATGCGATGGGAGCATCTTTGGACTCTTCCATGTACCAGTCGTATAAAGAAGTGAAGTACTCCAATCCGCTCTTCATGACTGTGGGGCTCACCATTTTGCCGTCTTTGCCCTTATATTTCCCGACGTACGTGTAGCTCGCGAAGATGTTGCCCGTGGTTGAATCCTCGAAGCCCGGGATGACGATGGGAATATTTTTCTCGTACGCAGCATACGTCCAACTGTCGTTGGGATTTGCGTTCGGATCCGGCCGGATCAATTTCTCCGCGTACAAACGGCGGAAGTACTCATGCGGAAAGTAGCGCTCCCCTTTCTTCTCCGCATCCTTCCACATTTTGAGGAGAAGCGGCTCCATAATGCGCACGCTCTCGTCTTCAGGCAAAAACGTATCCGTGATGCGGCGGAGCCCCGCATCACGCAGTTCCGCTTCCTGCTCGGGTGTGAGCTCGGTGTAGCGCGGAATATATGCGTAGTGCGAGTGCGCGACATAGCGGTAGTACGATTCTTCGTGGTTCGCTCCCGTGGCGGAGATCAGGTGCACTTTTCCCTTGCGAATGAGTTCCGCCAGCGTCACGCCGATTTGGAACGAGCTGAGCGCCCCTGCGATAGTGACGACCAGCTTGCCGCCGTTATCCAAGTGCTGTTTCAGCCACAGCGCAGCCTGCAGGGTTGCTCCGCCGTTGCAGTGCCTGAGGGCACGCTCCGCGAAGGTGGAAACCGGTGTCTTACTTTTCTGCACGTCCTGCGACACCGATTGTGTTCCGGTAACGCCGGGCGCTTCCTCCACGATGTACTTCTTGAGTCCCGCCGATAGCTGATCGAATTTCTTCCTCATCGAGAATGTATCGTACACAGTTTCACAACGTGATCAATCCTTTGTGGTACACTTTTGCATCCATGGAGAAAAAAATCGTCACGGTCGGCTTGGTACAAATGCAGTGCACTGCCTCTGCGGAAGACAACCTCAAACGCGCACTGCAAAAAATAGACGAAGCGGCCCAGAAAGGCGCACAGATCGTGTGCTTGCCCGAACTCTTTTTGAGTCCGTACTTCTGCCAACGCCCGGATGACAAAGCAGCGCTGGAATTGGCAGTGCCGTTGCCCAATGCCGTGACGGAAGCATTGGGCAGGAAAGCCAAAGAACACGGCATCGTGCTGATAGGCGGATCACTGTACGAACTGGGAAAGGACGGCAAACGCTATAACACGGCTCCCGTGTTCAATACCGATGGCACGATGCTCGGAACGTACCGAAAGACACACATTCCCGAAGACATCTTGTATCACGAGCAGCATTACTTCGAACCAGGAAACACCGGCATCAAAATTTTTGATACACCCTTCGGAAAAGTCTGCCCGCTGATCTGCTTCGACCAATGGTTTCCGGAGGCAGCCCGCATCGCAACGCTGAATGGAGCCGAAATCATCTTCTATCCCACTGCCATTGGAACCATTGATGATGAAGTGGAAGAAAACATCACAGGCGATTGGGAGCAGATGTGGCGCAGCGTCCAAGTGGGACACGGAGCCGCAAATTCCGTGTATATCGCCGCAGTGAATCGTGTCGGCAAAGAAGACCATATCAACTTTTGGGGAGGATCGTTCATTGCCGACCCTGCCGGACAAGTTCTGGTAAAAGGCGACGACAAAGAATCGACCATTATCGCAGAGTGCGATTTGAACCGCGTGAAAGCATTGCAGGATGCATGGCGATTCTTAAACAATAGAAGACCGGACGTGTATCACGATCTCACAAAATTGTAATGTTACATTGTTATATTGCTATATTGTTCGCAAGCGAAACGTTCGGTCTCTGCGTGGCTAACAATATGACAATTTAGCAATATAACAATAACCATTCTTGTTATGACTCCAAATTTCTCAACTCCTTCCACCGACTACCGCATGCCCGCTGAGTGGGAACCCCATGCCGCCACCTGGCTCACCTGGCCGCATGATGAAGCGCACTGGCCGGGACTTTTTGAAAAGATTCCACCTATCTGGGCACGCATCACGAAGGAATTGATTGCCGGAGAAGATGTTCACATTTTGATCCATGACACAAAGACCGAGAAAATCGCCGAGAAAGAACTGAAGGATGCCGGAGCGACCGGCGATCGGATCCATTTGCACCGCGTGCTGAATAATTTTTCCTGGGCGCGCGACCACGGACCCATCTTTGTGAAGAATGCGAACGGTGATGTGCGGATTACGCATTGGATGTACAACGCCTGGGGGGAAAAGTGGATGTATGACATGGACGAGCATATCCCATCGATCGTATCCAAGCTGATCGACATGCCGGAAACGCGCATTCCGATGGTTTTGGAAGGCGGATCCATCGATGTGAACGGAAAGGGCAGTCTGCTGACGACAACATCCTGTCTGCTGCACAAAAACAGGAATCCTCAGTTAAAAAAGAATCAAATCGAGCAGCATTTGAAGGAACATCTGGGTGTCACCAATGTCCTCTGGCTCGGCGACGGCATCGTTGGTGATGATACGAACGGCCACATAGATGACATGACACGCTTCATCGGTGAAAAAGAAATCTTCACTGTCATCGAAGAAAATAAAGACGATGAAAATCATGCTCCTCTGAAAGCAAACTTGGATCTTTTGAAAGAAATGACTGATCAAGATGGGAATCCTTTCATGATCCATGCCGTTCCGATGCCAGCTCCACTCTTTCATGAAGGCATCCGCCTGCCTGCCAGCTACTCCAACTTTTACATAGGCAATGCTGTAGTGCTCCTGCCTGTTTTTAATGATCTCCACGACAGCGAAGCGATCAACGTGCTGAAAAAAGCATTTCCCACTCGAAAGATTGTGCCCATCGATGCCCGGGATCTTGTGTGGGGATTTGGCGCATTTCATTGTGTCACTCAACAACAGCCGACATAGATTGAAAAGAATCACTAAAGCGTGTATTCTCTGCCGTCTATGAGCAAAGAACACCCGCAGCAGGATGCCAAGCCGGAGCACGGCAAACGCGACGAGTTCCTCTCCAAAACCGGAGAGAAGGCAGAGGAGTATGCGAAGGATTATTTTTCAAAAGTCAAAGAAGCACATGCGGAAGATCACTGCCAAGGCTGCCACAATCGTGTGAACAAGACGGAGAAGATGGTGAAGACGACCTTGATCGTGAGCATTCTCGCGTTTCTGCTTTCGACTGCTTCGCTCGCTCTCCCCTTTCTTACATCCGATGCCGTGCAATTCAGCCCGAAGGAATGGGAACAATTTCTGACAACACTGGAAGAAAGTTTGAAAACAGAAACGCCGGCAGTTCCGCCGCCGGCAGGTGCATCAACACAGAAGCCGGCGCCGAGCAAACCCGTGACAAATAAACCTGCTTCCTCGGCACAGCAAAGCTCACTGATGGCAGCAGCGGTTTCCAGTCGTGCACAGAGTTCGACCGCTGTCATAACAAGTTCTTCGCGCGTCGCTGTTGGCGATGGGGTGCAATCGAGCAGTGAACAAGTGACAAACTCCAGCCAAGCAAGCAGTGAAACAGCACAGGAAAGCAGCGTCGCCCAATCTTCCACTGCAGAACGCTCATCTGTTCCTCCGGCAGATGGCGGTGCCGGGATGGGAAAGGATCCGGGCACTCTAAAACCATGGTGGACGATACTGGGTTCGAACCAGTGACCTTACGAATGTGAATCGTACGCTCTAACCAGCTGAGCTAATCGTCCATAAGTCCTGCGAGGAAGTGAAGGAACCAGCTGCCTGTCCGTCCCCGCCTGCCGGCAGGCAGGTAGGCGTAGCCCAAAGGGCGGAGGCGGAAGCTAATCGTCCATTTCGAAGTCGATTGTACGTTTATTTTAAGCATCATCCAAACATCCTAAACGCATTTTAATGTGGATATTGACAATACATACATTTTATATATTATTATTACATGCCCGAACACCTGCGCAACGCATCGGATGAAGAGAGTGGGTTACCAATTAATACTCTCCTCCTAGAGATTGTTTTCAAGAGACATAAAGACATACAAGCATTTTGCATGGCACACAAAGAACTTGGCGAAGGTGCCGTTCGGAATATGAAACTTCTCTTGAAAAGGAAATTATCTCCCTTTGATACGCGAGGGAACTACCGAGGCATCGCAAAGCAACTCTGCAAAGCCACGGGCTACGATCCAGAGACGCTGTTTCCCAAAGAATTGTACGTACAATCCGAACCCGCAGAAATTCCTTTCGCTTCCAACCCCAAGGGGTTGAAACAAAAATTAGCGTCAGCACGCGTGCCGGAAGAGCCAGAAATAGTGGCCTTGAGGAAAAGTGAAAATTTCCATCGAGATATTGATAAAATATTAGAGCCACTCACCACGCGTGACGGAGAAATTTTGAAAGATTATTTTGGATTAAATGAAGAAAGAGAAAGAAAGTCATTGGAACTCATTGCGCACGAAAGGGAAATTTCATTTGTAAGGGCGCGCAACATTGTTGTGAAAGGCATCAACGAACTGCAGCGCATTGCAAAGAACGATTTGAAAAAATACGTGGAGGAAGATGACGCATAAGTCAGAACTACGAAGCAAACTCGGGATCCTTCGACAAGCGACTCTCTTCCGGCAACACCTGCCCCTGGTACTTGCTGAACGGTTTCATGTTGTAGGGCATCTCCGCAGGACTCGTCATCATTTCAAACGCCAGCTGGCAAATGCGCATGCCGGGATACAAGGCGACGGGCATGCGGTTGAGGTTGCTGATTTCCAGCGTGATAGTTCCGGAGAAGCCGGGATCCACAAAACCTGCCGTGGAGTGGATGATGATGCCCAGGCGACCGAGAGAACTTCTGCCTTCCACACGGACGACAAGATCGTCCGGCACCGTGAGCGTTTCCATGGTGACGCCCAGGACGAACTCCCCTGGCTGGACAATAAAAGGGTCGCCGTCCGGCACCGTGATGGTGCGCATGTTGCCGGCGACGGTTTCGGGATTTTTGGGATCCAACACTGCGAACTTGCTGTGTTCGTAGAGCTTGAAGATGTTGCCCAACCGCAGATCCATGGAGGACGCATGGATGTGGCGAAACAGTTCCTTTTGCGGAGACTCGACCTTTACGCGGCCGCTGTCCAAAGCCTTCTTGATGTCACGATCGGATAAAATCATACGAGAAGCGTACCATACAATGAAAAAGTGCAAGAGCTTTGCATGGATGCGGATGTTCCTTGCGGTATAATTCCCTTCCCAATGAGCAATACGACCGCCGAACTCGAGCAGGATTTTGCATCTCCCAAAGAATGGGAGAAGGGCAACAAGGAACCCAAAGAACTTGCGGAACAGCGCGATATCATTCGACGGGCGTGTTTACGAAAGGTGGAATTGGCCACGACATCCTCCATCCTCAAAAGCGCCGACGTAAAAGCATACCGGGAGATGGTGCTTTCGGAATCATCCTTTGAGCTTGTCGGCATGACCACGCACGAGGAGAAAATCAAAGCATTGCGAGAAAACCTTCATACGATGATCCCAAAGATTATTGATGATGCCCGCGACCTGGAACGTGAATTCAATTCACTTCTTACGACAGCCAAGGAATCGGGCGGCATCAGTGCCGACGGCGCAGAGCGCTGGCTCGCAAGGCTCCGCGATGACAAGGTCATCTATATGAAAAAGAAGGAATTCGTGAAGAATACGTTTAAAGAATATGTGCATAACTGGGTGGAGGTCGGCAGAGACATGAAAACGGTTCAGGAGAAAAAAGCGAAATTGAAACTCTCGGAGGACACGGTGCCGGAATTGAAACCTCTCAAGGCAGCCGGTTTCCTGGATTCCCATTACCTCTTCAAACGCGATCGTGTGAATGCGGCATTGGCAGCCATCGCAGCCATCGAGAAGGGGGCATACAAGAGCGAAAAATTGGATGACCCAAGCCTCTACGACAAAGCGAAAACCATGCTGGTGAAAGCGGCCAAATCCGATGGCGTGCTCTCCGAATGGAAGATCGGCGAATGGATGAAAAAGATTTTCCAAAGCAACGCAAAGCCGGAAACGATCCGCGCATTCATCATGGGCAACGAACAAACATCGTTGCGCGGGCTCATCCGCAATTGGACAAAAGTCCGGTCGGAATTCGATGATGTGGAGAATAAGAGGAAGGACTTGGGGACGCCGCGCACGTTCCACTTCGTGCACTTGGATGTCTTTCTTGGTTGGCACTACGAGCGTCGCCGAGCGTACGTTGCGGAAGCCAATAATCGCTTCAAGGACATCGATAAAGAGCCCTACATTTTCCTGAAGATTCGCCACGCGTTGGACGCGAAAGACTGGGAAGAGGCGGATGAGCTGATCGTGCGGGCGGAACCGGGTGCAAAAACTTCCGAGCACAGAGAGAAGCTCGATTCCATGAAAAAATATCTGCGCGAGCATCGGGGCAGCGCATCAAAAGAAGAGCATTCGATCAACGAAGTCTTCGAAGCGAACGAAAATATCAAACAGGCGCTTTCCGGTTTGCCCTCGGATTCGATCAAAAATCGTTTCCTCCTGGCCATGCGGTACGATTACCAAACCCTCTGGGCGCTCTGCACGATGTACTACAACTGGGAATGGTGCCGCCAGCGCGGGTTCAGCAGTGATGAAAAGGATGTGGAGTTCGAGAAGATCGCAAAGGAAGAAACATACGATCATTTGGAACATGGTCAGCCGGACGACTACGCAATCAATGATTTTACGTCGGACACAGCTACGGAACCCGCTGCCCGCTCGGCAAACGACACGAAATCCCCGCAAGTCATCCACTTGAACCAAACGACGGACAACGGCGCGCTCCTCACGTACGTGCATCACAATCGCAACAACCGAGCGGTGTGGTACTGGACGCGCTTCGTGGAAAAGGACGTCCCCTTCGAGAAAATCCAGGAAATGATCCAGCATGTCCAACCGATGATGAAAAAGAGCATGCGCACCTTGGAAAAACATGGTTATGGATTCGGCATGAACGGCCCGCAGAAGAAAAATGCATCGCTGTATGAGCGAACGCTGAAAACGTCTAGAAATTAGATTTTTTTAGCAAGAAGAACGGGATTGCCGCCTTGAAAAATTTCCGTCGCGCAACTTGGAGAGCAGAGTCTTAGGTGGTGGCGCGCCACGGGGGGTGAAGGGGAAGACCCAGCTTCACGCCGCAGCGTGGACGACGAGTCGGCTCCGAAGCCTTGGAGGAGCCGACGAGGAGGTGCTGGGTCGGGTGGAGGGGCTATTGGCGCGCCGGCGTTTTGGCTCCACCTTTGTCGCCGGACAAAGGTGGATACCTAAAGATGGCAGAGAACCAAGAGAGTTGTGACCTCCAATTCACCGTGTACAATAGCCGCCTATGAAAAAATCCCTCCCTCTTCTTGCTGCATTATCCCTCGCTGCCTGCTCCGGCGCAGCGGGCACTGTGACATTGGAACAGAATCTGCAAAATCCTCTCTACGCGGAACAGTATTATGATGTCCTGCTCGATCGCATGGTCGAACTCGACATTCAGGATGATCCACTGATGCAAGATGCAAGCAAAGCTGCTCTCGTGGAAGACACGCGCCTGGATGCCTTAAAAAAGGCGAAAGAAGCCACGCAGCGCCAGCGGGAAGGGGCGACCGGGCAATTTATCGGCGCAGGGGAAGAAGTGCGCGGTGAGGCGCTGTACGCGAACAACATGCTCTATTTTGGCCCGACGTTCGAGACATACCCAGGTCCGGAGCTGCATGCGTTCCTCTCCACGGTGGTCGACCCGAGAGACGTAGAGTTCCCGGATGGCTCAAGTTTGGATCTTGGACGAGTGGAATCGGCCTTCGGCGCCCAAAGCATGGCGGTGCCGGAAGTGGAAAATCCCCTGCTCTACCGCACAGCTGTCCTCTGGGACACGAAGCTGGAACGACTCTACGGGTTCGCGCAGCTTGCGAAGTAATTACAAACGTTGCATCGCCCCTTGCAGCACTTCTTCGATCTTCGCTCCGATTTTCGCAGCATCCGTTTCCACGCGCACGCCATTCACAAAGTACGTGGGAGTGCCGCCCACTCCTTGCTGCTTGCCGGTTTCATAATCGTCCAGGATCGTATCTTTTTTGATCTTGGATGCTGTGCAGCGGTTGAACAGATCCATGTCGAGCTGGAGATTTTCCGCCCATGTTTTGATGGCATCCCGGGAGAGATCCTTTTGATTCACATACGCCGTATCCACAAACTCCCAAAATTTCCCCTGGTCCGCCGCACACTCGGCAGCCATGGCGGCATCCAATGCATAGCGGTGGAGGGATTGCAGCGGGAAATGCATGAAATCAAAGCGAATTTTGTTTCCGTATTTTTCCAGCAGCGGCCCGTTCAATGTCATGTGTGCGGCTTGGCATGCAGGACATTGCAAATCGGCAAACTCCGTCACGACCACGGCGGCGTTCGGGTTTCCCTTGGGCGTTCTGGAAGATTCTTTGGAAAGACCCGTGGTGTCGACGCAGGCGACGAGAGCCAAGGTAACAATGAGAATCGCAAAGGTTTTTTTCATAGAAACCTATTGTAATGAAAAGGATTCAGAAGAAACAGAGGAATCAAAAGATTCAGAGGAGGAATAAATACCTTCCTCTGAATCGTCTGTTTCTTCTGATTCCTCTGTTTCCTGCAAAAAGGCGGATTATTTCCCAAACCCCCAAAGAACGATATACTGCACCTCTCATGTCGCTCTACCGTAAATATCGCCCGAAGACGTTTGCCGAAGTGGTGGGACAAGATCACATCGTGACGACGCTGGAAAACGCAGTGCTCCAGAAAAAAGTATCGCATGCCTATTTGTTCAGCGGCCCGCGCGGGACGGGAAAGACTTCTATCGCCAGGATCCTCGCGAAGATGCTCCTGACGAAAGACATGGAGGACGAGTCGATGCAAAAGCGGATCATCCGAGCCGTGGAAGAGGAAAGTCTCGTGGATCTTCTGGAGATCGATGCAGCAAGCTACACGCAGGTGGATAACATTCGCGATCTGATCGAGAAGATCCAATTCTCGCCCGTCGTCGCCAGCGCCAAGGTCTACATCATCGACGAAGTGCACATGCTTTCGAAGAGCGCCTTCAATGCGCTGTTGAAAACGCTCGAGGAGCCACCCGCATACGCGTATTTCATCCTCGCGACGACAGAATTGCAGAAAGTCCCTCCAACCATCCAATCCCGCTGCCAGAGGTTCCCCTTCCGTCACGTGCGGGAGGAAGACATCATCCGGCATCTGCAATTCATTGCGGACCAGGAAAAGATCAATGCCGACCGCACCGCCTTGAGAGCTATCGCACACCATGCGCAAGGAGGCATGCGCGACGCCATCTCGCTGCTGGATCAGTTGAGGAGCTTGGAAAAGATCACCGTTGAGCATGTGAAGATTCGCATCGGCGAAAGCGGACAGGAATACATCGACTCGATTTTGGAAGCAGTGGCTGCGGAGGACAAAAAAGCGATCCTCGCCATCGTCGCAAAGATTGAGGAAGCGGGCATTGCCCTGGATACGCTGCTGCGCCAACTCCTCACGACCATACGTGTGAGCCTCCATGAAGGCATCGCGGAAGGAAAACCGACGGAACGGCTTTCCTATGTGCTGGATGTCCTGCTGGAAGCTATCCGCGACATTCGCGTGGCGCCCGTGCCGGGCTTGGTGCTGGAATCCGCGCTCCTCTCGCTCTGCGAAAGCGAGGAGAAGCAAGTGCTGCAGGCCGTCCGCAAGAAAACGGACGAGCAGGTGAGGGAAGCGCCGAGCAAGTCCGCGAAAGAAGTGAAACAAGAGATTGCTGCGGAGAAAACTCCCGAGCCTGTGGCAGCAGATGCCACGTTGGAAGCACCCGAGCTGACACTCGTGAGTATCCGCGAGTACTGGCCGAAAATCCTGAGTGAAGTCTCGCCCGCAAGCGTGAAGATGTCTCTGAAAAACGGTCGCGTGCATGCCCTGAAAGAAAAGACGGTGACGGTCAGCTTCGCCTCCGCGTTCCACCGCGACAAAGTGGCGCACACGGACGCCAGCAGGAGCGTGGAAGAAATCATGGAAAAGATGTTCCGCAGGCAACTCAAAATGGAATGCATTGTCGACGAAGAGAAAGATCAAAAAACATCCGCGGATGAGAAGATGGTGAATTTGGCGGAAGCGGCAGCTGAAATATTTTAGAATTAAGAAGTAAGGATAAAGACATTCCTAATTCATAATTCTTAATTCATAATTCTTCTATGCATCCTCGCGAAGAAAAATCTCAAGTCCGGCTGAGTATAAAACAGCGCCTGGAAGCCTATCCGGAACGGCAGCGCCATGCGGAAAGCAGGACAGTCTGTAGAGAGATACACAAGATTATCCCCAATGATCCTGCGCTCAGCATCGCAGCCTATTATCCGCTAAAAGATGAAGTGGATCTGCGACCATTGTTCGAAGAACTCTTAAAACGAGGCGTGAAAATCTATCTCCCCTGTTTCGAAGACAAGCATTTTTTCTTCCGCCTGATGGACAGTACGGAAAATTTAAGACCTGGCGAATTCAAGATTCCGGAGCCAACCAAAGATGCTCCTATCTTGGATCCCGCAACATTGGATATTGCACTGATTCCCGGACGAGCCTTCACGCACGAAGGCTATCGCCTGGGGCGTGGCAACGGCGGTTATGACCTGTGGATTACGGAGCAACGAAAAAAGAACCCAAAGACGAAAATCTACGGCGTGGCACTGGAATGCCAGATACTCACGGAGATACCCATGGAACCGCACGATGAAAAAGTGGACGGGGTGATCACGGCACGAGGACTTATAAAATGACCAATGACACAATGACCAATGACCATATTGATTTCTTTCTTGGTCATTGGTCTATGGTCATTGGTCATTCTCTTCGGTATGCTCTGAGCCTCCTCAACCTCATGCCTACGTACACAGCCCTGCAAACCCAAGATCCGGATATCTACAACGCTCTTATGGGTGAGATGCGCCGCCAAGTGGAAGGAGTGGAATTGATCGCGTCCGAAAATTACATTTCGCCTGCCGTGCTGGAGACGATGGGAACCGTGTTCAACAATAAATATTCGGAAGGGTACCCGGGCAAGCGCTACTACGGCGGACAGGAGTTCACGGACATTGTGGAAACGCTCGCAATTGAGCGCGCGAAGAAACTCTTCCGCTGCGAACATGCCAACGTCCAGCCGCACGCAGGTTGCCCCGCGAACGTCGCGATGTACTTTGCGCTGTTGGAACCCGGCGACACGGTGATGGGCATGGATCTCAGCCACGGAGGCCATCTTTCACACGGTCACCCCGTCACGTACCTCACGAAGATTTTCAAATTCGTCCGCTACGGCATGAAAGATGTGGAGACCGGAGAGATCGACTACGACGCCATGCGCCAAGTGGCACTCAAAGAAAAACCAAAGATTCTTCTGGGAGGATTTTCCGCGTATCCCCGTGAACTGAATTACGCAAAGATGAAAGCGATTGCCGATGAAGTGGGTGCCGTGACGGTCATGGATATGGCGCACATCGCAGGCATGATTGCCGGTGGCGCGCTCAGAAATCCTTTCGATGATGGCTTCGACATTGTCACGACGACAACGCATAAAACACTGCGCGGTCCGCGCGGAGGCATGATTCTTTCCCGCACGGCAGAGCTCGGCAAGAAGATCGATAAATCGGTGTTCCCCGGCTTCCAAGGCGGCCCCATTATGCAGATGGTCGCTGCGAAAGCTGTTGCATTCGGCGAGGCTCTTAAGCCCGAATTCAAGGATTACGCGCATCAGATCATCCGCAACAGCAAGCATCTGGCCACGTTCTTTATGGAGAAAGGTGCCAAGCTTGTGACGAACGGCACGGACAACCACTTGATGATGATCGACTGCGTGACGTCCTTTGGCATCGCGGGAGCGGAAGTGGAAACGGTGCTCGACCGCGTCGGCATCACACTGAACAAGAACATGATCCCGAATGACCGGCGAAAACCCATGGATCCCTCCGGCGTGCGCCTGGGAACTCCTGCCATCACCACACGCGGTATGAAGGAAAAGGAGATGGAAACCCTCGGTGCATTCATCTTGAAGGCGATCGAAAAGCGTGCAGATGAAGCTGCGCTCAAAAATCTGCACAAAGAAGTGGAAATCTTCTGCAAAAAGTTCCCGGTGCCGGGGATTTCCTGATCCTTTCCCCCATTTATGTATGCAAAAAGGCATGGAAACACCGGCTCTCGATACTTTTCGTCTTCTTCAAGATTTTAACCGACCTCTGCCTATTGATTTCGTTGCACGTAAGCTGAATAAAAAAAGCTCAGAGACGCGGATTTTCCTGCAAGAACTTGCAGATAAAAATTTAGTAATGATGAATGACAAAATGGTGCAGCTTCAACAGGAATAAGTAACTTCCGTTATCAATAATGACGCAACGTAAAAGAAGAGGTGGCATCGCCATCTTGGCGATGGGGTGGGCAGGAATTTTCTAATGCTCGGTAGAGATCGACCGCCGGTCGATCTCTACGAAAGATTGTGGAAATACATTCCTCGATGCCCACCTCATTGGCTGGAAGCCAATGCCACCCCACCCACTAATAAACCCTCGATCCTAACGGCACATCTCGATCCACACTTAAGAGCGTCACTCTCCCCTGTTCATCATTCACTCCGCAGGTAAGGCATTCCGAGATGAACGGTCCGATTTGCTTTGGTGCAAAATTCACAACGCCAATAATCAAGCGATTCAAAAGATCTTCTTTGGTATAGAGATCTTTGATCTGCGCCGAAGAGCGCTTTGTGCCGATCTCTTGGCCAAAATCGATGGTGAGCTTCCACGCGGGTTTACGCGCTTCCGGAAAATCTTCGATGGCAGTGATCCGTCCAACGCGCATATCGAGTCCCGAAAAATGCTCAAACGGCGCGTACATCTAAGGTTTGTAATGGGTTGAAGTGCCTTCTTCTCCATCGAGCAGAATACGTAAGAGAATATTTACCTCGCGGCCAGCGGCAATATGAACAGGGATGCCTCTCTTCTGTAAATCCGATGCAACTTTATCCTTCTCCGGAGCACCGCCTCTTCCATTGATGGCTACTGCAGGCTGCAGATACTGCCTATGTTCGTCGGAGCCGTTCTTGATTTCTTTAATGAGCGTGTCAGGAAGTTGAGGATCAACACAAATTCCATTATCTGAGAGAAGCACTGCAACGCGCGCACCCATAAGGCGTGAAATGTAGCCGGCAAGCTGATCGTTGTCGCCAAATTTTGTCCCCTTCTTGTTCTCCTTCTTGAGCTCAGCCGAAGAGACAGGATCATTTTCATTCATCACAACAACGCCGTCATCGGCATCAAAAATTTTCTGAATGCTGCCTTTGATATTTTTGCGCTCAATTTTGGAAGCGAAATTATGTCTCGTAAGCAGTAATTGATAGACCACCAAAGGATCCTCAGCGAGCTCTTTTTTCTCTGTCTCTGCCGCCTTCTTAAAACCCGTACTCCACGCCTCCAATAACGGACCCGCGCCTGCCGCGGCATACCGCTGTTGCTCCGGCACACTTTCTCCTTCCCGTGCCACTGCTCCAACTACTTCACGACCGGCGGCAACAGCACCGGAAGTTACAAGAATGACTTTTCGATAGTGCTTCCTGAGCTGATGAATCTGGCGTGTCAGTTTGTCTATCTGTCCCCTGTCCAACGAACCCTCTTTGGTCGTTATGACCTTGGTACCGACTTTCAGCACAATAACACTTTCTGTATCGTATGCAGCCTTTGCTTTATTGTCATGAGACATGAACATCATTATTGCCTAGTTGACGCCAAAAAC